>CAYPRO010000077.1:0-1845 GCA_964413225.1 uncultured Methanoculleus sp. | reverse complement strand
GTGACCACCACCGGCCTTTTGAACCCGTATGCGGTCGGTATGACGCCGCTCTGGGAGGCTTCGATGTACGGGAGCACCACGACGTTCGCCTGCTGGAAGAGCCGGGCACCATCCTCATATGGTATCCTGTAGTTGTAGACCTCGAATGCCTCCCGGTTCACCATCATGCCCTCGTATTTCATGAAGTCTTCGCCTGTGCCGGCGATGACGATCCGGGCATCCGGGATCGCCCGGGTGATGAGCGGTTCTGCCTGGATCAGGCAGTCGAGCCCTTTGTAGCGATGAATGCGGCCAAAAAAGAGGACCCGGGGGCCATCGGGCTCCCGCCCCTCCTCTCTGAACTTCATGAATGGCGCCACCTCGTGCTCGCCGATCGGGATGACATGCACCCTCACTTCGGGGATGCGGTACTTCTCTACCAGGATTTCCTTGAGGCCTTCTCCATGAACAAAGATCTGATCGGTCAGGGTCCGCGATATATACAGGGTGAGTCGGTAGAGCAGGGAACCGATATCCAGGAAGCGGTCCTCGCCGGGGTGTGGTTCGATGTCGTGGAACGTCGCTACCAGCGGATACCTCCCAAGCACCGGTATGAGCGGGCAGAGCATGGGGTTGTTCACCTGGAAATGAACGATATCGGGCTTGAAGTCATGGATCGTGCTGAGGATATCCCGGATCGTCGGGTAGCAGGATGGGCCGATCCCCCCCGCATACCGGGCGTAATCAAAGATGTGAACCCTCACCGCAGGATCGATGCTCTCCAGGTACTCGCCCGTCCTGTAATCCGGGAGGAGCAGCAACACCTCGGAGTGCCGGGCGAGCTCGTTTGCCATCTGGATGGTGTAGTCGTAGAACCAGAAGGTCAGGCATGCCACTCGCATAGGGCACTCTCTTCGAGGATCTCCTATATACATATTGCGCCCACGGGGGCCGTTGGCCGGGGCGATGGCCGACAGGCCGTGGTGAGCAAAACAGCACACATATCCCCGGGCGATCTTTCATATCCCTCGAGCGTATGGCCCCGGGTTAGCCGGTACCCCGGGGAATTAACCCGGCTATGACAACCGGAGCCCAAAGTCATGCCGGCGCACGGGCCAGAATCTTTATCCGCCCTGCATGGATGCGTCCTCCGGATGGCCGTTTTGGGCTGCCGGTGGCGAGAGGCGCGAGTATTAATGCGTTTTGTTTTTAATCTCGATAACCATATAATACCTTTTTGCATTATCAGATCTCTTTTCTCGAATAGTATTTCCCGTATAAATCGATTTTCGTGGGACCATACGATCGGATCTCTCTTTTCAAGAAATTTATTTTTTGAAAAAAATATTTATAATGTGATAAAAAAACGGTAACTTTACCTCACAGAGAGGCTGAATGGCATGACAGACAGGCAAAAGATATCAAGACTCGTTGCACTCCTCCTTGTGTGCTGCTTTATACCGGCGTTCTCTCCGGTAAGTGCGGCAGGGCCTGCAACAGAGACCACGCTCACCGTGGCTGCAAGCGATAGCACCGAACTGTCGAAGACCCAGGCGGACTATGTCTGTGATGGAGTCGACGACCATGCCGAGATCCAGGCGGCACTTGCCGCACTGCCTGAGGGCGGCAAGGTCGTCCTCTCGGAGGGTACGTTTTACTGTGCGGGTATCATCGCTCCAGCAAAGGGTACAACGCTCTCCGGGCAGGGTCCCGACGTGACGAACCTCATCTTCACCCGCGACGGCCGGATCAACGTCGACCGCGAGTATGTGACCCTGGACGGGTTACACATCAAGGGCAGCGGCTACAGTAGCGGCGTCAAGTGGCTAGGCGTGATGACCATCCGGGCAAGCCACGCGAAGATCC
>CAYPRO010000076.1:0-1995 GCA_964413225.1 uncultured Methanoculleus sp. | reverse complement strand
CTCGTGGACCTTCACCCTGACCATGTACTCGAAGGCCGGATCGGTCGCCTCCGGGAAGGGCATGATCCGGTTGGCGGCGATCGTCGTGTTCCCGACGTTCTCCATGCCCCCGAAGTCGGAGTTCTGCATGGCGATCTCCCGGTAGACCGATCCCGTGTAAGCGTAACCCGGGGTGATGGTTGCAACGAGCCTTGAGAGCGTTTTTCTCGTGGAGACGAGGGTTATACGGTCTCCGGATCGCTTTGCCGCATCGCGCACCCGGACAAGCCGCCAGATCTCCTGTCGGGTCTCCCGGTCGCGGTACTGCTCAGGGCCGGTGAAGATGTGGACCCACATCACCGCATCCGCAAGTATGTCGAGCGCGCGCTCTGCAACCGTCCGGTCGGAGCCGGGTTTTGCAAGGATCTCGAGGGTGAACGTCCGGCCGTCGGGGTACTCAAGCTCCCGCCGGAAGGTGTTGTAACACCCCACGCCGAGGAAGAAGAGGTAGGGAGCCATCGGTGTCGTTGTGTTACTATACTCCTGTATGGAGCGGCCGCCCCCGATAGAGCGGCGCGGTCCTGCAGGATCGCCGTTTGAGAGTATGTCCGTGTACCGATCGTCTGCAATGATCGCCGTCGTGTATGTGCATTTCACTGTCATATCATCGAGGCAGGGGACCAGGCGCTGGAACCCCCACTGCTGGCACTGGGTGATCTGGACGGGCGGCCCTCCGGGGCAGGACCCGTCGTAGTAGAGCCCTTCGAGGACATGGCTGCTTGGGCGGCAGATCGTCTCGGTATCGAGGGTGAACCGGGTCCGCGGCGGTACTGGAGGATCAAAGGTGACGGTGAGGATTGCAGAACCGCGGTCGTAGGTGTGAGCGACGTTGTGCCCGTCGCAGGCGACATGGAGGATATCGAGATCGCGGGCGTTCAGGGCGAGGGATGCGAGCGGCTCATCAAGGCTCTCGGCGGTGAGGGCCGATACGGCCCGCGTGTGGTCATCATATATGTCGAAGTTGATGCCCATATGGACGACCTTCACGGTGAGTGCCCCGAAGTCCCCGGGGTAGAAGCGAAAGAGCCTCATGGTCGTCATCAGAACCCTGTCTTGCCGGTGATATCACGGATCGCGCGGCGGATGGCCGTCCTGACCTCCGGTTCCTCCTCTCCCTCGAGGGCTGTGGCGAGGGGGCCGATCGCCCGTGCGTCGCGGAGTTTTCCGAGCGCATCGGCGGCGGCCACCCTGACATCCTTCTTCCTATCCATGAGGAGGGGGAGGAGCGGCTCCACCGCGCGGGGGTCGCATATCTCGCCAAGCGACCAGGCGGCGCCGCGCCGCACCCACCTGTCGGTGTCAGTGAGGAGGGGGAGGAGCGGTTCGACCGCCCGCAGATCACAGAGCTTCCCGAGCGCCTGTGCTGCAACCCAGCGGATCTCGTTCTCCGGATCAGCGAGGACGGCGATCAGCGGTTCGACCGCCCGTTCGTCGGCACATCCTCCGAGCGCCTCGATAGCCCGCAACCGGTAGGGCATACTCTCGTCTGAGAGCTGTTCGATGTATTTACCTATGTTCTCCTCGCGCCGCTTCTCCCTATCCTCCATGAGGCGTCTTCGTGAACGTTCCATATTCATCCATCCATTTCTTCCGGATACCAGTATTATTTTTGGTATATTATAATGCCCGGCGCGCCACCTCACCCGCCGCACGGGTTATGGGTGTGCTGTTCTGCAACCCTCACGCTCCCTCTTCAGAGTCCTCGCTGATGACATCGAACGTGACGATCCTGTAGTTGTAGTATCGTCCATCCGGGGCGGTGAACGAGAGGAATACCATCAGCCCGTGTTCTTCTGATATCCAGAGCTCGGCATCATCGTCTATGGTGTAGTAACCGAATCCGAACCCGGAGAGGGTCTCCTCGACGGTGTTGTCGATCTCCATATCCTTGACCATCCGAAACGTCGTGGCCAGGGCATACTGCCGCTCCTCGAGGGCGGATACCTGGAGCCTTGC
>CAYPRO010000075.1:0-2057 GCA_964413225.1 uncultured Methanoculleus sp. | reverse complement strand
CGAGCACTACACCGCAAAGGTGAACTTCATCGACGACGACGGCAAGAAGGTCGGGGCCGTCTCGATCCAGTCCCCCTCGATCGTCGCATACGAGGCAAACGCCGCCGCGATCATGAACAACGCGGCCATCGCGGCCGCGATGGGCGGCGAGGCCATCCGTGACTTCGCCCACGAGACCTGCTACTGTCAGCTCAAGTGCCACGATACCGCCGGCGACGACTACTACGTCACCTTCACGAACAAGACCGTCCGGCTCTCGTCCTACCAGGACGACGCTATCCGGGGCACCGTCGAAACCTGGGCCGACAGCATCACGTCGCTTGAGTGAAGAGGGATCCCCCCCTCTCACTTTCACACCGCTCGGCTATCCCTTATATCGCTCCTTAACCCCAATTGGAGTATGGCGCACATACCACCTCTCCGCCACGACCAGACCCTCTTTCGGGACATCGACACCTTCGAACCCGCATATGTCCCCGAACAGCTCCATCACCGCGACGCCCAGACCCGGGAACTCGCCTTCCTCATCAACCCGGCCCTGAAAGGGCATAGCCCGATGAACGCCATCCTCCGCGGCCCCCCCGGGACCGGAAAGACCACAACCGTCCGCCGGATCTTTCATGAACTGACGGAGACCTCCCGGGAGATCATACCCGTCTACGTCGACTGCCGGCAGGACCGCACGCCGCTTGCCGTCTACAGGACCATATTCAAGGGCATATTCAACTACGCCCTGCCCTCGGCCGGCCGGCACCCCGACGAGATCAAGGAGAGCATAGCCGCCCGGCTCAAAGAGCGCCGCGCCGCTCTCATCGTCTGCCTCGACGACGCAGACGAACTCCTCCCGGCCGGCACCTACAACCTCCTCCTCTACCAGATCCTCCGGCTCTATGAGAAGTGGGACGTGCGAAAACCCGGCATCGTTGCGGTCACAAGCGACCTTTCCCAAAACCTCTATGCGGAGGCCGACGCAAGCGTCCGGTCGGTCTTCCACCCGACCGAGATCAACTTCTGGCCCTACACAAAGCCCGAGATCCATGATATCCTCGCCGACCGCATCCGGCAGGGGCTCTACCCGGGCGTCGTGCCGGCACCGATCCTCGACCGCATCGCCCGAATCACAGCCCGCGAACAGGATATACGGGTCGGGATCGATCTCGTCCGGGCAGCAGCCCTCCGGGCCGAAAAAGACGGCCGCCGGAAGATCCATGCCGGCGACGTGACGGCCGCAGCCCGGGCGGTCACCGCGCCGGCCCTCAAGGCCCGTATCGCCGGACTCTCGACGGGTGAACGCGCCCTCCTCGCCTGGATCGCGGAGCAATCGCCTGCCGGAGGCAGCATGACGGCGGTCTATGAGGATGCACAGGACTACATAGCCGTCGGAAAGACAACCTACCACGAACACCTCAACGCCCTCGCAAAGGCCGGCCTCATCGATCTCGTGCCCCGTCCCGGCCGGGGGCAGGCGGTCTTCCTCCGCTACGACCCTGACGAGGTGAACAGGGTATGCGTTTTTCCGAACAGAGACCGATCCTGTATTTTCGATAACCCCGGGCCGGATTGAAGATCGCAGTTCAACCCTCTCTTTTCCCGACCTTGACATAAAGTAACGCTTATATGTGTCCTTCTGGTCAATTCGGGACCACCGGCTCACCCTTTTAACCCAGGGAGCCAGAAAATCATGTATACGCTGGAAAAAGCGTGAGGTAACGACCATGCAACAGAAGAACCCAAAACCGCAGGGAGCGACCCACAGCACCTGCCAGGACGCCGGCTATACCCGGGCCCGCGATGATCGCACGCCGGGTAAACTTTCCGGCGATAAAGTCGGATTGATGGCGCTCTACAGTGAGGAGAGAGAATGCAGCAAGGAATAGACGGCAGCCCACAGGATGAAACGTGCGCCAACAGCGGTTCATGCAGGACTGCCAACAACTCTTCTTCGCCCGAAGATATAAGATCCGGTATAGCGGTCCCTCTCTTCTTGGTCCCGCGAGCGGTCGCAGACGCCATCCGCCACCACGGGAGAGCCGTCCGCGAGATCCATATCCGCCGGA
>CAYPRO010000074.1:0-2066 GCA_964413225.1 uncultured Methanoculleus sp. | reverse complement strand
GGTCGGCAAAGAAACCCTCCAGGTCGGCAAAGAAACCCTCCAGGTCGGCAAAGAAACCCTCCAGGTCGGCAAAGAATCCCTCCAGATCGGCAAAGAATCCCTCCAGATCGGCAAAGAGACAAAAGAAGAGATTGTCGGGCTCCGGAGTGATACCAAAAAGCACCTTGACGACGAATTTGCAGAGATCAGGAAGGAGCTCGTCTCCATCAAGGATGCGCTTGCCCGGGCAGGCATCCAGGTCTGAGGTACTCCCCAATCCCGCGTCAACTGCCCTGGGCCGCGCGCGCGGTCGTGCCGGTGAGGCTGCGCCCGATTTCCTGGTCCTCGCTCATCGAGAAAAGGCGTCAGGATGGCGAGGGTCACTGCATCGCACCCGGCGATCTTTGCAAAATCCGCGATGCGGGAGAATTTTTCCCGTACCGGCGACCGTTCTCAGCAACTCTTCAAGCCCGGAACCCTCGCCCCTGAGCGGGGGCTTCCCCGGTTGAGCATCGTGATCTTGTACCCCAACGAGGGGGAGTTCCGCTGGAAGCCGTAAACGTGCTCGATACCCGGCACATCTATTGTATGCATCTTTGGTTTGTCTTCAGTGTTCAAATTCCCTGATGATCGCCGCGATCCGCGCGGCTGCATGCCCGTCGCCGAACCGGGCGGCGTGCTGCCGGCACGCCCCGCCGGCCCTCTCCGCCTCGGCAACGATCCGGTCGGCATCCGTGCCGACGAGGACGTTCCAGCCGTCCTCCAGGGTCTCGACCCACTCGGTGTTCTCCCGGAGGGTCACGCACGGCACCTTGAGGATGTAAGCCTCCTTCTGGACGCCGCCGGAGTCGGTCAGGACCGCCCGGGCGCCGGCAAGGAGGGCGAGCATATCAAAGTAGGGGAGCGGTTCGACCACCCGGACGTTTGCCGCCGGCACGATCCCGTACTCGGCGAACTTCTTCTTTGTCCGGGGGTGGGCCGGGAAGACCACCGGGGCGTCGAGGCGAGAAAAAGCCTCCAGGATCGCGCCGAGCGCCGCGGGATCGTCGGTGTTCCCCGCCCGGTGAACCGTGGCGAGATAGTACTCCCCGGCGGGAGATCCAGATCGGGGATGCGCTCTTTTGCAAGAGGCAGGTTCTCACGGAGCGCATCGACCATCACATCCCCGGTGAGGTGGATGCCCTTCGTGACCCCTTCGGCCGAAAGATTCGTAACAGCGCTCGCCGTCGGGCAGAAGAGGATGTCAGAACAGTGATCCGTGAGCACCCGGTTCACCTCCTCGGGCATCCGGAAATCGTTGCTCCGGAGCCCGGCCTCGACGTGCGCCACCGGCACGTGCATCTTCGCCGACGCAAGCGCCCCCGCGAGGGTCGAGTTCGTGTCCCCGTAGACTAAAACCATATCCAGTCCCTCCTCTGTGATCACCTCCTCGACCGCGGCGAGCATCCGGCCGGTCTGGACCCCGTGGCTGGCGGAGCCGATCTCGAGATGGTAGTCAGGTGCCGGCATACCGAGGTCGCAGAAGAAGACCTCAGAGGAGGTAGTCGTAGTGCTATCCGGTGTGGATCAGGATCTCCTCGTGCACCTTTCGGACCTCCCGGGAGACGGGAGCGCACTTGACGAACTGCGGCCGGGCCCCGACGACCGAGAGGACCTTCATGCCGAGAGGCCCCGGTAGATCGCCTCGCAGACCCGGACGTTTGAAAGCCCCTCTCCCGGCGTCACCAAAAACCTCTTCCCATCACGAACAGCCCGCACAAACATCGCAAGCTCGATCTTCAACGGCTCGACCTTGTTCACCAGAAGCTTCCCGATGATGTTCTCCTGCCGATAGAGCCCGTTCATCTGCTCATATGCCCCGGGTTTACGATAGACATAGACCTCCTGGGTCATGAAGTCGCCCTCGATCGTCCGGTCGTCCTCCTCGATGTAGACCGACCGGACCTTCTTTGAAGACTTCCGGGAGGCCGAGATGTAGACCGGCGTCCGGCCGAAGGATGCGAGGGCCGCGGCGACATCCCCGGTCCCGCTCGCGTGGACGGTATACTCCCGGCCGGGGAAGAGGACGTTGAATGCGACGTCGATAT
>CAYPRO010000073.1:0-2394 GCA_964413225.1 uncultured Methanoculleus sp. | reverse complement strand
CGATCACCGGGCAGACCTCGATCAACTCACCGGCCGTGATATCCCTGCGGGCAAATATTCCCCGGCCCCGGTTATCCGTCGAACCGACGTATACGATATCGGAAGGATATACGATCCGGGCCATCCTCGCACATTTCGTCATGGTATCGCTGTAGCCCCGCACCTGGATCAGAGGAGCGTAAGAATTACAGTAGTTGGCTCTGTCTGCTTAAAAAGAGTGCGGGATCGAATACAGGCAGATCAGGGCAGGGCTTGCTTTTCACGGGAAGAGCAGGCATACAGTAGGTCCGGGGACACTCACTCGCGCAGAGTGGAATTGATCATCCCCGATATGCTCCATCTGGCTGCAGACATCACATCCTCATCTTCATATTTATGCGCATATTTTTATTTACTTCATAAGATATTATCGAACATGTCCCATACCCGCAGTTACAGCCCGATAACCTGCCAGAACCCGGCATGCAACTTTTTTCAGCTTGAATATGGGAAAGATCTTATCAAGAATGGGAAAAATTGTGCCGGAAATCAGCAGCATTTCTGCAAACACTG
Organism: uncultured Methanoculleus sp.; assembly: GCA_964413225.1. Lineage (GTDB taxonomy): Archaea > Halobacteriota > Methanomicrobia > Methanomicrobiales > Methanoculleaceae > Methanoculleus. The sequence continues at coordinate 1,842 of CAYPRO010000073.1, read as the reverse complement.
CAGGACCTACTTCGCTGGTAACAAAGAACACACCGCTCTACAACTCGCGCCTGCCTCGCGAGAGCGTCGAACTCATATGTAAGCATAGCACGGAAAATAACTCGATTTGAGGTGCTTCGGGTGTAACCGGTCACCATCAGGGTATAATCACCCGATATTACCGGTTGATCGACAAGCATGCCAGGCTTTTGAATAAAACCATTCAGCAAAACTCCTGAGGAGAAGATTGAACTGGATGAACTCCGGACGTTCGTAAAAGGGCCGCGTGATACTCCCGGAGCAAACGGGCACACCGCCTGAATCGTGCACCAGGGCTTTGTCAGTCTGTTTTGTAGCCTGAACAACGGAGATCAGAGTTGAGGGACCAGATAGTTCTCCTCGATAGTTGAATAGTCGCGGGGAGGACCATTCTTCTTCAGATCCCTGGCAAACAATTCGGCCCCTCGAATAAGCCTCTCCGAGACGTACTTGCCCAGCACCCGCACTGGCCAGGAACCGGTGTAGACGGCATCTTTAAGATTTCGGGCCAGGCGCACATCGTGCTCGATACAGGAACCGAGAAGCGCCCAGTGTGCAGGCGTCATCTTATCCGCCGTAAAGGAATCCGCCAGAGAGAGTCGGGAGCCTTCCATGGCAACAAAGTTCATCGGGACCAGGAATACCCGGAGACCTTTGAGTTCATCCACCAGGTCCCGGGTCAGCAGGACATCCTCCTCCGTCTCTCCCGGCAGTCCGACCACCATGGTGCAGGCAAGCACCCAGCCGGCGTCGCTCAGGTGAGCGATGCTCTCCACGACGATATCATGCCATAACCCGGGCTCTGCCGGAAGGCACTTCCCACGCATGTGCTCCTCCATAAGACGGGAGCTCCCCGTCTCTATGCCGGTCTGGGCACCGATCCAGGTCTCCTTTGGCATCGAGAGGAGTTTTTCTGAGATCTGATCCACCAGATCCGGGTGGTGGTAGGCGGTGGCAAGCGCTATGTGGCTGAAGGCGAGCGCCTCCACTCCCTCTACGGCCATCACCCGATCCAGGAGGTGCAACACCTTCTCCGGATCCGCCAAAATCCCCTTTGCACCATACCGCAGCACATCCTCAGAGTGAAGGAGCGCTGTGGTGTTGCCGGCCCGCACATTCACCACGACATCACGGGCGATGTGATCGGCGGATTTATGCACCACTTTCAGGTTCCCCGGCGTGCAGAAGGCGCAGCCTCTCCCGCACCCTCGCGAAACCTCCACCAGGCCGTGAACCGTCGGATACAGTATGTTTGGTATACGGTCTACTGGAACATCCTCTCCCTGGACGATACGCGGAACCTCCTCACCGTTCAGGATCTGCCGGCAGGTGCGGGGCATCGATATCTCTCCCATCCCCATGTGGATATGATCGATGTGGAGTTTCTCCATGACCGCTGGATCCGAGACCTGCCAGGCGCCCTTGCCCCCGACAATGGTCGTTAAATCGGCAAGGTGAGGATTTCTCATAAGTTCAAGGAATTTTATGCGGTTGTATGGCGGGCCTGTCCGGGCGATATCCACAAATGTCGATGTCGGCGGATTGATCCCCAGGGGGTCGTGCGCCCCGACTGCCACGATCCGTGTCTCATCCCCGATCATCTTCTTGAAGTCCAGAGGGTGGATCACCGCAACCTCGTCTTCAGAGAAACCATCGCGGATGAGCGACGCTTCGAGGGTCCGCAGCCCCAGATCCGAGTAGACAGCCTTCCCCTCTCTTCGCTTCACAGGTGGCGCAAAGGCTATAAAAAAGAGCCAGTCGGGCAGAATACCCTGAGGAGCGCATGTGGAGAAGCCAAGGAACATACCGCCCCGGTAGGTGCTC
>CAYPRO010000072.1:0-2919 GCA_964413225.1 uncultured Methanoculleus sp. | reverse complement strand
TGCGACCTCTTTTTTGGTGCAGGCAAGGGTCCGGAGAGGAGGTTCGCCGGGTGAAGTGTAGATCTGGAGAAATTATTTATGTCCATCATACAGAGTGAAATTGAATGAAACGATTTGTGGCCACTGCACGAGGGCGTGTCCAGCGGGTCGGCTATCGGGAGCATGTATACAACGAGACGTTCGAACGGAATATCTCGGGGTACGTGATGAATCTCAAGAACGGGGAGGTCGAGATCGTTGCAGAGGGGAGCGAAAAGGACCTCCGGGATCTCATCAACGCGATCAATATCATACGAAGACCCATTGCCGTCAAATCGTTCACCGTCAGATGGGAAGAAGCCACAGGAGAGTATGCCGATTTTGAGATCATCCGGGGAGAGATCCAGGAGGAGACATTCGAGCGGATGGATTACGCCGGGAATGTACTGCACAGCATGGATATGAAATTAGATCAGAGCCTCCAGTTACAGCACATGATGCTGGACAAGCAGGACCAGATGCTGGACAAGCAGGATCAGATGCTGGACAAGCAGGACCAGATGCTGGACAAGCAGGACCAGACCCTCCAGATCGCGCGAGAGACGAAAGAAGAGATTGTCGGGCTTCGAAGTGACACCAAAAAGCACCTTGAGGACGAATTCGCAGAGATGAGAAAGGAACTCGTCTCCATCAAGGAGGCACTCGTCCGGGCAGGCATCCAGGTCTGACTTACTCCCCCATCCCGCGTCAACCATTCCGAACCATGCGCGCGATCGTCCCGGGGGTGAGGTCGCACCCGACTCCCCGATCGTCATCGTTAAAAGGCGTCCCTCACATTGTGAACCCTTTAGAAGAGTACTATACAATTATATTTATTGATATGTAAATATAATTGTGCCACCACTCCTATACTTCTCATGCACTGTCTCCTCCCGCCCCCCTCTCATCCACCGAATACCATCATCCAGCAAGCGGTTGACCGCCAATGGGTCACTATCTCCCAGACTCCCCTCCCCGCGCTCATTGTTGCCTCGTTCCTCGATAAAATCGGGTTTGTTGAGTATATCGATGCAATGGTCACCTGGGATCCAACCCAGTGGCAGGTGAGTCCCGGAAACCTGGCAAAAGCCCTGGTTCTGGTCCCTTTTATCCACTCTGGCCCCCGCCTCCCGATCTACAGTATTGCCGAGTACTATCAGGGCCTAGATATGGAACTCCTCTTCACGCCGGAGGGGTGCAAGCCGGGTAGTTGACCCGGGATGCCCTTTCCTGCCTGCTGGATCGGTTCTACGACGCCAGGTGTGAGCGGCTCTTTACTCCTTTCGCTCTCCGCGTCTACATTGCATTCTCGATCCCGTTCCACCCGACACAGGCGTATCGAACGAAGAAGTGAGATGGACCTGGTATGTGAAGCCGCCGGTGTCAACGGCGGTGTAAAAATCCCTATTTCCGGCGGGATAATATTCCCCACTTTCGGCGGGATAAAATTCCCCACCTGAGAACCTTCATGCACACACATGAGGGTTGTGGCAATGCTGAATATGGAGGATTTTCTCATGATCCGCGATCTCTACAATCAAGGACTAACTATCAGTCAGATCGCCCAGAAAACTGGGTTTGACCGTAAGACCATACGCAAGTACCTTTGTAATCGGGCACCGCCCTCACCCCAACCGAGGGTTCCCAAGCCAAGTAAACTCGATCCCTACAAGGGATATATCCAGAACCGTATTGCTGAATATCCTTTGAACGCTGCTCGGATCTTTCGTGAGATCCAGGAACAGGGGTTTACCGGGAAATACACCATCATCAAGGACTACATCCGTACCATCCGCCCTCACGTACCCGTACAGGCTGTTCTCCGGTATGAGACCAAACCCGGCATCCAGGCACAGGTCGATTGGGGTGAATGTGGCCATATCGAAGAAGACGGCCGTGAGCGCAAGGTCTACTGTTTTAGCATGATCTTAGGGTATTCCCGGATGCGCTACGTGATCTTTACCTTCTCCACCGATGTCTCAGTACTTCGCTAAACTCTCCTTCCCTCTCATTTTATTCACCATCCTCCAGCCTCCCTTGTTTTAACCCGGTTGTCTTAATGCAGTGATTCCCCTGTCAACGGCGGCGTAACTTTGTGCACTTTCGGCGGTCTAAAAGTGTACGCCGACAGAACCACCTGGCGATCAGCCCTCGGATGCGCGATCAGGCCCCTGAATATGACCCTCGCGGGGTAGAAACTTCTCGCCCCCGACCGATCGATCACGATCAGAATTCGGCATCACCGACCAAGTGGTCTTCCACGGCTTTACGACCGGAAATGCCCTCGATGCCCTCTTCGATCAGTGCCATGTCGCGGTGGGGAGCCTCGGGATCCATAGAAAGGGCCTGACGCAGACATCCGAACTCAAAGCCCGGGAGTACTGCGCCCGGGGAATCCCCTACATCATCGCATGCGCCGATCCCGACTTCCCCGCCGGCTTCCCCTACATCCTCCGCCTCCCCGCCGACGAAAGCCCCATCGACATCGAGCAGGTTCTGGCGTTCGCCCGGGAGGTCTGTGCCGATCCCGACCACCCACAGAAGATGCGCAGCTACGCCGAAGAACACCTCGACTGGTCGGTTAAGAAACTCAAAGGGTTCCTGGAGGCACTGGTCGGGGAAGGGGCCGGCATCCCGGAGCACGACACCGCCTCTCCCGGCGACAACGGGCCGGGAGCCTCCGGAGGCCCCACTCTGCCCGGCGACCACCCGGGTGCCGGGGAAGGGAGAATAATAACCTGAGTTTGCCACTCTGGGTCTCACCCGCGCTCAAAACCACGTTTGGGATAAAGACGCTACCCCCCGCCCATCACCTTCACCAGCACCGCCACCACCCCGCCCACCACCCCCCCGGCGCCGGCCCCTATAGCCGAGAGCCTCCTCTCCTCCCCGGCCCGCCAC
>CAYPRO010000071.1:0-3010 GCA_964413225.1 uncultured Methanoculleus sp. | reverse complement strand
ATCCCCCAGAACAACGAAGGCCTCGGCTACGCGCTCCGTAACATCCCGGTCAACCATGCCGTGATGATCACGAACAAGAACGCCATGCAGGGCGCCGCACTCTCGTCCACCTTCGAGAACGCGGGAATGTTTGAGATGGGTAACGCTATCGGACCGTTCGAGCGTGCCACCCTGCTCGCCTACGCCTATCAGGGCCTGAACGCGAACAACATGGTCTACGACCTTGTCAAGAAGAACGGTGCAACCGGAACTGTTGGTACGGTCGTCCAGAGCCTGGTCGAGCGCGCCATCGAGGATAAGGTCATCGTCCCGGGCAAGAAGGGCGGTTACTTCCAGTTCTACGACACGAAGGACCCCATGCTCTGGAACGCCTACGCCGCTGCCGGAACCATGGCGGCCACCATGGTCAACTGCGGTGCCGGCCGGTTCGCCCAGGCAGTCTCCTCGACGCTCCTCTACTTCAACGACCTGCTCGAGCATGAGACCGGTCTCCCCGGCTGTGACTACGGCCGTGTCATGGGTGTAGCCGTCGGGTTCTCGTTCTTCAGCCACTCGATCTACGGCGGTGGCGGCCCCGGTATCTTCAACGGCAACCACGTCGTGACCAGGCACGCCGCAGGCGTTGCCATCCCGTGTGTGGTCGCTGCAGCAGCCCTCGATGCCGGAACCCAGATGTTCTCGCCCGAAAGCACCTCGAAGGTCTACGGCGACACATTCGGCAAGGTAGAGGTCTTCAACAAACCGCTCCAGCAGATCGCAAAGGGTGTGTAAATAACGCAAAAGAGATACTGATGACTGACGCCATATACCCTCAGGTTCGAATCGTCTCTGCGCGATTCCTCAAGCCCGATACAGTGGAACAACTCCTGAACAGACTTGTTCAGGTCTGCGGGATCCTCCGTATGTCCATCACCGGACCGAGCATCCCCGCCACTGTTCCGTATGGGCCGGCACGGGGGAAACCCAACCCCCACCCGGATCGTAAGATCATCCGTGTCGGAGACCAGGAGATCCAGCTCCAGGTACAGGTTGGAACGATCATCCTGGAACTTGAGGATGAGTCGGGCATCCCGGCCATAAAAGAGGCAGTAGACGAAGTCTTTGCCGATAAGGGCTTCACATGCACCGTCCAGAAGGGGCGGTATATGAAGACCCGGCCGACGATATCCGACTACGCAAAATACGGACCTGATGCCGATAAAGAGATCCTCGGGCTTGTCGATCCGCGGAAGAAAGGCGGCCCCATCATCATTCAGGGAACCAAGTAATGCCTATCGGAAGAGTAACCCAGGTCGTCGACTGCCGCGAGAGCATGGGGATGGGAAAAGGAGGCGGTCTTGCCCAGCGCGGGACCATCTCTGAGGCTAAATCCCCGGATGTGATCGTGATAGGGATGTCCCCTGGCCGCAGACACGTCACAAAACCGGTCTGCGACATCACCTCCGGTCTCCGGAGAGAGGGGGCACAGTTCTCCGTGACCACGCTCGTCCTCAACGCAGGGAGCGGGGTTCCGGCGGATTCGCCCGTTGCGGGCCACGTCCTCGGAGCATACTTCGGACTGACCGAGAAAGAGATTGTCCAGATTGAGCAGCACAGGGTAGCCATCCTGCACCATGGGAATGTCCGCTCCCATGTGGTGCAGAAGGTTCGGTTTATCCTTGAGCATGCAGATATCAGGGCGATCGTCGTCTCGCAGGTCCCGATCGACTTTGAGGACCTCGCAAAAGAGGGAGTCAGGACTGCGGTCGTAATGCCGCCGCCCGACCGGGTTAAGACGAAAGGCATGGTGGTGGATATCGTCAGCGGTGTGACACGGGGTCAGACGCCAGGCAGGGAAAAACTGGCGGAAGTCATTCGTGCCGTTATGAAAGTGTTAAAAAACCCAACGTGAAGGTGAAAGAAGACATGGCATACAAGCCCCAGTACGGACCGGGTACATCCAAGATCGCCGAAAACCGGCGCAAACAGATGAACCCCAACCAGAAGCTTGAAAAGATGCGTGATGTGACTGACGAGGACATCGTGCTGATCCTCGGCCACAGGGCGCCGGGAGCCGCCTATCCGACGGCCCACCCGCCGCTCGCCGAGCAGCAGGAGCCCGACTGTCCCATCAGGAAGATTGTAACCCCGACCGACGGTGCCAAGGCCGGCGATCGCGTCCGCTATATCCAGTTCACGGACTCGATGCTATTTGCGCCCTGCCACCCCTACCAGCGGACATACACAGAGTGCTACCGCTTCCGTGGCATCGACCCCGGCACGCTCTCCGGTCGTCAGATCGTCGAGTGCCGCGAGCGTGACCTTGAGAAGTACTCTAAGGAACTCATCAATAACAACCTCCTCGATGCGGCCCGTACCGGCATCCGCGGCGCGACCGTGCACGGCCACTCGCTCCGTCTTGCCGAGAACGGCATGATGTTCGATATGCTCCAGAGGAGCGTCCTCGGCGAAGATGGTATCGTCCGCTACGTCAAGAACCAGATCGGCGAGCCCCTCGACCGGGCGGTTGCCATCGGCAAGCCGTTCGACGAGAAGTGGCTCAAGGCCCACACGACGATCTTCCACTCGCTTGGTGATGTCAAATACCGCGACGACAAGGAGTATATCGAGTACGTCCAGCGCATCCACACGCTGAGGACGAAATACGGGTTCCTTCCGAAGGAGTGATAGAAATGGCAAAGATTGAGAGAACCCAGAAACTGTTCCTGAAGTCACTCAAGGAGAAGTTCCAGGGACAGGATGTCGAGGCCGAGAACACCGAGTTCTACAAGTTCAACGGCTACCACCAGTCCCCCCGCAAGGAGGAGTTCGTAAAGGCCAGCCGCGCCATCGAGATGGAGCGCAACATCTCCATGTACGACCCCGTGCGCTGCCACCTTGGCGGTATCCCGCTCGGCCAGCGCCAGCTTATGACCTACGAGGTCAGCGGCACCGGCGTCTTCGTCGAGGGCGACGACCTGCACTTCGTCAACAACTCTGCTATGCAGCAGATGTGGGACGACATCCGGAG
>CAYPRO010000070.1:0-3390 GCA_964413225.1 uncultured Methanoculleus sp. | reverse complement strand
CTCTTTGGAGAGAGGGTCAGGTATACCTAGTGATCACGTTTACGCTGTTTAGGTTCACCAGGTACGGGGGAAGTTGCGGAATGGTTTGTAAACAGAGGAGATCTTCTTATTTCGGGCCGATCGACGTGGAAATTTCTCCGAACGAGCGACAATCGATCCCGGCGGCCTGCGTGCACGCCGGGCCAACCCGGCAACATCACAAATATTTTTATACTCTCGCGAGGTGTAAACCAAATCTCCTTTATATGGGCTCAGAATCAACTAAATTAAATACATTGAGCCGCAATCACTTTACGAGAACGATGCCTTTATGAAAACATCACTCCCGGCAACCTCTGTTGCCATATGTCTTATCCTGATTGCCGGTCTCTTGGTCGCGGGGTGTACGACCACCTCCGACGCCGCCGGGGAGACAACCCTGACCGTCTTTACGGCGGCATCCCTCACGGGCGCTTTCACTGATATCGGTAGAGCCTATGAAGCGCAGAACGAGAATGTTAGGGTTACGTTCGTCTTCGACGGTTCGCAGACCCTCCGCACTCAGGTCGAACAGGGAGCAAACCCCGATATCTTCGTCTCGGCGAGCACGAAACACCTGCAGGCGCTCCAGGACGGCGGGTTCATGGATAACAGCACCGTGGCTCCGTTCCTCGGGAACAGCCTGGCCCTGATCGTCCCGATCGAGAACACGGCCGGAATCACCGGTCTTGCCGATCTGGCAAAGCCGGGCACGAAGCTCGTCATCGGCACCAGGGATGTTCCCTTCGGCGACTACACCCGGCAGATGCTCGATAAGATGGCCGCCGATCCTGCATACGGGGATGTGTACCGGGATGCCGTGATGACAAACGTCGTCTCCGAAGAAATGGCGGTCAGTTCCGTGGTGCCCAAACTGGCGCTCGGCGAAGCGGATGCGGCGGTCGTCTACAAGTCCGACGTCTCAAAAGATGACCTGACCACAGTGACCCGGATCGACGTCCCGGCGGAGTACAACGTCGTGGCCACGTACCCGCTCGGCATCCTTGCGGCGTCGCCGCACAAAGCAGAAGCAGAGTCCTTCATAGCATTCGTCCGGGGTCCGGACGGCAGCGCCATCCTGACCGGGTATGGATTCGATCCCATCCGTGCAGAGTCGTGAGGAGTTCCGGCGCAACGGCGGCCGGGCGTGGACTGTGAGGGTGATCCCCACCCTTTTCGTCGCCCTCTTCATCCTCTTCATCACGCTCCCGGTAGTCTCACTCTTCCTGCGCATATCGCCGGAGGCGTTCTTCCAGTCGCTCGCCCTCCCGGTGGTGCTTGATGCGCTCACCCTCTCCCTCACCACTGCAACGGTGAGCACCGTGATCGTCGTTATCTTCGGGACGCCGCTTGCCCTGGTGAACACCCGGCACGATTATCCCGGGAGGGCGATCGTCGATACGCTCACCGATCTCCCCATCGTCCTGCCGCCGGCGGTGGCGGGCATCGCGCTTTTGATGGCGTTCGGCCGCCGGGGTGTGATCGGGCAGTATCTCGATCACCTCGGCATCAACATCGCTTTCACCACGCTTGCGGTGATCTTCGCGCAGGTCTTTGTCGCCTCGCCGTTCTACATCCGGCAGGCACGAGCGAGTTTTGAAGCAGTCGATCGCCTCTACGAGGATGCGGCCCGGACGCTCGGGGCATCTCCCATGACCGTCGCTCTCCGGGTCACCATCCCGCTTGCATGGGGCGGACTCATATCCGGGGCGATCCTCTCCTTCGCCCGGGCGCTCGGGGAGTTCGGCGCCACGATCATGTTTGCCGGGAACTTCCAGGGGAAGACCCAGACGATGCCGCTTGCCATCTATACGACCATGCAGGGCGATCTCTCCGCTGCAATCAGCCTCGCGATCATCCTTGTCGCGATATCGTTTGCGGTGATCGCCACGGTGAAGATTGTCACCCGGAGGAAGCTCTGATGCTCTCCTTCCACGCCGCCCGGCAACTCCGTGATTTCGCTCTGGACGTCAAGATCTCTGTCGGGTGCGGCGAGACCCTCGTCCTCATCGGCGAGAACGGGGCGGGCAAATCCACGGTGTTGAATCTCATCTCCGGCATTCTCACCCCCGATACGGGCGAGATTGTGCTCGGCGAAAGGACACTCTATTCGGATGAAGAGCGGATCGATGTCCCCACCGAAAACCGGAAGGTCGGTCACCTCTTCCAGTCCTACGCCCTCTTCCCGCACATGACCGTCTTTGAGAACGTGGCGTTCGGCCTCCGGTGCCGGAAAGTTCCGCGGCCGGAGATCGATTTTTCCGTGGTAAACCGGCTTCGCGCTATGAATCTCGCCGATCTCTCGGACGTCAACGTCGGCCGGCTCTCGGGCGGGCAGCGGCAGCGGGTGGCCCTCGCCCGGGCGCTGGTGCTCGACCCGGACATCCTTCTCCTCGATGAACCGCTCGCCGCCGTTGATATGCGGGCGCAAGGAGCGATGCGAAGCGATCTCCGTGACCGGATACGGGGTGCCGGCATCCCCTGCATCGTCGTCACTCACAACCTCTGCGATGCCCTCGAACTCGCCGATCGCATCTGCCTCCTCGAAGAAGGGCGGGTAGTGGCCGACGGGGCGCCGGAAAAAGTGCTTGCAATGCACGATAACGGGTTCATCGCGAGTTTTTCCCGGTCGAATCTCCACAACGGTTTTGTGCCTCCGCCATCTAGTAATGGTCATAGCCGGGGGCAACCGGACTCCCGCCCCCTCTGGTAGCGATCATGAAGAAGCAAAGATACGTACCAATCCTCGTCCTGCTTGCGGTTGCCATTTTTCTGCCGGGCCTGGTTACAGGGGAGATGGGGAGTGGTGAACCTCTCTTCAATTACTCGTTTGACGAGTCGCATTCACTGATATATCAGCAGATGCTGGAACAGAACGCCTCTGTCGGCGAATACTATGAAAGGGTCTGTCCCGAATTTCTGGAGGACATGCCCCCGGAGGTGAAGGCTCACCTCTACAACACGACGATGAAGGGATACCAGGAGTTTGTGCCGCCTGGAAAACGGGTTGCCGTCGCCATCGCCTCACCTGTGATGTCGGTGTGCGGAGTGCCCATTCCCCTCGCTATCATCGGGCTTGCCGGCATCGGCATCCTTGCCCTGTTTGCGGCGTTCTATCTTATCCGGGAGCGTATCCGTAACGGGAAAAGGTGACCCTCAGGCCGCCCGGCGTGCCGGACCCCGGGCGCAGTAGAGGTACTCCTGCGCATACCCCGCGTACTCCCCGAAATAGTCCCGGCTAAACCGCCGGATCCGCTCGTACTCCGCCGGGGTGCAGCTCTTCCCGGTAAGGCCGGGGAGGTACGTCTCCCCCACGATCCGGCGTATCCAGACATCGACCGGGAACGCCTCAAAGAACCCGAACGCAAAGAG
>CAYPRO010000069.1:0-4739 GCA_964413225.1 uncultured Methanoculleus sp. | reverse complement strand
TCCGGCGTATCCAGACATCGACCGGGAACGCCTCAAAGAACCCGAACGCAAAGAGCAATACGCAATCCGCCGCCTTCGGCCCGATGCCTTTTAATTGCATCAGCGCCTGCCGTGCCTCCTCGAAAGGAAGGGCGGCGATCTGTTCCGCCCAATCCGGGTGCTCTGCCGCATACCCTGCCGCCTCGCAGACATAATCCGTCCGATAACCGAGTTTGCAGTCCCATACGTCTGCACGCGGGACTTCGGCGAGCGCCTCCGGTTCAGGAAACGCATACGCCCTGCCGAAGGGTCCTTCTATCGCTCTCCCGTAGCGCTCCGCCATCAGCGCGACCCGCCGCTTCACCGCCGGGATGTTCGTGTTCGTGGCGCAGAGGTACGAGGCCAGGCACTCCCATGGCGGCTGCCTCACGAGGCGAAGACCCCTGCACTCCCGTATGGCGGCGCCGATCGTCGGGTCGCGATCGATCGATGCGAGGATGGCCGGAAGATCCTGGTCGAGCCTGAAGTAGTCGCGGACGAACTCCTCATCCGCCCCGGCAAATGCGAGGAGATTGCCGTCCTGCCGTATCCGGACGGCCCGGCCGTCGGCGACGCCCCGCCACCACCCATCCGTCTGCTCCCAGCGGAAGGCCTGACCGCAGGAGAGCGTCAGGTCGAGATCGAAAGGCTGATCCTGCCGGAGCACGATCGTCGTCATGGCCGGCCAAAAGAAAAGGGCTGGCTACTCTGCCTTCTCATCCTTCATCTGCTGGTATATGCAGGACTGCACGTCCTGACCGAGCTTCCCGATCGCGTCCGCCCGGCAACGTGCGCAGTGGCGCATCTGCTTGATGAACGGGGCGCACCGATCCTGCATCTCCCGTTTATCCTTCGGCGTCGGGGGGGTGATCTCGGCGAATTTGTACTGCGGGATGAGCGGTATGACGTTGAAGGTGAACGCCCCCATCTCGCCGACTTTCTTTGCTATCTCGGGGATATGCTCATCGTTGATCCCGGGAATGTAGACGGTGTTAATCTTGACGAACATCTTCTTTGCGACCGCCATCTCGATCCCCTTCAGCTGCTGAGAGAGGAGGAGCTCTGCAGCCTCGCGCCCGCGATATCTCTTTCCCTTATAATCAACCCAGGAGTATATCTTCTCCCCGATAGCCGGATCGATGGCGCTGAGCGTGACCGTGACGTTCCCGACATCGTACTTCGCGAGTTCCTCGATCGACTCCGGGAGCAGGAGGCCGTTCGTGCTCAGGCACATGATCAGGTGTGGAAACTCATCGTGGACCAGCCTGAGCGCTTCAAATGTCTCGGGGTTTGCGAGCGGCTCACCCGGCCCGGCGATGCCGACAACCTTCACATAGGGGTGCTCCCTGATGACCCTCCTGACCAGGTCGAGGGACTCCTCAGGGGTGAGGACCCTGCTCGTCACGCCCGGCCGGCTCTCGTTCACGCAGTCGAAGTCTCGCACACAGTAGTTGCACTGGATGTTGCATTTCGGGGCGACGGGGAGGTGGCACCGTCCAAAGGCGTGGCATGCCTTGTCAGAGTAGCAGGGGTGCTCGCTGATCTTACGGAGCTGCTCCGGATCGTAGGGGACCTCTCTGCCCTGGACCGTCGCTGTCCGGTACGATTCATCGGCCATAGTTGATGATCTATGTACCGGGAGATATTATATACTGATGGGTACCGGCCGGAAAACCGGGATGCTACGGCAGCCTGCCTGAAAAAGGGTTGGCGGGTCAGGCCGCCTGCCTGGTGAGATCGAGCGGGAGGGACTCCGTCTCAGCCTCCCGTACACCCGCCTCCTGGTCCATGCCGAACCGTTCCTCGGCTGCCTTCAGTATCCGCCCGAGCATATCGGGGTAAGAGAGGCCTGCATACTTTGCCATCTTCGCAAGGTGGCCGTCCCAGCACCAGCCGGGGTTCGGGTTGACCTCGAGGAGTTTCGGGTTGCCGTGCTCATCCAGGCGCCAGTCGAACCGGCAGTAGTCGCGGCACTCCAGACGCTCGAAGAGGGCGAGGCAGCAGCGTACGACTGCCTTCTCGGTTTCCTCGGGAAGATTTGCCGGCCGGGATACTATCTTCCAGTAGGGCGAGTCGGGAAGCCACTTGGCCTCGTAACCGCAGATCCGGGGGAGTTCCGGGGGCAGGGCGGAGTAGTCCTCCTCGGTGATGGGGAGCACCGTGCAGTAGCCCGAAGGGTTCCCGATGATGCCGACGCTGATATCCTTACCCATGAGGAACTCTTCGACGAGGAGCGAGTGGCTGTACCCGATCGTCGTCCGCAGGGAGCTGATGATATCGGAGAGTTCTTCGATGGTGTGGGCGATGCTCTTCTGCGTTATGCCGTAGGAGGAGTCGCCTGAGTTTGGCTTGACGATCACCGGGAACCGTACCGCGACATCATATGTGCGGTCGCCGGGGGTGATGAAGCAGGCGTCAGGCACCGGGATCCCCATCTCTTTTGCGATGCCGCGCACAAGCGATTTGTCGTAGCAGTACGCAAGCGACTGCGGTGCGGACCCTGTATACGGTATGTCGAGCATCTCCAGAAGCGCCGGCACGTGGAGCTCTTTGCGGGGATCGTTGTTGAACCCCTCGTCACAGAGGTTGAATATGTAGTCCACCTTTCCCTTCAGTCGCGCGAGATCCTGGATCATGGTGTCGTGCTTGCTGAGGTAGGTGAACCGGTAGCCTTTGATCCCCCGAAGTGCCGCCTTCATCTGGTCGATGGTGTAGAAATCGTCATCATCAAAGACGCAGGCTGGCTTCAGGGCGTCGGGTTTGGTCGGATCACCGAGCATCACCGCGACGTGTTTTATCCTCTCCTGCCCTCTTACTTTCATCGCTGTCCACTCTTTCCTGATGGTCGCGGTGACGATGTGGCGGCGTTCCATCATGCCGAGATCCTGATTCCGCTGCGATTCCGTGGCAATATCGTGGAAGGCGATGCTGGAGAAACCCGCCCGTTCCAGGAGCTGCTGGAGCGCATCACGGGTGTAGAGGCGTTCGGCGTAGAACTGGTCAGCCACGACACCCTTATCGACATCGGTGATCACTTCCCGGGATATAAGGCGCTGTCCGTCGAGTGAAAGGGATCGTTCACGGCAGACGAACATCGCTTGGTCGATCCACTCCCACGATCGGGGCTGGAAGTGATCTCTGAGGTATTCACCGTCGGCCACATCCAGGAGCACCCGGCCCCAGGGTTTGAGGGTGCGCCGGAGCTCGGTGAGGATCTGCAGATCTTCTTCGACTGAGTCGAAGTAGCCGAAACTGTTCCCGAGGACGAGGACGACATCGTAGGTATCGGCCCGGTACGGCAACTGGCGTGCATCTCCCTCCCGGAACCGGATCGAGAGTCCCTCTCTCTTTGCGGCCGATCGGGCCCGCTGGATCAGGTAGTGTGACTGATCGAGGCCTTCGGCGCTATAGCCCCTGCGTGCGAGCTCGAGGGTATGCCTGCCCTGGCCGCAGCAGAGGTCGAGGAGCTTCTCGTCTGGTCCGAGGTGCAGGATCCGGGCGATTCGGTCGATCTCTCTCTTGGTGATCTCCAGATCGTCGACGACATCGCCATCGGTCTTCAGGTAGAGGTGGTTGAAGATACGCCGCCACCAGTCGGATTTCACATGCTCTTCAAGGTTCGGGACCGGACCGATCGTCCGCTTCTCCCGGTTTTTTCCTTTCCGTTTACTATCCGGGGGTTCGTCGGTGTGAATCTCGTCTGTCATGCTGGGCCACCCATCCTGGTCCTATCTCCGGGACAGAATCGACATTTTGTCCGGTTACAAAAGAGATTGATCTCATGCGCCATAGTTGGATGATCATTCGGTAGGATGGTATCGATAAAAGCATTGTGCCATGAATCTCTTTGCCGGAATGAACTGCCGCATTATCCGGAGTCTTTACGCCCAAGAATTCCCCTCCACGCACCATGATGGCGAACAGGGTGCGCCGGGCGGTAGGATCTGCCGGATCCCGCAAGAAGCATCTATATATGCCGGCAGGTTATTGTATATGTGCAGACTATCTGCATGGTTGAAGTATATGGATGAGAGATATTCAAGCAGGGGCCCCCGCTCGTCCCAGGATCGCCCCCGCGAGTTCCATAAAGCAGTCTGTTCTGACTGCGGCAAAGCGTGCGAAGTTCCTTTCAAGCCGACCGAGGGCAGACCCGTCTATTGCCGCGACTGCCTCCCGAAGCACAGAAAACCCAGATTCTAATTCTTTTTGTAACTGGTTGCCCCGGCGGTAAGTTTATCCGAATACGTGTGATAGATCTGTCTTTTCTCAACGGTGAGCAGAACACTTTCATTACTCATGGTCGTGAGATCGATGATGATCTTGGTCGGGGTGGATGCGTTCATGGGGATGATTCTGAACAGGGCCGACGCCCGAAATCCCGTCGCCGTCTCGATGATGCCGATATCCTCCTCGAACCCGATGCCGCTCTCCTCTCGCGCGCGAGATACCGCGTCCTCCACCGCCTCCTGCAGGATCTCCTTCTCGGACGGTTCCAGCAGGGTGAAGTCGAGATCGTCCGAGAAGCGGTAGTTCTCGATGAAGACTTTCCGGATTCCAGCCCCTCCTTTCAGCGCCATGGGAGCGTGCTCAGGTGAGCGAGAAGCCAGTTCTGTGCATAGTCCCGCTCGATTGTCGAGGGTGGAACCCCGAAGGCACGGGCGGCCTCTTTAACTCGTAGGGTTCTCGGGGCGGAGCGGGAAGTCCCCACCCAATAGGTGCGG
>CAYPRO010000068.1:0-5160 GCA_964413225.1 uncultured Methanoculleus sp. | reverse complement strand
CCCGTCAGGGAAGCCTGACCTCATCGTGACCGGGATATCCTGGGAGCCGGCAAACCCGGCCACCGGGAGCGCTGTGACGTTTAAAGCGACGATCAAGAACCAGGGCGACGGATCCACGCCTGCGAATGTTGCGCACGGCGTCCTCTTCACCGTCGATGACGGGGCTGCCGGGCCCGGCGTCTGGTCCGATACCTACAGAGGACCGCTTGCGCCGGGTGCATGGGTTACGGTGACCGCAAACGGCGGTTCGGCCGGTGCAACCTGGAAGGCGGTTGCCGGCACGCACACCGTGAAAGCTCACGTGGACGATGTCAACCGGATCGCCGAGAGCAATGAGAACAACAACGTTATGAGCAAGCAGGTCGTGGTTTCGGGTGTCGCACCCACCCCTACCCCCACCCCTACCCCGACCCCGACTCCGTCAGGGAAGCCTGACCTCGTCGTGACCGACATATCCTGGGCGCCGGAAAACCCGGCCGCCGGGAGCGCTGTGACGTTTTCGGCGATGATCAAGAACCAGGGCGACGGACCCACGCCTGCGGGTGTAAAGCACGGTGTCCTCTTCACCGTCGATGACGGTGCCGCCGGGCCCGGCGTATGGTCCGATGCCCATACAGGATCGCTTGCGCCGGGTGCATGGGTTACGGTGACCGCAAACGGCGGTTCGGCCGGTGCAACCTGGAAGGCGGTTGCCGGCACGCACACCGTGAAAGCTCACGTGGACGATGTCAACCGGATCGTCGAGAGCAATGAGAACAACAACGTTATGAGCAAGCAGATCACCATCGGAACCAGCCCATCTCCTGTCAGGGGTGACCTCAACGGAGATGGTCGCGTTGACTGGACCGACGTTGTGATCGCCGCCGATATGGCGCAGGGGAAGATTCAATCCACCACGGCCGCTGACTTTGATGGAAACGGTATCGTGGACTGGAAGGATGTCGCCCTGCTGGCCGACTTCTTCTTCGGCAGAACTGCCTCCCCATAACGCCTGGAGCGGGTGCCGGGGATGATCCCCACCACCCCCCTCTTCTGAAACAATCGTCGCCCCGCGTTCTCCCGGCGCCCCAAAACCCGCAGGCGGCCGGAGCGGTGGATACAACTATATAGAGGCTGCCCGATAATGGCGGCCAATGGCAGTAACGCTCCCCAGAAACTTCAGCGAGATCAGACAGCACTTGCAGGAACCACTCATTCGGAACTCGTTCTTTATCATGGCATCATCGCTCGCCGCAGCGGGGTTCGGGTTCTTCTTCTGGATGATCGCAGCCCGGCTCTACTCGCAGGCGGAGGTGGGCATTGCAACCGCCCTTATGTCATCCATCGGGCTCCTCATCCTCATATCCCGTCTCGGCCTGGATCAGTCAGTGATCCGGTTCTTCCCAAACCACGACAAGAATCGGGTGCTCGGGACGGCCATCATCGTGCCGACAGCAGTGGCGCTCGGCGCGGGGCTGATCTTCATCACCGCAGTCGATGTCATATCGCCCGAACTTGCGGTCGTCAGGACGGTCACACCGCTCTACCTCGCCTTTCTCGGGGTCTACTCCATCACCTGGGTTCTTGAGGGTGCGTTCAACGCTCTCCGAAAGTCCGAACACTACTTCGCCCTGAACCTGCTCTACGGGTCGCGGATCCTCTTTCTCATCCCCCTGGCCTTCCTCGGAGCGATGGGGATCTTCAGCGCCCTCGGCCTCTCGTTCGCCTTCGGGCTCGTCCTCGCCCTCGCCCTCCTCGCCCGGTGCTCTGTGCGGCCGGCACCGTGTATAGATCGTGATTTCCTGCGGGAGGCGTGGCAGTTCTCCGCCGGCGCATACGTCGCCGGCATACTGATGTTCGCCCCGAACATGGTCATACCGATCATGGTGCTTCACGTTCTCGGGGCCGAGAGCACCGCAAGTTACTACATCGCCTACGCCATCGTCTCAGTCCTCTTCATGATCCCTTATGCGTTCACGACATCCCTCTTCGTCGAGGGGAGCCACGGCGGGGAGATGAAGAGGAGTGTGTTTCGGACGCTCGCGAGCATGTTCGCCCTGCTCATACCCGCGATCATCGTCCTCTCCCTCTTTGGTGATCAGATCCTTGGTCTGGTCGGCAGAGACTACGTCGGAGGGGCGGCCCTGCTCCAGGTGCTCGCGTTCTCCGCCCTGTTCGTCTCCGTCTGCCAGATCTTTATATCCATAGCCAAGGTCCGAGATGACATCAAAAGCCTCCTCGCCCTCAGCGGGTTTGTCAGTCTCTCCCTGCTCGGGTTCGGCTACGCCCTGATGCATCGGTTTGGCCTCATCGGCATGGGATATGCATGGCTCGGGACGTATACGGCAGGCACACTCCTTGTCGGCCTGATCTTGAAGAGGAAGGGGTGGGTATAATGCCATTGCTCCTGGTCATACGGGAGCCGATCGCCCTCCCTCAGTGGTAGTAGACGACAGAACCGGCGTTGTCGTAGATCAGGTTCTGGTTCCGGGTGAACCTCCCTGCATCGGCGTAGTCTGCCGCGGTGACCGCATGCTCCTGCACCTCAAGCCGAACGCTCTCCCGCACGAGGTTATACGTGCCAAGGTAGAGATAGGAGGCCGGTTCCATGAGCGATGCGTTGGCCGGAAGGTATCGCTGGTGATCAGGGTTGAACCCGAGGAGAAGCCACCAGCGCGTGCCATCGACGTAGATGGGGCGCTCGCCCCCCTCCGAGATGAGCCATTGCGCTCCCTGCACCTCTCTGCTGTTGAAGACCGGTTTATCTCCGGAAGTCTCAAGTGCCATCGATGTGGGGTTGTCACCCGTGACCTGGTATATGAGGCCGGTGTTGAAGAGGAGGAAGACGACGAAGAATACCGAGAGCGCCTGGAAAGCTCTTCCCATGAGGGGCAGGGTCGTGGCCGCACGGATCCTCACGGTGATCGTCTCATAGAGCGCAATGCCGCCGATGATCGCGAACGGGGCCAGAAGGATCAGAGAGATGTGATAGAGCCGGCTGGTGTTGATCGAGCTTGCAAAGAAGGGGACGATGATACCGGCTACATTGATGAGGAAGAAGACGAGCGATATGGCGATATACTCGGGCTCTATCCGCCATCGATCGCGCCGGGTGAGGATTGCAAACAGCCCAACGGCGATGAGCCCCTGGGTTGTGATATGGATGACCTTTGCCAGACTGTGCAGGGGTGCGGCGGACTGGGTGGTGAGGATATGCATCCCCTGGATGGTCGCCGGGTTGAAGGGCTCCGCAAGGAAGGTGTTTACGATCTTCTCTCCGATGCTGGCGATGGTGGCAAACGCCGTGCCTCCGGCAACCGTCGAGTACCAGACGTAGGTGAGGAGGGCAAATATGAGGATGTAGGGGAGGATGAGGGTGTGGAGCCGTTGCGGGGAGACGTCCTTCTGCGGGGCAGGCGGCTCATGCACAAGGGTGCCAACCATGTCGCGGAGCCTCTCTGATATGCCGGGCGGCAGGTAGCCAGGGAGGATCAAGAGCAGCCATGCCGGTACAAGAGAGAAGAGGTAGATGTACGAGAGGCCGTAGTGCGAGACGATCATGGCAAAGCCGAAGGTGACCATGAGAAGCAGGCGTCTGCCCCGGTCTATGGACGTATCGATCATCGCAATCACGGTCAGAACGAGGAAGAGTTCTGCGATCTGCTGGCGGGCAAGGGAGATCATCTCTGTGTAGAATGTGAAGAACGAGACGAAGAAGAAGGCCGAGAAGAATCCGATCTTCGGGCCCGCCTGCTTCTCGATCGCCCGATAAAGCCCGAGCGGCACAAAAGCGAAGAGGAGAGGATAGAGGATCTTGAAGACCCATATTGGGTCGAGATCACATATGAGCGAGCAGGAGGGGACGAGCATGACGATCGAGAGCATGCCGTTTGTGTTATATGGGATGGCCATATCCCAGATCCCCGGCACCAGCACGTTGTTTGCAAGGTGGAGCTCGTGATGGATGTCGTAGCCCCATATGTACCCCGATATGAGCGAGGTGTGGTAGAGGAGCGCAAGCGCGATGGTGTAGACGGCGAGCGGGTAACAGGATGCCGGTATGAACCGGTCGAACCCTACGGCGAGGCCGATGACGGCGATCAGGACGAGGAGCAGGAAGAGGAGTGTGACCATGTGGTACTCGTTACGGATGTATGTCCCGACGATCGCAAAAAACGGGAGAAGCGCCAGAAACGGCACGGCGGGCGGGGGGATGGAGACCTCCAGCCATGTACGGTTCGCACCGGTATATTCCCGGTCGCGGACGAGAGCGATGTAGAGGAGGACCTGTACGACGCCGACGATCGTCAGGAAGAGGATCTCAAAGGAGAACGGCCGGGCATAGCCAAGCAGCGGATAGGCGGTATTGACAAAGAGACCGGTGATCATGATGACCACAAGGCTCAGTCCAACTGAGTAGAGCACCGTCTCGATCGTGCCGAGATCATGAAGCCTGAGCGCCTTCAGCACGAGGATGCCCGGCAGGAAGGTGATGTAGACGAAGGCCAGGGCTTCCCGTACGATCGGTATGTGATAACCGGCAAGGTCGAGGAAGACTACGCCAACGAAGGCTATCTGAAGTGCTTGAAGTGTCCAGAAGAACGTTTTGTTCTCCCAGTCGTTCATCTGTAAAGGGTTAGGCAGGTGCATTGTATCTCCGATGATTGATCAGGTCTTATGCATGCAGGCGGGAGCTCCCTCTTTCGGGTCTCTGTATCGTGCATGACTATTGGGGCCCTCTATTAAAATCTTGCGCCGGATGGATTGCCCACGAGGTTCTCTTTGCCCAATCTCCAGTGCATAGTCGGCCGGACATGGCCTCTGTCTGCGGTCATCGCTCGTTTCCGGCGACCGGGGTTGTCCCCGCTAAGGTCCTGCTGGCAGAGCCCTTCTCCTCCTCCCGTGCGGGTGCGAGGTCGTTATAGACCGCAAGAATGGGGCGTATGATGGCAGGCCACGCCATATCTGTCTTCAGTTTCATGTAGCCCTGCTCTCCCATGCGCCGGCATGCCTCTGGATCCCTTAGCAGGCTCACGATCGCATTGGCGAGCGCCTCCGGGTCGCGGGAGGGCACGATGTACCCGGTCTTCCCGTCGTCCACGACCTCGGGCAGGCTTCCTGCATCAGTGACCACCACCGGCCTTTTGAACCCGTATGCGGTCGGTATGACGCCGCTCTGGG
>CAYPRO010000067.1:0-5843 GCA_964413225.1 uncultured Methanoculleus sp. | reverse complement strand
GTTATCACTAGGCGTTGCCAACGCCTAAACCCGGGTTCGAGTCCCGGTCGGCGCATGAAAGCACCACATGGTTGCGCTGTTTTTCAGAGTTTGTTTCATCAGCGATCGCTCTCTTGCCGACGGCCGCTCCATAATCCTGCATCCCATACCCGGTGCGGAATCTTTATCGCCGTGACCGCCCCCTCTCTCGCAGGCATGGGGCTACAGCGGGGACTCTCGCAGTTTGACCTGACAAACATCATCGTCGGGGCGATCGTCGGCGCCGACATATACATCGCATCCGCCCTCACCGCAGGCCTCGTCGGCCCGTTCTCGATCGTCCTCTGGGCGGTGGCCGGTGCATTTGCCGCGACTATCGCAATGGTCTTTGCCTACTGCAGTTTCTACGTCCCCCGTGTCGGTGGACCGTTCGCCTACGTATCGGAGGCGTTCGACGACTTTTATGGGTTTCTCACCGGGTGGAGCATGTGGATCGCCGAGATCCTCGCCCTCCCGGTCTTTGCGATAGCGTTCACGTTCTATCTCCAGGCGCTCGTCCCCCTCACAGCGGCCGCAGAAGTCGCTGTCAGGGCGCTCTTCATAGCATCCCTGACCCTCGTCAACATCGTCGGAGTCCGGGCAGCAGGGAGGCTAAACGATATACTCACGCTCATCAAACTTGCCCCGCTCCTCCTCCTCATCGTAGCCGGACTCGGCGTCTTCCTCATCCGGCCGGAGACGTTTGCCGGAAATTACATACCCCTTCTCCCCCTCGGGCTCGATAACGCCCCCCATGCCCTGGTCCTGATCTTCTGGGCATACGTCGGGTTTGAGCTCGGGACGCTCCCGGCCGGCGAGGTGCAGAACCCGCAGAAGACCATCCCACGCGCCATCGTCAGCGGAATGCTGATCGTCTCCGCCTTCTACCTCCTCACGAACTTCGTCCTCTACGGGGCCGTCAACTGGACCGAACTCGATCAGAGCACCGTCCCGCTCGTCGTCGCCGGGGTCGCCCTCTTCGGTTCGGCGGGGGTGCTCATCATGACGGTCGGCGCCCTCTTCTCTGTTGCGGGGTCAAACGAGTCGGGGATGCTTGGCAGCGCACGGCTCGCGTACGCGATGGCGATCGACGGACTCTTCCCCCGAGCCTTTGCTCAGGTCCACCCGCGCTATAACACCCCCTACGTGGCACTCATCGCCCAGGGTATCATCGCTTTTGTCCTCTCAAACATCGGGAACCTCTCAAGCCTTATATCGTTCTCCGTCCTCACCCTCGCGTTCTCGTTTTTGCTCACCTGTCTTGCCCTCATCGTCCTCAGGGATGATGATGCCGCACACCTCCGCGGCCAGCATATCCTCCCCCTTGCAGGCATAACGATCTGCCTCTTTCTCCTCTACTCAACCACAACCCTTGACAAGATAGCAGGGGCCATGGTCATCCTCGCCGGAATCCCTATCTACCTCTTCTACTCCCCAAAGCAGGACATACGCCACCTCAAAACCCTCTTCCTCTCAGAGGAGGCCGTGCTCCGGCGAAGACTCGAAGCAAAGGAGACGTATCTTGCAAACCTGATCGACCTCATATACACAGTCGTCCGGAGGGTCCGGCGATGGAGAGAACGCGAGGCAGGGGGGAGGTAAGAGGTATGGCCCTGCACGCCCTGATCACCGACAACAGGCTCCGTAAGGACCATCGCCGGGACTATGACTGCATAAAGCGATACCTGTAGCGCTTTCCGGCGGCCTTGCGCTGGGCTGCCCGGTACGGGCTCTCCAGACTCCGTGTCGCCGTCATAACCGCGCTGCCCGCGTTGCGCTACAGATCGCCAGACCGGAAGAGGCTGGCCGAGCCGGATCCGTAGACCCGGTTATACCCCTCCCCGGCAAGCGTCTCATACGGATCGTGCGTCAACCGGAACATACCTTCATAGCAGAAGATAGGGTGGCCCCTGATATACTCCCGTATAAGGAGGGCGTCCATCCCGTACGGGCGGTAAGTCCCCTCGATCAGCATATTGTCGGCCGGCACGATGAACTCCGGGTCCGAACCGACGTAATTCACAACCTGAACGTACCTGTCCGCCCCGACCGGGCCGATCCGTATGCCGTCCACCGTATCGAACGCCCGGAGCTCCGACTCTGTAAAGCCGGCCCTTACGGCGCTGCCGGGGGAGAAGATCGGGTTGCCGGTATCGGCCGCCGGGCTTGCGATCATGGCAAAGGCAAGGAGACCGATGCACGCGGCAAGGAGGAGCGTTGCGGGCATCCGGCGTACCCGCGATCTTCCTGCGACAAGGAAGAGCGACGCCGCGAATGGGACGGAAAGGAGGATCTGGGAGAAGAACCACCACCGGTGTTCGATGAACGAGATGCCCGTGATGAGCGGGAAGAAGCCTATGCCAAGGAGGATGATCCCCGCCGTCCCAAAGGCAAAACCGTTCCTCTCATCCCGCCCCACCAGGTAAAAGATTCCTATGAGGCTCACGGTGAAGAAGATGAACATACCGATGTTGTTGAAGATCTGCTCATGAACCGGCACGAGCCCGGGATACGCGTCGACGACCGGCGGGTTCCGGATGAAGTAGTCCCGGGTGAACCCCTGGAGGATTAGGTCACGGAGGACTGCGATATGCCCTGAGACGAAGTACCACCACCCGAGCATGGCGGCCAGGAAGAGTGAGGAGAGGCCCAGCGTGACAGGATAAGGCTCCGTTGTCGCATCCCCAGAAAACCAGCCGTGGAATCTGCATGCGCCATAGACCACGAAGAGGATCAGCGCCATACACGCCGCCGTTATGGTATGCGTCAGGATGATAGCCGAGAGGAGGAGGAGCGCAAGGCTTCCAGCCTGCACCGGCCTTGTGTATTTCAGTTTGAAGAGAAGATAGAGGACAAGGGCCATATATATCGCAGCGAAGGCGTTTGGAATCGATATAACGCTCATTCCGATCTGCTGGTTTGCGGTGACCAGCATGAGCCCGGCAATCAGCCCCACCCGCCTGTCGCTAAAAAGGGCATCTCCGAGGAGATAGACGACCACCGGGAAGATGGCGACCTGGGCCAGGCTCACAGAGAGCATCGCCGCGATGCGGTAGTCCAGTCCGGCCAGGAGCGATGTCCCGGCAACCTCCAGGTGGAAGAGCGGCATATGGGTGTACCAGTAACCTCCCGGGATGGCGGAGAGATCCAGGATCCGCGATACGAACATCATGTGCCACCAGGGATCTGAGCCCAGGAGATCGGGAACTATAAGGATCTGCGACCATGCGACTGATATACCGATGAGGACTATCTGCGGCAGGATCCAGGCGGCCTTTTTCCGGTGCGATAAAAGGATCTCGAGGGCGACGATGCCGACCATGAGCGAAGTCAGTACAAAGTAGCCAACCGGCCGCTCATACAACGAGGTGCGGGTGTGGAGCGCGATGATGCTCAGCGTATAGAGGGCCAGGAAGAGGAGGGAGAATATGAAAAAGGATCGGCTTTCTCCGGTCTTTACGTCGTCGGCCCACGATCCCGCGAACTCCCGGATCGCCGGCTCCCGGATGGCGAGCCAGAGGAGAGAGCAGAAAAGGGCAAGAGCGCCGACCAGGATGAAGATCGGGCGTCCGGCGGTGAGCGTGAGGTAGGCGATGAAGGCGACCGAGGCGACGGTGCCGGAACCGGCGAGGATCTTATCAAGATGCATGCTGCGGCCACCCCAGGGGCCCTTTGATGGCGGCGGCGAACAGCTCCGCCGCCCGACCGCAGATGCTCTCCATCTCCACGCACCCCCGGACAGCCTCCACGGCGGGTGCGCGTGTATCCGATCGCCCGATCGGGAAGATGAGCAGCCCGATGGTGGCCTTTCCCATGAATAATCTCAGTATCATCTGCATCTCACCTCGGGGGAGGCCCCGGCGACCGCTATGGCCCGCTCCCCATGCCGCCGGTGCTCCCTGATAACGTCGCGGTAGATCGCAACATATCGGTCGACGACCTTCTGCCAGTCATACTCACCGACCCCTGCCGCGGCCGCCCTGCCCATGCGCTCGCAAGAAGCATCATCTCTGAGGAGAGAGAGGATCTTCTCCTCAAGCCCGGCCACATCCTCTGACCGGAAGATGAGGCCAGTCACCCCATCCTCGACGATGCCGGGGTGCGACATATCCGATGCAATGACGGGTTTGCCGAACGCCGCGGCCTCAAAGAGGGGAGAAGGCTGGCAGTCCCACCGGGATGGGACGACCACCATCCTGCACTGCCTGTAGTAGCGGCACTTCTCCTCATCGGTCACAAAACCAGGGAAGGCGACGTTCTTCTCAAGCCCGAGATCCCGGGCGAGCCTCCGGAGTTCGGGTTCCTGAGGCCCCCTTCCTCCGATACAGACCTCGATATCGGGGAATGCCTCTATGACGCCCGGAAGGGCGCGCAGGAGGAGATCTGCACCCTTCAACCGGATGAGCGTGTTGATGAAGACGATATCCGGCCCCTCTCCGGGAGGGAGAGGGGGGCCCTGCGACCAGAGCCGCTCCAGGTCAAGGCCGGCAGCGATGACATGGATACGGCCGGTCGTCGGCGTCCTGATGAGTTTTCCGATCGACGGGGCATCCACGACCAGCTCGGGCGCCCGCGAAAAGATCCATCGTTCGTTGAGGATGAAGAAGGCATGGAATATGTGTGAGAGCACCAGCTCAAGCGGGGGCATATCCTCGCGGTAGTGCAGAATCTCCCTCTCGAATATGCCAAACGCTGTCACAAGAGAGGGATAGTCGTCCCTTAGAAGCATGGCAGCCGTGGGACATGGGTACCGGGTGGAGAGAGCATGGACGATATCCGGCCGGATGGCCCTGACAGTCCTCACCATCCGGGAGAGGACCAGGGGATGAAAGTATGGGAGGGAGAACAGGCCGCCCTTTCGGATGATATGGTGGGTGAACCCCTCCTCACGCCTCACGGCTGTCGCACCGCCCATGGTGATGATGTGAAGATCGATATCATCGCGCGCGGCGAGGCTTGATACGAGTTCCGATACGTATATGTTTGAACCCCTATACACCTCCATATCTCCGGAGTATTCGCACAGAACGGCTACTCTCATGATATCTCCCTCCGGGTATGCCACGCCGCCGGAACAAGGCTCTTTAACCATCCTATCATGTGACGCAGGGATGCAGTCGCCATCAACCCATATATAGGTTGGGGAGGATCCCATCATGAGGCGCGCATGCTCACGGGCCGGCTGCCGAAACGTTGTTCTCGGAGATATCGAACCGGCTGTCGGCGCCAGGAGCGATCCCGGCACCCGAAGTCTTCAGAAATAAGCCAGAATGAAGGGGAAGAAACGGGATACCGACCGGGCAGGCACCCTGGCTTTACGCGGAGCATATACCGGGAGCACCTGGCAATTTCCGCGGATAGTGCCTTAAGGCCGGTCGCATATTGCCCGCAGGGAGGTGTGACCGGAGGTCTTCTGACACGATGCCCGGGGGGAAGCAGACAGGTGCCGCACGCGAGCACCAGTCTCCCCTGATGACATCAATACCATATCACCTTCGAGGAATCGCCGGGATGGGGGCTATGCTCCTCCGGTTGAGAACCAAAAAAACGATATATAATAATCGCAGAATATATCCTGTGGCATGCCTTTCCCGGATCTCGGATGGAGGTTGCATCAATCTCCTTACGACTGCCCGATGCGATGTACCTCGGGGGGTAGCAGAAAGGGTGGATGTCAGCTCATCGCTGCGGATGCGATGGCGAGATCCGGGGAGGCAATGGCGCACAGTCGTTAGAAGGAGAGGGCGGGGGTGGTGGGGATCATCCCCGACACCCGCTCCAGGCGTTATGGGGAGGCAGTTCTGCCGAAGAAGAAGTCGGCCAGC
>CAYPRO010000066.1:0-5881 GCA_964413225.1 uncultured Methanoculleus sp. | reverse complement strand
CAATAGAGAAGGGAATGAAACAGGAAGCCCCGCCCTTAAGGGCGGGGTAGTTCACATCCTCAGAGCGACAACTCATGGTAACCGTCGGGCAGAGACCATGGACGCGAATATGCAGGAAGCGGATCGGTGGCTGCGGCAGGGGGAGAGGGATCTCGTCAGCGCACGGAACAGCTGCCGGTCGGGCGACTTTGAATGGGCCTGTTTTCAGGCGCAGCAGAGCGCGGGAAAGGTTCTGAAAGCCCTTCTGTATGCCCACGGATTCCGGAGGATCCTGACGCACTCGGTCTACGAACTGATAAGAGAAGTCGGTGCGTTTGAGCCCTCGTTCCTGGAACTGAAGGGCGGAGCGAAGGCACTCGATAGCGCCTACATCACGACCCGTTACCCCGACAGTATCGCAGGGAACCTGACGCCATCAGAATACTATGACAGGGAGGATGCCGGGGAATGCATCGAATACGCGGACTCGATCTGCAGCGCCGCGAGGCAAGCGCTCTTTGGGTGATCGAGCAGGTCCGGGATCTTGCCCGGGAGATCCGCTCGCGCCGGCGCATCTCCGTCATCATCCTCTACGGATCGTTTGCCCGCGGCGACTTCCACGAGGGGAGCGATGTCGATCTCATCGTCGTCGGGGATTTCCGCGAACGGCCTCACCGACGGGCGGCAGCCATACTCGATCTGACCGATCTTCCCATCGAGCCGATCTGCTACACCGACGAAGAGTTCGCCGAACTGGTCCGGAGCAAAAACCCGTTCATCTGGGAGGCACTGGCCGAAGGCATAAGGGTGTGAACGATCACGTGATGCGTATCCGACACGACTCCGCTTTTGCCGGCACAAAGATCCCTTCTCTCAGAGGAGACCTGAGTGCGGAGAGCCCCTGCCCGTCAGGCCGAAAGTCCACCAGATCGTCGGGAAAGATCGAGCTGCCCGGCCATGATGGAGAGCAGCCAATCGCTAATCTCCTTCTTCGGCTGACCCGGGTGCGGATGGCCGTTATAGCGGAACGTCAGCTTGATGTGCCCGGACATCTCCACAATAAACTCTGCAGTTATCATCTGTAACTTTTTGCGTTGATCGTGCTATAACTCGTCCATGCCGGAGCAAAGGCGAGTGAACAGGCGAAGAGAGGCATCCGGCTCCAGCTGGATCAGCCCGGCGCCACGATCGGGGCGGTCCTTTGCCCCCGGCTACGATATGTTCAAGTTGCGCCGCCGGAGGCAATGGCCGGGCCTTGCCGAACAGGTACTCCACCCACTCCAGGTTGTGCGGGGTTAATAGCGACACTACTCGTTCAAATCATTCGCACATATCTGTTCAGCACACATGACAAAATCTGTTGCCCTAATAATGACCGACACCACCTCTTCTTGCACAATCTCCCGGCAGATCGTGTAATCCACCTCCTCCCGAAGTTCTTCGATCAGGTTCAACGCCCTTCCATGCTCAGGAGCAATCTCACCTGTCTTAACGTATTCCAGACCGATAGCAGAGATCAACCCGGCATGAGTCTTTGCCTTTACGCCTTTTCGATAGAGGAGTGCAAGGGATGCAAGATACATCGCATAATAAGCTCGATTGATCGAATCCTCGTAATGCCCTTCGGTGCAGAGGATGTGTGCGGCATCGAGGCGCTGATGAGGTTTTGAGAAGAAACGCGGCTATAACAGATCGATCGTTCACCTATACCACCACGCCGTCGCGAAGAGCGTTTCTGATGAAAGGGTATTTTTGGTGCGCTACAATATCAGCCCGGGAGAGCACTTTGACCGAGAGGCGTTCACCTGAGAGCATCAGCAGATCAAACGCCAGTCCTGTGAGGTATTCACGGAGACGATAATCCTCCCGGGACGTGATCACGAGTATATCGATATCGGAGTCCGGTCGGTCATCACCCCGTGCAACAGAACCGAAGAGGATGATCTCCTCTATCTCATCGCCGCACGCCTCCCGCGCCTTTGCCGCAAACTCATGGATCACCGGCCGGCTAACCGTAAGCATATATGGAATTGGTAGGAAACATGGCAACCATAAGAGTTGCTGATCGACAGGGCGAATATCCCTTGCAGGGAGGAGCCGGCCGGCACAAATCCGCCTCTGCTTTCTAGAACCCCTCCCACCTCTACAACAACGGTATGCCGGCACCCACCCGCGCCTTCCGCGCTCCTCCCCCTGCGGGAGTACGAGCAATTACAGGAAGATATTCGCGACCTCGCTGTTGTAGCCGGGCGGCGCAAAGAGCCGATCATAAGGTTTGATAGACTCAAAAAACATTCTGAGCGATAGTGGCCGGGGTATGCTATCCGCCTCAAGGCCAGGCATCAAAAGAGATATCGCGGCATTGCCCCTGTATTCAGAACCTCTATCCGGGATGCCCCTCCCGCTGGCAAACTCTCATATCCCCTGACGGCAAAAGACTATTTTCACCGGAGATGATGGACAGATGACAGAGTACCGATCTATCAGGCCGCGAGTCCTCTCTCTCCTCCTCCGAGAGCTTCCGGTTCTCCAGGAGAGATATGGTATCAAGACGATCGGCATATTCGGCTCGGTGTCACGTGGAGAGGATACCCCAAAGTCCGACCTGGATATCGTGTACTCGTTCTGCCCGGAGATGGACACCTACGAAAACCTGCTGGACCTTGGAGACTTTCTGGAGGAACTGCTCCAGAGGAGAGTAGATCTGGTTGCAGAAGAGTGGATGAGCGAGAGGCTTCGCGCGAGCGTGATGGCGGAGGCCACCTTCCTGTGCGCACAACCGGGGGCTACGGCATGACCAGATTGCAGTCATACCTTATGGACATCTACGAACAATCGGAACTGATCATGCAGGCGACCGGGCGGATGAGGTATGAAGAGTTTCTGGAAGATGCATTATACAGTGCCGGCATCATCAGATTTTTTGAGATCATCGGCGAGGCGGCAAAGCATGTTCCGGAGGACTTTCGAAGCGAATACCCCGAAATTCCATGGAGAAAGATATCCGGACTCCGCGATAGATTGATCCATGACTATCCCGGCGTAAACCTGAAATATGTCTGGACTCTCGCGACAGTGGATATACCGGTTCTGCATCGGCAGATCAGAGACATCCTTGCCGATCTGGAGTGAACTACCCCCGACTTTGCGCGAGCGCCCGGGGATCTCCCGGACCCAGATATACTCGCAGAAACGCTATCGACCGATATTCCTTCCCGACGAAAGAGCGGTATATCGGATAGCAATCGATCACCGCCGGCACATCTACACACAGGCGTTGATTATTCTGTTCAGGCAGTTCCTGCCCTACAGCATAATCTATCGAGGGGAGACGAAGGGGCGGAGCGCCCGTCCCCGATCTCGTGGCCGGGGTCTTCCCGCTCCGCCCCCGCAAGTTAAAGCGGATCATGGTCGAGCGGGACCGGATCTGCGAGATCGTCGCACGCCGCGGTGCACACAACGTCCGTATCTTCGGCTCCGTGGAGAGCAGAGAGCGACCTTGATCTTTTGATCGATCTCAAACCGGATCGGAGTCTCCTAGATCTCGTTGCCCTGAAGTCAGATCTGGAGACACTGCTCGGGATCCCCGTCGATGTTGCCGAGCCCCTGACCCTGCACCGGTACATCAGGGATCGGGTGAGGGCGGTGCCACTGTGAAGGACGCCATGCGGAAGTGCATCGACCGGGGCATACCCGCGGTGGAAAGGCGGCATCGTCTGCCGATTACATCCGATCCCCATTCACGGCCGCCACGTTGATCGGGTTATACCCCGACAAAAACAAACATTTTTGTTGGATTATAACCCAACAAAATGTATGCCCTCTCACATTGCGAACCCTTACCCCACCTCTCCCGCTATTTTTCTCTCCCCCCACCAACATCTCGATCAAGGCACCCCCCCCCCCCCCCCCCTGATGGTAGTATCCAGAAAATCGCCGCTTATTGCTCCCCCACTTTCCCCCAATCACCTTAAAAATCGAGCGCTTTCGCTCTTCACCCCCATTTCCTTTGACGCTCCCGATACCGCAGAAACTACATGCCCACATCAAACTCCAGCAATCGCAGCCAGGTTACCAGATTTTTCTCATGATCCGGGGAAATACACCGGAACCGGCGCTCACCGCCGATGGTGATAACAGAGTAGTAGCCAAGGAACCGGAAGATCTTCTTAAATCCAGGTCGAATGAGCGGTTTACACCCATGATCGAGTCCTGGCGGTGTTGACAGAGCATCCAGATTTCGGCGTACCAGCACCCGGATCACCACCTGAGTCAGGAGAGAAAACGCCAGTAATGTCACGAGAGCAGCGATCCGCTCTGGCTTCTTCAAATAGATCGTGTCGGCCATCATCGGCCGCTTGATGACCGAAAAGTTATCCTCGACCCTCTTCTGCCCTTTGTACAGACAAAGTATCTCGCGGGCAGGGGCACGCTCAGCGGGGACATTTGTCAACAGCACAAACGATTCCACCTTGCGCAGTTCCGCCAGGTAACCATCCTGCCGCAGCTGCGGGTCGCTGGCCCGGATCACCCACTCGGTGACCTGGATCTTCGGCCGGGGCTTCTTCGGCCGTCCCCGTGGGTTTTTCTCGGTGATCACCGTCTCGATGGTCAGATTGGTTCTCCAGAGTTTGTGGCGGCGGAGACTCTTGCGCGTTTCTTTAAGTGTTCGTTGTGCATCAGGCTCACAGGCAAACCGCCTTTTAGTCACATTCTTGAGGATTGCAACGAATTCTTCCCGTTTTCCCGGCAGTTCAGCCTCAAACTTATTCCTTTGGGAGATGCTCCGGAAGACGAGCAGTCGACAGTCTGCCCCACCACTGACAGTCCTGGTGAACTCCTGCATATCGTAGGTCTCCAGAACATCGCCATCCGCCTCCCGATACGACCCGATTGGTATCCAGGCATCTGCTTCATAAGCAGCCCTGGTCACCCGGGCGGCAACTTTATTGCTGAAACTTGCGGGACACCGGGTGACGAACTGGAAACCATTTTCCTGGAGTTTCTGGATATTGGGAGCAGTGGCCAGTTTTGCATCAGCAATATAGGTGATGCCAGTTCGAGAGAACGGATCCAGTTCCGCGAGGGTCTGGATGATCTCTGTGTTCCAGGTACAGTCTGCCTTGTTCCCGTCGCGGATGGTGGTGATGAGGGGGATCCCAAGCGGATCGCAGACGAGACCGAGCATGACCTGGACAAGATCTGGTCTTCTCTCTTTGCTGTGGCCGTGGCAGATGGTGGGAGCAGGAGCATCTTCAGTCCCTTCGTAGGCACCATACAGGGAGATCGAGGTGGTGTCGGCATGGATGATCGGTTGGAACGGGATCGAGAACGCAGTGTAGACGCGGAGAGCGAGAGGAGTAAAGAGACGCTCACACCCGGCGTCGTAGAACCGATCCAGCAGGCAGGAAAGGGCATCCCGGGTCAACCACTCGGCCCGCACCTCCGGGGTGAAGAGGAGTGCCATATCCAGGCCCTGATAGTAATCGGCAATACTATAGATCGGGAGGCGGGGGCCAGAGTGGATAAAAGGGACCAGAACCAGGGCTTTTGCCAGGTTTCCGGGACTCACCTGCCACTGGGTTGGATCCCAGGTGACCATTGCATCGATATACTCAACAAACCCGATTTTATCGAGGAACGAGGCAACAATGAGCGCGGGGAGGGGAGTCTGGGAGACAGTGACCCATTGCTGGTCAACCGCTTGCTGGATGATGGTATTCAGTGAACGAGAGGGGGGCGGGAGGAGACAGTGCATGAGAAGTGTATGAAAGGCGAATGGATTATATTTTTTGATATATAAATATAATTGTATATTACTCTCCTAAAGGGTTCGCAAAGTGAGTGCCCTCGGTCCTCGATCTCCTGGTCGCGCTCAACCCCTGGTGGAGCAATAAGCCCT
>CAYPRO010000065.1:0-5969 GCA_964413225.1 uncultured Methanoculleus sp. | reverse complement strand
GGTACTGGCGGTAGGGGTGCGCGAGGACCGCAATACCGCCCTGGGCACGGATCTCACCAACCACAGCATCAAACTGCCGCACCGGGATCTCCCGGTCGAGGAAGAGGCCCAGAACGTCGCCGTACTCCGTCTTTATCTCGGCACCGACGATGACATCAAAGTCCTCATAGGTGTTCGCCTCACGGGCAAGGAGGCCCCCGCGAATGGTGTTGTGGTCTGTCACGGCTATGGCGGCAAGGCCCCGTGCCCGGGCCACTCTCACGACCCTGGCCGGGTCCATGAACGAGTCGTGAGAGCAGCGGGTGTGGATGTGCAGGTCAGCGATCATCCCCGGCCTCTCGTCGGGATATCGGGCGCGGCACCTGAGATTGCGGCGCAGACGTACTCCACATCCTCATCGGTCATGCCGGGGTAGAGCGGCAGCGTCATCTCGTGCTCCCCTATAAACTCTGTCTGTGGTAGCGATCCCCGTGTATCGCCAAACAACCCCCGGTAGTATGTGAAGAGGTGGATCGGGGGGTAGTGTATGCTCGTCTGTATACCCCGCTCCTTCAATGCCGCCTGGAGCACGGCCCTCGGCCGATCCCCGGAGAGGAGAACCGGGAAGATGTGGTGGGAGGACTCCCCATTGACCCTTCCTGAGAAGGGGCACGCGATACCTTCAACCCCCTCGAGTAACTCCCGGTACCGGCCGGCTATGTGCTTTCGCCGCGCGTTGCTCTCCGCGAGGCGCCGGAGCTGGACGGTGCCGAGAGCGGACGCAACCTCGCTCGTCCTGTAGTTGTAGCCGAGAGCTGTGACATCGTAGCTGTACCCGTGCCCCCGGTGCCGGTCCCAGGTCAGCGTGGTCATACCGTGCGAGCGCATGACCCGGATCCGTTCAGCAAGGTCATCGTCATCCGTCACGACCATGCCCCCCTCGCCGGTGGAGAGGTTCTTGTTCGCAAAGAAGCTGAAGCACCCCACATCACCGATGGTCCCGCACATCCTCCCGCGGTAGGTCGCACCGACCGCGTGGGCCGCATCCTCGACGACTGAGAGATCGTTGTCGCGGGCAAGGTCCAGTATGGGTTGCATATCGCAGGGATACCCCCCGTAGTGGACGACGGTGATCGCCCGCGTCCGGGGCGTGACCTTTGCCGTAATATCCTCCCACGCCACGTTCAGATCATCAGGGCCGGCAATATCGGCAAAGACAGGTTTTGCGCCGCAGTAGAGGACCGAGTTTGCCGTCGCTACGAACGTGAGCGACGGGGTTATGACCTCATCGCCGCTGCCGATGCCGAGCACCGCATGGGCGATATGCAGTGCCGCCGTACCGTTTGAGACCGCAAACGCATGTTTGGCGCCGACATACCGGGCAAAGGCCGCCTCGAACTCCTCCGTCACCGGCCCCATAGAGAGCCACCTCGACTGCAGGACATCCCGGACGGCATCAGCCTCGTCGCCGTCCATGGTGATGTCGGATAGGGGGATCTTCCACGCCATATCACTCATTCCCGACACCCAGCACCCCGTAGAGCCCGACTATCTCGTCGTTCGCCTTCTTGTAGTCGTCGACCCTCCCTATATCCAGCCAGTAGCCGGCATGCCTGTAGGCTTTGATGGGTTCGCCTGCCGCGAGCAGAACCTTGATCAGGTCGGGGAAGTCGATGTAGTCGTGCGGCGTTATGTACTCGAGAACTTCCGGATTAAACGCGTAGACGCCCATGCTCACGTAGTGTTCAAACCCCGGCTTCTCTGTATACCCGACGATGTTTTCATCTCCATTGGTCTCCACTATACCGAAATCGACGAAATAGTCCCTTTTGTTGAGGGCTACCGTCGCAACGGCCCCGCCATTTTTGTGAAACTCCATAAACCCGGAGAAGGGAAGGGTTGTCAGAACATCGCCGTTCATCATGAGGAACGGTTCGGTGAGGTTGTCCTTTATGAGACCGAGGCAGCCCGCTGTCCCTAGCGGCCTCTCCTCCCGCGAGTAGGTGATCGAGAGCCCAAACCTGCTCCCGTCGCCGAAAAACGCCATGATCAGTTCGGCAAGGTGTCCGACCGCAATCGTCACGTCACGGACGCCGTGCCTGCGGAGCTGACGGAGGATGATCTCGAGGATCGGTTTATCCCCGATCGGCATGAGCGGTTTAGGGATGATGGTCGTGTAGGGCTCAAGCCTTCTTCCCTTGCCGCCGGCAAGAATAACCGCTTTCATATCAGGTCACGTAGTGGTTGGGCCGGTAGAGGCCCGGATGTTCCCGAAACCATGCAATCGTTCGCAAAAGCCCTTCGTCAAGGGACACGGCCGGAGACCAGCCGAGGAGGCGCCTGGCCCGGGTGTTATCGCACCAGAGCCGCCCGACCTCGCTCTTCTCAGGCCGCAGGCGCTCGTTCTCGGTGACGATCTCTATATCCTTTTCCATAAGGGCTGCAATCTTCTCGGCGACGGCCCCTATCGAGATCTCGTAGTTCGATCCGATGTTGACCGTCTCCCCGACCGTTCCCGGCGATTCGGCGACGAGGAGAAACGCCCGCACCAGGTCATCGATGTATGTGTAGTCCCGCGTCGTGTGCGTCGCGCCGAGCGCCACCCTCCCCTGCACAAGCGCCTGCGTGATGATGGTCGGTATCACCGCCCGTGCCGACTGCCGCGGGCCGTAGGCGTTGAACGGGCGTATCGTGGCGATGGGAACGTCAAAAGATCGGTAGAAACTCTCAGCGATCTTGTCGGCCCCGATCTTGCTTGCCGAGTAGGGGGACTGCCCCTGGAGCGGGTGACTCTCGTCGATGGGGACGTAGCGGGCGGTTCCGTAGACTTCGCTCGTCGATGTGTGGACGACCTTCTCGACGCCGGCATCCCGGGCCGCCCCAAAGACGTTGAGCGCGCCGAGGACGTTCGTCTCCACCGTCTCGCGGGGGTGGGCGTAGGAGTAGGGGATGGCGATGAGCGAACCGAGATGAAAGACTATATCGACATCGCGGACGGCACGCCGGACGGCATCGGCATCCCTCAGGTCGCCCATGAGGATACGCACCCGGTCAAACCTCTCTTTCTGGAGCAGCCGCAGGAGGCCGGGATCGTTTCTTGAGTTGTAGCGGACGAACGCCCGCAGATCCGCGCCGTGGTCGACCAGGCGCTCGGTCAGGTGGCTGCCGATGAAACCGCCGGCGCCGGTAACAAGAACTCTTTTTTCAGTCCAATCCATCGCGTATAACTCCTTTCACTCTGAACGCGCATATGGCTGCGAGCAGACTCTGGATACACAATTTAGTATATAATACTATCTCAAAAACCGGGATAGCATCTCCTTTGAGCATACCGGTTCTGACCAATCCCCGCATCAGCCCGGTAAGGGGACTATTGCTCTGGTGTCCGCCGCGGGCGTTACGGCGTCTCATCGGGATCACCCTCTTTTCGGACAGGTTCTCCGGCACGGGTCGAATACCGACACCCGTTGCCACCGAAGGGCTGCAGGCGCAGCGTGGGTGCGGGTATCGATCTGGCACCCGGATCGCCTCTTTCCCCCATCTCAAATAGAGGGCGAGCAGAGGGCGTCGGGGCCGGAGCCTCAGGGGAGAGGAGCGACATCTTGCCAAGGAGCGTTCCTATCGGCATGAACGGGAACTTCATCAGGAGCATGATGAGTTTTTCAAGCGATGTGTGGACGCCGTGGTAGGTGATGAACCGGGAGAGAAGCGGCATCTTCAGGGTGGGAGGGCCGGGGTATATGTCGTGGGGGTGAATGTATATGTTTGCCGGCCTCTCTCTGGCCACCCTGCCGATACCCCACGAGAGGACCTGTTTTGGGAGGGAGCGGAGGTAGAATCCCCCCGATACGGGGATGTTGATGCCGAGTCTGACTGTCGAGAGAGGGAACTCGATGATCGGGCCGTCGGGATCGTGGAGGGTGATATCGTCCCGGGAAGGCCGGTATATCCCGACCGGCGCGTTCGGGACGCCGTAGAGCCCAGTCCTCACCGGGAAGATGCTTGAGTCATACTGGAACCCGTACCTCTCGAGCGATTCCAGCGCCCACCTTGTCCGGTTGTTCAGGGAGAACGACGGCGCCCGGAACCCGACCGGGTTATAATCGGCCAGCAGTTCGAGGGACCTCCTTAGCTCTCCCTCAAACTCCCTCTGGTCCAGCGAGAAGAGCGGTTTATGGGAGTAGGCATGGCACGCAATCTCGTGACCATCGCGGTGGATATCGTGTATGACCTCAGGATACCTCTCTGCGACGGCGCCAAGGACAAAGAACGTCGCCCTGACGTTGAACGCATCGAGCGATGCAAAGAGCGGCCTCAACGATTCCCTGAACCTATCCTCGCGGTCGCCGGGAAGGTAGCCGTTCAGAAACTCGTTGCACCACCAGAACTCAAGGTCGATGCTGAGCGCGTTGGCGGCCACGTCATCGCCTCAGGATAAACCGCCACATATCAGGGTCGAGCGCATAGCGTGCCGTGGCAAGAGCAAATCCCATCGTCGGGCCGGGATCGTTCAGAGACAGTATGTCGTCAGGCATATCGAACCGGAGAAACTCTTTGAGGTTCTGCCAGGTCTTTGGGGCGCTCAGGTACCAGAGGATATCCCCCGGGAGCAGCCAGCGGCATCGGACCCCCTCGTGGTAATCTGGGGCCGGTTCAATATCCCCATCCATGATCATCTGGTAGAGGAGGTAGGGGAAGTCCACGCCGCTGAGGATCGAGAGGTGCAGCGATCCCCAGAAGCGAGGGTTCACCTCCATGAGTTTGAGGCTCCCATCACGGGCGTCGACGCGGAACTCGACCATTGCAACCCCGGACCACTGCATAGCCTTCAGGAGGCGAAGGGCGATCTCTGTGGCCTCACGGGAACGTTCATCCCTGATGGTCTCGCGGAGGGTGCTTGCCCCCCCCGAGATCGGGTAGGAGCGGATCCTCCTCTGGACGGTCACTGCACGCGGTTCGGATCGGTTATTGAGGAGGGTGTAGACCCCGAGCTCTCCTCCGTAAGGGATGAACTCCTGGATCACCACAGGCCCGAAATCCGCCTCCGATGCCGCATGGGCCATGACCAGGTCCTCAGGGTCTCTGCAGATCCGGACACCCCGTCTCCCCGAACTCACGCGGGGTTTGACGACGGCCGGGTAGTCGATCTCTTCTGCTATGCCGGCAGCGTCGTCAGCGTTCTTTGGGAAGAACGTCTTTGGGCAGGGGATGGCGTTCTCCATGGCAATACGGAGGGTTGTGCCCTTGTCATAGCCTGCCATGAAGATATCGCGGGGCGGCAGGGCGATCCGGGTGTAGCGCGATATCTCCTCCTCGTGGTCGATGATGGGCTTTAGACAGGCATCGGCGACCGGGAAGAGGACGTCGAACTCTTCGGAACGTAGTGTGTCGAGGAGAAACCCGATGAATCGTTCTTCCTCCTTCTTTGGCGAGGGGTAGACCAGGCCCCGCCTGCAGTACTTCGAAAAAACTCCCGTTGCACACCGCGTCTCTTCGCCTGCGGTTACATCCAGTTCCTGTCTGCCAAGCGATCGGATGACCGCAAGAGAGCTCCGCATCTGCGCGTCGGTTACAAAGACAGTTCTCCGACTCAACACTTCCCCCCCCAGTCTCTATGTCATGGTGTGACGAACGATGGAACCCGTCTCAACTATTTAAACCTATCTTGAAATCTGGCGGCCTCGATCCGGTAACAAGGTACTGAGATGAGGCATACGAATGAGCTAAACAGCAGTGCACCACCACCGGATAGCCGGATCATCGAGGCGCGGTGCGCAGCATAACTCTGGAAAATGATGGCGCCCCTGAGAAGGCGAGGCCCTGTGCATCCATCGGGGTTCCGGCATGGAAGGGATAAACCTATATACTATGCTCCGGCGGCCGAAGAGACGCTCGCCGGCCGGACTGCGCTGGAAGATGCTTATGAGAAGACCAACCCTAAACAGCGTAAACGTGATCACTAGGTATACCTGACCCTCTCTCCAAAGAGT
>CAYPRO010000064.1:0-6057 GCA_964413225.1 uncultured Methanoculleus sp. | reverse complement strand
CGAGCACTACACCGCAAAGGTGAACTTCATCGACGACGACGGCAAGAAGGTCGGGACCGTCTCGATCCAGTCCCCCTCGATCGCCGCCTTCAATGCGAACGTGGCGGAGGCCCTCGTCAACGCGGCCTTTGCTGCGCGATGCTCTGACAGGAACGACTGTCCATCGGACAGGAGTTTGAGCACCGTCTGGTGCGAAGAGCGGAGCGGGAGAAGACCTCCGGCCTTCGACTTGCAATGGGTGGGGATGCCGAGCGCAACAACGTCTGCGAGACCTACTACGCCCAGCTCAAGTGCCACGACCTGTCCGTCGGGTGACGACTACCACATCACCTTCACCCGCACGAGCGTCTGGATCTCGTCTTACCAGGACGATATGATTCGCGATGCAGTCGAGGCCAGAGCAGACGCAGTCCCCGGGCTGAACTGAGGGAGCTTTCACCCCCATTCACCGCTCCAGCCGTATGCGACGAAACGGATTGCTCTTCCTGACTGAAAATTTCTGCTTATTCATCCTCTTCAAGAACGCGCCGGTAGAGTGCATCTTGGATCCAGAAGTTCCCTTGTTCCCGCAGCCGGTCCATCTCCTCCTCAAGTGAAGAGATCAGTCCTTCATGCTTCGCCTGGATCAGCAATCCGATAATGCCGGTGATTGGGAGGCC
This sequence comes from uncultured Methanoculleus sp., assembly GCA_964413225.1. Taxonomy (GTDB): domain Archaea; phylum Halobacteriota; class Methanomicrobia; order Methanomicrobiales; family Methanoculleaceae; genus Methanoculleus. The sequence continues at coordinate 5,398 of CAYPRO010000064.1, read as the reverse complement.
GTAAAGCCCTGCTACGCGGCGGGCCTCAGTTTCATCAAGAAGGAGTACATCGGGCCGGATCTCAAGAGCAAGGGCGATACTCTCTGCTTCGCCCGCGTGGAGCTCCTGCTCGAGCAGGCGCACCAGAGCCTTATCGGAGGGCTCGGCCACGCGCAGCCATCCCGACTTGCGGGCATCGTGGATCTCGGTTGCCCCTGGACGGCTGCCGCCCAACTCCACGACCTCTCTCCAGACCGCAGGAGGTATGCAGATCGATGAAAAACGGCGGAGCAAGCCGGTACGGCCGATCATCGAGAGATGAATCAATGGCGAGGAGTTTACTCTCCGCGAGCAGCATAGGCAATGTCCAGGTCGAGGTCCTCTTCGGCGTAATGCCGGGGGATTTTTCGTGCCCCGAGTAGTTCCTCCCACTCCCACCGGTTCATCCCTGCAAGAGCAGCTGCCTTCCCGGAAGAGAGGATGCCCCGCTGGTAGAGCGCCACTGCAAGTTCTCGCTGCAGTTCGACGGCAACGACATCGGGAGGGAGCCGAAGCGCCTGGACGATCTCTTGAGGAACCCTGATAGTAACATCGGACATAACCGGTTTCACCTGATGAATAAGAGATAGAGGGGAGAACCAATAAACATGGCGGTGAGTTCTGAGGCACCGCAGAACTGCCTTCCGATCGGGAAGATCACCTGTCATGAGAACCTTAAAGCTCTCGCAAAGGCCGGGATCGTCGGCCTCGTGTCCAGGAGATCACCGCCCGCCGGACCCCGAATCCCCACTACATCTTCAGCGGCGAGTGGGGACGGGGACGACCCCGGAGCCGGGGGTATCGCCGTAGACCGAGGAGGAGGATGCGGCGACGACGGCCGGCACCCCGCAATCCTTCGTCGCGACGAGGACGTCAAGCGTGCTGGTCACGTTCGCCTCGTTCGAGGCGACCGGGTCCTTCACCGACCGGGGCACGGACGGGATGGCCTCCGAAGACACCGTCCGCGCCGGGGCACGTCTCCATCAGGAGATCAAGATCGGTGACGCTCCCCTCGACGAACGTCACCCGAGGGTGATCGAGGAGGTGCTCGACGTTTTCTCGCCGCCCGGTCGCGAGGTTCTCGATGATGGCGACGTCGTGGTGCTTTGCCAGGGTCTCTGCAAGGTTCGACCCGATGAGCCCGGCCCCGCCGGTGACGATGTAGCGCATGAAGAGGTTATGCTGGGGGGCGGTTTAGGGTTTACTGAATGCATCCGGTGGAGTCATGGCGGTCGATAACTCTGGAGTTTCTGATGATTTCTCTCCAGATTTAGGCCTGACTAAGTGTCAATTCGGTTTTACAGAACTTTCGTTACGTTCCCTGTCATACAAACCGAGGCGTGTTACAGCGCTGTAAATTGCAGTATATTCACGCATCTCTCGTGATAATAATCAATCCGGCGGTTTTATATCCCTCACCTCCCCAGAGAAGAACCATGCAAGTCTCCGGCTGGTCCAACAGTACCGTGAACGATCGCACCGGCGCAGGGTACGGCGTCCGGATCTACCACGATGATCGCGACCGCCACTTCCAGAGGGACTGGGACTCGGTGGAGGTCGTGCTCGATAGCGGCGAGATTGTCAAGGTGTCGTTGCTGGAAACGTTCTGGACAACCTGCCCGGAACTCAAGAGTTCGGTCATCGGAAGGTGGATGCTGGATCTGGATGTCATTCCCTGGCCAAAGGGTAAGCCGCCGGAGTTTGACCTGGAACCCGTTGGAGACCGGAGGTTCCGGCTGGTCCGGAGATGAAAGAGGACTTTCTACTGTGAGGGGTGACAAACCAAGGAACTATCCATCATACTTGATAATCGAGGTCGCGAGCGGAGTGAGAGCCGGGATCCCGAAGGGACGGTGCTCATCAGGGAGAAGGCGATGTTTGCTTGGATACAACTCAAAGGCCGTGTTGAACTTTCTTCTCTTTAAGCCACGCATTCATCAACTTTTGTATAAAAGACTTTGCAGAGGAAAGAGACATCGGATCCGGTGGTGCAGGGATCGCTTTCGCATGCCGGGCGTTCACACCCAGGGCATTGGGGCTATTGGCGGTCTGCGTGAATCTCTTTAATTCTGCTTCTGCACACCAGCCTCTCTTTACGATATTGCCGGCGTCCTCCCGTATTATCTCAAAAACTTTGTACAGGCCGTACCAGGTTTCAAAGTCATTCTCGATCAGACGTAAGGCATTTTTTACGTGTGCGTCTCTCTTAGACAGAACCATCCAGGCAATAGCGGGATCTGCAGGATGGGATTCCTCGATCGTTCCATCGGCGTGAATAACTACGACACTGCATGTGATCGTAGCGGATGCCCCGACAACTTCGGCTGAGACATAGGTATATCTGGTTCCATCATCGCGAATCTCTGAAATAGAGCCAATTTTAATAGGAGAGCCAGAGCCAAGAGATAGTTTTGCTGCACCATTGAGTGGCGTCAAGATCTCGGTTGTATGGTCTCGTACCTGGTCATAAGAGCCGAGGGCGGCGAAATCTTTGGATTTTAAAATATACTTATCATTATTCTTCAGTATGCAGATCTCTGGCGCATCAAACACTTTTGAAAGTTCCTCTAATGTATGAGCACTCCCTGAAAGCGTTACAACCCATTCCATGAATCAAGTGTGTCTCAACAGAGATATAAATCGTCCGGGAAACCCTAAGGGTATTTTGTTATTCTCCACCCTTAGAAATATCCACGATGCCTCTATCGCAAATCCGTTGCGATATCTCCAGGGTACGGGCCGTTGCCCGACCTTTCAGGCATGTTCCACCCTGTCCGGGAAGAAGGAGAACCTCAATCCCCGCCCGGGGTGAATCATCGGCAGCCCCGTCTTGCAAGGCCCTTGAGATCACCCTTCACGACATTCTTCTTCGACGAGAAGTAGTCCAGGGACGCATCTCCCGACTCATCGATAACACCTCTCAGAGCTTCAGCCTCCAGGCACTGTTGCTGCATGTTGACGATCTGCAGCAACCTCTTCTGCCGGCTTGCAGTCGCAGAGAGGCTCTCCTCATACCTGATCAAGGCACCCTCCGGGTAGATGCTTCTGGTCGCCTCACCCAGGAGGTCGGCCCTGTAGTAGCCGTAGTCCCGTATGTTCAGCAGGCGCGTCGTGTTCCGGGCGATCGATTTCTGCGCCTTCAGCCACTCATAGAACTCGGGGTTTCTCTTCGGCCCGACATGGTTGCCGCCGAGGCAGTCCAGCCCATACCCGTAGGCGAGAAGATCTCGGGCTGACAGAACGTTCTGGTCGTTGATAGCCTTCCCGAAACTGACGTTGATGTAGGAGAGGAAGTTATTCTCCTCATATCCCCTTGCCGCGACCCGCCGCTTGAGTGCGTTCAGGGAGTCGAGGTGGCTCTGGACCATCGTCCCGTCGAAATCGATGTAGTATGCATTGATCCCGTGATCCAGGTAGAAATCGATGATCTTCTGCGTGTAGAGAGCAGTTGCCGAAGGTATATACCCAAGGATGCATTTTTTGTTCCGGACCTCGATACTCTCGATGCAGGATGAGAGGTACTGTAAAAATTCCCCGAAATTCTCCCTGTTGATGGAGCGTGCCATCTTCGGGACGGATGGAATGGGCGTGATATCCGAGTACGAGTAGGCGGCGTTTGTCAGGACGTCTATCTCATGTGCGGTAGGGTAACGGCCTCCCTGCCCTCGGGTCTTGAACTCCACAAAGCAGAAGCCCGGACAGTGATGTGCTTTCTTCCTGTTTCCGCTAATATCCTTGTTCTTCTGCATAGAGTACGCCTTGTCCTCATCCATGCGTTGCAAGCTCTCGTCATCGAACTTGAGGTATGTTTCGTGAAGGTTCGTCAGGTTTCGCGGAAAATCAGTATCAGCGTAGAAATCACGGGGATTTATCGTCTTTACCGGCGTTACGATCTTTCCTGGCCCGATGTCGGCGGAGAGCGACCTCAGGTCGGTATCATCCGCGCACGCATAGTCGGTAATTCGAACTTCTTTCGTCACTTTAACAGCCCCTGCAGAACCTCTAATTTAACATGGAATGACGATTGCAGAAACCTGTTATAGAGATCATGACACTCCCCACCTGTCAGCGCAAGCCGCTCTTTTTCCCAGAGTATGAGGCCGACAGTGCCCGTCACCCGGATCTGCAGTTTGTCCCGCAAGTTCCGGGCTCGTTCATCGATGACGCAATAACACCGCTTTTTGTCCTGTCTTTTGGCGACGCCGGCACAGAGGACACTGAGCTCGCCTTTGTGCAGCCAGGGGTAGCGTTTAGCGAGCCTTTTGTAGCATTCGGCGTCACCGTCCTGTATTATGTCAACGTCCCCGTACGCTTCAAGGTGCCGGAGCGTCTCAGGGTTTTCCATGATCTCCTCGTACACCTGAGGGGTGATGCTGAGCCGGTACCCAAGACCTTTACAGACATCCAGAATTTTTGGATACTTTACTTCTCGGAAGATGCAGACGATGGACGATGTGTCAAAGATCTTCATGCGTTACCTCTTAAGGTAATCCAGGTACGACTCTAAATTCATCCCCGCCAGAAACGCGGCTTTTTCGAGACTCACTTTCCCTTTCCGATACAGTGACACTGAGAGTGGAGCCCTCCTTCGCAGGATATCGTGAAGTCTTGCAGACTCACAGGTATATTCAGGGTAGGTGACGTAGACGAAGAGAAGAACCTCATCCACACTGAGGTCATTGATAAAGACCTTAAAGTCCTCGATTGCCCCGGACTCGTCGTCGGGGAATGCGGAGTGCACCTTCTCCCAGACCCTGACTCCATCGGGAGTGAGGGTATAGCCCCCTGCCGATTTCCTGACAAGGCCCAGGGAGACGAGCTCGCCTAGCGCAACTTCGGCAGGTTCGCTATACGGCCCAAATATATGAGGGGTGAAATCCGCGTCGTCTCCTACCTGTTCTATGTAATCTCCGATGAGAAAGAGTTCTTTCTGGAATAGAACATCTCCCCGAACGGCAGAGTTGCCTCCTGCATGCAGCAGGTGCAGGATTACCACTCCTAGGTGGGGGAGACTATCGGCGATCTCATCCAGAGTAAACTCCACGGTCATCAACTCCATTTGTCGGGGTCAGGTTGCCCCGGATGTGCTGTAGTGTAATGGTATGAATTATATAGTTGTTATGTGTTGCTGTGTCGCTCAAAACGTTCAATGCCCATCGCAGGTGGAATGAATGTGACCCAGAATGTGATCTCTGTCACATTCTCTGATTAAAGATGTGCGCAGATTGTGATGGCACCATTTCTTGGTATTCCTTCGATCATTCACGCCTGGGGGTGCTTCACCCCCCGCCCATCACCTTCACCAGCACCGCCACGACCCCGCCGACGATCCCCCCGGCGCCGGCCCCTATAGCCGAGAGCCTCCTCTCCTCCCCGGCCC
>CAYPRO010000063.1:0-6264 GCA_964413225.1 uncultured Methanoculleus sp. | reverse complement strand
CCCGGAGGCGACCGATCCGGCCTTCGAGTACATGGTCAGGGTGAAGGTCCACGAGTATTACCACAACCTGAACGGCTCAGAGGTGACGGGGAGAAGCCCGTTTGAGATCTGGTTGAACGAGGCGGTGACGGTCCATATCGAGAGCCAGCACCATGCGTTCTTCTTCGGCAGGGCCTACTCCCGCCTCCAGACCGTTCTCGATCTCCTCGACCCCGGATCCGGCACGCTCACCCTCGATCGGGGCGCCGGCTCGATGCCGATCGAGCCAGACGGCTTTAACGATCCAAACGACCTGATCACGGGCGTCACCTACGTGAAAGCCCCCGAGTTCGTCAGGATGATCGAGACGCTGATGGGAGAGGAGAGGTTTGCCGAGGGGCTTGCCCTCTACCACGACCGGTTCCGGCACAAAAATGCCTCCCGCGACGACTGGATCCGCTGCATGGAGGAGGTCTCGAGGGAGGAGTTTGAGGGTATGGCGGCGGTCTGGCTGAAGGAGAAGGAGTACCCGGTCCTCACCGTGACCTCATCGTACGATCCGGCGGCCCGGCGGTTCACCCTCGCCTATCGCCAGAACCGCTCGCCCGGTGGTCACCTCCGGGAGTTCCCGCTCCGGTTTGCTCTCGCCGATGCTGGTGGTCATGATATCGCGGAGCGGATCATCCGCATCAGGGGCGAGGAGGGCGATATCATCATCGACGGCGTCGATCGCCCGGCGTTCCTCTCCCTCAACCGCGGCTACTCCTTCTACGGGAAGGTGATCTATCTTCCGGCGGAAGATGAGTTCTACCTCCAGGCAACGAAGGATGCCGATATCATCGGCCGTTTCACCGCGTTTAACGCTCTCGCCGGTCAGGAGATGCTCCGCCTCCTCGATGACCCGGATGCGGCGGTATCGGGCCGGTTTGCCGACCTCTGTGCCGGCCTCCTTGCCGATGACCGCCTCATGGAGGAGGCGGGCGGCCAGTTCCTGACCATCTTCCCGGCGGTGGACGACGAACGGTTTGCCCACCACTATCGCGCCCTATCCGATGCGAAAAAGAAGATCCTTACTGCCGTAGGCAGACGGAACGGCGAAGCGCTCCTCTCGGTCTACCAGCGGGCGACGGCGGGTGCCGGGGGCTCTGCCCTCGAAAGCGAGGCCGGAGCCATCCGGCGGCGGCAGAGGAAGAACGCATGCCTCGGTATCCTCGCCGCCTGCGATACCCTGGAGGTTCACCGCCTGATCATCGAACAGTTCCGCGATGCTGTGGCCGCAACCGACCGCCTCACCGCGTTCGGTCTGATCCTGGAGAGCAGTGCTCCTGAGCGCCTGGATATCCTCCGGACATTCTGCACCGAATCAGCAAAAAACCCTGTGGCCTGGGAGTCCTTCCTTGCCGTGGTCGCCGGGAGCGATTGTGATGACCTTATCCCCATCCTCCGCCGGATAGAGTCCTCACCCTTCTTCACGGTCGAGCAGGCCGGTGAACAGCGGGCACTCTACGGGCGGTTTGCTCTGAACAGGAGGCGGTCGCTTGAGACGGAGGAGGGGCGGGCCTACCTTGCGGAGGTCCTTCAGAGGCTTGCACGGATAAATGATTACAGCACCGTCAGGGCTCTCGATGCGTTTGCGTTCATCGATGCGATGGAGCAACGCCACCGGGTTCCGGCGCTGAGCGTGCTAGTAGATCTCCTCGCCTCACTTGATCCGGGCAAACATCCGGTCATATACAACAACGCCCGCCGCATCCTTGCCAGCGCACCGGCGGCCGTTTCGGCCTACGAGATGGAGCACGGGGCGATCCCGGCGCTCCAGGGATCCTTACCCTGATCAGCCGCATTCAGGGCGCGGCCCGACGCCCGTCTCACGGGCATCTGCGGCCTTTATTGGCGCGATCTTTGCTGCCTGGAGGAACTCGATGAAGACCGGTTCGGCGCAAACTATGAAGACTTCCGGGTTGCTCCGTGAGCGGCGAAGACACCGACCCCAAGACCGAACCCGGCGATGATCCGCCGGCAGGTGCAGTAGCTGCCCATATGGCATACGGCGGCCTTCGTCGTCTCAAACCTGACGGGGAGGTCGATACCGGGGAGCAGTTCAGGAAGATCGCCAAACCCGAGAGTTATGTGAGGGGAGTAACGTTCATACGCGGCTCTCGCCGGGAACCGGAGGAGGCAGTCGATGGATGGTGCGGACGTTTGCCCGAAGAAGGCCGGCGGCCCGACCGTGGACGCCGTATACGGTTTTACGGCGTTCATCACGGTCTTATGGAAGAGCGAAAGGATATCCGTCCGCGGGATATGGAAGGCGGAGACGGTCCCTCTCGTGCTTGAGCGGTCTTTTGCGACGGCATCGATGGTCATGGTCATGGGGGAACACTGCCGGGCGATCCGGTCCAGATCCGCTACTATCTCCGGGATATCCCCCCTCTTTGCCGGGAGCATCGCGACCGAGACGTGCGGGATGCAGCCTCCTCTGCCGAGGCGTATCTCTCCGCCCGGGCTGCCGGCAAGCAGGGTCCGGTTTGCGCTGATAGCCATATCCATGATAGGTCCGGGCGGCAGGAGGACGATGTCGATGGCAACCGTATCGAGAGCTTCGTGCATGGGACAGGACAGGCGGCAAGGATAAAAAAGGTTTTCCCGGGGGATCTCACCGGATGCCGATCACCATTTCACGCCAAAGATAGGCTCCTCCTCGACGATGTTCGTGATCCTCCTGACGCTTGCCTCCATCGGGATCTCCTCTCCGCTGCCAAGAGACTCTCTCAGCTGCTCAAGACCGGCAGCCACAGAATCATCCTTCGACCGGACACCGCTTACCGTCACCCGGAACGTCAGCGTCACCAGCCATTGGATCATCTCCATCCCCCCTTCACTCCTTTTGACGGAGGCAGAATAGACCACCGTAGGATATAAAGACAGCTTGCGTCTGGAAGGCTTCCGGCCACCCCGGGTTCGCACATGCACTTCCTCTCCCCCATAGAACCATCTCTCCGCGAAAAGAGTCGTTCCATGAGAACGGAGAGGCAGTGGGGCAGTTGAAGTATCCGACCGCAATGGTGTTTAGAGAGGTGTAGAGCGTTGGTGTATGGGTGAAACGCTTATCGCGGTCTGCCCATCAATCTGCCGGGCACCGCCTCTTCTCGCATCCCGAATATATTATACATGCCATCTAATAAAAATGTTTTTGGGCAAATATTCTCATTGCGCCGCAACATCGCCCGGGGACCGGGCAGGAAAGACCCATGCACAACGGATATATACGGGCACCCGGGACTCAGGAGCTCACAAGAACCGCACCCGGGAGGAGAGAGATGGTAAAAAAACACGCGCCCGCCAGAGGCAAGGTCATTGGGAGGTGCACGCAGGGTTTCACGCCCGGCGTATTCATTATACTACTGCTGCTCATCCCGGCAGCGGCGGCGGCAGAAGCGCCGACGGTCTTCATATCCAGTTACACCGTCATCCCCCCTGTTCTGATGCCCGGGGATGAGGGGACGATCACGGTGGTGCTCACGAGCACAGCCCCGGTGACCGCAGGGTCGGCGCTCAGCGTCCGGGTGGATACCGGAGAGGTGAACACCACCGGAGTTCTTCAGGGCAACGCCTACATAGAGAACGTGCTCTTGCACAGCAGAGATGTCGAGGTCCTGACCGGAAGTTTCCAGGATATAGGCGAGATTGGCCCGGGCCAGTCCATCCCGCTCACGTTCCTGATACGCGCCCCGGGGAAAGCGGGCATATACTTCCCCGAGATCTGGGTCAGTGTGCGGAGTGCGGCCAACGTGCGCTACCCCATACCGGTGAACGTCAACTCCGCATACGCCCTGGTCAAGAGGCCCTCGCTTGGGGTGGAGAGGGCCGCTCCGGAGTCCGTCGACCCGGGCGATCCCTTCAACGTCACCCTCACGCTCCATAACGATGGCCAGGCGAGCGCAAACGAAGTCCTAGTCGGCATCAACACAACCTCCCGCTCGATCACCCCGAGGAGATCAGAGAACTACTACATCCCGGAACTCCAGCCGGGAGAGGAGGCGGTCCTGAACCTCTCATTTGAGACCGACACAAACGCACCGACCGGGCTTCAACCGATCATTATCACCATCGATTACCAGAGCGCTGATCGCGCGGCGTTTCAGCAGGTTGAGACGATCGGCATCCCCATCGTCGGTCGTGCCAGGATGGGCGTCGCCTCTATCAGGACCGAACCCACCTGGATCACCACCGGCGATCAGGTGGATCTGACGATCAGGGTACAGAACACCGGGACGGCGGATGCGAAATCAGTTCAGGCGACCATCGATGATCTCGCCTTTGTGGGAACGAAAGAAGCGTTCCTCGGGACGATAGAGCCCGGCAATGATGGTCCGGCCGTATTCTCCCTGCAGACCGGCAGGGCGGGAGAGTTCCCCTACACCCTCACCATCCGGTATACAGACGGCTACGGGGAACATACAACCGGGCAGGCCCTGCAGATGATCGTTACGGAGCCAGGCCCGGTCCCGGCGATCGCCGTCGCGATAGCGATCATCATCATCGTCATCGTGGTGGCGGCATTCTGGTACCGGAGAGGGAAGGGAAAGTGACCTGCTCAATGTTCACAGGCCTCAGGGTATCCGCGTTCCTTGCCTGGAAGACCATAGAGCGCGGGAGCAAGGGGACGCTCGCTCTCACCATCATGATCATAGCCCTCATCTTCGTGAACCTGATCTTCCTCCCCTCTATCATATCCGGGGTTGTCAGATCTTTTGACGATCAGTCCATCAACTTCGACTTCGGGAACCTGATCATCGAGCCCAGGGAGGGGAGGCAGTATATCGGCAACGTGACCGGCCTCCAGAAGAAGATCGAACGGATCCCCGGGATCGCAGGCACATCGCCCCGGATAGCCGCCGGGGCGACATACTTTTACCGGGGTAGAAACGCCGCAAGCACCCTCTACGGTATAAACCCAGCGGATGAGCGGGCGACGACAGAGATCGCCGATCACATGATCGAGGGCGAGTTCCTCTCGAACGGAGATACCGATGCGATCATCATGGGTACGACCCTTGCCGGGCAGGAGGGCGAGGAGGTGGGCGGCCTCCCCTCCCTCCAGGGGGTCGTGGTCGGCAGCCCGGTGGATGTGATCTACCCTGACGGGAAGGCGCGGACCTACCGGGTGAAAGGGATCTACGAGACTCAGTCCATCAACATAGATGCGGCAGCCTTCGTCACCAGCCGGGAGATGAACGGAGTCCTCGGGCTCCACGACCAGGCCTCCATGATCCTGGTGAAGACCGTGGATAACGGCAGAGAGGAGGAGTACAAGCGGGAGCTCCTCTCATACGGCATTCAGGAAGAGGTCTGGACATACGAGGAGAAGTCAGGAGGACTTGTCAACCAGGCGATCCAGAGCTTCAACATCATCAACGCCATATCGGCACTTGTCAGTCTGGTCATCGCCGTCGTGGTGGTCTTCATCGTGATCTTCATCAACACCGTGAACCGGCGGCGGCAGATCGGGATCCTGAAAGCGATCGGCATCAGCCAGCAGATCATCATCGATTCTTACGTCCTCCAGGTCTTATTTATCACCGCCGTCGGTGTGCTGGCCGGGATGGCCCTTGCCGCCGGCGTGGTATCCTATCTGACCGCCTACCCGCTCGCCTTCCCCGGCGGCCCGATCTACCCGGTCGTGGAGACGTCGAATGTTTTACAGAGTATTGCAAGCCTCTTTTTGGTCGCGGTGGCAGCCGGCTACATCCCGGCCTGGCGAACCGTCCACGAGGATATTCTCACCGCAATCAGGGGGTGAAACGGGGGTGATCGTCGCAGAGAACCTCACCAGGGTCTACACCATGGGCAGGGTGAGGGTTCACGCCCTCCGCGGCGTCTCGATCAGGATCGAGAGAGGCGAGTTCGTCGGCATCATGGGGGCAAGCGGCAGCGGAAAATCGACGCTTCTTCACATCCTCGGGCTCCTCGATCGCCCCACCAGCGGCCGCGTCACGATCGACGGGATCGATGTCCTTGCCCTCTCCGACCACCGGCAGACCCTCTTCCGGCTAAACCGGCTCGGCTACGTCTTCCAGGACTACGCCCTCATCGGGGAGCTCACGGCTCTTGAGAATGTCTACCTTACATCGCTTGTCAGGGGAGAACCAGAGGAGGAGTACCTTGAGAAGAGCGCCGCGATCCTTCGTCTGGTGGGCCTTGCCGACCGTATGAATCACCGGCAGAGTGAGCTCTCGGGCGGGGAGCAGCAGCGGGTGGCGATCGCCCGGGCGCTCGTGAACA
>CAYPRO010000062.1:0-7004 GCA_964413225.1 uncultured Methanoculleus sp. | reverse complement strand
CATGTGCTGGCTATGGTAAGTCCGACGTGCTCCCGGAAGCACTGCCCGCAAGGGCTCGGGATTACAGAGATTAGTCAGGCAACGGACTCTTTTCTGGACTTAACATAGTATGTAATCGGAGGTGTATGAATGGCAAGAATGTACGCCCGGCGCCGTGGAACCAGCAGTTCCGTCCGGCCCTACCGGAAGGAGGCCCCTGAGTGGTCCAACACGGACGTAGAGGAGATCGAGAAGATCATCGTCAATCTCCGCAAAGATGGCATGTCAAGCAGTCAGATAGGTCTTGTGCTGCGAGACCGCTATGGCGTCCCTGACGTCAAGCTCGCCACCGGCAAACGTGTGAACGAGATCCTCTGCGAGAAGGGGCTTGAGTCTGAGATCCCCGAGGATCTCAGGAACCTGATGCAGAAGGCGCTCGATATAAGGAAGCACCTTGCGGGGAACAAGAAGGATCTGCACAACACGCGGCAGCTCCAGATCACCGAGTCCAAGGTGCGCAGACTGGTCAGATACTACGTCAGGTCCGGACGGATGCCGGAAGGCTGGACATACAAACCGGAGACTGCGGAGATCCTGCTCTCTCGCTGACGATCCATGTCGTTTGACGCCGCTCTCGCCGGCCTTGCCGACCATCTCCTCGATCAGGAGTTTGTGGAGGTGCTTGCGCACCACGATGCGGATGGCATAGCCGCCGCATCCATCCTCTGCCACGCCATCTTCCGCAAGGGGGGGCAATTCCGGCTGAGGATCCGCTCAGGCATCACCGCGGCCGAGATACCGGAAGATAGCAGCGTGCTCCTCTGCGACTTTGGATCAGCACTCCGGGATCTCCCCGACGGTGTGATGGTGGTTGATCACCACATGCCCCACTTCGAGGGCGACCACCACGTCAACCCGCGCCTCGCCGGGATCGACGGTGAACGGACTCTCTCTGCGGCCGGCGCGGCCTACCTTGTCGCGCAGCATATGGGGGATAACCGGGATCTTGCGGGCCTCGTGCTCCTCGGCATAATAGGCGACGGTCAGGATATAGACGGGCCGAACCGGGATATAGTGAGCGAGGGGATCGCAAACGGGTTCATCGCACCCCGCCGCGGCCTCCGCCTTCCTGGCCGAGGCCTCGTCGAGCAGCTTGCCCTCTCCATCAACCCTTACCTCTCCGGATTCTCCGGCGCTCCCGATGCCGCCCGGGCCCTGGTCGCGGATGTCACCGACGAGGACGACGTGGAGCTCGAGGCTCTCCTCTCGCGGATCGTCCTCACGGCCGCCCCGAAAGCGTCTAACACAGCCCTTTGCGGGATCTGGGGCGCCACCTACAGCCTCGGGCGTGAGGTGATCGACGAGGCAGAGAACCTTGCCGCGGTCGTCGACGCCTGCGGCAAGGCCGGGTGCGGGGATATCGGCGCATCGCTATGCCTCCGCTCGACCCACGCGCTCAAGGAAGCCTGGGATATAACCGCACGCTACCGGCATGCGGTCATAGATGGCATCCGGGGGATGCGCCGTCTCGATGAGCGCATCGCCCTCGTTATGGTGGATGACGGGACTGTGGCAGGCGACGTAGCGGATGTACTCGCGCGCGACTTTCCTGCGACCGGACCCGTCTTTGTCGTTGGGAGACGAGAGGATGGTTGTTCCGTATCGGCCCGATGCCCGCCGGGCATCGATATCGACCTTGAAGCGCTGATGCGGAGTCTCGCGGAGTCCTGCGGCGGTCAGGGTGGCGGGCATCAGAAGCGGGCCGGCGCCCGTATAGGGGTTGACCAGGTAGACCGGTTCAGGCAGGGACTGCTCGAGGCGATCCCCGCATGACACGGATCGAGGGTACCATCGAGACGCCGCACAGCCTCCCGGGCTGCGTGGCGGCGGCTCTTGAGCCCGACAACCTCACCCTGATCAGGGCCTTCCCGGTAAAAGGAGGTGTGCGGGCCGAGATCGATGGAACGAGGCTCCGGTCGATCATAGCATCGGTGGACGATTACCTCATGAACCTCGCAATCGCGGAGGATATCTGCACATGCGCGTCAGGGAGAGGGCCGGAGTGAATTTGCGGCTCAGGATAAGGATATACAGGAAAATGAAGTGATACCATGGCAAAGAAGAAACAGATTGGAAGAAGGGTCGAAGGCTGGAAGGCCAAGAAGTGGTACCGCGTATTTGTACCGGAGACCTTCGGCAAAGTTGAGATCGGTGATACCATATCGGCCGACCCCGCAAACATGGTCGGCCGGATCATGACCGCGACGCTAGGCGAGGTTGTGCAGGACTACTCCAAGTCCCACATAAAGATGCGGTTCAAGATCAACAACGTGGCCGGCGACGCCGCGTACACCGAGTTTGTCGGACACGAGGTGACACGGGACTACCTCAGGTCGATGGTCAAACGGCGGGCATCCCGCATCGACACCATCCACCCGATCATAAGCAAGGACGGCAAACTCCTGCGGGTGACGGTCGTCTGCCTCACCATATCGAGGGCCGACCAGAGCCAGGTCCATGCCGTGCGGCAGGCGATCTCACAGGTCCTCTCCGCCAAAGCGGCCGAGAGCGACTTTGAGACCCTGGTCAAGGAGATCGTCTCAGGCGACATGGCCCGCGATGTCTTCAAGGCCGTCAAGACGATCTACCCCATCCGCCGGGTCGAGATCACCAAGTCCAAACTCGAGCAGATCGCGGCCGTATAAGGCCGGCAGCTCACTCTTATTTTTTACATCTTCGTGGATACACGAAGGTGTACCCATTGACCGGAACGTATACCGAAAACGACGGTGACGGCCGATCCTTGCGCTGCAAATACGCTTCTTGACCGGCACTCGCATCGCCTGCGGCGTGGATATGATCGCCCCGCCGGGAAGAGTAATCAGGTCCGGGATATCACCTGTCTTTGATGATTGCTCATAAGGTGTTACTCCTCGTTCTGGATGGGATATCCGACCGCCCCTGTGAGGCGCTGGGCGGCCGGACACCTCTCATGGCCGCACGGACCCCGGTCCTTGACAGAATCGCCGCCGAAGGTGTCTGCGGCATCATGGATGCAATCGCTCCCGGTATACGCCCGGGGTCCGACACATCCCACCTCGCCCTTCTCGGCTACCCGCCGCAGGAGTTCTACACCGGAAGGGGCCCGCTTGAGGCCGAGGGGACCGGCATCCGCATGATCCCCGGCATGATCGGTTTTCGGTGCAACTTTGCTACGGTCGACGCGGATGGCCGCGTCACCGACCGCAGGGCCGGGCGGGTCTCCGCGACAGAGCCGCTTGCGGAGGCGATCCGAAATGGCGTCGACCTCTCAGCCTTCGATCTAGGGTTCAGGTTCGAGTCGGGCGCCGGCCACCGGGCGGCCCTCGCACTCACGGGAGAGGGTCTTGGCGATCAGGTCTCCTCAAACGATCCAAAGGGAGAGGGAGTAAAGCCGCCCGCCATCCGGCCCTGCACCGATGATCCGGCCGATAAAAAGACTGCCGACGCCTGCAACGATTTCATTCGCCAGTCCCATGCGATCCTCTCCTGCCACCCCATGAACATCCGGCGGATGGAAGAAGGCCTCCCTCCCGCAAACCTTCTCCTCATCCGGGGTGCCGGGAAGATGGGCGAGTTCCCGCAGTTCTTCGAGCGCTACGGTCTTTTGGGGAGCGTCGTATCCGCAGCCACCCTCGTAGCCGGCATAGGAAAGGTCGTGGGGCTTGAGCATATACCGGTGCCGGGGACGACCGGGTCGGTCGACTCTGACCTTGGCGCCAAGGTAAAGGCGGCGCTTGCCGGCCTTGAGCAAAAGGACTTCGTTCTGTTGAACATAAAGGGGGCAGACGAGGCCGGCCACGATGGGAAAGCCATCCAGAAACGTGACTTCATAGAGGTGATCGACGCGGCGCTCGCGCCGCTGCTCAATCTTTCAGATACCCTGCTCGTCATCTGCGCCGACCACAGCACCCCATGCCCGGTCAGGGACCACAGCGCCGACCCCGTCCCGGTCGTCATCAGGGGTCCGGGGGTCAGGACGGATCGGACGGTTCGGTTTGATGAGATATCCTGTGCGGAGGGAGGGCTCCACCGCATCCGCGGCCGCGACCTCATGCCGATCATACTCGATCTAATCAATAAGAGTCATAAGTATGGCGCATGAAGATTATACCCATAAATGGAAACAACCCAGGACCACGGCTGGACCAGGAGCTGCACCCTCCCGAACCGAACCGAACTCCAGGAGAGGACGCTCAAGACCGGACAGGACATCGTCATCGGTGATCGGTGCCGGATCGACTACGGCCTCTTTGGGCACGATGTCGTGGTCTGTGAGTTCAGCAAGATCAACGGCAACATCACTGCCGGCGGCGATGTCCGGATAGACAACTGGTGCGAGATCAGCGGCGACGTCATCGTGGAGGAGGACGCCTACCTCGGCGAGGGGGTGAAGATCCAGGGCAAGCTCGTCGTCAAAGGCGACCTCGATATAGGGGATAACGTCCAGATCGAGCGTGGATTTGAGGCAAAAGGCTGGATATCCATCCGTAACCCTATGCCGGTCATCGTGTACATAATGATGTACCTCGTGGCCGTCCTCGGTATAGAGAGGCAGGAGGATCTGGATGCCGTCCTCCAGAAACTCTTCGGCGATGAGGAGGACCGTACGGAGGCGCCTCTGATGATCCCATCCGGCGCCGTCCTCAATATGCAGACCTTCTCGGTCCCGGAGAGTATGGCCATCGGATCGGGATGCCGACTGCACGGGAACATCCGTGCGACCGTGATAACGATCCAGGAGGAGACGACGGTCTTTGGGAGCCTGCATGCGCGGGAAGGTGCGAAGGTCGCCAGCGGATCGGTCATCCACGGCGACATACAGAGTGACGGCGACGTTGTCATCGAGCAGGGGGTGCATATCCTCGGGAGCATATCCTGCCGCGCCCTCACCCTGCACGAGGATGCACGCGTGGATGGGATCATCCGGGCACCCGGGGGCCTGAAGATCGAGAGGCAAGAACCATGAAGTTAGCAGATATACTTGAGGTCGACGGTTGCTGGCTGGTTGAACCGTCGTTTGCGGAACTGGTAGTAGATACACCTCCGGTCTTTGAGGAAGCCCCGGATGAGGCCCGCCTCCTTGTGGATGAGGATGAGGAGCCGCTCGCTCTTGCCCTCCACGGTGACGGAGAATGGCAGGTTGCGTCGTTCCTCTTTCGGGATCCGACCGTCGCCGCCATAGAGTGCTTTGAGACCATCGGCGGCGACATATACCAGGAGAGACGGGAAACCTGGCTCTCGGCGGTTCGGGAGTACTACAGCGCGGAGCTCCTCTCGACCGTCGTCCCCGCCCTTGAGGATCTGCGCTCCGATAGGGTTGAGATGCTCCGCGACCTCATAGGTGAGGTCTTTGGCAACCGCGCAGGAACCCTCTGCCTTGACTGCTGCTGCGGATCAGGCGTCGGCACCGCGGCACTCCGGGCGGGCGGGGTGCGGACGCTCGCATACGACAACGACCCGACCCTCCTCGCGCTCGGCCTTGCAAAGGGCCGTCTCGCCCCGGAGGATACGGTCTGCATAGACGCACGTGAAGCCTCCCGGTACATAGCGCCCGTGCCCCTTGGGGTTGCGTTCATGGCCGGAGAGATATACTCCTACAACACCGACCTCTGGGAGGCGATCATCATCGAGCTCCTTGCCCTCACGGATGAGGCTCTGATCACCGTCGGTAAGGAGGCAGAGGCCGCGCGGGTGGAGGAGTGGTGCGCCGGCGAGGGATGGGACGCGAGAATCTTTGAAAACGAGCGCGATCCCATATACGATCGGTGGTGCTGCGTCACCAGCCGGACGTGATGGCGATCGGATCGCTATATGGTGATCTATCGCCAACTACTTTTACTGCAATCGCGAACTCCTCGTCGCAGTATAAATTCTGCAGATTTAATTGGACGTATCTCCCATGAATACAGCCAGAAGAATATACAACGTCTTATTCATATCAGTCTTTGCCACCATGCTCGGGCTCGGTATCGTCAGCCCGCTCCTCCCTATATACGCGGAGAACCTCGGAGCCACCGGCATATGGCTTGGCATCATCTTCTCGGCGTTCGCCCTCTCCCGATCGGTCTTCATGCCTATAATCGGGAGGATATCGGATCGGCGGGGGAGGAAGTGGATCATCCTCATAGGCATGTTCGCCTATGCGGTTCTGTCGCTTGCCTACCTCATCGCCGACAGCGTCTACTCGCTCACGGCCGTCCGCTTTGCCCACGGGCTCGCATCGGCCATGGTCGTCCCTATAGCCATGGCCTACATAGCCGACCTTTCTGAGAAGGGAAAAGAGGGGAGCCACATGGGGAACTTCTCCATATCGATGTTCCTTGGCATGGGGATGGGGCCGCTCCTCGGGGGATTCCTGAATGATGCGTTCGGGCTCTCTGTGGTCTTTTACGCTATGGCCGGCCTCTCGGCGTTTGCCACGTTCCTTGTCGCCGTCTCACTCCCGGAGGCAAAACCCGGTGCTTTCGCCCTTCCGGACGCCCCGACCCTCCCTATGCGTTCTCTCCTCACGCTCCCGGTCATGCGGGGGGTCATGGTCTTTGCCCTCATAAGCGCTCTCGGCCGTGGCGGGATGATGGTCTTTGTCCCGATCTTTGGCCCGCTGATCGCCATAAGCCCGTTTGAGGTGGGTGTCGTCCTCTCCGCAAACACATTCCTTATGGCGCTCCTCCAGGTCCCGATCGGGAGGATCACGGATACCGGGAACAAGGTCGCCCTGATCGTGGCAGGGTCGACCATTGCAGCCGTAGCGCTTGCCGTAATTCCCCTTTCCCACTCGTTTCTACCCCTGCTCCTGATAACATCCGCCATAGGGGTCGGGGGCGCCATCCAGCAGCCGGCCATAATGGCCCTGACGGTCGATGCAGGCCGGGCTATCGGTATGGGGACATCGATGGGCGCTTACAACACGGTGTTTGGCATCGGCATGATCATAGCCCCGCTTATGGGGGGCGCGTTCATGGATTTCGGAGGTCTCGATGCTG
>CAYPRO010000061.1:0-7819 GCA_964413225.1 uncultured Methanoculleus sp. | reverse complement strand
TCGTCATCACGGCATACACCGAGCAGTGGTTCCCCTACCTCCCCGCGATTGCCGGCAACGGCGAGTTCGGGTACGCGAGTTTCTTCTGGGCGCACAACGTCATGGCCGAACTCGGGGCGCTCGCCTTCCTCGTGATCCTCGCCTACGTCCTCTTTACGATCCTCCCCGAACTCGGCACCCTCGCCGACAGCCTCTACCGGCTCTACCGCGGTGAGGCGGAACGGATCCTCCGGCCGAAGGCCGGAGAATCCGGCCTGCAGCCGTAAGGGCGGGAGCGCGACCGCCGCCACGGCCCGCTCCTGTGCCGGGGGAAGATCCGGGCCCGGCACCACCCCCCCCGGGTCTCAACAACGCCCGATCCTCCGGGGCCGATCCCCTCCCCGCGAGCGCGCGAGCCGCCGGGGCGGGGAGGTGTGACGCGGTGCCGCTTCCCGGTTGACGGCGCAGAGTCCGCGTCGAGAGAAGAGACGGGAAGGCAGCCTCCCCTCAGGAGTACTGCCGGTAGAGGTAGACGATCCGCTGGACCGCGGAGAGGTTCGTGCAGACCGCTATAAGGAGGATAGCAACCCATATGTAGCCGGTCACGCCGCCAAGCACCAGAACGAGGACCGTCTCAGGCCTTCCGAAGAAACCGACACCCTCGAGAGGATCCTCGATCTTCCCGGCGATCCTCTCGCTGTAACCGATCTCCGCGTACGTGACCGGTTTGATGAAGGTGTTGATCAGCGATCCGGCCAGCGCGAGGCCGACGACGCCGAAGTCGGCGACCGGCGGGACGTTCACGATGTGGCTGACGATGGGGATGCCCGAGAACCCCACACCGAGTATGACCGCCGCATCGACGTATTTGTCCGCGACCCAGTCAAAGACAGCCCCGAACCGGCTCTCCGTGTGGTTCTTCCGGGCGACGTTCCCATCCACCAGGTCAAGGACTGCCGAGACCACCAGGAGCAGGCTGCCCGCGAGGAAATACTGCCCGGCAAAGGCGATTGCGCACGAGAAGCCGAAGAGCACGGAGAGCGCCGAGACCTGGTTTGGCGTAACACCCAGGCGTATGAAAAACAACGCGATAGGCTCCAAATATTTGATGAATTTCGGCCGCAGAGAGGTTATATTCATCGCATAATTTATCTGCCCGAGAAGGGTTTAACCTTTGCTCCGTCGGGCGGGGCCGCACCACCGCACCGGGAACGCTGCATTCGGTCCGGAATCACCAGATTCTTAAACGCCCCCGCCAGATAGATCAAGGAGAAGGCGATTTTATGGCAGATCACGACAGGCCGCATGTGCTCATGATGTCTGAGATCACCGTTGACGGGAAACTCACCCTGCGGCGGGGAGCATCCAGCAAGATCCTCATGAAGTACATGGCGCCCGAGACCGAGATCCTCCTTCACCGGACCCGGGCGGAGTGCGACGCCATCATGGTCGGAGCAAACACCATCAGGATCGACAACTCGTTCCTGACGGTTCGGCTGGTGGAGGGTAAAAGCCCTCTGCGCGTCATACCGAGCAACCGGGGGGATATTCCGCCGGAGGCAAACATACTCGGGCCGGATGCCCGGACGATCATAGCCGTCAGCGCTGCGGCGCCGGCGGATAAGGTCGCCCGGCTCAGGGAGAGCGGCGTCGATGTCGTTGTGGCGGGAGAGAGCCAGGTCGACCTGCCGACACTGATGCGGATCCTGAAGGCAGACTACAACGTCTCAAGGATGATGATCGAGGGCGGCCCCACACTGAACTGGTCCATGTTAAACCACCGCCTTGTGGATGAGATACGCCTGATCCACCTTCCTTTCATCGTCGGCGGCGCCGATACCCCGTCCCTTGTCGGCGGCATGCATATCGAGACCGAGAACGATATGATCCGGCTCTCCCACAAACGCCACTACATGTGCGGGAGCAACCTCGTCACCGAGTGGGACGTCCTCTACGACGGGCGCGCGCGGACCTGAGGGGGTCGCGCCGCCGTCAGATCATCGCGCAGGGGTCCGCCTTCATGTACTCCCGGCAGACCGTCGTCGCGTAGTGGCCGGGAGGGAGCGTAAACCGGAGCCGGACGCTCGTATCCAGAACGTCGGCCTCAACACCGGCAGAGAGCGCTATCGGCCGGGCAACCCCGGCAAACGCCGTCTCCACGAACCGGGAAGCGCGCGCAAAGTCTCCGGCGCCGATGTTGTGGCTCCGCATCAGTTCCTGCATGATCTCATCCATCCGGCCCGCGGGCGTCACCGGTTCGGAGCCCGGTATGAATATGGCGATCCTGCACCGGCCGCGCCGGATCTGGAGCAGGGCGGCCTGTCGGTTCCGGGCCGTGACGACATCCTCCCGTCCGTTGTGGAAGAGTAGCCGGTCGCCGACCTCGGGCTCAATGAGCGGGATGCCAGCATCTATCCGGGAGGAGAGAGCGCAGTTGAAGATATACGACTGGAACGCGCTCACGATGAGCGAGAGGAGCTTTGGAGGAAGGGCCCGGAGAGCGCCAGCGTAATCGCCGGGGTTTGCGACGAGGTGGTTTGCCATCGCTCGCTCGTAGGTCATCCGGACGGGGAGACCGGCAAGCGCCGCTGCCGCATCCCTGGTCGCGGCAAAATGCGACCTCGCCCGTTGCACCTCTCCCTGCTCCCCGGGGTATGCAAGACCGATATACGCGGCCACGGCCCCCTCATAATCTCCCTTCAAGATCCTCTCGCCGACGATATGGGTGACCGGCCGGACGACGCCGAACCGCTGCAGCCCGTAGTAGTTCGGCACCCCGGTGGAGACGACCTCCGTGACCGCCCGCACCCGTCCGGCAAGGTCCTCCTCTACACAGTCGCGGACGACGATATCGAACCGGTTCCCCGCAAGTCCACCGAGGACGAGCGGGTGCTGTGACCGCCCGACGACCTCAAGCGACAGATCCGCAAGATGCACCCGCCCGATCTCCTCGGGCGAGACGCCGTATATCGATACGATCTGGGTGGTCACGGCGTTCTTGTCCTTGTTCCCCGCCCAGGCTATCCGCCGGTGGCTGATGCCAAGGTGTTTTGCTATCTCTCGCACCGCCCGCTGGAGTTCCCAGTTCGTCTTGGTGAGCCGGCAGATCAGGTACGGCCCGTCGGGGTCGCTGATCGGGAGCGGGAGTTCTTCGACGGCGAAGTCCCCCGGGCTTGAGCGGAGCCGGCCGCCGATGCCGGGGGTGGCGGATGCGTAGTAGCGCATACCGAGCTCCTCCTCGAGGGGATAGGGTGAGCGCATCATAGCAGGGGAAGATCGCCGGTGATCCGGTCGAGGTCTTCTGTGCGCGCTGGCCCAAGGCCGAGAGCCGTCACGGTCCCCGGCGGTATCTCGGTCATACCGGCGTCCTGTATGATGGATGCCGGGATTCCCGCCCGCTCTGCAATCGTCTTGAGTTCAAAGAGCTGCCGCTCGTTTGCGGCCTTCAGCACGACCTTCTTCTGCCCTTCATCAAACCAGGTCTTTTTTGCGATTTTGTCGGCCTTTTCGTAGGCTCCTATGGCCGCGTGGGCAGCCTGCGCACACATCTTGCCGCAGCTCATCCTGACGTCGGCACGGACGACCAGGCACTGCTTCCACCGGAACTCCCGTATATCAGGCATCTCTTACTACCTGTGGCATGATCCGTCAAATACGCAGCTATGGCTGGCGAGGGCGGCATGGCCGACCATGCCAGCAGCGCCCATTTATACCCGCTGGCCCCCATTATTCGTGAGAGAGGGATCGCCGGCCGGCCGGGGTCCAGGGGTATGCGGGGCATGGTAGTCTGATCCGGGATGTTGTCGTTGTGGGCGCAGGGCCTGCCGGAAGCGCCGCCGCGCAGGCGTGTGCAGAGGAAGGGCTTACAACGCTCTGCATCGAGGAGCACGGCACGATCGGCCATCCCGTGCAGTGCGCGGGGCTCCTCTCCGCATCTGCGTTCGCAGAGTGCGGCGTCTCAAGGCGGTCGGTCCAGAACGAGGTGAGTGGAGCCCGGATGGTCTCGGACCTTGGAGGGGAGCTCCTCTTTGATGCACGGGCCACAAAGGCCTACGTCGTTGATCGCGGCCTTTTTGACCGGGAGATGGCGGAAAGTGCCGCCGATGCCGGAGCGGAGTTCCGCTTAAAGACGAGCGCGGTGGATATCCGCGGCTCCACCCTCCTGACCCGGGGAATCCGCGGGCACGAGGAGATCCCCTTCCGCCTTCTCATAGCCGCCGACGGGCCGCGGAGTTCCATCGCCCGGATGCTCGGCCTCCGGCGGTCGGCGACCTACCTTGCCGGTGTGCAGGCGGATCTGCCGCATGCGGTGGACCCGCGCTACGTCGAACTGCACCCCAACGCATCGCCCGACTTCTTCGGGTGGGTGATCCCGGTCTCGGCGACCCGGGCCCGCGTCGGGCTCTGCGCGAGAGAGGGGGCAAACGAGCACTTCGAACGGTTCATCGCCCGTTACGGATGTAACGTCCTCAACCTTGCGAGCGGTGTCATACCGCTCGGAGTCATGCCAAAGACCTACGGCCATCATGCGCTCTTCGTCGGTGATGCGGCGGGGTTTGCCAAACCCACGTCGGGGGGCGGCGTTTACACCGGCGTCAGGTCGGCAAAACATGCGGCCGCGGTCGCGGCGGCCTGTCTTATGCACGATACGCTCGACGATGAGAGCCTCCGGGATTACGAGCGGCGCTGGAAGGAAGATTTCGGGCGAGAACTCGATATAGGCATGAGAGCGCTCCGTATGCGGCAGAGGATGACGCCGCAGGAGATCGACCGCCTCTGCCGGGCCTTAAACGACCCCGATATCATCGAGACGATCGTGGAGCACGGCGATATGGACCGGCCGGCCACCCTGCTTCGTAAACTTGCCCTGAAACCCCGATTGATCAGGGCGATGGGCATACTTTTCGCGTCAGGAGTACGTCAGATTCTTACCGGGTGATAGAACTCTCGCGATAAGTAATATTTTTATACGATTGCGTATTACAAAAGATCGGGGTGTGCCATGCATATACCTGATGCGTTCATACCGATGGGACAGGCCCTGATCTACTGGGTCATCGCTCTTATCTTCATCGTTCTCGCCCTCCGGTGGGCGCGGCGATCCATGGTAGAGGAGAAAGTGCCGCTGATCGCCGTGCTTGCGGCAGGAATATTTGCCATCCAGGCGCTGAACATACCCATCCCCTGGGGAACGAGCGGGCATATGGTCGGTGCGGCTCTCGCGGCGATAGTCCTCGGTTCGCCGTTTGCAGGGGTCTTTGTCCTGACACTGGTTCTCATCGTGCAGGGCGTCATATTCGGCGACGGCGGGATCACCGTCATGGGTGCAAACATAATCAACATGGGCGTCATCGGTGGATTTGTCGGCTACTACGGCTACACCGCCGTCATGGGCGTTGCAAAGAACCCGTATGCCGCCGCGTTCATCGCCGGGTGGGCATCGCTCTTCATATCCGCAATCTTTGGCGCGGTCCAGCTCGCGGTCGCCGGCACGTTCCCTCTGGATCTCGGCCTCATATCCATGGGGACGTACCACGCCGTCATCGGCCTCATCGAGGGCGGGATAACCGCAGTTGCCCTCTACCTGATAGCGTCGGCACGACCGGATATCCTTGAGCGCCGTGCGGAGGTGCATGCATAATGGAGAGGAAGGAGTTCATCATAATCGGTATAGCGGTCGCCCTCGCTATCGCCGTTGCCGCGCCGTTCCTTGCATCTGCAAACCCCGACGGCCTCGAGAGCGCGTTCTTCAGCATCCACGGCGCAAAGTCTTTCATGGGCGATGAACTCGATGAGGGTGCCGCCCTTGCCGCGGAAGAGATGGTCGCCGCCATCACCGGCAACGACTTCGCGTTTGAAGCGCCCCTGCCCGACTACAGCATCGCCGGCATGGATAAACCCGGCAAGGTGCTTGCCGTCGTCGTCGGCACGCTCCTCATACTGGCCCTGTCCTACGGTGTTGCCCGGGTAACTGCACGGCCCGATAACTAAATACCCGGAAAAATCTTATTTTTGCTATCATGCACCTGATCGAGACCCGAAATCTCACCTACACATACCGCGACAATCTTCCAGCCCTCGCCGGCGTGAACTTCATCGCAGAGAGGAGATCCCGTATCGCCGTCATCGGGCCGAACGGGGCCGGAAAGAGTACGCTCTTTAAGCACTTCAACGGCATCCTCCATCCTACGTCCGGCAAGGTCCTGATCCGGGGCGAACCGATCACGAAGGAGAACATCCACGAGATCAGGAAGTTCGTGGGAATAGTCTTTCAAAACCCCGACGATCAGATCTTCTCCCCCACCGTGGAGCAGGACATCGCGTTCGGCCCGGTCAACCTCGGGCTCGATGAGGAGACGGTCGCCCACCGTGTCGCGGAGGCGCTTTCCCTCCTCGAGATCGAGGATCTGCGCGAGCGCGTGCCGCACCATCTCTCCGGCGGTGAGAAGAAGCGGGTCGCCATTGCCGGCATTCTCGCTATGGAGCCGCAGGTGCTGGTCCTCGATGAGCCGACCGCCGGGCTCGACCCCCAGGGCGTCGCCAGCCTTGTTGCATTCATCAACCGGCTGCCCGAAGAGTACGGCATGACGGTGATCTTCTCGACCCACCAGGTCGACCTCGTCGCAGAGGTGGCGGATTACATCTATGTTATAGATCAGGGCCGGATTGCAGCCGCCGGGACGGTCGAAGAGATCTTCGATCGGCCGGAGCTGCTTGCAAAGACCCGGCTTGACGTGCCGATCATACCGAAGCTTATCCGGTCGCTACAGGAGGACGGTATCACCATCGATATGGCCTACACCTACGACAGCGCAAAGAGATCTTTCCTCGATGCCTACACGAGGAGAACATGATCGATGACCTATATGCAATCGAGAAGTCGGCCTACAGCGACAGCATCATCCACCGCCTGGATGCACGGGTCAAGATCCTTGTCGTCCTCGCCGGTATCGTCACGATCGTGGCGGTACCCTACTCGGTGAAGATCTACGAGCTTGGCGCCGTGCTTTTTGCCTTTCTTCTCGTCCTCTGGGCCACCTCACGCCTTTCGCCTATCGTCTATCTCCGGCGGCTCGCACTCATCCTGCCGTTTGGCATCTTCATCATTCTGTTTCAGATATTCGTGAAAAACCCTTATTACAGAGATTTCCATCCGATCACCACCCTTCCGTTCGGTATCGAGATATACGCGGAGTCGGTGGAGTTCGCCTCGATACTCCTTGTGAAGTTCATCGTCAGCATATCGTTCATCATCCTGCTCTCGTCGACGACGAAGATGCAGGATCTCCTGGATGCGTCGGGAAGGCTCGGTCTGCCGCGGGAGTTCACCCTCCCGCTCGGCATGATGATCCGCTACATCTTCATATTCGCCGATATGTTCGGTAAGATCCGATCCGCCATGGCGACCCGGAGTTTCGATCCCTTCGACCGTGCTCTCTCCTACCGTTACCGGTTCCGCCAGCTCGGTTACATGGTCGGCATGATCTTCATCCGGTCATACGAACAGGGCGAGCGCACCTACATGAGCATGCTCTGTCGGGGTTACGGGGCGAACGCCTCCCTGTATATCGGGAAAAAACCCCTCAGCGCCGGAGAGATCTTCTTCTTTGCCGGTTCACTCGCCCTCATCGTTCTCTCTGTGGTCCTGGTCTACCTCGGCCCGTAGGCACGCGATCTTCGCCCCTGTAGCCAGAAGGCGGATCGTTCATATCGCCCGGCGGTGCATAGGGTAGTATGCCCGCACAGAGCGAGTTCGGCAGAGGGTTCATCGTCAATCTGACGCTGCTCTCACGGCACTTCGGCCTGCCCCCCGAGAGAGCCTTCTTTGGCGCTGCGGATC
>CAYPRO010000060.1:0-8097 GCA_964413225.1 uncultured Methanoculleus sp. | reverse complement strand
CAAGGACGACGCCCACGGTGCTCTTCCCCGCACCGGGCATGCCGATGAGGACGACGTTTCTGTGACGATGCATGGTGATCCCGGAGCCCGGTGGAGAGGAGGGGTCTTTGTTGATACCAGGTGGGATTTCAGGGTGGATGAAGGTTTTGCCCGGAAAAGGGTGCTCCTGCCCGGGTCATGCCCGTATCGCAGGACAGACAGCAGGGTAGTCCGATCGGGGCCTCAGGGAGCCCTAACGTGCCTCATACTCACGAAGATGGTGATAACTCCGATAAGAAGGGTGATCAACCCGGATATCGCCCATACCGGAGATGGGCCGACAATCTCCTCACAGTTTGCGATGCAGATTACAGGGCGCATCCGGAGGATTCCCGCACCCTGCAGGAGCCATACCAGGCCAATGAACCCTATGAATGCGCCGATAGGTGCGCCGGCGATCTGTCTTGCTCTCATGCTCGATCGAGCAACATCAACACCGACAGAGATAATTCCTCCGCCTTGAAGGATCAGGACATTATTCGGGATCAGCGAGGCGAGTCAACGGCTTCCTCATCACGGCCCCCGACCGCCTCATCGATCGCCTCCGCAAGCGTCGTCGCAGAGGTCATCCGCATCTCGACCCCCGCTGCTTCAAACGCATAGCCGGCCCCTTTCCCTGATAGAGGATGGTGCAAGAAGACCACATCAACCCCCTGCGCGAGCAGCGTCTCCGCTACCTGAACACCCTTGCGCTTCTCAACATCGGTAAAAGGGTTGGCGATGGTATCCTGCCACCTGATGCGATTATTCTCGGTATCAACATCAAAGATCGCGAAATATGGGGTTTCACCGAAGTGATCGCCGATCAGGCCCTCTCGATCCTGTAGCGGCACCGCATATCGCAGGCGCACTTTCTTCTCAGGCTCATAGTGGATGAGGACTCGCTCGACGTTCGGCACCTGCTGGCGTATCTCTTCCTCGATGCGCTCGCTCTCCCGGTGCGCCTCTTTGAGATCCGATGTCGCCATCTCAACGGTAGTCTCCACGAAGATGTAGCGCCCGGAGTTGCGGCCCGTGATGCTCCTGATGCTGCTCACCATCGGATCCGAGCCGATGATGATGCGGATCTCGGTGAGCGTATCGTAATCGACCGAGGCATCGAGAAGAGTCCGCATACTGTCTTTTAAGATCTCCCAGCCCGACCAGACGATGAAGATGGCGACGATGACGGCTGCAATCCGGTCAGGGGTATGCCGAAGAACTGACCGAGGAGGGCAAAGAAGACGACTGATGAGGAGAAGACATCCATCTGGTGCTGTCTTCCATCGGCGATCAGGCTCGGGGAGTTGTACTTCCGCCCCACGTTCACCTCATAGGTGCCGAGGATGTAGGGCACAGGAATGAAGGCGGCGACGGCGAGGAGGACCCACCCACCGTAGGGCTGGGTGGTGGTGCCGCCCGTCACCGCTTCCGCCGCGATCTCAAAGGCGGTGAAGAAGATGAGGAGAGCAATGACCACTGCGACGACGTTCTCGACCTTGTAGAGCCCATACGGGAAATCCCGCCGCCTGCGTGAGGAGAGGAGCACGCCCGCGATCAGTGCAATCGAGGCGACGACATCAACGAACGAGTGAATGCCGTCTGCGCGGAGGGCGAGGCTCCCCGAGTAAACCGAGAGTGCCAGTTTTGCGACGACCAGCCCGGCGTTGACGGCAAGGGAGAGGAGGGCGACGCGGAAGATGGTGGATTCCGGCGCCCGATTGGACTCTGCCACCGCCTGCTCCGCCTCCTGCATACCGGTCCTCCTCCTTAATGCAGTCTTTGGCGTGGAGGCTCCATTAATCTAACCGTCAGTGCCCGGGTCATCCGGATCGATAGCATAACGGCATCGCGGCAGATTCCAGGGATACATAGGTAATGGTGCTGCAGGTGTGAAAACTGCATTGACCCGTCCCACTGCTCTCCACCTCACCAGTCGGGGATATCGGGCTCCCCCTCGATGTAATCCTGCAAGTTGTCGATGATATCATGCCGTGTCACAGCGGCGTCGAGCATCCGCATGATGCCCATCTGCGGCGATGCGTAGATCCCCTTCCAGAAGTATTCGTCGTATTCGCTCCGGTTGCGGTACGCGAGGACTGGCCTTTCCGGCGAGAAGAGCGCACACCTGCCGTTCGTGTTTCCCCGTGCGTCAAGAAAGAACCTGTGCTCATTCACGTAGACCGCGTTGTAGCAGTGGACGCAGTAGCCGAGCGAATCGTCATCCGCGAGGGTGATGTGCTGGTAGCAAAACCCGGCGGGAGTCCCGATCCCGCGGAGTAGGGCCGCGAGCAGGTTTGCCTTCGCGTGGCAGATCCCCGTCCCCTGGGCAAGCACATCGGAGGCCCTCGCCGTTATGGTATCTGAGCCGATATCGAAAGAGTGCGGGATCTCGTCGCGGACGAACTCGTATGCGATCCGTACCCGTTCGAGGGGGCTCTCTATCCCGGAGAACAACTCTCCGGCCTTCGCCCGGATAATCGGGGCCGGGTAGTCTATATAGGGGTGCTCTGTGAGGAAGATGCTCAGGCCGGTCATGTGAGGAGGGTATTGCCGGGTGGTTGTACTGCGTTTGCGCCGGGGTTATTTAAGCATCCGGGCGGTGGCACCCTTCGGGGCGCGGAGTGAGGCGTGGCACGAACGGTATAAATCCTCAAAACCCCTCCTCCTTCTGCAGTTTGATAACAACCCCACCCCCGCGTTCCACAACAACAATCCTCTCCATAATCTCCTCCCGGAGCCCCTCCGGGAGCCTTTCCGCCTGCCACTCCCGCTCCGTAGCAACATTCACCACGGCATTCGCCGGGTCGGCCGCCGCAACGGCCTTGAGGGCGTAGTAAGCCGCCCCATAAGCGTGTTGTGGGACATGAGCGGTCGCCACCGCCTGGCCTGCTGCCCGCGCCGCAAACCGAGCCGCACTCCCTTCCTCCGCGTCGCGAGCGGCGGCATGAGCCCCAAGAGACACCCCGCGGATATCGGCCATCCTGAAGACGCCCGTCCTGATCCACGTCCTGCCTGTCTCGATGGCCCTCGGCAGCCGGTCGTCCTCCGGGTATGCCGCTTCAAAGAGCGGGAGCACCCGTTCGGCGCAGTCCGCGGCCCAGGCTGCCATCGTTGTCTGATCCTGCCTGCTGTATTTCTTCATAGACAACCAACTATATCCGTGTGCCTTCCTCGATGATCCTGACGTAATCCACAAACATATACTGCTTATATCGCTCCTTCCCGGTGATCTCTTCCACGATACCGATATCTTCGAATTTTCCTACAAGTTTGGTTGCGGCCTGACGACTGATGCGTAATTCCTCTGTTATCTGCCCAATCGTGATGATGGGGTGATCAAAGAGCGTATCAATCAGTTTTACCGCATAGACGCCACCGATATTGTTCTCCAGCAATTTTTCAATCAGCGTTTCCTTGAGCTGGATAATGCTCTTCGCCGTTTCGATGGAGTTATTGGATACCTCAATTACGCCCTGAAGGAAGAACTCCAACCAGGCCTCCCAGTTCCCCTGGTACCGGATAGCGTTGAGGAGCGTATAGTACTTCTCCCGGTTTCTCTTCAGGTAGTAACTGAGATACAGCAATGGCCTCGCCAGGACGCCCTTAGAGCAGAGATAAAACGTGATCATCAACCTGCCCATTCTCCCGTTGCCATCCAGGTACGGATGGATCGTTTCCAGTTGAGCGTGGATGAGAGCAGCCTTCACCAGCGTCGGCGTTCTATCGTGGCTCTGGATAAACCGTTCCAGGTCTTTCATAAGCTCCGGCACCTGATCAGGTGGGGGTGGTACGAACACCGCGTCCTGGATGGTTCCTCCCGGTACACCGATCCAGTTCTGAACGTGCCGCAATCGACCCGGGAGTTTATGCGATCCCCGCGTCCCCTGAATTAAAAAGCGGTGAATTTCATTCATCAGATCAAGAGACAGGGGTGAGAAACCCAGTTTCTCTATGCCGTGATGGAGCGCTTTGATGTAGTTCAAGACCTCCTGTATCTCGTTGATGTCGTCTCTGGGCCGGATGTGGGCTTCGAATTCGAGAACGCCCTGAAGAGATGCCTGCGTACCCTCGATCTGCGAACTTAACAGCGCCTCCTTTTTAATGTACATCGCCACGAAGAGATCCGGGTTCGGGAGCACCTGGGTAACTCCGTCGAGGCGGGCAAGGGCGCCATCGGCTCTCGATAATAGATAGAGAATTCCCTCATCGAAAACCAGGTCCGGGGGCGGTAAAGGGTGCGGAATAAACACATCATACCCATCTTGGCGGACGAAGACCCCCGCTCTATTATCGGGATACCTCTCCATACAATACACTTCAATCTAGAACAATATAAATTGCCTTACAAGTCAACACAAGTTGACTTAGACGCGATTCAGAAATCTAAGTCAACCGGGTGTAACTTACAGGGAGGCAGTGGTGTATATGTCAACCCCGGTTGACGTAGCACTGACACCTCTCTTCCAAGTCAACCTGCGTTGACATAGCGTCGACACCCCTCTTCTAAGTCAACTTGCGTTGACTTACAGAGACCCGCCTCACCCGTGAGCACCGCAACGGAGAGCAGACCGACTCTCCTTCAGGGCGACCGAACCCCCGGGCCGGCACCACGGCCGCAAACACTGGATATCGCCGCTATGCGCCATCACAACGCTTCGACCATGCGCTGAACCACCGACTCAAGATCCTCGCCCGAGCATGCGACGGTGAGATCGGCATACTTCTCGTAGAGCAAAACCCGCTCATCATACATCCCGCGGAGGCTCTGGCCCGGGAGGAGGAGTATCCCCCGGGTCGTTATGTTCTTAATCCTCCTTTCCATCTCCGCATACGAGATCTCAAGGTACACAACCACTCCTCCCGACTTCAGATGTGCCATTGCATCTTTGCTGTACACCACGCTCCCGCCCGTCGCAATCACCGCACGGTGGGGCTGAAGGGAGAGGATAGTCTCCTCTTCGATCCGCTTGAACGCATCCGGCCCGTCCGCATCAAGGATCTCCTGGAGCATCCTTCCCGTCCGCTCCTGTATCAGAATATCCGTATCGACAAACTGCATGCCGAGGGTTTTTGCAAGGACGACGCCCACGGTGCTCTTCCCCGCGCCCGGCATGCCGATGAGGACGATGTTACTATGGTGCTGCATACCGCTCTTTCGAACCCCTCTATCGGTATCTTTGTAAGATTTTTTGGGAGATGAAGGTTTGCCAAAAATGCCCCTGCCCGGGGTTTCTGGCCTCTACGTTGCCGGGAAGGGGAAATAGTGATGGGCGGAGATCACCGGGGCGAATCGCCCGCCCCCTCCCCACGACCCCCGACCACTTCGTCGATCGCCTCTGCAAGCGTTGTCGCGGAGGTCATCTTCACCTCGATCCCCGCCGCCCCAAACGCGTAGCCGGCCGCCTTCCCCGAGAGCGAGTGGTGCAGGAGAATCACGTCGATCTTCTGTGCAAGCAGCAGCTCCGCCACCTGCCCGCCCTTCCTTTTCTCCACATCCGTGTAAGGGTTGGCGATGATCTCCTGCCGCTCGATCCGATCTCCCCCGAGATCGAGATCAAAGATCGCAAAGTACGGGGCTTCACCGAAACGATCGCCGATCAGACCTTCCCGATCCTGTAATGGCACAGCATACCGCAGGTGCGTCTTCCTCTCGGGTTCATAGTGGATGAGGACCCGTTCGACGTTCGGCACCTTTTGTCGTATGTTCTCCTCGATGCGTTCGCTCTCCCGGTGTGCCTCCTTGAGGTCCGATGTCGCCATCTCGACCATCGCTTCAACGAATATGTAGCGCCCGGAGTTGCGGCCCGTGACGCTCCTTATGCTGCTCACCACCGGATCCGATTGGATGATGGCGCGGATCTCGTTGAGAGTGTCGTAGTCGACCGAGGCATCCAGAAGGGTCTTCATGCTGTCCTTCAGGATCCCCCAACCCGACCGGACGATGAAGATGGCGACGATGACGGCTGCTATCCGGTCCAGGGGTATGCCGAAGAACTGGCCGAGGAGTGCAAAGAAGACGACTGAAGAGGAGAGGACATCCATCCGGTGCTGTTGCCCATCCGCGATCAGACTCGGAGAGTTATACCTCCGTCCTATGTTCACCTCATACGTGCCGAGGATGTAGGGCACCGGGATGAAGGCGGCGACGGCAAGGAGAAGCCATCCGCTGTAGAGGTGGGCAGTGATATCGCCCGCCACCGCCTCCGCCGCAATCTCAAAGGCGGTGAAGAAGATGAGGAGGGCAATGATCACCGCGACGACATTCTCCACCTTGTAGAGCCCGTACGGAAAATCCCGGCGTTTACGCGACGAAAGGCGGATCCCCGCGATCAGGGCGATCGAGGCGACAACATCCACGAACGAGTGGATACCATCCGCACGGAGGGCAAGGCTCCCCGAGTAGACCGAGAGTGCCAGTTTTGCGACGACCAGCCCGGCGTTGATGGCAAGGGAGAGGAAGGCGACACACAGGATGACGGACTCCGGTGTTCGATCAAGCCCCGCCCTCTCCTGTGCCTCCTCCTGCATACCAAATCGCCCCTTGATGCAATCTCTGGTGTGCTGCTTCTATTAATCTAACCGTTGTATCCTATCTGTCCGGACGGATGACGTAGTGGCATGTGGCAGCCTCTCTATGGAGGAGCTTCGTTCACATCTCGTAAACGGAGCCGAGACCCTCAAAACCCATCCCCCTTCCTCACTCTAACGAAGACCCCGCGCCCGCGCTCCAGGACAATGATCCGGGTCATGTTCTCCTCCCTCAGCCTCTCAGGAAGCCTCTTTGACTGCCACTCCCGCTCCGCCCCGACTCTGGCTGCAACACCGGCCGGTTCTGCCGCCGCGACGGCCTTGAGGGCATAATAAGCCGCCCCGTAGGCGTGCTGGGGGACATGAGCGGTCGCCACCGCCTGGCCGGCGGCACGGGCGGCAAACCGAGCCGCACTCCCTTCCTCCGCGTCGCGGGCGGCGGCATGAGCACCAAGGGATGCACCCCGTATCCCTGCCATCGTGAATACGCCCGTCCTGACCCATGCCCGGCACGCCTCGATGGCGTCCCGCGGTCGGTTATCCTCGGGGCGAATCTCCTCGAAGAGCGGGAGCACCCGTTCGGCGCAATCCGCGGCCCAGGCCGCCATCGTCATCTGATCCGATCTGCTGTATCTCTTCATCTCCCGTCGGCCTCCGGCAGTCGGCAGCGGTTATCCCGTCTCAAAGCTCGTAACGCCGTAGCACTGATCAAGTGGAAGGTCGGGGATCTCTTTTGTGTACATCCGTGCCGTGCCAAAGACAGGCACCATCCCGTGCCGTTCTGCAAGGAGAACGCCGGCGCTGTTCGGTTCCGGCACATCGATGAAGAGCGGCTGGCCGGGCACCGCCGCCGAAAGGCCGCGGTAGATCCGCCCGGCGATCTCCGGCGTATCACCAAAGAGCGGGCCGATCTTCGCGCCCCTGCGGCATGGTCTCACCTGCCCATAGCCGCGGATCTCTCCCGCCTCGAGGGCGACGAGCGCCGTCGCGCCGGGCTGCGCCAGCCAGTGGCGGAGAAAATTCGGCCGCTCTACCGGGAAATGGCGTGCATCGTAGCAGACGACTGCATCGAAGGGAACACTCGCAACCTCCACGAGACCCCCGGGGCGGGTACCCCCGCCTATCCCCTCGTACCTTATGTTTCTGTGTGAGAAGAGGAAGCCGTGGGCTGCGTAGCGGTCCTGCATCGCAAAGACTCCGTCGATCCCGAGGTTGTAGGCTCTGGCAAGCCGGTCGGCGTGCTCCTGGATCATAAGGCCGATGCCCCGCCCCCGGTACGCGGGTTTTAGGATGTAGAAGCCGCCGAAGGCAAACCCGCCCGGGTAGACCATGATCGAGAACGACCCTATCAGGCGGCCGTCGAGGAGCACCGCAAAGAACGCCTGCGGGTCGACCGC
This sequence comes from uncultured Methanoculleus sp., assembly GCA_964413225.1. Lineage (GTDB taxonomy): Archaea > Halobacteriota > Methanomicrobia > Methanomicrobiales > Methanoculleaceae > Methanoculleus. The sequence continues at coordinate 151 of CAYPRO010000060.1, read as the reverse complement.
GTAGTAGCACTCCCCATCGGAGAGACCGGGGTTCCAGCCCTCCCGCTCCGCCCAGTCGACCGCGATCCCGACCTCGGCCTTCGTCATCGGGCGAACCGTGATCGTATCTGATGCTGCCATACCCTGCGTACGTCGCGTCGAGGGATGAAGA
>CAYPRO010000059.1:0-8764 GCA_964413225.1 uncultured Methanoculleus sp. | reverse complement strand
GGCGCGTTCATGGATTTCATAGGTATCGATGCTGTCTTTTATGTGGGCGGGGTGATAAGCCTCATCGGGACCGCCATATTTGCTGTGATGATGCAGAGGGGTGTGAGCCAGGGCGTTGCGGGGGAGATGCCGGGGCCCGGATGATCAGGGCGTCTTCTCTTCGACGCACTCGAGTTCCGCGACGATATCGGCCGCATCGTCCATCCGCCGGACAAGATCCTGTATCTCTATGAGGCGTTCTGCGCCGATGAAGTGTTCGGCCATCACCCTGGCCATATCGGTGAGTTCGATGCGTCCCGCCCGGCGCCGGACCAGGCCGTAGTCGAGGAGGGTGGGGAGAGCCGGCTCCAGCGCCCCGACCATCGCACGGGTCATCCGTATGACCTGCTGCTCATCGCCGCCCGATACGACGACGTTTGCGACGAACTCCTCTGTGCTCTGCTCCATATCGTACTCGGGAGCAACCTCTTCCATCTCGCCGCGGAGGAGGCCGACGGCGACCTCCTCCTCGGTCTTCCCGGATGTCCGGGAGTACGACCCGCCGGGCTCCGCGAGTATGACCACCCGGCCAAGGTCATGGAAGTCGGGTCTGCCGGCCCGGCCCATCATCTGATGGAACTCCTGGACGGTCAGCCACTGTATGCCCATAGCAAGGGCATCGAAGATCACCTGCGACGCCGGGAAGTCGACGCCGGCGGCAAGCGCCGCCGTTGTCACGACGGCCGCAACCTCGCCGTTTGCAAACCGGCGCTCCACATCCCGGCGTTCCTGGGCGGTCAGGCCCGCATGATACGGTGCGGCGTTCTTCCCGAGAGCATCGGCTATGACGTGGCAGCGTGCCCGCGAGTTCGTGAAGACGATCGTCTGCCCCCGGTATCCCTTTGACGACCGGACTTTGAACTCCTCGGCGACCATCTGTTTGATGAACCCTATCTTTTTGGACCGTTCTATGAAGAGGAGGTGGCGCTCAAGGGGCACGGGCCTGTCCGCGTAACGGACAAGGTTTGCCCGGAGTTTCTCTGCAAGCAGCCCCGGCATACCGATCGTGGCCGAGAGGTAGAGGAACTGGGCATCGGGAGCGATGTGCTTGAGCCGTGCTATCAGACCGTCGAGACGGTGGCCCCGGTCGGGATCCTCAAGCATCTGGATCTCGTCGATCACGACTGTCCCGATGCCCTTCAGGGACCTCCCTGTCCGGAGGGCGTGGTCGATCCCCTCGTAGGTCCCCACCACGACGGGGGCGTGGATGTCGCGGTCCCCGGCCGGCCGGGTCTCGGGGAGGTTGAGGCGGCTCACCCCGGTCTGCAGGGCGACCCGGACAAGGTGGCCGTAGCGGTCGCGAAACCTCTGGTACTTCTGGTTTGCAAGAGCGACAAGGGGGACCAAAAAGAGCATCCTCCCCCGTCCTTCAAGGAAGTTCTTCATGCCGGCCATCTCCCCTATGAACGTCTTGCCGCTTGCTGTGGCCGAGACTACAAGGAGGTGCTGCCCCTCAAGGAGCCCGTTCTGGACGGCAAGCTGCTGGACGGGCATCAGGTAATCGACCCCGGCAGCCTTTGCAAACGCAGGGGGCAGGGGGAGGTCGGTTATATGGGCTGTCTTCTGAACTTCATGCGCCTCAAGCCGATCAAAGAGGGTCCGCGCCCGGTCGGGCTTCTCCGGCCCCACCGAGGCGAGCACCCGGTCGAGGTCGCGGACCTGAGTGAGGAGTCTTTCGAGATGGACGAGAACGGATCCGCCGAACTTCCCCATATAGCCGAGTTCCCGGCGCATCTCGCGTTTTGCGCACTCCATGCATATCCATTCTCTGCCGTAGAGGACGCCGGTCGCTTTATCGACGGGAACGAACCGGTCCTCAAGCTGGCAGAACCGGCAGATGTCGATCCGGTATGACGGGATCTGGAGATCGTTAAGAAACGATTCAAACTCCGGGCTCTTCCCCGCAAGGTGCACCGAAGACCGGCGCAGCAGCGTGATGAGGTCCCGGGTCGGTGTGGGCTTGAGCTGTTTTCCGCGCCGGCGCATCTTGAAGTTCTTCGGGCGCTGGCCCTTGGGCGTAGCGGTCAGGTCGACGTAGCCGGAGCCCTCGACACGGCCGCCCTCGACGAACAGAAGTTTATACGTGCCTTTCTGGGGCTGGACGATGATCATCATGGTGCGAGCAGGTCGTGGATAGTGTAGGTGAGCCCCGCCGTCTCAAGGCGCTTGAGGAAGTCGGTGAACTCCTCATCGACGATGAGTATAGCGCATTCGCGGCCGTGGAACGCCGCCTCGATCACCCCTTCCCTTGAGCCGAAGAACATATCCGGCTCGATGTCTGCCTTCCTGAGGGCAACGTAGGACTCAAGGCCGACGGCGGCCACCATCTTTGCGTCCCGGACGGCCGCCCTGAGAAGGTCGGTTGAGACCATCCTTGATCCGCCACGCTCCACCCGCGGCACCTTGCAGACGTGGATGAGCCCCTCCTCGTGCTCTATGATGCCGCTTAAATGGGCGACGCCGAGATCCTCTCCGGGTCTCGCGTCCATGGTCGCCCGGCCCGTTGCGTTCTGCTCCTCCTTTGTCGCATAAAGCCACCCGTCCTGCATCAGGACGCCGACCATATCCCCTTTCCGGATATCCTCGCGGGCGATGGCTGTCCAGACGGCAACCTGCTGGATGATGTCGCGGTTGATGTGGCGGGCGTAGGCCTCAAGCGCCTCGGCGTGCCGCAGGACCCACTCGATCCCGCTCTTTGTCACCTCGTAGCGCCCCCGGCCGTGAGCGGTGACGAGCCCTTCGTCCACCATCTCTCTTATGTACTCGGAGACCGCCTGCGGTGTCACGCCGAGTTTCCCGGCGATCTCCTGCTGGCGGATGGACGGCTGGTGCTCGGCGATCTCGACGAGGATCTGGAACCGGGTCGCCTCGCGTTTGCTGCGCAGGATGACGTAGAGGGGATCGTCACTGTAGTCGGTCAAGCAACACCATTCCCTGCCCTTTCACGTCGAGGCCGGGGATCCGTTTCGCAAGTCCCCTGATGAAGATCGGGCTGACACCGTATTTTCGGGATATATCGCCGATCGATGTGGTTCCTGCCACTATCTCCTGTTCGACCGCATCCACGATCGAGCGGAGACCGGCATCGTTGGATATGGCTATGTGCAGAAGGTCACCGATATCGCCCATGGAACACTGAAAACTGGCCCTGAACCGGTTGTATGTCGCCCGGTATTCCTTTGTCGGCTTCTCCCCGGGTCTGGGCATCCGCCACTGCTCCTCGATGAGGTTGCCCTTCCTGAGGATGGAGAGGCATTCGAAGACTGTCGAGGTATCTGCATGCGCCCCCAGTTCCTCTTCGGTCAGCCAGGTCTTGTTTAAGAGTTCGTAGATCTTTTTATAGTCTGCATTATTGAACGTTATAAGGAGAGGAACCAGCTCCACCGGATCGTTAAGAATTTTAATATGTCCCGTCAATGCGATACCCTATTATTATATCGTTGTATAACTCCATAAATTTTTGCTGAATCTCTGATGCGTACATGTGGCACAATCATCATACGGGGTATCGTTCAGGGGGTCGGGTTTCGCCCATTTGTCTATGCGCAGGCCCGGAAATTCGGGATCACCGGGACTGTCAAGAACCTCGGGAGCGAGGTGGAGATCCACGCGTTCGGGGACCGTTTTGAGGATTTCTTAGCGTCTGTCTCGCGGGGGCCGCCGTTGTCCCGTATCGATTCCGTGGAAGTCCGGGATCTGCGCGGTGATCGACCCGAAGAGTTCACCATCCTTGAGAGTGCATCGGGGAGCCTCTCGGGGTTCATACCGGCCGACGTTGCGATCTGCGACGACTGCATAGCCGATATATTCACGCCAGGCGGCCGATACGAGGGTTACTGGGCCACGTCCTGCGTCAACTGCGGCCCACGTTACAGCATCATAACCGCCATCCCCTACGACCGGGAGAGGACGTCGATGGAGGCATTTCCTATGTGTGCTGCCTGCAAGAGCGAGTACACCGACCCGTTCTGCCGGCGCCACCACGCCCAGACGATCGCCTGCGCCTCCTGCGGCCCCCGCCTTGATCTCCTCCGGGCAGACGGGGCGCCGATCATGGCGGATGATCCCATCCGCGAAGCGGCGGCCCTCCTGGATAAGGGTTCAATCGTTGCCATCCGGGGGATAGGAGGATTTCATATCGCCTGCACAGAGGAGGCGGCGGGCGAGCTGAAACGCCGCCTGGGCCGGACGGAGCAGCCCCTTGCCGTTATGGCGACCGCGGATGAGGTGGAGAGGATAGCGGTCGTATCGGATGATGAGCGGCGGATCCTCTCCTCCCGCGAGCGGCCGATCGTGGTACTTGAGAAGAAGGATCCCGCATCCCACCCGGGTATATCAAACCTCCACACCATCGGGTGCATGCTCCCCTATACCGGGCTGCACCATCTCCTCTTTACGCACCTTGCCCACCCGCTCCTTGTCATGACGAGCGCAAACTTTCCGGGCTATCCTATGATCACGGATCTTTTGACCGCCCTTGACCGGCTCTCGGGAGAGGTCGACTACATACTCACCCACGACCGCCGGATCGTCAACCGGTGCGACGACTCGGTCGTCCGGGATGGCTACATCATACGCCTATCAAGAGGCCTTGCTCCGAAACGGGCGGCGATCGATCTCGGGGGCGGGTGCATCCTCGGTGTCGGCCCGGAGCTGAACGCGAACATATCGGTCTACCGGAACGGATTCTGTATAACGTCGCCCCACGTGGGTAACGTGCGAAACCCAAAGACCCTTGCCTACCTGCAGGAGACGACGGAGAAGATAGGGGGGATCGTCGGAGCGCGGTATGATCTTGTCGTCCACGATCTGCACCCGCAGTTCCTCTCGACCCGCTACGCAAGGGAGGTTGCCGAAGCGGTCGGGGCGGAGGTCCTCGCGGTTCAGCACCACCGGGCGCATATAGCCGCCGCGACACGGGAGGAGTGCGTCGGGATAGCGATCGACGGCGTGGGTTATGGCGACGACGCCACGATCTGGGGCGGCGAGGTCTTTTCTGGACAGGTTCCCAACCTTGACCGGGTGGCCCACCTTGAGGTCGTCCCGATGCCGGGCGGCGACCTTGCCACCCGGTTTCCGGAGAGGATGTTGTATGGGATCCTGCCGACACAGGGTATCCGGGATCTCCTTATGTCACGGGGCTGGAGCGATATGGAACTATCGGTCCTTGCCCGGCAGGTGGAACGGGGGTTAAACGTCGCCGCCACATCGAGTGCCGGCCGGGTTCTCGATGCCGCCGCGGCCCTCCTCGGTATATGCCGGGAGCGGACATACGATGGGGAGCCGGCGATGAAACTTGAGTCGGCGGCGCATGCCGGACGGGCATCGGCCTGGGACCTTGAGTTCTTCCGCGACGGGGGGTGCGAGGTCTTCTCGACCCGCTTGCTCCTTGCCGAGGCGTTCCGGAGGTCGGCGGCAGGGGAACGCAAGGAGGACGTTGCCGCGTCCTTCCAGTACAACCTCGCCCGGGGCGTCGCCGCTATGGCCGTCCGTGCGGCGGAGGAGTGGGGGATCCCACGGGTGGCGCTCTCGGGCGGCGTGGCGTATAACCGGGCGATCCGGGAGGCGATCATCGGTGAGATCCGCACCGCCGGGCTTACGGCGGTCATGAACAGGGAGTATCCTCTCGGGGACGGGTGCATAAGCTTCGGGCAGGTGGTGTATGGCGGGAGCGCCGAGTGAGGGAGCGATTTTTTTTGGGGCGTCTTTCCGGGCAAACCCTCACTGAAAGCAGAGACCGACGGGCGCAAACGTCGCCCTCGAGGGCGACCGATCTTCAGAGATCGATGCATATACGTTCATTTGTTCTGAAGATCACAGAGAGCCGTTTTGGTGAGGGGAGAGGGGTGCTGGCCTGCTACCGAATTTTTTGAACTCCCAGGGGAAAGACGGCGCCCATGCGGTGTCGAGTGCCGGCAGGTCTGTGGGGTTATCGCCACGCACTGCCCCCCGAAAGCGTGGTGGGTGCCGGCATGTCGTTGTGCAGAGAATGGGAAGGATAAGAGGCCGGCAGAATCTCCGGATGGACTGCCGGCATCTGTGGGGGTGTTGAAGCCGGCAGGTCTCTCAGATGGACTGCCGGCGCGATAGAGGACCAGGCTTTGCCGCGGCGAGAGAAGGCTTTTCGCCGGAGTTGATTACTGTTCTTGCCATTTTCCTGTTTTTAGGGCAATATACCAGAAATCTGTACCTCTGGCAGGGAGGTTAAGCGATAGGTTAAAGTATCACTAAACTCAAGCTTGAGTTAATTCTGATAAAGATCAGGCTTCTCATCAAACTTCGCGTAAATTCAGGTGCATCATTCCCGGATGTGTCTCGGTTGCACTGAGCGATTGCATGCGGGTGTCAGTAAAAGGCTCTCACACAGGTAAAACTGCTATTTCCTGTGTTCGGCGGAGATAAAGTCGATAGAAAAGAGAAATCATGCATGGGATTTGATGTCTGTAGCAAATGTGGTGTTCATCTACGGGAGTTTCTGACCGGCAGGAGGATGTTCAAAGGTGAGCTTTACTGCAAAGTGTGTTATTACGAGGAGCTCGGGAATATCCTTGAAGAGCATCCGCTGAGCGGCCCCATCTTAAGGCCTCTCGTCCCGGAGACGAATATCTGAAGAGACGATGGCGCTTTGTTTCAGTGCCCAATGTAATTTTATCGGTTTCAAATCAGGGGTGAAACTATGTCTGAACAGTACTCAAGTCCTCCTTTCGTTGAAGCGGTTTGCGAGTTTATATTCTCTCCAGATACTCCCTGGGATCCTACGGTGCCTGGATTAATCTATGAAATGATTAAAGGAGAATATCCAATCAAAGAGCCGAGGCTACTGACGAGATTTTATGTCACCACTGAAGCAGGGGGTTTGGAGCAGCGAGCAACATTTACTGAAGGTATTGCCTTTATATCAGAGGATCGGAGATCCCAGATACTTGTCGCACCGAGGATCGTATCGATCGTATATGTGAAGCACTATCCCTCCTGGCCTGTTTTTTTCCAGCGAATAGAGTATGTATACAACCTCGTAAATGAGATCCAGACTATAAACGGGATAGATCGGATAGGCCTGATGTATGTAGATAAGATCGCAATACCAGGTCAGGAAATTGATCTGAAAGATTATTTCAACTTCAGACCAGAACCCGGAACCTGGGCGCCCGGCTCTGTTATGAGAAACTTCTCGATGGAATGTACTTTCACCTATAATGATGATAGAGATACATGTAAAGTGAAACTAAAAGATGCAATGCCGGAAGATCAGAGCGATTCGGCATTTATATTGACTACAGATTATTCACTTGCCATGCCGCGATCGGTTGACCCCGATGAAGTTTTCCAGTGGATCGACATGGCGCATAATACGGTGAAAGAGATGTTCGAAGGTTGTATTACTGAAAAGGCACGAGAAATGTTCAGGAGGTGAGCTTCTATGGATACCCACTCTTCCAGCGTATGGTCTGAGTATATAGTTAAAGAAGAGGGTGATGTACGATCATCAAAAGAATATTTCGGGATATATTCTGTGAACCGCATGCCACGGGAATGCCGGGGGGAAAAATTATTTGAACTGGGTTACAGTTTTTATGACTCCGCATGTAGTAGCGGTACCTCTCAGGACAGGATAGCCAATCCGGTTCCTTTGGATGAATATACATGGGTTAGAGATGCCAGATCAAGCATGGAATCTCTTTTTTCCGGAGACTTCGATGCATCTGCCTCCCCTGAGACTTTGTATACCGAACTGCCATCTTTGAAGTATGCCCAGATTGATGAGGCGCTCAACAAACTGAAGACCTACCTGCACATACAAATTCATACCCCTGAGGAGGTATTGGATTATCTCATAAGGTATCAGGATATATTTTATCTTGTCTTATATGGGTGTAATTTGGCATACCATCGCTTTAAGGGCCGAGCTCAGTTGACACTTGAAGTGAGTAATTATCACACCCCGTATGAATATCTTGCTTTATATGTGCGTCAGGAATCCTACGATCCCGATCTCCTTAAACAGATCGACCAGATTTGTGAGGTATTCGAACAGGAATTTAAGACAAAGAACGGTTGGTTCATCATTACAACCGATTTATGCACGTCAAGGTAGGTCTTGATGGTTTTTAACTGGCTTGACTACCTCGACATTGCTGAATGGTTGTATCAGGAGGGCGGATCAAACAGACCAAAAAGCGTCGCCCTATATCGCTCTGCGGTTGGAAGAGCGTACTACGGTATCTTTTGCCATTCGAGAGATTTTGCTCAAGATTACCTACACTATATCCCTGAAGCGGACGGGACGGATCATCACAAGGTGGCGTTCCATTACAAACGGCATAATCCAAAAATTGGAAGGCTATTATTGAATTTACACAATTTCCGAAAGAAATGCGATTATGACCTGGTTATCACCGATGAGATGAATGCTTCAAACACACGTGCGCTCCTGGATTCTGCAAAGGAGATACAAAATCTCATCGATATGTTACCCAGACGTCGCGTATCCCGGTAGCGTAACAAAGATCCCGGGTCTTTGCACACGCCAGAGGTTTGCGCTCCCACACCGCCGGCCGGCGGATCTTCTGGATGGAAGCGCCGGCCTTCCTCGGGGTTATCGCCACGCACTGCCCCCGAAAGCATGGTGGGTGCCGGCATGTCGCTATTGCAGAGATGGGAGGAGTTCTGGAAAGCAGAGGCGGATTTGTGCCGGCCGGCTCCTCCCTGCAAGGGATATTCGCCC
>CAYPRO010000058.1:0-9351 GCA_964413225.1 uncultured Methanoculleus sp. | reverse complement strand
TGCGGTGAATATTCACCGCGTGGGGATGGAACAGCCCTTTGAGCCTGTGGAGATACTACCTCTACATCACATCACTGTGATGCAAGTAGTATCGATGAAGCAGGAAGCCCCGCCCGAGAGCACGGGGTAGTTCACTCGGGTGGGAAATGCCCGAAAGAAGCGCGTTAGTTCCACCGCCATATAACCGATGCAAAATGGGTATAGATAACCCAGATTCCATGCAACAGAACGAATTATATAGTTTCATCGGCATTCAGTCCCGGAGGCGCGCCATGTCTCTTGGTCCGGTTGAGTATATGGTCATCGAATTTCCGGGAAACCAGTTCAAAGGCGAGATCATCCCGGCGTTGCGCGAGGTGGTCGATGCAGGCATCATCCGCATCATCGATCTGGTCTTCATGAGGAAAGATGAACAGGGCAACGTCAGCGTGATGGAACTTGCCGATCTTCAGAAAGATGCGGCGGACGCGTTTGCCCCGCTTGTACGGGATGCCGGCACGCTCTTTGCCGAAGAGGATGTGAGGAAGGTCGGCGAGATTTTGGAGAAGAACAGCTCCGTGGCGCTGCTTCTCTTTGAGCACATCTGGGCGATAAGGTTCCGCGACGCCGTTCTCGCTGCCGACGGAAGGTTGATCGCAGGCGAACGCATCCCCGGAGAGTTGGTGGACGCCGCACTGGCATGGCGGCCAGCGGAGCAGGAAACGCTGGAGGTGGCACCATGAGGGGCGGGCGGCCCGGCCTCATCGGCACCGTGGCCCGTACCGCGGTGGTCGCGGGAACAGCCACCGTGACTACCCGCGCTGTCGATAAGAGGATGCGGGAGAGGGAGATGAAGAAGGCGGCGCAGTCGGAGCAGCAAGTGCAGGCACCCGCCGGGACGGGCGTAACCCAGGAGCAGAGGATGGCCCAGCTCAGGGAACTTGCGGAATTGAAGCAGATGGGTGCTCTGACGGAGGAGGAGTTCCAGCAGGAGAAGCAGAAGATCCTTGTGGGGTAGGATCGTCGGGTTCATTTTTTCAGCCGCTCATGAACTCCGCGGTGCCCTCTAAGGTCAGGTGATCGGATTTCTGCCGTGGGGAGGATCGGGCCACCATTGAGGGCACTTCTGACGAGTGCTGGCATCAGGGCAGAGCGTATTTATCGCGGGCTTCTCGTTCTCAACCAGCCTCACTCCTCAATCCCCCGGGCGAAGTGAGCGCCGGTGATCCCCCCGAGCGCTCGCCGTTTCGCCTCATCTTTGAGCGCGGGAAGGGCGCGTGCGTCTCCCCTGGCCACGGCATCGATCGCCGTTCGGTAGAGTTGCGTCATCTCCCCGGCGTAGCGAGCCCCCCGCCCGCGTGCGTCGATAGCAACGGCATCGATACCCATCCCGGCGATCCCGGGCAGATGATCGATGAGCGAGGTCTCGACGGCGTTTGCGATGTACGTCCGCCCCTCGCCGTCGCACCGGAGCGGAAATATGCGGTTTCGCCCATCCTGGAGGCCCAGAAACCGGGCGCAGGGCTCTTCCCCGGCGACCGCCGCCGCGAGACTATCCTCGGTCACCAGCGCCTCGATGTTGCCCTGCACGAGCACCTCGAGTTCAAGGGTATCGCCGACCGAAGCCGCAAGCCCGGCAAGATCGGCTGCCGGGAGTTCGGGGGAGGCTGTACACCGCAGGAAAAGCGGCGCAAGTTCTCCGGCGGTGCGGTGGTTCCAGAGGTTCAGTCCGGCGGCGCCGTAGAGGCTCATCCGGGGCTCTGCCTGCCGGATCGCGTCCGCAGCGCCCATTCCGCTCACCATCACCCCATGGACCCCCGCCTCGTAGAGGGGCGTGAGGAGCGGGGTTGCAGTGTCGATGAAACCCCGCCGGGTGATCGACGGCCATTTCCAGACGAGGTTCGCACCCCCCTCCCGACAGACGGCGGCCGCCTCTTCGAGGATGCCGGGAGCGGATGTTTCCAGGTAGACGGTGCGGGCACCAAAACGAACGGCGGCCGCTGCCCCTTCGAGGGTATCGATGTAGACCGAGACCGACGGGAGCCGGGGCTCTCTCACCCGCTCCATCGCGGCGATCGCCGCTTTAGCCCGTTCCCGGGCTGCACGCACCGCATCCTCCCCGGGGCGCCGTGCGGCGAGCACGGCATCCTCGACCATTTTTAAGAATGTCCGCCTGACCCGGTTCAACTCCCCGAGCGGGAGGAAGAGTCCGCCGGGGTAGTTGAGCGTCAGGTTCCGGATCGTAAACGGCGTTCCTCCGGTCTTTGTGAGTTGCTCCGCGATCTGATCCGTGGTAAGCGGCCGGCTCCGCGCCGGCTCCATCCGGAGGTCGGAGCGGTAGCGCACCCGGAGCGGCTCATCGCTGTCCGGGCCGACGACCGCCTCAAGACAAGGCGCGGCGTCCTCCCAGGTGACCGTCACATCGAGGGGCAACTGCGGCAGGGGTCTTTCCATGAGCCGTTTTGTCCGCTCCTCGAGCTCCGCGCTCTTCGTCAGGAAGACCCGGGCGCCGGCCGTGACCGGTGCAGGAACACCGAGCCGTACCGTGCCGTGGCGAACGGCGGGGGAGCCGCGGACGACCGCCCCCACATCGCGGTCGGGGTCATCCGTGCAGAAAGCGAGCCCGTCGCCGGAACGCGGCGCGAGATCGCCTGCGAGACGCACGGTCGCCTCCTGCCGCCGGGGATCGTAGCCAAGGGTCGTGCCGAGCAGAACGCCCCGGTTCCCGGGCCGGTCGCGGGCCATGATATCTCGGGCGCCGAGGATGTAGCCTTCCGTGAACTCCCGGTTGAATGCGAGTGCAAGGTCGCGCATATCCTCCCGCGATGGCGACCAGTCCTCCCCGGCGGCGATCGCATCGAGGGCGCGCCGATAGATCCCCGTCACCGTGGCGACGTACTCCACCGAGCGCATCCTTCCTTCGATCTTGAGCGAGGCCACCGGCGCACGTGCAAGGGCATCGAGGCGCGGGTATACCGAGAGATCCCGGGTCGAGAGCAGGTACCGGTCCTCTCCCGGCACGGGACGGGGGTCTACCGGACGCCCGTAGTCATCTTTTTCGGCGACAACGAGCCGGTAGGGTTTCCGGCAGGGCTGGGCGCACATACCGCGGTTCCCGCTCCGCCCCCCGATGACCGAGGAGAGGAGGCACTGGCCCGAGTAGCAGTAGCAGAGCGCTCCGTGGGCAAAGACCTCGATGCCGATATCCGGTACCCTCGTGATATCCTCGATCTCCGCGAGCGTGAGTTCCCGGGCGAGCACCACACGGGAGAACCCTTCCCGTGCCGCCCGCACCACCCCTTCCCGGTTGTGGATCGCCATCTGGGTCGAGGCGTGGAGAGGGAGATCCGGGACGATCTCCCGGGCAAGCGCCGCCACCCCGATATCCTGCACCAGAACGGCGTCGACCCCGATCTCGTAGAGGTGGAGGAGGTAGCGGGCGACGTCGGGGAGTTCAGTGTCCCGAACGAGGATATTTACGGTGACGTAGACCCTGACCCCGTGGAGGTGCGCGTGACCGACGGCGGATTCGAGTTCTTCGTCGGAGAAGTTCGCCGCATAGTGCCTTGCTCCGAACCGCCGCCCGGCAAGGTAGACGGCATCCGCGCCGGCGGCGACCGCTGCAGCCAGGGCCTCCGGCGACCCGGCCGGCGCAAGCAGTTCCGGCGGCCCGGACGTCTGATGGTTATAGTGCGGCATCTATCGGGTACCGTTCGCCCTGACGGCCTATATACCCACCCCGGGTGAAGCGGGTATTTTTTTGGGGCAGGAGAGCGATGTGGAGAGGGGCATGGATATGGATCGTATAGGGATTATCGGCTACGGACACATGGGCAGCATGCTCGTGAGCGGGTTTCTCTCGTCTGATGCGCTCGATACCGGTGAGATCGTGGTTACATCGAGGAGCCGGGAGAGCCGTGATGCATGCGCCGCGGCATGGCCGGGCATCGATATCGCTGTAACGAACCGGGAACTTGCCCGGCGGTGCCGCACAATCATCATCGCCGTCAGACCGCAGGAGACGAGAGATGTCCTCCGCGAGATCGTCCCCGTGATGGAGGGCGATGAGTATATCGTCTCGCTTGCCGCGGGCATCAGCCTCGCGGAACTTGAGGAACTGTTCTTGGGTTCGGTCACCCGGGTCGTGCCCACGATCACATCCACGGTCGGGCAGGGGACGACGCTCATCTGCCACGGGCGGCAGGTGGATGTGCAGGGCGCTTTCCGGGTGGAGGGGCTCTTCTCATCCATCGGGAACGTGATGCTCATCGAAGAAGAAGAACTCCCGGCGGCCACGCTGCTCTCGAGCTGCGGGCCGGGGTTGTTTGCTGCAATCATCGAGGAACTGGCGGGCGCAGCGATCCGTGCAAGCGGCCTTACCCCGGATCGGGCGCTTCTCCTCGCAACGGAGACGGCAGGGGCTACGGCTGCCTATCTCCGGGAGACCGGTGAAGCACCCGGCGACCTGGTCAGGCGAGTCGCGACCCCCGGTGGCGTCACGGAGGCCGGGGTGAAGGAACTCCGGGAACGGTTGCCGGAAGTCTTCGATGAGGCGGTTGCCGCCATGCTCGAGCGCTACGGTGCGGTGGGGAAGTGATTGAAGGGCAGAGCAGACCTTTAAGCGATGGGCGACCATATTCCCGGATAGATATGGATATCGTCGTCTCTGTGGAGGAGCCTGGCGCCATCGATCAGGTGCTCAAGTACAACCCGACGTTCATCGAGATCAGGCTCGATCTGATGGAGGGCGATCTCCAGGATCAGGCCCGCACGATCCGGGAGAAGACCGCCGTCCCGTTGATCGCCACGCTCAGGAGCCGAGAAGAGGGGGGGAGGTTTGTCGGGGATGCGGATCTCTGGATGCGGATCGTCGAGCCGATAACACGGTACGTCGACTACGTGGATATGGAGACCCGTTACCGGGACCATGCGCCGTATATCAAGGATCAGGGTATCCAGATAATAGCATCTCTCCACACGGATGATATGCCCTCATCATCGGAGCTCGGGGAGATCGAGGCTCTCCTCAGGTCGTATGGTGATATACCCAAGATCGTCGTGAAACCCCGCACCGCAGATGATCTCATGACGCTCGTCACGTTCACCCACCGGGCTAAAAGACCCATATGCACGAGCATCATGGGCGCCAATTTCCGTTATGCGCGGGCCGTTTTGCCCCTCTTCGGATCGAAGTTCGTCTTCTGCCATGCCGGCACCCCGACGGCGGAGGGACAGTACCACATACGGGAGATGCGGCAGCTTGCGGATCTGCTGAGGTGAGGAGGATGAAAGATCGCAAGGTCCACCCTTCGGCGCAATGGTTCTGCCGGGCTCATACCTTCGTCAGGCGATCGGCGCAGAGAAGGCGCAAAGCCCAGCTCCTGGCACGGGCACGGGAAGCTCACCGCTCCCTCGAAGAGGGTCCCTCTGCCGCAGACCTGATCCGGGAAGACCGCGACACCTGAAGAGTTTTGCTGGATCCGTAAGTCGTCCCGCCCTTCCCGGATCGTAGCAACCCACATTGGCCCTTCTCCCAATATCGCGCCCCTACTCCCCGCCCAACCCCCGGTACTTCGCCTGCTCAAGCATAGCATCGAGTATGACGAGCGCCATCATGCACTCCGCGACCGGGACGATCCGGGGTGCGATGCAGGGGTCGTGCCGCCCTTCGATCGTTATCTCCCGCTCAACCCCGGCGATATCGACCGTGCGCTGCACTCTCCGTATAGAGGGGGTCGGCTTGATGGCAAGCCGGACGACGATGTCCTGCCCGGTGCTGATCCCGCCGAGGGTGCCGCCCGCGTGGTTGCTTAAAAATCCGGCTTTTCCGATAGAGTCGTTCATCTCGCTCCCGAAGAGTCGGGCGGCGGCAAACCCCTCGCCGATCTCGACGCCCTTCACCGCACCGATCCCCATCATCGCCCCGGCTATGGCGGCGTCGAGCTTTCCAAAGACCGGATCCCCGAGGCCTGCCGGACACCCGGCCGCCGTAACCTCGACGATCCCCCCCACGGAATCCCCGGCGTCACGGGCAGCGCGGATCTCTTCTTCCATCGCTTCCGGTTCAGTAACCCCGTGCACCTCAACGATCCGCCCCCGGATGGCGATCCCGCGCGGCGCAAGGCAGCGCATCGCCACCGCACCGGCCGCGACACGGGCAAGGGTCTCCCGGCCCGAACTCCTCCCGCCGCCGCGGTGATCGCGGAGACCATACTTCGCCCGCCAGGTGTAATCCGCGTGCCCGGGCCGGAAGACATCACGGAGAGCGTCGTAGTCCTCCGATCGGGCATCCTGATTCCGGACGACGAGCGCCAGCGGTGCGCCGGTCGTCTCTCCCTCAAACGTTCCAGAGAGGATCTCCACCCGGTCAGTCTCCTGCCGGCCGGACTCAAGAGGGCTCTTCCCCGGCCGCCTCCGGTCGAGGTAGGGCTGAATATCCGCTTCCGTGAGGACAATCCCCGGCGGGCAGCCATCGACGACCACGCCCACCGCCAGCCCATGGCTCTCGCCAAACGTCGTGCACCTGAAGTTTCTTCCAAACGTGTTCATGAGAGCATCTCCCGGACCAGCGCGGGCGTGACCGCTATGCCGGTCATAAGCTGGAACTGTGCCACCGCCTGGTGGACGAACATCTCCGTCCCCGGTATCGTCTCGCATCCGGCCTCTCTTGCCATCCGGATGAGCGGCGTCTCCGGCGGCGTGTAGACGAGATCAAAGACCGTCGTCCCGCACTCAAGATCGCCTGCGGCAAGCAGGGACCGGTTGTCGGGTTCCATACCGACCGGTGTTGCGTGGACCACCACATCGGCATCCCTCCCTCCGAACTCATCAAGCCCGCCCCACCGGCAGTTGAACCTCTCCGCAAGCCGCTGCGCCGCGCCCGGCGCCCGGGCAAGGACCGTCACATCCATATCGAGCGAGAGGAGGGCGTAGACCGCAGCAGCCGCCGCACCCCCGGCACCGAGGACGACCGCTCTCCCACCCCGCCGGTGTATGAGCGGCGCCCGCACACCGAGCCAGTCTGTGTTGTAGCCGTAGATCCGACCGCCGCATCTGATGACGGTATTCACCGCCCCGATCGCCGCCGCGTGGCCATCGACCTCGTCGATATAACGCATGACGTCGGTCTTGAACGGGATCGTGACCGAGAGCCCTTTTATGGGGAGGAGGGAGGCGAGGCGGACGATGGCTCCCGCGTCCGGCCATTCGAGGCGGGTGTAGTGGTAGCGCATGCCATAGTGTGTAAAGAGTCGGTTGTAGAGGAGAGGGCTTTTGCTGTGGGCGCATGGGTTACCGGCTATGGCGCAGACCATGAGATCCGGGTCGCGGTCGACCATCTCCTTGATGTCCAGAAGCCCGAACTGCTCAAGGAGGAGATCCCGCTCAACCTTCTCGACCGGGGGGATGCCGGCCGGCCGGAGGATCGCCTTCGCGACCTCTCCCGGCGTCCGCCCCCCGGTATCGATGCAGGCATCGGCCGCGCCGATGTATGCCTCTTTCCTTGCGGCAAGGAGCGCCCGCACCTCCTCTGCCGGCGAGAGATCCGTCAGCCCCGGCCGGTCGCTCTCAGCGATCCGCTCCAGGATGACGCCGGGCGGGGCCGAAAGAAGGTAGACCTTACCGCGCCATCGGAGGTTCGCGACATTTGCCGGATCCATAACCGCCCCGCCGCCGGTGCTGATGACGCCCTCTGCATCCCGGAGCGATGCAATCACCTCCTGTTCGAGGGTCCGGAAATGCGCCTCGCCGTGTTGCCAGAAGATCTCAGGGATCGAGATCCCTGCCCGATGTTCGACCAGAGCATCGGTATCGTGGAATGGCAACCCGAGTTGCCCGGCAACGATCTGCCCGACCGATGTCTTCCCGGTCCCCCGAAAACCTGTGAGGACGATCTTCATAGAAGCCCCTGCCCGTAGAGTGCCTCCCAGAATCCCGGGAAGGACTTCTCCACGCACCCCGGATCACGGATCGCCATCCCTCCGACAGCAAGACCGAGCACGGCAAACGCCATAGCCGTCCTGTGATCGTCGTGCGGGTCGACGGCAACCCCGTGGAGGGGCGCAGGCGTGATCGTGAGGGAGTCATCCGTGACGAGAACACCTGCGCCCATCCTACGGAGGGTATCCGCCGTCACCCCGACGCGATCGCTCTCCTTATACTGCAGATGCGCTATCCCGGTGATCGTCGTCGGCGATTGCGCCACCGCCGCCACCGCTGCAAGCGTCTGGACGGTGTCGGGGGACGAAGACATATCTATATCGATGCCGGGGAGGTCTCCCGTCCGCTCCACCGTCACCGCATCGGCGCCGGCTGTCACCCGGCAGCCCATCGCCTCGATGGCATCGAGGAACCGCCGGTCCCCCTGGACAGAATCGGGATTCAGGCCGCTGACCGTGACCCTCCCGCCGCAGACGGCCGCAACCGCAAAGAGGTAGGAGGCCGAGGAGTAGTCACCCTCGACCCGGTAGGTTCTCCCCCGATAGGGCACACCGCTCTTCACCCTGAACCAGTCGTAGCCACGCCGTTCGAGCCGGGCGCCGAACCGGAGCATCACGTCTGCGGTCACGTCGATATAGGATCGCGAGGCCGCCGCTACCGGGAGTGTGAGTTCTACATCATCATCCGCGTAGGGAGCCGCCATCAGGATGGATGATACAAACTGGCTGCTCATGCTCCCGTCGATCGTCGCCTTGCCCCCCCGGAGACTGCCCGATATCCGTATGGGTGGGAACCCCGGTCGCCCGGTGAACGCGATCTCACCGCCGAGAGCGTGGAGCGCACCGGCAAGCGGCCCCACCGGGCGCTCAAGCATCCGGGGGCTCCCCGTCAGCATAACCGGGTGCCGGGCAAGGAGCGCCGCCGACGTGAGCAGCCGCAGTGTCGTTCCTGAGTTCCCGCAGTCGATCGTGACATCTCCCGGCGTCGGGAAATCCCCATTGCACCCTGTAACGGCGATCTCCCGGAGCAGCCACTCTATCGGCACACCGAGGCTCTCAAGCCCGCGAGCGGTCAGCTCCGTATCGGTTGCCCGAAGCGGCCCGCTGATCCGCGATCTCCCTGAGGCGAGCGCTCCTGCAATCAGCGCCCGGTGGGTGTAACTCTTGGAGGGCGGGGCCTCGAACGCCGCATCGACCGGGCCGATCTGCGATATCCTGACGATCATATCCCCGGCACCTCCAGGCGGGCGTAGCACCCGAGTTCCCTGACGGTTGTCATCGCCTTGAGTTCCTCCTTTGCCTCCAGCCATCCATCTGATATCTCAAGGTCGATGAAGAAAAGGTAGCTGCCGATCCCGCGCCGGGAGGGGCGCGACTCGATCCGGGTCAGGTTGATGCCGCGCCGGGCGAAGACGCCGAGCAGATCGGCAAGGAG
>CAYPRO010000057.1:0-9433 GCA_964413225.1 uncultured Methanoculleus sp. | reverse complement strand
CCCCCGTGGCGGCGGCGACCTCCTCGGCGGCCTTCGTGTTCAGGTCGTAGACGTAGGTCGTCCCGACCTCCTTGAGCTCGGAGTAGACCCGGACGTGGTTCCTGCCCATGACGCCGGTGCCGATGACGCCCGCGTCCATCTAGATCACCCCGTTGATCGTCTCGCAGACGTAAGCCCGGGCCTCGTCGGTGACGTTCGGGTGGACCGGGATCGAGAGGACCGAGGCCGCGAGCGCTTCCGCGACCGGGCAGGCCGCGGCCCCGGCGTAGTAGGGCTGCCGGGAGAGGGCGACGGGGTAGTGGACGGCGCAGCCGATCCCTCGCTCGCGGAGGTAGGCCATGAACTCATCCCGCGAGAGGGGGAACGCATCGGTGAGCCGCAGGGAGTACTGGTGCCAGACGTGGGTCCGGCCGGGGGCGACCGAGGGGAGCACCAACCCCGGCGCCGTGATGTGGGTACCGTAGTAGGCGGCGTTCTCCTCCCGGCGGCGGTTGAACCCCCCGAGCTTCGCGAGCTGCACTCTCCCGATCGCGGCGTTGATATCGGTCATGCGGTAGTTGTAGCCGAGTTCGGTGTGGAGGTACTTCTCACTCTGGCCGTGGTTGATGATCCGGCGGAGGCGGGCATCGTACTCGTCCGATGCCGTCGTCACCATCCCCCCTTCCCCGGTCGCCAGGTTCTTCGTGGCGTAGAAGGAGAAGCAGGCGAGGTCGCCGAGCGCCCCGGCCCGCTTTCCGTTGTACTCCGCCCCGTGGGCCTGGGCGGCGTCCTCGATGAAGACAAGATCCTTATCGTCGCAGATCTCCCTGACCGCCCCGGCGTCGCAGGGCTGGCCATAGAGGTGGACGGCGATCACGGCCTTCGTCTTCGGGCCGACCTTGGCGAGGATATCGGCCGGGTCGATCGTGGCGGTCGCCATATCCACGTCGGCAAAGACGGGGCGGGCGTTGCACATCGAGACCGAGGAGGCGGTCGCAAAGAACGTGAACGCCGGGACGACCACCTCGTCCCCCGGCCCGACCCCGGCCGCGAGCAGCGCCGCGTGGAGGGCGGTGGTCCCGTTTGAGACGGCGACGGCGTGCGGGACACCGCAGTAGGCGGCGAACTCGTCCTCAAATGCGGCGGTGACCGGACCCTGGGCGATCATGCCCGAGGCGAGGACGGCGAGAACGGCGTTCTTCTCTTCATCCCCGAGGGAGGGCTGGGCGATAGGTATGTGCATGGATTATCGAACTCCGGAAGCTAATGTCATGTTTCTTTCGTGTGGTTTAATATACGGGTTTTCATTTTTGACTGAAAAGTTGTGTAAAAATGTTTAATCCTCCCTGAAATGAAGTAGAAAACTGAAGGTTTATGAGTAGTTGTCCGGCGGCGCGCTCAGGCTGCCCGGTATTCCTCACCTCTGGTGAGTGGTAGAGGACGAACGTGAACCCGAGCGTTTCACAATCCCGGAAGAGGGGTATCGCCGTAGAGAGGCGGCAACGACAGCGGGCACCCCGCAGCCTTTTGCCGCCACAAGCACGCTCACGGTGCCGGTCACGTTCGCCTCGTTCGAGGCGAGGGGGTTCTTCACCGACCGGGGCACCGAGGGGATGGCCGCCGGAATGCCGGCCGCGCCGGGGAAGACCTCCATAAGAGGTCGAGGTCGGTGATGCTCCCTTTGATGAACGTCACCCGGGGGTGGTCCAGGAGGTGTTCGATGTTCACCCGCCGGTCGGTGACGATGTAGCGCATGAGGGGTTTATGGCTGGACGTTAGACCTTTCAGAATTCGAGATAGCAACTTTACAAAACACCCTCTAACTGTTGGCTAGTTCCTCTACTAGGTCTTCAGCGCCCTTGTTCATTTGATTTTCATGTCTTGGTCTCAATAAACGATAGATTACATCGAAGACAAGGGGGTTGTTCTTCCTATGTTCAAAAATCTCGTCTTGAAAAAATCGGGATCTCATTGCCGCGACTTGTGGCGATGGATTTCCCTTGCCCATTTCATCGATCAAAAGTTCAGAATAATCTTTTAATCGGTCTAAATCCAACGCTGCGTCAGTTTGGGATCTATACTCTCTTATGCCCCAGTAAAGCGCGGGAGAAAGGGGTGTAACGACACCTAAGATGAATTTTTCGAGAGTTAAACCCTGCGAAAGCCCGATTAAGAAGATAAATATGCAATAAAACCCTAATAGTATGGCAATTGCACTCGCATATCGATGACGAAGGCTTGAATCATACCAGACATTTGTGCGCTGACAGACGATCCTCGCTTTGGTTAGGGGAAGTTTCCCAACGGCCGGGGGGTACCAATCATGAAAAGGCTCAAGGTCCGGGCACTTCTCTCTGTAATTAGCATATTCTGCGAAGATATTCTCTGGATCTGGCCGATGAGGAATTTTCCAAGTCGGCCAGTCAAGTTCTAGCACCTTACAATCAAATAGCTCCTGTATTTGAGCCGCCTTCTTTTTTAAATCATCTTGCAACTGTTCCAAAAATGAGTAGTCAATTATTGTAACGATTAGCCCGTATAGGGCAACCCAGGGTAAAATTTCAGGCAAAATAATTGAAATCAATGATAGGATTACTACAACAGGCACTGCAAGAGAAACCTCAACGCCATGTATCACTTTTGCTTTGGAATACAGTGACCTTTGTGCAACTAGGTACTCAATTTGAGCAGGTTGGTTCTGCTTCTCAAGGATTAAATTTGGATGATTAATCGGTGGGATTTTCTCACCCGTATGCAGGGAAATAGCCGCCGAATATTTGTCGCCATTTATCCATTGCCTCAGAGGTTTTTCCCTCCAAATCCAAATCCTCTGCTGCTTTTGCCCGTGAATACGCAGTCTCAAGCCTGCTTACGACTTCGTCCAACTTTTTCTGTGTGTTGAGATATGAACCAATATGTCCACCATAACCTGCGGGATCTATGATAGGACTTCTAACTTGAGTTCTTGCTTTATCAAAGACATATCGAGCACCTGATGGAAAATCTGATATTTTCACTCTGTTTAGGATCTCGATCACGAGAGCCTCTAGATGGAAAGATCGTAACAGCTGTCCATTGGTTTTATTCCAGCCTTTCATCATCTTAAGCAGAGGAACGAGATCCCCGTTATGTGCCTTATTCGCGTCACTCCAGATTCTGACGTGCTCCTTAGGGTCGGTGGATATCCACTCCCTGGATATTGAATCCGGTATTAGGTAGCCACCCCCTTGCCGGTGGAAAGCTGGGACAACATCAACTTGGAAGTCGGCAAATGTGATCGTTACTGCTTGCCCATTTCTGCTGATTCTAGATGTTTGCGGATAGGTAGCCTTAAGAGCCGTGCGCATTTTATCTATCAAATAGGTCTGGCCATCAGGCTTGAAGTATTCGGGATCCAGAATAATGAAGATGTCAACGTCTGCCTCCGAAAGAGGTGCTATCAGTGTGTTCCTTCTGTAAGACCCTGTCAAAAAAGAGTCAAGCACATGAAACTTGTCTCCTACTGCCTCCCTTACTCTTTGTTGGCGTGCCGAGACAGTCCCCTCCTGGAGATCAGTTATTTCTAGATTCTGCTTGAGTTTATTGAATGCCTGCTTGATAGTAGTCGCCAAAAAGCATCACTTCTGTATTATGACAGTTTTTGTTAAGAGGATGATTTATATAAAGATATCTAGAACACGGTGAAAGTGATTATACCTCCTTCACCCCCCGCCCAGCACCTTCACCAACACCGCCACCACCCCGCCGACGACCCCGCCGGCCCCGGCGCTGATGGTCGAGATCCTCTTCTCTTCCCCTATCTTCTCCGCCCGCCAGCCCTCCAGCGCCCGGATCCGGGCCTCAAAATCCTCATCGCACCGCTCCATCTGCTGGAGGACTTTACAAATCCACTTCACATCCCGGTTCGTCTCGTAAACGAGCTCCCGGATGGTCTTCTCTCCGGTCATTCTGGTAACCCTCCTGGGGGATAGTGGGACGCCGGAGAGAAAAAGCCTGACTTTATCGAATGCCCCGGAGAATCAAAGCCCAATCTGCCCTTCCCGATAAAGTCAGGCTAATACCCTCCCGGGTATACCCTATAATTGTCTGTCATATTCCCGGGAGCATACAGGCAAGGAGTGAAAACCCATGGCAGACTTCGTGCAGAAGACCGTCAACAAGACGGCGGTCCGGGACCTCGCTGTCTCGATCGCCGACGTAACGTCGTTTAACACCCTCCTCGAGACCGTCATCGACGACAACCCCTTCGGATGTGTCGGGTATACCGGCTCCGACGGCCAGGCCGTCGCGGCGGTCGTCCGGAACCGCGAGCACTACACCGCGAAGGTGGACTTCATCGACGGCGAGGGGAAGAAGGTCGGGAACGTCTCCCTGCAGTCCCCGACGATTGCCGCCTTCGAGGCGAACGCGGCGGAGGCTCTCGCCAACGCGGCCCTCGCGGCCGCGATGGGCGGGGATGCTGAGCGCAACTTTGCCGGCGAGACCTACTACTGCCAGCTCAGGTGCCACGACCCTTCCGGTGACGACTACTACGTCACCTTCACCCGGAAGACCGTCCGGATCTCGTCCTACCAGGACGACACGATCCGGACCGCCGTCGAGACCTGGGCGGACGCCGTGCCCGCCCTGGCGTGAAGCGGGGAACTTCCGTTCCCTACCCAATTTTCTCAGTGCCGGGGCGATCAACGCCCCGGTAAACAACCCGCCTCAGACAGAGATATGTAGATTGAAGCACCAGAGGATCATATACAGAGGTGAGGCTGCCATGACTCAGGTAAAAGAGGAGATCATCAGTGAGCTCGACGACCTGCCGCCCCGGACCTACGGTGAGGTGCTCGATTTCATCCGGTTCCTCAAGTCCCGGCGCCGGAAGGCCGCCCCGGACACCGCCCTCGCGAGCGAGCCCGTGCTCCGGAAAGACTGGCTCCGGCCCGAGGAGGAAGAGGCGTGGAAAGATTTGTGAAGGGCGATGTTGTCGTTGTACCGTTCCCCTTCTCGGATCTGTCAACGGTGAAGCGGCGGCCAGCTCTTGTCGTTGCGGCACCCGGCGGGGACGATGTCATCCTTTGTCAAATCACGAGTCAGCAGGTCCGGGATCGCTACGCCGTCGGTATTACTGAACTCGACTTTGCAGAGGGAACACTCCACAAACCGAGCAATATCCGGCCAAACCGGCTCTTTTCTGCCAGTGTCGACCTGATTCTTTATCGAGCCGGACGTCTCAACGACCAGGCCGTTACGTCGGTCATCAATCGGATCATCGAGATCCTGCAGGTGGAGTAACTTCCAGCCGGGAAACCGCAGTTGCGGCCTCCGCGCCATTTCACTTTCAACCCGCGCACGGCCAGCCTTTAACAATCCCTTCTTCTCCAGTCTCTCCTATGACACGCCTTCTCCGCGCCGACCAGACCCTCTTCAGAGATCCCGACGTCTTTGACTTCGCCTACATGCCCGACCACCTCCACCACCGCGATGCCAGGAACTTGCCTTCCTCCTCCAGGGCGTCGGCCCCCGGAACGCCGTTCTCCGCGGGCCGCCGGGGACCGGGAAGACCACCACCGTCCGCCGGGCCTTCTCCGAACTCACCGGGGAGTTCATCCCGGTCTACGTCAACTGCCGGCAGAACCACACCCTGCTCGCCGTCTACCGGTGCATAGCAAAGGATCTCCTCGGCTACGCATCCCCCTCCCGGCACCTCGACGACACCCGGGAGGCGATCGCCGCCCGGCTCGGGGAGAAGGATGCCCGCCTCCTCGTTTGCCTCGACGACGCAAACTACCTCATCGCGGCCGGCACCTACAACATCCTCCTCTACCAGCTCCTCCGGCTCTACGAGGGGTGGGAGGAGATCCGGGGTGCCGTGGTCTTCGCGGTCACGAGCGATCTCGCCCTGAACCTCTACGCGGAGGCCGACGCGAGCGTCCGGTCGGTCTTCCGCCCGGCCGAGGTCACCTTCCTGCCCTATACGAGGGCCGAGATCCGCGACATCCTCGCCGACCGCGTCCGGCAGGGGCTCTACCCCGGGGTGGTCCCGCCGTCGGTCCTCGACCTTGTCGCGGAGATGACCGCCGGCGAGCGGGACATCCGGGTCGGGATCGCCCTCCTCCGGGCGGCTGCCGTGCGGGCCGAGAAGGACGGCCGCTTTCGCGTCACCCGAAAGGACGTCCTCGACGTTGTCGCCACCGTCCGGTCGCCGGCGCTTGCCGCCCGGACCGCTGCGCTCTCTTCCGGTGAACGCACCCTCCTCTACCGGCTCGCGGAACAGTCGCTTGCCGGAGGCGATATGATGGCAGGGGCGGTCTTTGAAGAGGCGCAGGACTACCTTGCCATCGGCAAGACGACCTACCATGCCCGGTTACGAAGGCTCGCGGACGCCGGGATCGTCGACCTCCTCCAGACCGGGAAGGGCTACGAGGTCTTCCTCCGCTACGCTCCCGGCGATGTCTTTGCAGCCTGCGCCCACGACGACCCGGCAAAAGGCTGAACAGGCCGCCAACCTCAGTCTTACCGTCAATCTGCGATCCGGACCTACCGCGACACTATTTTCTCATACGATAAAGTAACGTTTATATTCGGCCCGTCGCCCAATTCAAGGTCTGTAAGGTATCCTTTTAATCATCGGTGCCTGAGGACGATGTACGCGTCCGGGAGCATCCCGGTGCGTGAGGTAGCGACCATGCAACAGAGAAAAACCAGCAGAGGCGGCAGCCAGGGACAACCAAATGTTCACAGCACCAGGATGCACCGGACCGCCAATGGTACTCGGCATCCGGACGATATAAGGATGCCCGTCCCGGGAGCGTGCCCGTGATGAGCGGGGAAGATACGCCGGACGCGGTCCCGCTCTTCCTCGTCCCGCGGGCGGTCGCGGACGAGATCCGGCGACACGGGAGAGCCGTCCGCGAGATCACCGTCAGAAGGACCCGGAACCACCAGTATTCAATAAATGTCGAGCGGGGCCGGCCATGACGCCGGAGTCGAACCCCTTCGGTTTTCTCCCGCTCTGGTGCTCGCACCTTCGGTGCTCAAACTCTGTCCTTTCAGGACGTCGTTCCTGTCGGACCATCGCGCCCGGACCCCTCTCCTATGGGGCTGATGCGCTCCTGATCTCCGCCGAGGCCGGGCAGTACCGGATCGGGGTTGGGAGCCTTAAAAACCTCCTCTTCTATGGCCGGATCATATCCTCATGAAAAATCCCACGCCTGGAATACCCTGGCCCTTCGGCGATGGCGACGAAACCGCCGTGGAACGCCTGAAAACTGGAGACGCCGTATGCGATCAGGAAGGCCCTCGATGACACTCCCGATGGGTGGCATACGGGGGAAGAACAACGCTCTGCGCATTCCCCCGGGCACCGCAACCGTGCTCACCTTTGCCCTGACAGAGATCAAGGGTAACCTCGCTCGGCGTCTCCTTGAAAAAAATGGGACCTGAAATCGGGCAGATTGTATCGGCATCCCCGGACGCAAAGGTTGATGGGATAGCCCACCGATCATCTGTATAATTCTTGTGAGGAGACTCATGACCGGCATCGAAGCAGACGTCAGGGAGATCAAGGAGAGCATCAGGGAGCTCAACCAGAAGATCGAGCTTCTCCTTGATGAGAGGGAGAGCATGGCGATGATGAAACTCTCTGAGCAGTCGCTCTCTGCCTTTCTCTCCGAGGAGCCCGACCTCTATACCCTCAGGGATATCAGGGCTGTGTACCGATGAAAGGGAAGATTGTTCTGATACCGTTTCCTTTCACCGACCTTACGGCAGCAAAGCTGCGCCCTGCGCTTGTCCTCTATGAGGGTGACCGCGACGTTGTCCTTGCCTTCATCTCGTCAAAGGTCTATGCCGGAGCGGGCCCGGCAGGGGTTCTGGTGACCGCCTCCCACGCAGGTTTTTTGAAGAGCGGTCTCAAAGTTGATTCGGTGATCCGACTGGACAAGATCGCAACGGTCTTGAAAGACTTGATGGTCGGAGAACTTGGAGAACTTGATGACGGCCTCCGGGCGGAGGTCAACGCAAAATTCACCAAACTGTTCAGGATCTAAGCCGGGACGAAGGTCGATCTTTCAGACTTTTGTCGATCAACAGAATCCTTGAGCCTGCACGGAGGTCCACCGCAAACATCACCGCCACCACCCCGCCCACAACCCCACCGGCCCCGGCGCTGATGGTGGAAACCCGTTTCTTTCGCACCTTACGGTGCTCGAACTCCTGCCCGAAAACGCTTCGCGTTTTCTCAAGCTCCGGCCCTTCAGGCCATCGCACCCGCCGGCCCATCGCACCCTTCGGGCCATCGCGTCCTGCGGGCAGTCGCACCCTCATGGTGGTGGATAACCCGGCAGGAGTGACGAAATCCTCCCCGGCATAATTATTCGGTCCCATCTATACCGGAATGTTTATTGTTGAGCCTGTCAAAGGATCGGTTGACCCCCAAAGCCGCGTGAGCCGGACATCGGACGAACAACTTCCCGGGATCCATTGACCGGCCGTGGCAGAACCCGGGCCCGGATGGTCTGCTCCGTACTCGTGAATACCGGTGTCTGAATCGTTCAGGTTGTGCTCCATGGCCGAAGAGTACGTTAAGACGAAGATCGAGCGAGTCCGTTACCTCTTCAAGTTTGAGACGCTCTCGTCGTATACTGCGATAAGCGAGATCACCTTTGCGAATGAAGGTTGCGAGTACATCAACATCATCAAGTACGATCTCGGTGAGTACAAGCCCCTCCTGAAGATCACCGATACAAACGGGGAGACTCTGGAGTTTGCAAGAGCGCAGGAGGCGGGACAGGGGGAGTACTCAGGTTATCTCATTAACATCTACCTCCCGGAAGGACGGGAGTTACAGCCGCACTGCCGGCGAACAATAACCTTCCAGAGTTACTCTCTCTCTTCGGAGAGCAGCGAGGAGTCGAATTATAAAAACGCAAAGTACGTTGTGTTCCACTTTGAGATGGTCGACGAGGTCAACTCCTACGTCATCATCGAGGCTGCAGAGCATTTTGATTCTAGCGATGTGGTCGATGTGGTCGACCAAAACGGAGAGGGGATTGATGAGCGCGAGTTAGTGAGGCTCGTCGAAGAAGGGAAGATAGTCGGCCACAGTGGTGGAAGTCGGACATATCTTTCATTTAAAGGCGATGATGCCAGGAGGATACTGAGGATTACCCACAGGCACGACGTCCCCAAAAGACTCCTGAACTGGATCCGGGTTGGCCTGGGTTTTGGCGTAGTGTCGGCGCTGCTCATCCCTGCCGGCTTGTTGTACTCGCTCGGCAATGGTGTTGCCGGTCTCAATGTATTCGTCACATATCCCGTATTCGTAATCACGACGCTGATCGTTATCAAGGGGTGGCTGTTCCTCAAAGATCTGGATAGTCAACTGGAGCGCTACAATGCAGCATACATCCCTAAACAGCGTAAACGTGATCACTAGGTATACCTGACCCTCTCTCCAAAGAGT
>CAYPRO010000056.1:0-9798 GCA_964413225.1 uncultured Methanoculleus sp. | reverse complement strand
TATGCCGTGGTTATCGAGCCAGCGGGCAAGGTCGATGCCGGCGGTCTTCTTCACCCGTTCTTCTCCCGGGAGGAGGGTGGCGAGGTGCTGCAAGCGCTCGGCGGGCGTGACCGCTATATCGGCCGGCACGCTGAGGATCTTTGCCCGCCGGTGGGGCCGCTCCGGCGTGGAGTCGCCCTTTCGGGATACCGTCCCGTAGAGTTTCCATATACGGGCGGCGTTGTGGTTTGCGGTATCGACGGTTATGGTCTCGTTTGAGAAGAGGGCGTCGAGTGTGGCAAGGACGCCCTTCACGAGATCCCGGGATGCGTCGTTGTTTGCAAGATCGATCCTGTATAACAGGTGCGCCCCGTTCCCCGAGTCGGCCTTTATGGGTTCGGAAAACCCCTGCTCTGCGAGGTAGGTGGCGATCCGGTCTACGGCGGCTATGGCCGCATCGTGCTCTGCGTCGGTCGATGATACACCGCTCGGCCGGATGGGGTCTATGTCGATCGGGAGCCAGCGCCGACGGATGATGTCGGCGTCCGCGGTCGTTGCATCTTTTCGCGAAAGGCGCATCTTTATCCGGTCTGCCCGCCGGGCGAGGAGGGCGGGGTTGACCGAGTTTAAGGTGATATAGATCCCGGTGACAGATGGATCGGCATCCAGCGCCTCGACGGCTCTTGCGAGCGCCTCGTAGTCGTCGAAGTAGCCTGAGTGGGTGACGCCATCGGCAAGCGCCCTGACCTCGACGACGCCATCGGCCATGAGGTCTATTGCCCGGCGGATCACGGGACCACCTCAAAGAGGGGGGCGCTTGCCGCCTCACCGCAGGCGACGTGCCGGAGGCTTGCGAGCGGGATGGTCCAGGCGCCCTCGCATGTCCGGATAATCACCGCCTTTCTCATGAGCGCCGCTTGGCCCTCGATCGTCGTCTCTCCGGTGATGATGCCGTTTGTCCGCCGCACCCTCTCCCGGAAGACCGGGGCCGGCCGGCCGGAGAAGATAAGGGCTTTTACATCTTCGGGCATTATCCGGCAACGCTCGGCCTCGATCTCGACGATGAGGCCGCCCGCGGCCGTGCCGGCGAGTCTTCCAGGCGTCATGGCCGGCCCCTCTCGACGTTGATGGTGTAGAAGTGGTTTCTCGTCCGGCGGATATGGATCTCGCGGACGGCTCTCCCGTGGTGGCGGATGGCGTCTGCCACCGCTCGCGGGACCAAGAAGAGCGGGACTGCTGTAGCTGATCTTATATCCTCAGACGAAGAAGAGCTGCTGGCAGTCCTGCATGAATCGCTGTTGGCGCACGCTTCATCCTGTGGGCTGCCATCTATTCCGTATATTTGTTGCATTCTGTTTCCTCACTGTATAGCGATATCAATCTGACTTTATCGAGAACCGTTCCGTTCTCCGGGGTGATCCCGAATGTCAGATCCGGGATACGCCTGAGTGGTTTCTGGCTGATCTCTTTCATGTTTTCTTCTGTGCCGGGGCGCCTGCGTTTTGGGTTCGCCGGTCGCCCCCTGCACAAGAATAGGTGGACGGCAGAGGATATATGCAAGAACCGCGCGAAGTGTTAGTGAAGATCCGCCTGTTGATGGGGAGTGGGAGAGAGCCTCTGGCAACCCATGCTGCATGGAACAAGGCCGGAGATGGTGTATTCTGGCTCCGTATGCGGTGGCCTTATCCTTCATAAGAAGAGGGGGCGTTCTTTGTCGCCATCCCGATCATCGTCATCCAGAGGTTGCCGGATAGGTTAATCAGGATGTTTGCCCTCTGCGTCGGGGTCGGTCCCCGGATCCCCTGGTGGGGCCGGATGTAGTTGCCGTAGAGATTCATCTGCGCAGATTCGGTCGAAAAAACTGTGGATCACCCTCGTCCGCTCCCGAGAGGTGCCGGTGAACCGCTCCATGATGTTGTTGTTCGATCGAGGGTGACCTTCCACAACGCTGCGATGGATGAGACACAGGCTGCCCCCCTTGTCCGGGAGGCGAAAAGACCCTCCCTGACGGCTACAGCGCCGGCAAGACCCTCACGCGCTACATCGGCGACGGTAAATCCCCATCGTTAGAAGGGCTTAAGACGCTACAGGTGATCGGGCTGACCCATGGCCGGCAGACTGAGTACACACCATAAAACATCCATCAGTCATATCGTCCCCGCAGTCATACTCTTCTTCCTCGCCCCGTTCGTTGCCGAGTACCTGCTCGGCGATCTTCCCATAACCATGCTCTCCTCCCTTGTCGTTCTGGCGCCCATGTACGGCGGCGGCGCCCTCCTCATAAGGGAGGTCTCCCGGCGGACGGGGAGGGGCTGGCCGACCATGATCGTGCTCGGCCTTGCGTATGGCATACTCGAGGAGGGCATCACCACCCAATCGCTCTTCAACCCCGACTACCTCAACGCCCACCTCCTCGATTACGGATTTGTGCCGGCGCTCGGCATAGCCATCCCCTGGACGATATTCGTCCTCACCATCCATACCATCTGGAGCATAAGCGTGCCCATAGCCCTTGTCGAGGCCCTGTTTTCGGATCGCCGGACCACTCCCTGGCTTGGCCGCACGGGCCTTGCGATCACCTGCATCCTCTTTGCCATAGGCATCATAGCGACGACCGCGATCACCCAGAGCACATCTCCCTTCATCGCCTCAATGCCTCAACTGGCGGGCGTCGGGATCGCCATCGTCATCTTAGTCGCCGCCGCATTCAGGGTGCAGCCGGCACCGCATCGGCCGTCTGGCCCGGCGCCCAACCCCTGGGCCGCCGGCATATTCGCGTTTGCAGCAACTTCGATATTCATGCTGATCCCCCACCCTCCCGACTGGTGGATACCCGTCGTCTTCTCCCTCATCCTGGGCGTCGTCGTCTTCATCGTCATCCGGTCATGGTCCAGGCGGCGTGGATGGGGCGACTGGCATCGTCTCGCCCTGGCCGGCGGGGCGCTCATGACCTACGCCTGGCATGGATTTCCCCAGCCTTCCGTCTCCCTCGGCAACTCCACACTCGACCTCATAGGTAACGCCATATTCGCTGCAGTGGCGGTCATACTGATCGTTATAGCGGCAAAGAGGCTGCAGGCGGCCGGATCAGGGTTTGAAGCCTGAGATAAAAACCTCCGGCCGGCTATATCCGGCGCCGCCCTGACGTTCTCTCCCCCATGATGCGCCCCTCTACACCCAGAGCGTCATGGTCGAGACCACGTGGCGGGCCGGATCATAGACCCTGACGGCATGGCTCCCGGTATCGGCTATGTACCAGAGCCCCTCCATGGCAACCAGCCCCTCCGGCGCATTGAACATAGCGTCCCCCGACAGCCCGTCCCGGCTGCCGGCTCCCCCGCTCCCGGCCCGGGTGAGGACCCAGCCGGTATCCGGGTCATACTCCTTGATCTTGTGGTTATCGGTATCGGCTATATAGATCTGCCCCTGGTGGTAGGCCAGGCCTGCGGGGTGGTGGAGCCGCGCCATGCCGGCTATGGTATCGAGGTCGCCATAATCCTCAAGCGAGTGTCCGATCCGCGTCTCAACCATCCCCCGTTTAATCCGGCGGATGGCCGATGCGCCGCTGTCGGCCACGTAGAGCGCATCGCCGTCGGTGGCGATGCCGGATGGCCGGGCAAAAGCGGCCTCTCGGAGCGGACCATCCGTCAGGGCTTCCCGACCCGTCCCGGCATACGGTTCCGCCTCGTGGGTGGCAAGGTTCATCCGCCAGATCTGGTTTGCCCCCGCCATCGCTATGTAGAGGTAGCCCTCGAGCAGAACGATATCCCGCGGCGTATCCAGCGCTACACCTGTCCCCGAAAGCCCGGTCCCCGCGATCGTCGTGACCGTCCGATCGGGCCAGGATACCTTCCGGATAGTGTGGTTCCCGGCATCCGCAACGTAGAGGATGCCGGCCGGCTCATCGAAGGCAAACCCCTCTGGCCGATAGAACGCGGCCTCCCGAAACGATCCGTCGACGTTTCCCGGAGCGCCCGACCCGATCACATCAAGTATCCGCCCGTCGGTGCCGGCGACGACTATCCGGTTGTGGCCCGCATCGCTTATGAACAACCGCATACCCACATGATCCGCCGCAACCTTCCCCGGCTGGTAAAGGGCACCCTCCTGCGCCGCACTCACTATATCAATCGGTCCACCTGCAAGAACTCCCCGCCCGCCGGCCTCCTCCTCTATCCGGCCTATTGCCGGGCCGAGCCGCCCGGATATCCCCTCCCCCGTCGTCATCCCGGCGACGTTCCCCTCCGGATCGATGAGGACGAACGTCGGCCAGCCCCGGACGCCGAAGGCCTGCCAGATGTGGTGGTCGCGGTCGACGGCGATCGGGTAGTCCGCACCGGAGCGGCGGATCGCCTCGGAGAAGTTTCCGGTGATCGCGGGGGGCTCAAGCCCGGGCGCGTGGACGCCTATGACCACGAGGGCGGGGTGCTCCTCTCTGAGCCGCCGGATCTCCGGCGCAAAGCGCATACAGTTTGCGCAGGAAAACGTCCGAAACGAGAGCAGGACAATCTTGCCCGCAAGGTCGGCGAGAGAGAGCGGGCGGGTGGTGTTGAGCCAGTCAAGACCCGGAAGAAGGTCAGGTGCAGCCGTCGGTCTCATGCGGCACCCTCTGCCATTCCAGAGTTATGAATGTTGGCCCGCCTTCTCATGCCGGCAGCGCTGAAACCAGAGGCCCCGCAAGCATCCCCTCGCAGAACGCGATCGCTTCTGCGACCCTATCCCTCTGGTAGACCACGGGCTTGATGTGGACTCTCCCCGGGAGATTCTCGATAACCGAGAAGACCTCCCGCCAGGGGATCGTGTCGGCCGCAGACGGCGGCACAAGATTGTTGTGTATGTGAAAGGCCTTCAGGGCCTCCGGGGGAACCAGAGCAAGTGCCTCCGGGAACTCCTCCCTTGCGGCGGCGCGGAGGTGCCAGGGGTCAAGGGCTATACCGGCTAGATCGGCTATCTCCGGGTGGAGATCTTTGAGTATCTCCCAGAACGCCCGTATCTGGCCCGCCGTGGCTATGCTCTGGTCCGTGCTGTTCTCAAGCAGTATGAGAGGCTCCGTGCCGAAGGCGTTCCAGTGAACGACGATCAGGGCGTGCATCGCCGCAACGATATCGGCGTATCTGTTCTTCCGGCTGCCCGGATGGATCTCTATGATATCCGGGGGAAACCCGATGTAATCCTCTATATCGAGGAGCATATCCCCGAACGCCGCCAGCCATATCGGGTCGCGCCACCGCAGGTCCGCCTGCACCTGCCGGCCGTGCCCGTCTCTCCGGGGGATGGCCGGCTCGGTGTGCAGGACGTAGGCAAGTGAGGCCGGGAGGGCCGTGTCCCGCTCATATAGGGCCTCAATAGACGATCTCTTAAGGATGGAGCCTATATCCTGCCCGGTTCGCTCCACCTCTGTCCTGTTCTTTATGAAGTCGGCGGGAACCTCGATGTAGGTGCATCCGAGCGCATCCGCAAGGCGCCAGCGTTCGAGCAGCCCGCCCCGCTGCGCCACCTCGGTGACGTTTGGGTATATGTAGTCCAGGCCTGGCATCGTGATCGGTTACGCCATGGCGGGAGGCTACAAAAATGTTGGGGCGGGATTCGTGCGCAAGATGCGGCCCGGGCACAATCTTATAGTCGCGGGTCCGTACCTCTAAGGATAGCATGTCCTCCGCACCTCTACGATTACTGCTCTGTATAGCCCTCTGCGGCTGCATCATCGCCGCCGGCTGTTCCATCCCCGGGAGGCAACCAGAGATAGCCTCCAGCCTCGACGGGGATCTTGCCGTCCACTTCATCGATGTCGGGCAGGGCGACTCGATCTTTCTTCAGTTCCGCGACAAGACCATGCTCATAGATGCCGGCGAACGTGGCATGGGGGAGCGCGTCGTCGCGTACCTCGAGAGTCGGGGCGTGGAGCACCTGGATGTTGTGGTTGCGACCCACGCGCACTCCGATCACACAGGAGGCCTTGCGACGGTCATATCTGCCTTCCCGACCGGTCGATTCATCGATGCCGGGCAGGCCCACACCACGGCGACATACGAGAGACTGCTCGCCCTTATCGAGGAGGAGGGGATACCCTACACGGCGGCGGAGCGCGGGCAGACGGTTTCCCTCGCCTCCGGCATAGAGATCCGGGTCCTAAATCCGGCCGGACAACCGATCGGCGACCTTAACGAGGATTCGGTCGTCCTGAAGGCGACGTACGGGGATATATCCTTCCTCTTCATGGGCGATGCCGGGAAGCCGGCGGAGGAGAGCATGGCAAAGGCCGGCCTCGATATCGACGCCGATGTCCTGAAGGTCGGCCACCATGCAAGCCGCTACGCATCCTCCTCCGGGTTCCTCTCCGCTGTCAGCCCCGCGATAAGCGTCATCACCGTCGGTGAGGGAAACGACTACGGCCACCCCCACGAGGAGGCTCTCGAACGCCTCAGGGCCACCGGATCGAGGATATACCGAACCGACCTTGACGGAACAATCGTCGTTTCGACCGACGGCCGGGCGCTCGCCGTTGCAGTCGGCGGGGCCCCGGCCGCCACCGTGACGGCGGTGGCCACCCCGACCGTGACCGCTCCCCCCGCCGGCGTCTCCATCACCGCTCTTGACCTCTACGCCGAGGCGGTCACCGTCACGAATGCCGGGCCGGGAACTGTCAACCTCACGGGCTGGACGATCACCGACGAGGGGGCCAGAAACACGTATACCTTCCCGGTCTATGTCTTAGACGCGGGCGCCGGCGTCACCGTCCACGCGGATGCGGGCAACGAGACAACGTCCGACCTCTACTGGGGCAGGTCGTCGCCGGTCTGGAACAACGACGGCGATACCGCCACCCTTATGGATGCAAACGGCACGGTCGTCAGCGTTCTGGAGGGATGATGCAGGGCGAATCGACCTTCCGGGCAAGCCTTGACCGTGTGGAGGAGGGGCTTGCCGTCCTCCTCGTCCGCGAGGACGAGTCCATCCGCTTCACGCTCCCCTCTTCCCTCCTCCCGGGGGATGCCCGGGAGGGCGATATCCTCGAGTTTTTGGTCCGCCGGGAGATCGAGGCGACTGAGGAGGCAAAGAGGCGGGTGGCGGAGAGGATAGCGCGGTTGCGGGGGAGAGGATAGGGACCCCACCCATTTATCCCCTCTTCCTCCCCATGGGGGCATCCATGCAGGATCGAACTGACGTGCTTGTCGTCGGTGCGGGCCCGGCCGGCAGCACCGCCGCACGCTACGCGGCGGAGGCGGGCCTCGACGTCCTCCTGATCGATAAGAGAAAGGAGGTCGGCCTGCCGGTCTGTTGCGGGGAGTTCAACGCGTCTCTGCCGGTCCTTGCAAAGATGTTTCCCGCCGCTATGGGGCTCGATGAACTCTTCACCGTCGACCTTATCCGACGATCTATCCGGGGCGCCGTCGTCGTATCCCCCGGCGGTCGGGAGTACGGGTTTGACCTGCCCGGCTATACGTTCAATCGGGATGAGTTCGACCGCCGCCTTGCGGATGCTGCCATCCGTGCAGGGGCCACCCTCGCCCTGGAGACGACGTTTCGCGCTCGGGAGGGAGACCGGGTCATAACCGACCGGGGCGTAGTCGAGGCCGGCGTCGTCGTCGCCGCAGATGGACCACTCTCGGCTGTCTGCCGCTTTGCCGGCATGAAACAGAACGCCGTCCTTGCCCCCGCCATAACCTGCCGGGTCGACGGGGAGTTTGGGGACCAGATCCGGCTCTACTTCGGCAGAAGCATAGCGCCGGGCGGGTACGCGTGGGTCTTTCCGAAGGAGGGGTGTGCCAACGTCGGTCTCGGTGTGCAGGGAAAGAAGACATCCGTCACCCTCCTCCTGAAGAACTTCCTTGCGCGGATGGGGTTTGTCGGCCGGGACGTTCAGGCCGGTCTCGTCCCCGTCTCGGGCCCCATACCCGGGACGGTAAGAGAGAACGTCCTTGCGGCCGGCGATGCCGCCGGTCATGTCGTTGCATCCAGCGGCGGAGGGATTGCGACCGCAATGATCTGCGGGAGGCTTGCCGGGGTTGCGGCGGCCCGTCACCTGCTGCACGGTGACTCCCTTTTAGCCTACGAGCAGGCGTGGCGCTCGGCGGTGGGCCGCGAACTCTTTGCCGCCGCAAGGACGAAGAGGATGGCCGACCGTATCCTCGGCTCAGACTTCCTGCTTGAGCAGACGATGGCGATCCTCGGGGGCCGGGGCATGAGGAATGTCATTGCCTGCGGCGGCCTGCGTGGACCCTGACGGTGGCCGGAAAGGTTATCTTCTCCCGGTGCACCCATGCGATCGCTATGGTTCATGTTATCAAGTCTGACGGCCGGAGAGAGCCGTTTGCGCGGGAGAAGGTGGTCGTGAGCGCCCTGAAGTCGGGCGCGCCTCTGGACGTGGCGCGGGCGATCGGGGAGGCCGTCGAGCGAGAGGCCTACGATGACATGCCGGCGGCCGATATCCGGCAGCGGGTGCTTGCGCACCTCCGCGACAGAAATCCGGAATGGGAGGAGAACTGGCTCATGTATGATCGCGCCGTGAAGAAACGCGGGGCGACGGCGATCGCGGGGATACCCGCCCGCTGATCTGCCACCTTTTCTGGATGCGGTTTTTGCTATCGGCAGATCGTGGGCGAGTGCCACCCCCGGGGAGGGAGATACCCGGGCGGCGGGTATGGCTGGTGGAGATCGCCGTCGAAGGGTTGTGGAACGATTCTTGCATGCCAGCGCATCATGAGCCGCTTGCTACATCCGGATATACGCCGCCGGCACATACCCTGTTACCCCGAACGCGAGCGACGACCACGGATACACCTTCAGTGCCTCGATAACGGTCACATCTCCTGGCCATGGCGATGGGCATGCCCCAAACTGTTCCCGACAGCAGGACGGATCCGCCCCCCCGTGCGAAGGTATAATTACAATCAGCGCCCACGTCTGCCCTGTATCGTCCCATGCGCCCCGGAAACCGAAGAATTGGGAAGGCCAATAACAGACCGTTTTCAATCCTGCCCGATATACGGGGTGCATTCGATGATCAACGTTCACAGATAGGTACGATGTCCGGATCGCCTCAAAAGGTCATCCCGATTGAACCGGGAACCCGCGGAACGGGCACGCCAGCAGGCGATATGTATGCCAACAAGCGTCTTCCAAGACGATACACCCATCCATAACAACCAGAACGGAACAGAAGGAACAAAGTTACTCCTTGCCGATCCGAAGACCGCGATCCTCCGACTCTCACTGCCGATGATGGTCGCGATGACCCTCATGACCCTCTACAGCGTCGTCGATGCGTTCTGGGTCGCGGGTCTCGGTGCCGATGCTCTTGCTGCGGTCGGGTTCTCATTCCCGCTCTTCATCATAACCATCGGGTTAGCGAGCGGGCTTGGCACCGGCGGCGAGGCGGCTCTCGCGCGTATGATCGGCGCCAATGACCGCGGCGGCGCAAGCAGCGTTGCCATGCACACCATCATCATGATGACCGCTCTTGCCATAGCCGTCACCATACCGCTCTCCCTCTTTGCCGGGGATATATTCGTCCTCATGGGGGCGGGCAGCGCTGCCGGTCTTGCCACCGCATACGCACGGATCCTCTTTATGGGGACGTTTGCCCTCCTCTTCGGCGAGGTCGCCTATGCTCTCATGCACGGGGAGGGCGATGCGAAGCGGGCGATGTACGCTATGGCTGCGGGAGCGGTGGCAAACATCGTCCTCGACCCCATCCTGATATACACGCTCGGCATGGGGATCGAGGGAGCCGCCTATGCAACCATCATGGCCGAGGTCGTCGCCGCCGTCCCGATGATCTACTGGCTCTTCGTGAAGAGGGACACCTACATATCCCTC
>CAYPRO010000055.1:0-9981 GCA_964413225.1 uncultured Methanoculleus sp. | reverse complement strand
GAGATCAAAACTGGAGCATGAAGCAGCTAGTGATCAAAATGGCGCTGTTTAAGACATCGTTCTGGTTGCTCTCCTGATCATCGAGTTAGTCAGCATATTTGTAGTCTCCTGCCTGATGAACGGCACTGGACCCTGAACGCCATCAGATCTCTTCCATACAGCAGCGCAATAAACCGAAATCGCCCGGACATGTGAGAATGAGAGTCCGTCCCGGGATGCCGGACAGAACCGATTACACGGTATTACAACGAATACAACTAAATACAATAAAAAGACACAATGATACCAATGACAAAGGTTTGCGGGGCAGCCTTCCTTCCCATTCGAGCTTCATATGCGAATATGATCCGGGGCAAAAAAGAAGTTAAGCGGCTGGAGAAGGAGATTGAAGAAGGGCTGGCAAGAAAGAGCAAGATAAAAATCTCGGGTTGAGCGACGACTCCTGTCGACCCCACGGATTTAACCGTATCTTCAGTCTCACAATACTACCTCTTGCGTTTCAATCCCTCTTGTTATGACGTTTTCAGTGACTGCTCCCACCCCTAAAGGGGTGGGCTTCTACGGATATTACCCGAGAGATTGCAGTCCCAATCTCAGAATGTTGATCGCCGCGTTCTGATCTCGATCCAGTTCCAACCCGCAATGCGGGCATGAGTGGACCCGGTCAGAACATTTCTTGGCGACGATCATCCCACATCTGGAGCACATCTGCGAGGTGTTTCTGGGGTTCGCCAGGATCACATGGGAGCCAGCATCTTCCGCTTTGCTCGTTGTGATCGTGACGAACTGGTTCCAGGCCACATCGGCTATGCTTTTCGCCAGACTGTGGTTCTTTTGCATATTTCTGATATTCAGATCCTCGAATACAATCGTTCCGAACCTATTCACCAGTTGACGGGAGGTTTGATGAGCAAAATTGAGCCGTCTGTTGGCGATCCGCTCGTGAACATGTGCGACGATCAGTCTGGCTTTCTTCCGTTCAGGAGTTCCTTTCTCTGCTTTCGAGAGTCTTCTCTGGGCTTTCGCAAGGATCTTCTCGTCGGTGCGGAAGAACCGTGGGTTCTCGATCTTCTCGCCGTTTGAGAGTGTGGCGAAAGAGGTCAGCCCAACATCAACCCCCACCGTGGTTTCCTTCTGCGGGGCCGGGTTGGGTTCATACTCGACCGAGAAGCAGGCATACCATTTCCCGCTTGCCCGGCCGATCTCCAACCGTGCATCATCATCGTGGAGCTTCAAGGACATTTTTCCGAATGCAAAACCGACGGTATTCTATGGTATCAGGGCGGTAGTTTGTATAATGGACATGGAGTAAGGAGAATATCTATTAACCTGCACCACAAGGGGCATACGGATCATACAGGCCCCGTGCCGCCCCTTTTTTGTGGGTTAATAACTGTCCTCCGGGGGCAATCGGGTATGACATTTGACACTTCAGAGATCATCATCTACCAGACCGATGACGGGCAGACTA
Organism: uncultured Methanoculleus sp.; assembly: GCA_964413225.1. Taxonomy (GTDB): domain Archaea; phylum Halobacteriota; class Methanomicrobia; order Methanomicrobiales; family Methanoculleaceae; genus Methanoculleus. The sequence continues at coordinate 8,510 of CAYPRO010000055.1, read as the reverse complement.
ACATTGACGTTCGGATGGAAGAGGAGACCGTCTGGCTATCGCAGGCGCAAATGGCGGAACTGTTCCAGACAACGAAACAGAATGTCAGCCTGCACATCAACAATGCCTTTGCAGAGGGTGAGCTTGAGCAGGATTCAGTTGTCAAGGAATACTTGACAACTGCCGCAGACGGAAAAAATTACCGTACCAAGCGTTACAGCCTTGATGTGATCATCTCCGTCGGCTATCGCGTAAAGTCGCTACGCGGCACACAGTTTCGCCGTTGGGCGTTGGAAGTAAAGATTCTGGACGACCTGCCCTGAACTCAGGGGTGCAGCGATCGGGAGATGGATGCTGGACCTGGGGGTCATCCCTTGGGCAAAGGGTAAGCCGCCGGAGTTCGACCTGGAACCCCCGGCGACCGGAGGTTCCGGCTGGCCTGGAGATGAAGCGGCCCCATCTAGAAGATAACAAACCAGAGCGCTGTTCAGAGGCGGCCGCCCTGCCGAGGACGTTTCGGCATTCAAACGCCCGGAAACGTGCTCTCGTGCAATACTAACCCGCTAAAACAAGTGCCCCGATGATGCCGCCTATAATTGCCCCGATTATGGTGAAAAGCAGGTACTTCCAGGCCTCAGCCCTTCGTATCTCACTCTCTTTTTTCTCCCTTTGTTCCATTTCCAACCGGAGGTTACTTTCAGCTTCGATCAAGACCGGAGCCATTCTGTTGATCTGTGCGCAGTAGTCTCTCAGTTTCAGAACCTTTGCGTGGTACCTCTCGACCGTCTCCATATCCGGCTTTCCGATATCTTTGGATGCTTTATAGAGGGGGATATCCTCCAGGCAACTCTCGATCTCGGGCAGGATCTCCCTGTAGTATTCCGGGAAAAGATTGACTATCGTCTGTTGAGAGATCCCTTCTAATCTCCGGTGTATGTAGTCTTTCTGATAGATCCGTATATAGTCGAGATAATCAAATGATGCTCGATACACGTGGCGGAATACGGCATCCAGGTTTTCCTTGATATATTCGCCGTCCCCGTCGCGAAGCCCGAAAAGGACGGAGTACATTCGCATGAGGTGATCAAAGGCATCTCGGACTTCATTTATGGGAGGTAAAAAAGATTCTGAATTGAGTTCTTCTGCGTAAAGTGCCAGGTCTTTGAGAATTCCATAGCATTCCGTTGTCTTTCTCAAGACCTCCCGATCCCGCTCCGAGAGGGTATCATGGAGACCGGTTACTATCGGTGATATCTCTAACTCCTGCTGTAAAAAAGCCTCATCGTCTGCCATGAATACCTATTGCAGGGGATTTTTGGGGAATTGCTTCTTTATTATCTCTCGCTTATCTTCTTCAAACTCTTCTTCTGTCTTTATACGCCCTAATGCTAACCTTACACTTCCCATTCTGTACCTGGTTGCCTGCTTTTTGATTGTATCCTTGTTTATTCTGATGGGAGGTAACTCCCGGTCCCAGATCTCTTCACTCACACTCTGCATTGCCGACCACTACACAACATTCCACTTTAAGATTTACTCGCGACGATCGTCCTTACTTATCTGCGATATCAGCATTAATGTTTTTTTCGCGTTAGGCGTTAAACAAATTGAAATACGTCTGTTGGCTATATAATTTTTTTGATGGGTTCCTTCCAACCGTATATTGCTCTAATATTGCATATCTTCATATTGTGATTGTATTTTAGTGTTGCCGGAGTGATGCCGTGTTGCATAATATCTCCTGTGCCCCACCTGCCGGTATCTGCTGCGCTCTCGCTCAGGCCACCATAGCCATCAGCACATTGTAGGCGTTCACTTTCATCCGGATCTCGCAGAACATCCCTTCCCGGGACGTCGCTCGCACACCTTCGCCGAAGATCCGTTTGATGCTGGAGAAATTCCCTTCGATTTTCCATCGCATCCCGTAGGTGGTTATCCACGCCCACAGTCGATACCCCCCCAATCGGTTCCGGTCTCTGACACACTCGGCCCGATAGGGTGATCCCGTCGAGTGGGTCGCTGCATCCACCCGGGTCTTGATGCCGGCGAGGATCTTCCGTTGCTCGAGGGCATTGAAGAGTTCATTGCGGTCATAGGCACCGTCACCGAGTACCCGGAACACCGGGTGCTCCTCGCCGCAGTGCTGCGGGACCTGGTCGAGCAGGGGGACGAACATCCGGTCGTCCTGGACCGATTCGTCGGTGACCTCCAGGCCGAGGACCTGGTTGGTCTCGACGTCGATCATGGCATGCAGCTTGATCCAGCCGCGCCGAACTCGCCACTTCTCGCGCAGCCATTCGCCCCGGTTGGTAACTTTGATCCCGGTGCTATCGGCGGCGATGATGACATCCCCAGCGAGGAGCTCGGGTGTTACGGTGAGCGAGAGATCCAGACGTTGGATCCGGCGGAAGAGGGTGGTATAGTCGGCCACCGTGAAACCGGGAATGAATGTCGCGAGTTTCCGGACAAACCCCTCCATCTGGCGGTAGGGCATCTGCAGGAAGACGTGAATGCAAGCCATCCATGCAATGAACGGTTCGGGATACTGAAAGGGACGGCCGCGCTTGCCGGCGTTCATCCGGGCAAGCAGATCGTCCCACTGCGCGAGGAAGTCAAGCGAGAGATAGAATTCTCCGCGCCGCACCAGGCGTTCATTATATATACTCCAGTCGCGAGTGTCAGGATACGGGTGTCCCCAGCGTTCTTTCTGTGGCATGGAAGATCGGCAGGGGCACCCGTCATCTTCACGTTTGTGGTCGGGTGACCAGACTTATTCAACACGGCATCTCCAGCCGCCACTGGTACATCTTCTGCGAGGGGATCACCGTCCGCCGGACCTGGAATCACCACTACACCGTCAGCGTCGAGTGGGGCCGGCCATGACCCCGGAGCCGGGGTGTCGCCGTAGACCGAGGAGGCGCCAACCACGGCCGGCACCCCGCAGTCCTTCGCCGCGACGAGCACGTCGAGCGTGCCGGTCACGTTCGCCTCGTTCGAGGCGAGGGGGTCCTTCACCGACCGGGGCACGGAGGGGATTGCCGCCTGGTGGAAGATGCCGTCCGCGCCCGGGAAGGTCTCCATCAGGAGGTCGAGGTCGGTGATGCTCCCCTCGACAAACGTCACCCGGGGATGGTCGAGGAGGTGTTCGATGTTTTCCCGCCTGCCGGTGGCGAGGTTGTCGATGATGACGACGTCGTGGTGCTGTGCCAGGGTATCTGCAAGGTTTTAGCCGATGAAGCCGGCACCGCCGGTGACGATGTAGCGCATGAAGAGGTTATGGCGGTGGGGGCGTTTAGGGGTCTCTGAATCGAACCGGGATTCCAGTCTGTCCGGGTAGGAGAGAGCGCATACCTCCCTCCTCACCCCCCGCCAAGCACCCTCACCAGCACCGCCACCACCCCGCCGGCCCCGACGCTCACCATCGAGTTCCTCCTCTCTCGAAACCCTCCGGGTTTCTCAAACTCCTGCCCCGCACCTTCGGTGCTCAAGCTCCGGACGTTCCGTCCGTCGCACCCTGCGTCCAGTCGCTCCTCGCCCACTTTCTCCGCCTGCCAGCCCTCGATCGCCGGAGCTGGGCCTCGAAATCCTCGTCCTTTGCCTCCATTCACTGGAGCGAGTCGCACCTAACGGTGCTCCCGCTCCGGGCCTGTGGCCCGTCGCGCCCGGCAGGTCCACTTCACGTCCCGATTCGTCTCGTAGACGAGCTCTCTACCTGGTGCTACCAATCAGATACTCACTATAGGGGAATTTTTGCAGAATCTCCACGGAGAGATAACTCAGAACGAGAGTTATAATGCACATCAAGGGATAGAACAGCCAGTTATTCCAATCGAATCCAAACCGCTGGAATGCCAGGACAATGATATACAGTATGAATGCATGAACCAGGTAAATCCCAAAAGAATATGCACCAATTTTCTCCAGCAATTTAAGTGTGGTTGACCTGCTGGATACAATATTCAGGGAGATGTAGAAGCAGAGGGCAAAGATAACCACGTAATATAGTGGATTTATCATAGCAGTAATCCAGCGCCAGTAACTTCCTATTATGGGCAGGATCTGCGTTATATCGAGGTTAAAGTACCTTTGAGCGTAGCCAAAAATGCCAATAACCGTGCAACAGAGCAGGGGAATTGATGCGTAATATAGTGATGTTTTAGGCAAAGATTTCAGCAGCAGTTCGTCGTACCTTCTCCGAATGGTCATCCCTAATACCAGGTAGAACACGTATCCGATGAATTTGGTGGCTACTCCCAGTATCTGGGTGGATGCGCCTAGTATGAATATATCCGGGATAGGATATACGTTGTAGAGAACTCCTATGAAGAAAACCGTAAAGAGGAGTTCTAATATTCTCCCTCGTACGTCACAGTAATTATACAGCCGTAATATTACGGGGTAAAGGAGATACAACTGAATGATCAAGACAAAGAACCAGAGGTGGTAAAAACATCCTCCTGTTAGGTATCGGTAAATGATATGCAGGATGTCGAGGTTGACAGGTCTAGCAAGCACAATCGAGCCTATGTATGTTGCCGCCAGGTAAAATGTAGAGAAGATGAGATATTGTGGAAGAACAGACTTCAGTCTTTTTTTATAGAACCTTTTGATGTCTATGTCATCAGAATATTTGTTATATAAGACAAAACCTGAGATAACTATGAAGAGCGGGACTGCAAAGTGAGAGAGAACATCGATCGACATGTATAGTGCCGCTAGCCCGTTTATGGCATCCATATTCGTGAAATTTGTTGATACATGGATGCTTATTACGGCCAGAATTGCAAAAGCTCTCAAAATATTAATTTCATCAAAATATCTCACCTTACTATCCATTAAATTAAATTGCACGGGTCTAAACATATGGTTATCGAAAATAATCTCTGTTTACGGGGCCACTGCAAAGATTTTCAGTGGGATAGAAGTTCTTTCTTTCGCTCCGGATGTACAAAGCCATACTGATTAAGGGGGAGAACGGCAGCATGGCCCCCTCACCCCCCGCCCAGCACCTTCACCAGCACCGCCACCACCCCGCCCACGATCCCGCCGGCCCCGGCGCTCACCGTCGAGAGCCGCCGCTCCTCCCCGGCCTTCTCCGCCCGCCACCCCTCCAGCGCCCGGAGCCGGGCCTCAAATTCTTCATCCTGCGCCTCCATTCTCTGCAGCATCTTACAGATCCACTTCACGTCCCGGTTCGTCTCGTAAACGAGCTCCCGGGTGGTTTTCTCCTCGGTCATCCTGATAACCCTCCCGGAGAACAGTGGGACGGGGAAGAGAAAAAGCCTGACCGTAAAGGATATATTTGAGAATCAAAGCCCGATCCGGGCTCTCCGATAAAGTCAGGCTAATCCCCTCCCGGGTATACCCTATAATCGTCTGTCATATTCCCGGGAGCATACAGGCAAAGGAGAACCAACCATGGCAGACTTCGTGCAGAAGACCGTAAACAAAACGGCGGTCCGGGACCTCGCCGTCCCGATCGCCGACGTAACGTCGTTTGACAACCTCATCGAGAGCGTCATCGACGACAACCCCTTCGGGTGCGTCGGGTATACCGGCTCCGACGGCCAGCCGGTCGCGGCAGTCGTCCGGAACCGCGAGCACTACACCGCGAAGGTGAACTTCCTCGACGGCGAGGGCAAGCGGGTGGGCAACGTCTCCCTGCAGTCCCCGACGATCGCCGCGTTCGAGGCGAACGCAGCGGAGGTGCTGGATAACGCGGCCCTTGAGACCGCGATGGGCGGCGAGGCCGTCCGCAACGGCCCCGGCGAGACCTACTACGCTCAGCTCAAGTGCCACGACCCCTCGGGTGACGACTATTACGTCACCTTCACCCGCACGACCGTCCGGCTCTCGTCCTACCAGGACGATGCCATCAAGGACGCGGTCGAGACCTGGGCCGACGCCGTGCCCGCACTGGCGTGAGAGGGGAGACCCCCCTTTCACTTTCGACCCGCGCACGGCCTTCATTTATCTACTTCTTCTTCTCCAGACTCTCCTATGACGCATTCCCCCCTCCTCCGCAGCGACCAGACCCTCTTTCGAGATCCCGACGTCTTTGACTTCGCCTACATGCCCGACCACCTCCACCACCGCGACGCCCGGAACTCGTCCGGCTCAGCCCGAGCTCGTGCTCCACAACCGTTTAATATATTGAACGGTCATTCAATGTATTATATGCTCAGGGAGTTCAAGACGTTCGTCGGGTTCCGGGTCCTCGCCTGGTTCCTCACCCACCCAACAGGCGAGATCCACATCAATAAACTCGCCCGGGAGATCGGGGTCAGCCCGGGAAGCGTCAAACTGTATGCCGATGCCTTTGAGCGCGACGGGTTGATCACCACCACGCGCCTCGGCACGGCAAGGCTCCTCTCCCTCGGCAACGACTCCTTTGCCGTCCGGGAGTTGAAGCGAGCCTGCATGATCCTCCTCCTTGCCCGGGCCGGCATCGAGGATCTCGCGCCCGAAAGCATCGCGGTCGCTATCTACGGGAGCACCGCGGCGGGGACCTTTGATGAGCAGAGCGACATCGACATCCTGGTCATCGGCGACGAGAGCCGGGTCGATCACAGCCGGGTGGCGGTACTGGAGGCGGAGACCGATCGAGAGGTGCAGTTGACGGTCGTCCCCTACTACCGGTGGGAGCAGATGAAAGAGGGGGGCGACCCGTTTGTCGCGAGTGTCCTCCAAAACCACGTGCTTGTTAGAGGGGCTCGCCTATGAGGTGGCGGGAGTGCGTCGACCGCGGCCTCATCCGCCCCGATCCCGGAGCGTTGGAGCGTGTTCCCGGCTCTCTCGCATCCGCGGCGAGGTTCCTTCGTGCGGCGGAGAAGAATGTGGCGATCGAAGAGTACGAGATGACTCATCTTGCCGCCTACAACAGTGCGTTTCATAGTATCCGGACGTTTCTCTACGCCGCAGGCTACGTCGAGCGGAGCCACACCTGCCTCATTACCGCAGTCCGGCATACGTCAGGTGATGATCCTGAGATCGCCGGTCTCCTGAACGCCTTTGACAAGCTCCGGGTCGCCAGGCACAACGTCCAGTATAGTGGGTCGCTCGTCTGCGATGAAGAAGCAGCGTTCTGCATCCGGCTGGCTCATCGGGCCCTCGTCCTGGCCCGGCAGCGGTTTGGGTAGAAGCCGGCCCCCTCAACTCCGGAGGGTAAGTGGACCGACTAAAATCTTATTTACAACAGAGAAGGCGGATGACACAGAAAGTTCAAACCAAAAATTAGGGTATTATTCCTGCAACGCATGCCGGTTCCTGTCGCCCCGGCCGATCCCGCGGTACACGAACCCCGCCGCGATCCACGCATCCGGGTCCACAACGTTGCGCCCATCCACGACCGCCGGGTGGGCAGACCCCGAGAGCTCCCTCACCCGGACAGGCGCAAGCCCCCGGTACTCCTTATGCCCGGCAAAGACCACCACCGCATCCGCACCGGCAAGCACCCCCTCGATATCCCGCGACAACCCCGGCGGCGCATCCGGCGACGTCGCCGGGTCCACCCAGGGGTCGTGCACGGCAACTTCCGCCCCGGCAGCGAGCGCCGCATCACGGAACGGCTCCGCCGGCGTGTTCCTTGCGTCGTCGGAGTCGTTGATGAACGCCCAGCCGAGCAAAGCAATCTTCGATCCCGCGAGGGTCTTGCCGACCTCGCCCAGCGCCGACTCGGTCAGGTGGAGCATGTGCTCGGGCATGAAGTCGTTAACCCCGCGGGCGAGGGTGTAGAGGGACTCCCGGCCGGCCGGGAAGTCAAGATCCTTACCAAGCACCTGCACCCCCCGCTCCAGGTGGTAGGTATCCTTCGTCAGGCAGTGACCGCCGACCCCGGCCCCCGGCCAGAGGATGGCGCGGGATATCCCCTCGCCCTTCAGCGACGCCACCCCGGCCCGGACAAGCGTAGACGTTGATCCCCATCGCCTCAAAGGAGAGGGCGAGCTGGTTCACGGCCGCGATCTGGAGATCGCGGAAGGTATTCTCAGTGGTCTTCGTCACCTCGGCCGCGGTCGCGGTCATCGGGATAACGTTTCCGGCCGTGAGCACGGGCCGGTAGAGTTCCACGGCACGAGCCGTGGACACATCATCGATCCTGCCGATGATCCGGTCGTGCTCGCGGATATTGCGGAGCAATCTCCCGACCATCACCCGCTCCGGTGCGTGCGCCAGTGAAAAATCCTTCCCGGCAACGAGCCCCGACTCCGCTTCCAGGATCTCCCGGGCCATCCCGGTGGTTGTGCCGGGGGTGATCGTCGACTCAAGCACCACGAGCGTCCCCGGCGTGATGTGCCGCCCGGCGTTCCGCAGCCCCTCGATGAGCGGCGTGAAGTCAGGGAGGAGATCCTTTTTGTCCGCGAAAGGCGTCTGGATCGCGAGGGTCACCGCGCCGCACTCCGCGATCTTCGAGAAATCAGGAGTGCAGGAGAACTTCCCCGCACCGACGACCTTCCCGAGCAGTTCCAGAAGTCCCGGTTCCTCGCCCGGAGGGCGACTCCCCGCGGTTCACCATCGCTATCTTGTAGCCCGAG
>CAYPRO010000054.1:0-10197 GCA_964413225.1 uncultured Methanoculleus sp. | reverse complement strand
ACGAGCAGGGAAGGGAATATCCGGGATATCGTCAGGGCGGAGCTTGAGGGAGTGGTCGATGAGATGACCGAGGATACGATGGGGAACCTTATAGCCACGAAGCGCGGCGACGGTTTCTCCATCATGCTTGCCGCCCACATGGATGAGATCGGCCTGATGGTCCAGTACATCGACGATAAGGGGTTCATCCGTATCGTCCCTCTCGGGGGATGGTTCGGGCCGGTGCTCTACTGCCAGAGGGTGATCCTGCACGGGACGAAAGGGCCGGTTGCAGGCGTCATCGGCGCAAAGCCCCCGCATGTCATGAAGGATGAGGAGCGTAAGAAGGAGATCAAGATAGAGGATATGTTCATCGATGTGGGTGCGGCGAGCGCAGAGGATGTGGCAGACCTCGGCATAGAGATCGGCACGGCGATCACCATCGACCGCGAGTATACGGAGCTTGCCGGCAACCGCGTCACAGGAAAAGCGCTCGACAACCGGGTCGGTGTCGCTATGCTCATACGAGCGCTACAGCAGATAAAGTCGCCGCACACGATCTACGGTGTCTTCACGGTCCAGGAGGAACTCGGGCTCAAAGGTGCGAAGGTGAGCGCCTACTCCTTAAACCCCGACTGCGCGATCGCAACCGACGTCACCATCCCCGGCGACCACCCCGGGATCGAGAAGAAGGATGCAAGCGTCGAGATGGGCAAAGGCCCGGTCCTTGTCCTGGTAAGCGCGAGCGGGCGCGGACTTATGGCCGATCCGAGGATGATCGCGTGGCTCAGGGAGACCGCTGAGAAGAACGGCATCCCCTGCCAGCTCGAGGTCGGGACCGGCGGGAACACCGACGCGACGATCATCCACCTCGAGCGGGGCGGCATACCGAGCATACCGCTCTCGATTGCGGCCCGCTACATACACTCGCCTGTCGAAGTGGTCGATATAGCCGATATCGAGGCGGGCGTCCGGCTCCTTGTCGAGGCGTTGAAGGGTAAGCCTGCGCTCTGATGCGGCGAAGGATACATTTTTTTCAACCGGATTCTCGGTGCGCCGCCTCCATGTTACCTGTGCTGGTGTGGAAGGCAGAGCCCGCAACTAACGGGATAGGTGCGCAGAAACGAGTGTGCCCGAGAGATGGATACTTATCCTGTGGTGCATTCCGGTCAGTGGTGCAGTTTATCTTCTTTGTTTACGGATCTTTATTCTGTTTGATCCGTAAACTTGCTGCACCATCTTGATGCGCCTCCGGATCGATCTACTCTCAGGCAGAAGACCCCATAGCTCTGGAAGGATATAGTCTTTGTTTTACCATTACCATGACCATTATTCCGGTCTTACCTTCCCCTACGGCACACTGCGATCACCCGGATCCTTCTTACTCTTCCACGAATATGACCGATACCGGGCACGCATCGGCGGCCTCGATTGCGCAATCGAGAAGGTCGTCGGGCACATCGCCCTCTGCGGGGTTATCGTTGGTCCGGTGTTTTTTCGTGATCGAGCTCAGGTCGTCGGCCGGATCCTGTTCAAAGATCTCAGGGCAGATCGTCCAGCAGGACTCGCAGCTGATGCACCCCGGTCTGTCGATTGTAACTTTTGCCACTCTTGCTACCTCCGTCTATGTTCTGGAAAGGTTTTTTCACGCCTTAAATGTGACGGGGGCTCCCGCAGGATGGGCAAGGTATATCGCCCCCCCGGCAAGACATGAAAGGATCTATCTATGCGGGAGATAGCCTGGATAACCCTCTTTGCCGCCGGGCTCCTTGAGACCGGCTGGGCGATCGGCCTTCGGTATACCGAAGGGTTCACGAAGGTGGGGCCGACGGTCGTGACCCTTATCGTTATGGCCGGGAGCATCTACCTCCTCTCGCGGTCACTCTCCGACCTCCCCCTCGGGACGGCGTATGCCGTCTGGACGGGCATAGGGGCGGTCGGGACGGTCATCGCCGGCATTATCCTTTTTGGCGAGTCGCGGAGCGTTGTCCGCCTCCTCTGCCTCCTCCTGATCGTCTCGGGGATCGTGGGGTTGAGGGTTTTCTCCGATGCGTGAGGAGGGGGTCGCCTCAGGGTGGCGATGAAGGCCCGGGGTTCACCTCTTCATCCAGGGCTGCAAGGAACGCGACGATGAGCGTGTGCCTCTCACCGGCGATATCGCGGGCGGTCTTTGTGTACATCCGGTCCCGGAGGTTGAGGAGCTTTGTGCGGATGTGATCGGCCGCATCCGGTATACCGCCGCCCTGCTCTCCTGCCTGCAAAAACGTCCTTGCTATGCCGACCGCACCCATCGCGTCCAGATTATCTGCATCAGAGAGTACCCGGGCCTCGAGAGTCTCCGGGGCAATCCCGGCGCTGTAGCGGTGCGCCCGCACGGCGTGGGCGACGCCTGCGATGCTATCCTCCGGGTAACCTATGGATCGGAGGAAGGCCTCAGCCAGCCGTGCTCCCGCCTCCTCGTGGGGGATGCCCGTCTCCTCCTCTATGGGCCGGGCGATGTCGTGGAAGATCGCGGCCGGTATGAGGATAGCCATATCCGCGCCCTCGCGGGCGCCGATCTCTTCGCAGAGGTGTACGATCCGGAGGGTGTGGTCAAATCCATGGGCCCCTGAGGCGGGGAGTGCCGCTCGCGCGTGCTCGTACATCAGGGCTATCCCTTCGTCCATGAGGGATCTCTGTCGCACAAGGGCAGAAACTTATCCTCCCGGATGCCGGTCTTCTGGATCCGGAGGCGTTCTCATAACGTGGCCGGCTTCCGGGGTATTGTAACATGCATTAAAATTCATTTTAAATCGTAAGATTATTATCTATCTATGTAATACTAATATGTGAGAGTGACGTACTATCCGGATCTACTCCCGATGATAGGAATCATGTCGTCTCATTCCATCTCCAGCCAATGATGTTCTAACTGCACGTCCTCTCAAGAGACCCTCTTTCCATGAAAATTCCCCTTCCTATATTTTCATCCGGTATGCCTGTGGCCGCGGAGGCAGCGTGTGGTTTTTCCACCGAAAAACCCCCCGCCCATTTTGAGATACCCCGATCCCGGGGAAGAACCCGAAAAGAGGGATAGTCCCTCACTCTAACCCGATCAGACGTGCAGAGTTTGCTATCACCGGGATTGAAGAGAGTTCGTGCAGGAGCGCCCCGGTCACCGGCGTGAGTATGTTGAGGATGGTAAGGCATACGGCAAGGAGGAGGACTCCAACGGCAAATATGAGGTTCTGCCGGATGGTCCGGATGGCCTTTTGCGATGTGCCGATGAGGTGTGGGAGTTTCTGGAGATCGTCGGATAAGAGGACCACATCCGCTGTCTCGATGGCGACATCCGTGCCGGCATGCCCCATCGCCACCCCCACGTCGGCGGTTGCAAGCGCCGGTCCATCGTTCACCCCGTCGCCGACGAATGCCACCCGGTGCCCCGCCTCCTGAAACCGCTTCACAATCCCGACCTTCTCCTCCGGCATCATATCGGCATAAGTCTCGGATATCCCGGTCGCCTCTGCTATCCTGCCGGCTGCCCCACTGTTGTCCCCCGTCACGATGACCGTCCTGATGCCCTCTCGATTGAGGGCGGCAACGGTCTCCCGTGCATGTTCCCGAAGCGTATCCTCTAAGATCAGGAGGCCGCTTACCAGATCGTCGATCATCACGACGATAGCGCTCTTTCCTTCGAGGGTTCTGGCATCGGTCTCGTGGAGAACTGCCTCGGAGAGGGTTATCCCCATATCGGAGAAGAGTTTCGGGCGCCCGAGCAGGACCGTTCGCCCGCCGGTCTTTGCCCTCACGCCAAGACCCGTCAGCAGTTCACAGGATTCGGGATCCTGGACCGCGATCTCCTGTTCGGCGGCAGCAAAAACGATCGCCCTGCCTACGGGGTGCTCGCTGAACTTCTCGGCGGATGCGGCGTACCCTATAAGGCTGGCCTCGAGTACGCCATCGAAGGGGACCGCATCGACGAGCCGCAGTTCCCCGAGCGTGAGCGTTCCGGTCTTGTCGAAGATCACGGTATCGACGTGCGCCAGCGTCTCCACGGTTGCCCCCTTCTTCACGAGGCTGCCTCTGAGCGCGGCATTCCCGATTGAGGCGACGAGCGCTGTCGGTGTCGCAAGGACGATCACGCACGGGCAGAAGACGATGAGCATGGTGATCGCTGAGAGGACGTTCCCGCTCCACCACCAGAGGAGCAACCCCAGGATGATGGCAGCCGGTGTGTACAGTTTTGCATAACGGTCGAGCACCCGCTCGACGGGTGCTTTCTCTTCCTGAGCATCCATAACGAGCCTGCGAATCTGGCCGAGCGTGGTCTCGGTCCCGACCCGGGTTGCAAGGATCTCGATTGCTCCGACTTCGTTGAGTGTGCCGGCAAAGACGGTATCTCCTTTCTGCTTCTCCACCGGCACGCTCTCGCCGGTTATCGCCGACTGGTTGATGGCAGCCGTTCCGAACCGGATCTCCCCATCGACGGCGATCCGCTCTCCGGAATGCACGATGAGGAGATCGCCGACGACCAGTTCGCCGAGGGGGATGAGGAGATCTCGTCCGTTGCGTCGGACGGTCACCCGGTCGGGCAGCAGCCGGGCAAGTGCGCCAAGCGCCCGATCGGCGCGGGCGGCGACGAGCTCTTCAAGCATCCCGCCAAAGAGGAGAAGCACGGCGACAACGGCAGCGGCGGAGTATTCCCCGATCGCGATGGCTGCGGCCGTAGCGATGGAGACGGGGATATCGGCCGTGAAATCGCGTTCGCGAATCCCCTGGGCGGCGCTATACCATATGAACGAAGACCCTACCAGGGCTGATGCAAGGTATATCCAGTTTGCATAAAAGGTCTGGGCCGTGCCGGCGAAGAGATCGGAAACCTGATACAGAACAGCAATCGCCAGGAGGATGCCGCTTGCGAGCGTGAATATCGTGCCCGGAGCGAGCAGAAATTCTCTATAGTCCCGGAGAAGGGATCGGGAGGGGACAACCAGTGGCCCCGAAGAGTCATGAATAACGTCCATTCCTGAATCACCGTGTGCAGGGTATTGAAGGAGGAGATCTGTCGGATGAGGGGGGCGGAGATGCCCCCCCGCAAGATGTCCTTTGAATATTAAGCCTTAGGATCGACATCACACTTAATCTTATTCATTTGCTATGATCTTCATATAATTGGCTATGAATCGGATCGTCTGTCAGATTCGGCATAGCCGGGGCTCCGGTACATGAGTGAGCAGCATCTGTTCCCGGCGGGTGTGGTCGTGCTGGCCGAAGCATCCCTGTCGGATATCGCATAGCGTCCTTTGCCGGCGGGAAGATCGGCGCCGGTGTTGTATTCGCCGTTGGTGCCGACTTTTGCACCCGGGGTCCGGCCTCTACAGGCTGGCATGTCCCCGGCCGGGCTACGAGCCCATCTTCTCCCACCGGATCTTCACCCGGGTCGAGTGCCCGGGCATGACGATGGCATCCTCATCGGTTCTTGCATACCCATTCAGATACTGCCTGAGGATCTCCTTCTGCCCATCCGTCACGGCGAAACACTTCGACGAGAAATGGTCGACCGCATCATCGAGATCGGCAAACCGGTTGATGTGCCGGAGGGTGAATGTCTCGATGTCGGGGTAGATGCCCATCGAGTAGAGCACGTTATAGAAGATATCGCATTTTGGGGAGGAGGCATACGGCGAGCCGTGGAGGAGAGGCCAGAGTTCCCGCGACATCGCATCCCACGATGTTTCTCCGGCAAACCAGTATATGTAGATGTATCGAGAGGATGCTTCTTCCAGTTTTCTGACGGCATCCTCGATATCGGGAACATCCAGAGAGTAGGACGCGAGGACGATGTCGTACGGCGGGCTGAGATCATCCGTCACACTGACGTCCTCCCAGCGTTTCGGCACCACATCGATGTTATCTATCCGTTCGGCACCAGCATTCTCCACAAGAACCGATCGCATACCCTCCGAAGGCTCGACCGCCGTAACGTGACCGACCCGGCGGGCGATGGGGATGGCAAGGGCTCCCGGCCCCGCCCCGATGTCGAGCACGCGCGACGAGGGAGTCAAGGGCAGATCGCGGAGGGTCTTTTCTATCCGCTCTCCGTTATTCTCCTGCGCCATCCGGTAAAACCTGCGGGCCGCGTCTTTTGCGTCCCAGAAACTTGCGTCCGTTGAGTTTCGGTTCGCCTCGTGGTGCCGCCGGCGCTGTTCTCTCCATACGTCGTTCCAGTCAATCGCTTCTGTCTTCATGCATATCCTCATGTTTGTGTATCACGTCTTGGGTATAATCCTCATAGAGGGATTCAGGCTTTTTAGCAGAGATCTCGGAGTAAGATGCAGTTCGTTCCGCATCGGCGGGGTGGGTGAACCGGGTTTCGTCGCTACCGCAGACCATGCAGAGCGGTCGGGCGGCGCCGAAGTCCATGTCGCCCCTGGCGGTGAGGTCGTTCAATCGATATCGGGCGACCCTGCCTATGCCAGGTGCATACTTCTCCCTTGTTACCTCCTCGACGAGCCGGCACCCCATCCGGGCGACCGTTCCCTCGATTCCCGGGGGCGTGATCTTGGTCGAGGGCCGGAGATGAGTCTTGCCTCCGTAAACTCATCGATATCGGGCGTAGAGTTCCGGGCGCAGATCATCGCTTCCTCGATCATCGAGGGGCCGGAGGATCGGTGTGATATTCCCCTACGGGGCGGTATCGGAACCCCGCCCCTCGACACCGTCGCTATGAGCACCACCGGGGCAGCAGGATCTCCTCGCGTTTGTACGGCGGTAGTTGCCTGAACGCTATCCTTTGAACCCCGGCGTTATGCTGTACGGCGTTTATGGCCTCTCCAGCACCTCGATCAGGGTGCCGATGGCCTGATGCCCATCCATCAAAGCCTGCCCGCCGAGACCTGCTTCAAGTATGCCGGGCTCCTGCGGGATCTCGCAGACAATCCGGGACGGATCCAAAACCCCCTCGCGCATCCGGGTCGCCATGGCCGGATCCGCCTTGTTCAACACATAGTAGAGCGGTATGCCGATCCCCTCCGCCATTCCCGTAATCTTCTCCGCGAGTCGCAGCGACTCGAACGAGGGATCGAGCACCATGAGGATCACGTCAGCTTCCTGATCGATCCCACGGCCGAAGTGCTCGATCCCCGCCTCGGTGTCTGCTATGACGACATCGCCATCGAGGAGGCGAAGATTTTTGAGAAACTGTCTTGCAAGTATTCCCATCGGGCAGGCACACCCCTCTCCCGCATCGTGGATCTTGCCTATGGCGACGAGTCGAACGCCGTGGCCTTCGGCGACATACCCTCCCGGAAGGGTGTCGAATCCCCAGGTATCCTCAAAGAGGTTGATGGATGCCGGGTTGGGCATTGCCGCCATGATCTTTGCTCCCAGGGCCTTCTTGCCCCCGAAGTAGTCCATCAGGTCGGGTGGTGCATCCGTCCCGAGCAGGCGGTGCAGCCCGAGATTCGACTCATCGGTATCGACGACCAGAACGGGGCGGCCCCGCCGTGCATACTCATGTGCGAGCAGGGCGGCAAGAGTGCTTTTCCCGCTGCCTCCTTTTCCGCAGATAGCGATCTTCATCCTTGATTGTCACATCCTTTGTCTGCCCATTTCAGGATACCTGCATGGCAATTCCTATTTTAGTAATATCCTGATATATATTGGTAACACTACATGCAAAAAGGCAGGTCTTTACTACCATTTAGTAAAAATAATCCATACCTATATACGAAACAATCGCTCACACTGAGACAGCGAGAGGATATCTGAATGTGTGAGGATTCATATACCAGTCGGCTGCGGGAGATTGCTCTTGATACGGGTGCGGATCTCTTCGGTGTGGCCGATGTGCGCCATTTCCAGAATCCGGAGTATAAGGGTAACGATCCTTGCGATCTCATGGAGAATGCGCGCTCGGTTATCGTGCTCGGCGTGGCGGTTCCGAGAGGCTCGATCGAGAGCCTCCCGAGAGGGAGGGCTGAGTACACCAACACCCTCATGGCCGGCACGGCGACGCTCCGGGTCATCGCGTTTGGGCTGGCGCGGCTCATCGAGAAGGATGGATACAGGGCCACGATCGTCCCGACGGAGGGCAGCGAGTTCGGGTACTGGTATGCAGACAGAGAGACGCTCATGGCAGGTATGTCCATCAAGTACGCGGCATACTGTGCGGGTCTTGGGAACTACGGGATCAACCACCTCCTGATAACGGATGAGTTCGGGCCCCGTGTCCGCATGACCGCCATCGTCACGGATGCACCGCTTGAGGGACCGGAGGCTCCCCTGCGCCCTCTCCTGAACGAAGGTTGTAAGGACTGCATGAAGTGCGTCGAGGCCTGCCCCGCCGGGGCGTTCACCGCCGACGGAGAGATCCATCGGAAGAAGTGCGCCGAGTATATGTTTCATACGCTCGGGGGGCTCCGGTGCGGCCTCTGCATCAAGGCATGCCCCCGTTGAGGGGGAATAATCATCACCGCGGCCGGAATGTCCTGGACGGGCACCGTCCGGCGTCCCTGTCGGCGGGGACGGGGCCGTTGATGCTGTATTCCCCGTCAGCCGCGGTCTTCTTCGTGTAGAGGGCACAGTCGCTGCAGGTCGGCATAACGGCCTCTTTCCCGCCCGGGAGGATATAGGTTTTCTATCGCCTGCACGTACGGCTCCTGCCGGGTGCGGCCCGGCGATGTCCGGGGGTCGTCCCGCCCCCCCTTCGCGTGGCCGGTGGCGATGCGGTGCAGGAGGGGCTCCTTCGGGAGGTCCACCGGCAGCTGACCTGCAGCCGGCCGGCGGGGTCGAGGACCCGCCGACGTCGCCGGTGTGGCGGCCGCAGAAGGTCGGATCCAGGGGGTATGAAGGTTCCCGGGCACCGTTACCGATAGATCTTGCTCCGGTGCCCGGCCTCCAGCACGAGGATCAGGAGGCGGGCGATGACGTCGTTGTAGGACTCTTTTGGGTGCCGTTTCAGGGCTGCGAGGCGGCTTTTGTTCTCGGGGGTGATCCAGGCTGTGGTGGAGGACATGTTAATTCCTATAGGTTGTTGTAGGCCCTGATACCACTGATCAGGCGGTCCCGCCCACCACTCCGGCGCACGCCGTCCTGCATCCTGGGACCAGGGGCGTGCATGGATACCGGTCTTGCCGGATCTTATCCTGCTCCCGGCACGACCTGTGCATACGAGGAGACGAACGGGTCTGATAGTTACATGGCGAATATCACTGCGTGAAGGCTGAGGGCTCCCTCTTCCTGGATATGGGCCCGCAACGTGCCGTTGCATCCCGTATCCTTTTCCCGGCACGGGATTCCGTGCATGGCAGTAAAGGCTAAATGTTCCGGAACCCAGGGGCAACCTGTCGAGGGACGTGGAGGATATGCGGAGAATTGGAGTCTGCATCGCTGCAGTTTACGCCATCGGAATACTTCTCGTTGCAGCGGCGTGTGCAGGTGGGTATCCGGGCATTGTCGATGCACGGGATACAGGCATGGTTGAACCTCAGGCAGAGCAGTCGGCCGCCGGGTCAGGCAGCGTTACGCTTCCGGATGCCGGTCCCACGGCGAACTCTTATAGCAACGGCACTACAGTCGTGTATTTCCCTGCAGGTTGGATCAGTGACCTTCGAAATGCGACACAAAATGCAGACGTCGGGTTTGACTCAGACTACGGTGGGAGTAGCAGCGATATAAAGTATCTAAATAATCTCACTGCCGCTCTTGATCCCTATGAACATATCAGACTGCGAGAAGGATACAAGATCGAAGGATACTGGGTATCTAGCTATTTACAGGCGTCTATCACCCCGTTTGTCGTAGAAGAAAACGTAACCGCTCTGCCAATGGCAAACCGGACCCAGCTCCTGCCGGAGGGAGCAGATGAGAATATCTCGCGGTATCTCGAGGGGGATGACTCGCCCGAGTCGTACCTCGAAGCATCAGTGTTTCTCAGGGAACTGTATGCGATCGGTGCGTGGTGGCATGCAAAGATCGGATGGCCTCAGCAGACCGTTCTCGAATCCCCGGAGATGCCGAGTGTAGCCATAAACGCAACGCATGCGACGGTGACGATATACACAGAAGAGCTCTACTGCGGCTACCGGACGGTGGCCCGGTATACCGATACGTACTCGAGGATGAATTACGAAGTCTCAACAACAGAATGGACGACGATATCGCAGGAAGCGGACCAAAGGGAGTCGAGTGAACTCTCAAGGAGTTCATGCTCAAGGTTTTATTATACGATCGCAC
>CAYPRO010000053.1:5962-11047 GCA_964413225.1 uncultured Methanoculleus sp. | reverse complement strand
TCTTCCATGCCAAGGAAGCAATCTCCCCCTGATCTATCGGCCCCTGTTACCCTACAATGTTGATCGTGATCCCATAAAAAGGATAGGGGCCGGCTGCTCCCCTATCCCTCACAGGCAAGACCCGAGAGACGGGATAGCACCCGCTCCCGCGCATCCTCCATATTCGGCCGCGCAATGACGGCGCCCGTCCTGACGCAGGGGGCGAGGAGCGGCACTGCACCCTCAGGCGCAGGGGCGGAGAGGGGGAGCGTGACATGTCGGCCGTCGGCCATCTCGTAGACCTGCTTTGCGCTGCTGCGCTTCCCGCGCTTTGCGCAGGGCCGCCCTTCGATCTCGACGATATCCATAGCAAAGTCGATCACCGGCGCGTTTGCAATCGCCCCTCCGACACCGAAGGCATCGGCGACGTCGCGGTAGGCAGCGACATCTGCGCGTGAAAGCCCGCCCGAGAGGAAGATCTTCACATCCGGATAACCATGAACATCCAGCTCCCAGCGCACCTCCTCTATGATCGCCCGTATATCCCCCCGACGTGACCGCGGCGTATCCAGCCGGACCGCCGTTGCCCCGCACTCGGCCGCTCTGACCGCCTCCACCTTCTCGTCGTAGAACGTATCGGCAAGCATGATCCGGGGAACTTCCGGGCCGGCACTCCTTGCAAAAGCACGCCAGGCATCCTCCTGCCGCGGATAGCACATGACGAACGCATGTGGCATCGTTCCTGCGAGCGGTATCCCCTCCGGCGCACATGTGTTGCTCGCGCCATCCACCCCACCGATCCAGGCCGCCCGCTCGATCATCGCCGCGATAGCCGGGTGCTGACGGCGCGACCCAAAGGAGTAGACCGGCCGGCCCTGCGCCGCAAACCTGATATGGGCGGCTGCGGACGCCACCCCCGATGCGTGGCAGAGGAACCCGAGGATCGCCGTCTCATAGACCGCAAAGTCCCGATATCGCCCTGAGACTCGGAGAACCGGCTCATTTGCGGAGAAGATCGACCCCTCAGGCATCGCGTCCAGATCCACCGGGACGCCCTCCAGCAGCCGGACAACATCACCAAGGCCGCAGAAGACCCCCCACGGATCCGGGAGCTCTGCTGCCGTCACCTCCATCGTAACGAAAGGGTTGATGCTATCTTTCTCCATGACGTTCACGACACGCCGGAAGTAGATATCTGTGCATCGCCCATCCCGGATGGCATCCTCCCCGACCATCTCAAACCAGCCCATGATTATTCCGGTTGTCGCCGGAGGCGTAAACCCTTACGAACCGATCCTGCCGCACCATATAGATGGAATTTTCCGGTCGGGCGCTAACCCTCTACACAGCATGTTACACGGACGAATGTATGCCGCTACGGTCCTCCCGGCCCGCCGGAAGGACCTCCTGCACTGCCGGGCGGGGTGCATGTAGTGCTCGGGATCATCGGAGGCACAAGCCTCCTCTTCGCAAACCTCCCGCCGCTTGAGAAGACGATCGTCGCGACGCCATACGGGAAGGCCGAGGTCCATACCGGAGCCTTCATTCTCCTCATGCGCCACCAGAACAACCTTCCCCCACACCGCATCAACTACCGGGCGTGCCTTGCCGCGCTCGCCATACTCGGCGTGGATAATATCGTCGCTTTCGGTTCTGCCGGCTCCCTGAAGCCCGGCATACCGCCGGGCTCGATCACCATCCCCACCGATTACCTCAGCGTCACCGATATACCCTCCATCCACGAGTGCACCACCACCCACATTCGGCCCGAACTGGACGCAGACCTCATCAGCATCCTTGGCGAGCTCATCCCTGAGGCCCGGGTTGGCGGGGTCTACGCCCAGACACGGGGTCCGCGACTCGAGACGGCCGCCGAGGTCAGAGCGCTTGCGCATGTCGCGGATATTGTTGGGATGACGGTCGCAAGCGAGGCGACGCTCGCCACGGAACTCGATATGCGGTTTGCCGCCATATGCACCGTGGACAACTATGCCAATGGCCTCGGGAAGGTAGCCCTGACGTTTGAGCAGGTGCTTGAGACATCCCGGGCGAATGCAAGAAGGATCGAGAAGATCCTTGAAGATATTGTGGAGAGATGCGCATGAACAAGTCTGACGATGTATTTACCGCACGGGGATCCGTGCTGATCGCCGGAGCCACCATCAACGGATCGGCCGTGGATATCGCTATCGACGAGACAGGAACGATTAGAGGGATCGGAGAGGGTATCCGGCGCGAACATGACGCCGACATCATCATCGACGGCACCGACCGACTGGCGGTCCCCGGCCTCATCAACACCCATACCCACGCCGCTATGACCCTCTTACGCGGCTACGGGGACGACATGCCGCTACAGGAGTGGCTCACGCAGAAGATCTGGCCGCTTGAGGCCCATCTTTCCGGCGACGATGTCTTTTGGGGGACAAAACTCGCCTGCCTTGAGATGATCAGGAGCGGCACGGTCGCGTTCAATGACATGTACTTCTTCATGAACCGGGCGGCAGAGGCCGTCGACGATATGGGTATCCGGGCGACCCTCGCCTACGGGTTCATCGACCTCGGGATGGAGGAGAAGCGGGAGGCCGAGATACGAGCGACAGAAGCCCTTGTCGCCCACATAAGATCCCTTGATAACCCGCGGATCAAGGCGGCAGTCGGCCCTCATTCGGTCTACACCGTCTCTCCTGAGGGTCTCTCCTGGTGTGCCGACTTTTCCGAGGAGAAGGGGATCGGCATCCACACTCATCTCTCTGAGACCGAGAAAGAGGTCATCGACTGCGTCGCACAGTTCGGCAAACGCCCCACAGCGCTTCTCGATGAGTGCGGGTGCCTCACCCCCCGAACCGTCGCCGCGCACTGCTGCTGGCTCGACGAGCCCGAGTGCCGGCTTCTTGGCGAGCGGGGCGTCTCTGCCTCCCACAACCCTGCAAGCAACATGAAGCTTGCCGTCAACCGGGCCATGCCCTGCCACTGGCTGAGAGCATCTGGCGCAAACGTCTGCCTCGGGACGGATGGCTGCGCCTCGAACAACAACCTCGATATGTTTGAAGAGATGAAGTTTGCAGCCCTCCTCCAGAAGTTCGCCTGGAACTCGCCGACCCTGCTCCCCGCGGGCGAGGCGGTCGCGATGGCTACGAGAGCCGGCGCCCGGGCGCTCGGCACCGGCCCCGGCACCCTGACCGTAGGCGCACCGGCCGACATCGTCCTCCTCGACGCCCGGGCGGTCTGCAACACCCCGCTCTTCCACGCCGACTCAAACGCCGTCTATGCCTGCAGCGGCAGCGCGGCCATGACCGTTCTCTGTCAGGGGAGAGTCCTGATGCACGAGCGGGAGGTGCCGGGCGAGGAAGAGATCATCTTGCAGGCCGCTGAAACGGCGCAGTCGCTCGTTGCACGGGCCAGGGAAGCTTCCTGACCCTCCTCTACCGGGATCTCCCTGGCGGAGAACAGCCTGACTCCGTGGATTGAGGGGCTGCAGGGACTCCCCCGGATAGCCCCTCTTTCGGCATGTATGATACGCACTGGCCTCAGGGTCGGTAGCTGCGGTCAGTGACCGTAGGTTCCTACAAGCACTCCTTCTGCGATGATACACCCCCGCATATCTGCTTCAAGGGCCGCCCGGTCAGCGGTTGCCGGAAGGTTCGGGCTCCGGTTGAGCGCGTAGAGATGGTAGATGTAGTGGTGCGCCAGACCCGCAGGGGGGCACGGCCCGCTATAGCCAGTGGTGCCGAAACTGTTCTTTCCTTGGTGCATACCTCCGGGAAGAACTTGCACACCGGGCAACCCCTCTGCAAGGCCGCTCTCCGCAGGGGATATGTTGTAGATGACCCAGTGGGTGAAGGTTCCTCCGGGTGCATCAGGATCGTCCATAATCAGGGCAAGACTCTGAGTCCCCGCAGGCACACCGCTCCAGGAGAGCGGCGGCGATACATCATCTCCATCACAGGTATGCCGAACAGGGATCGATGTGCCGTTCGCGAAGGCACTGGATTTTACAATGAACGGGGATTTAGTCGGTGTGGGGGTTGGGGATTTAGTCGGTGTGGGGGTTGGGGATTTAGTCAGTTCGGGGGTCGGCCCCATCGTAGGCTGCACTCCCCCACCGACGCTGGCAGAGTATATGTTCCAGGCCCCACCGCTGTTGCTCATCCAGACAATCCTATCACCGGATATATCCGGGAACATCTGTTCGGCGTTATCAGATGTGATCTGTCGCTCCCGCCCACTCTGGATATCGTAGAGATATATATCACCGTTCCCGTTCCGGTAGTCGGCCCAAACGATGTAGTTGCCATCGACGGCAGGATTGGCCGGCATGGCCCCCTCACCGGTGATCTGTTGCGTCTTCCTGGTGGTGACATCCAGCATGCGCAGGGCAGGGGATTCATCCGTTACGGCAACCCAGACGATCCGCCTTCCATCGCTTGAGACCGCGGGAGGACTGAACGGATTGCTCGACGGTTCGATGATCGCTGAACCCCTGCCAGACAGAGAGAGCCAATTGAGGTTAAGGTAACCACTTGCAGCCCCGCCATCGTCTAACCAGGCAAGGGTATCTCCACCGATGGCCGGGAAGATCTGGTTGGACGCAGCCTGACCCGCAGTGTTGTTTCCGGTCAGCGTGCTGCCCTTCCGGGTAGCGAGATCATACACGTAGACCTTGCCTTTCCCGGTCGTCATGTCGATCTCGTTCCAGCAGATGGTGTTCCTGGATATCGACGGCGACATCTGGTAGGCCTGATCGTTTGTGACCGGGGTCACCGAACCGCTCGTGATATCGCAGAGGTAGATGTCGGGCGACATCGTAGCGATGTTCGCGCCAACCCAGACGACATAGTTTCCTGAAACATCCATCTGTCGCATAGCCCCAAACGCGTTGTTCCCGGGGATCGTCATGATACGCCCGGATGCAACATCATAGACCTGCACTGACATGGTGGAGTTGTCATGCCAGATGATGATGTTGCCTGAGATCGCAGGAAACCCTTTGTCCCCCGGCCCGCTCGTTATCGCGGTCACCCCGGATGGCCCTGGTCCTGGGCCGGGCATCGTTGGTCCTGGGCCGGGCATCGTTGGTCCTGGGCCGGGCATCGTTGGTCCTGG
>CAYPRO010000053.1:0-5862 GCA_964413225.1 uncultured Methanoculleus sp. | reverse complement strand
TCGTTGGTCCTGGGCCGGGCATCGTTGGTCCTGGGCCGGGCATCGTTGGTCCTGGGCCGGGCATCGTTGGTCCTGGCCCCGGTGGGAATGTTTGAGCTGAAGCCGCACCTGCGACAAGCGCAACTGCGATGGCCAGAACGGCAACAACTACCATTGGACGTATGAGTTGTTTCATACCATTACCTCCTATGATCTGAAACTTCGCTGGCCCTCGTGCGGGGGCGAAGCTCCGGCATGAGGGCGTACGCGTCCGGGTTTTGTTACGGAGTAGAACGGTGAGATCTGTGGTATGGCCGGCGAAAGGGCGCTATGCGCGCCCGGTAAACTGTTATACAGAGCAGATACGGAGGGGAAAGTCTCTCTATCGGGTGCAGATCCCAAACCCGTCACCCCCACGCTGGAGCCGGATGGCGATCTTGGTATATATAAGTTGAGCCCGGCAGGACGCCCCCTCACGGCATCTCAGATCGCCTGGAATGTTATACTCCCGGGCGCCGCCGGCACCACCGACCGCTGCGTTCCATCCGCAATGGCCAATGACGATGGTGAACCCCGGCAATACCATGGCATTTCGGGTGTACACAACCGTCCGACACCTGCGGCACCTTATCCCGAAGCGATATCCGGCAGCCCCCATCGCCCGGGGGCAAAAAAAGATACTTATGCCGTCTCGATCTTTGACTCGTTCTCGAGGCCGAGCTCCACGATCGCCGCCTCCCGCATCTTGAACTTCATGATCTTTCCCGAGACCGTCATCGGGAAGTCATCGACGAACTTGACGTAGCGCGGTATCTTGAAGTGCGCAATCCGACCGCGGCAGAACTCTTTCGCCTCAGCTTCAGTGAGGCTTGCCCCTTTCTCCAGTTTGATCCAGGCCATCAGCTCTTCCCCATACTTCTGATCCGGAACACCGATCACGTAGACATCGGCGATTGCCGGATGATTGTGGAAAAACTCCTCGATCTCGCGCGGGTAGATGTTCTCGCCGCCCCGGATCACCATATCCTTTAAGCGGCCGACGATCTTGATGTAGTCCTCCTCGTCCATCGTCCCGAGATCGCCGGTGTGGTTCCAGCCGTTCTCGTCGATCGTCGCCCGGGTGGCGTTCGGGTTGTTGTAGTAGCACCGCATCACGCAGTAGCCCCGTGCGCAGATCTCGCCGGTCTCACCCCGGGGTAGGATCCGTTTCGTATGCGGGTCGATGATCTTGATCTCGGTATGGGGGAACGGCCTGCCCACGGTGGAGACGCGGCGCTCCAGGGGGTCGGCGGTCGTGGTCATCGTGACGCCGGGGGAGGTCTCCGTCTGCCCGTAGACGATAACGATCTCAGACATGTGCATCTTCTGGTTGACCTCCCGCATCACCTCAGTCGGGCAGGGCGATCCGGCCATGATGCCGGTTCGGAGCGAATCCAGCCGGTACTTTGAGAAGTCCGGATGAGAGAGTTCGGCGATGAACATGGTCGGCACGCCGTGGAGCGCTGTGCATCGCTCCTCCTGCACCGTGGCGAGGACTGCGTCGACGCTGAAGGCCGGCGAAGGCAGGACCATCGCGGCACCGTGGGTGACGCAGGCCATGTTGGAGAGGACCATGCCAAAACAGTGGTAGAAGGGCACCGGGATGCAGAGTCGGTCCTCGTGGGTGAACTTCATCCCCTCGCCGATGATGAACCCGTTATTCAGTATGTTATGATGGGTCAGGACAACGCCCTTTGGAAACCCTGTGGTCCCGCTGGTGTACTGGATGTTGACCGCGTTGTCGAAGTCAAGCGACTCTTCCCGCTCCCGGAGCTCATCAGGCCTGATGAACGCGGCCTTTGCGAGGAGGTCGTCCCAGGTGTACATGCCATTGTAGGGGATATCGCCGAGGAAGACGACGTTCTTTAAGAACGGGAACTTATCGCTGTTGATCCGGCCCGGCTTTGCCTCGAACGCCTCGGGGCAGGACTCATAGAACATGCCGACGTAATCAGATGTCTTGAACCGCCCCTGGAGGAGGAGCGTCTGCACCTCGGACTGTCTCATGGCGTACTCGAACTCGTATGTCCGGTATGCCGGGTTGATGTTTACCATGATGGCGCCGATCTTTGCAGTAGCAAACTGGACCAGCACCCATTCAGCGTAGTTCATCGCCCAGATAGCGACCCGATCCCCGCGCTCGACATCGAGCGCCATGAGAGAGCGCGCAAGAGTGTTGGTGCGCTCAAGAAATTCGGCATATGTCCACCGGATATTCTGGTGGGCGGAGACAAGCGCTTCACTGTCCGGGTGCTCCGCTGCAATTCGGTTCAGCATCTCACCGATGGTGATGCCGAGCAAGGGTATCTGCGAGTTTCCACACGCGTAACTGCCCTCAGCCATCCTACATAAATGAGTGGCGGTACAGTTATAGCGTTACTGGTTTCTTCCAGCGCAATCCTTATACTACATGGCGTCAACTGTATAAAGAGCGGGGTCGTGGCCAAGCCCGGAATGGCGACGGGCTCCAGCGGTCTTTGCACGTGATGAACAATGGGTCTGCTGAGTTATGGATGATGACCCGTTGGAGCACTGATGCATGTCGGAGAGACCCGTCGATCGTGAGTTCAAATCTCACCGACCCCACATTCTTATGACTTCTCCCGGATACCGCCGGATATCCCTGCCGGCCCGCCCCGGGGGTTACTTTATCAGTCGCCGGTAGTATGGCGGCACCGATATTGCAGAAATAACAGCACGGGTGCCCCCCACTCCCTCACGAGGTTTGCCGGGGCCCCTGCTGCCTTACTTCATCCGAATAAGACCTTTCACGACCGGACTTCCCGCATCCCCGGGCAGGGGGCGTCTGAGGAGCGGTACCGCTCCCGGGGCATAAACCCTCCCTGATTGCCGGTTCTCCTCAAATAAACCAGTATTGCAAGCAGTTTCACAGGGCAGCCGGGGTGATCTTTAATAGATGTCTCACCAATATTTCTGCACTATCTGAGGGCATTGGTATGTATCTCATCGGTGAAGCATTGGTTGGAGACGGCGCAGAACTTGCGCATATCGATCTCGTTATGGGGAATAAAGAGGGCGCGGTAGGGCAGGCGTTTGCAAACTCCCTCTCGCAGCTCTCAAGGGGCCATACACCGCTCCTTGCGGTCATAAGGCCGAATCTGCCGACGAAGCCCTCGACGCTTGTCATCCCGAAGGTCACCTTGAAGAAGGAGTACCAGGTGAACCAGATGTTTGGGCCCGTGCAGGCGGCGGTGGCAAAGGCCGTCGCCGATTCTGTCGAGGAGGGCGTCTTTGAGGGGATCGATATAGAGGATACCGTCATCATGGCGAGTGTCTTCGTCCATCCGACCGCAGAGGACTACAACAAGATCTACCGGTTCAACTACGGCGCGATGAAACTTGCTCTCCGCCGGGCACTCGACCAGTTCCCCGACGTCAAAACGCTCCTGCACGAGAAGGATCGGGCCGCCCACGCGGTCATGGGGTTCAAGGTCCAGCGCCTCTGGGACCCCCCGTACCTCCAGGTCGCCATGGACCTCGTGGATAAGAACCACATGCGGAGGGTCCTTGAGTCTCTGCCCCAGAACGACCACCTGATCATAGAGGCCGGCACACCCCTGATCAAGAAGTTCGGGCTCTCGATCATATCCGAGATCCGCGAGATCCGGCCGAGCGCCTTCATCGTCGCAGACCTCAAGACGCTCGATACCGGCAACCTCGAGGCCCGGATGACCGCCGACGCCGGCGCCGACGCCGTCGTGATCTCGGGCCTTGCGCCCCTCTCGACGATCGAGAAGGCGATCGAGGATACCCGGAAGACCGGCATATACACGGTCGTCGATATGCTCAACGTCGAGGATCCCCGCGACGTCATCGAGAACCTGAAGGTCAAGCCGGACGTCGTGGAACTCCACCGGGGCATCGATGTCGAGGATACCGCGCACGCCTGGGGCGACATACCGGCGATAAAGAAGGCCGGCGGCGAGCGGTTGCTCGTCGCGACGGCTGGCGGCATCCGGCAGCACGTCGTGAAGGATGCTCTCAAGGCCGGCGCGGATATACTTGTCGTCGGTCGGGCCATCACCGCAAGCAAGAACATCCAGCACGCGGCCGAAGAGTTCCTCGAGGAACTGTGCACCGAAGAGATCGACCAGTTCAGGATAATGACCGACTTTTAGGCGGTCGTTACAACTACACACCTATTTTTCAACGTAAGGGGCTCGTGCAAAATCAGGCATAGCAGCCGCCCATCTGCCCGGCACATCCACCGAGAGCCGGGATCTCCTATCAGTGCAGGCAGAGGGACATGAAGACCCTGGCCGGAACAAAAAGGCTCCCCACGGATGGCGCGGCGATCCGGAGCGAGGGGTGTGAAAGATGGTCAGGAGAGGCGAGAGTGAGACGAGATCGGAACAGGGAGCAGGAGGAACCTATTTTACGTATGCCGGGACATTATATTGTATCAGGAGGGGATGAAGATGGCAAAACCAATCGAACTTGGACTTGTCCTGGAGGGTGAGGATGCCCGGCGGTTCCAGCGCTATCTGGATCACCCTACAGACACCGATGAAGGCCGCGAGCTGATCCGCGAGGCCGCCATCCTTGCTCGCGAGATGCGACTTTGAATACGAAAGTACCCTTCGGGGATCTCTCTTTTTCTCTTCTTAATGAAGACATCGACATTTCGTTGTTCCGGTGCAGAGAACCGGACCTGACGGAATTCCTGATCGAGGATGCGCTTGAAAACCAGGCTGCCCGATTGTCGGTCACGCGAATCGTATCGTTTGAGGGGAAGATCGCCGGGTTTTTCACACTCACCAACGACTGTATCATCAGAAAAGGCATCAGCGATGATGATGGTGAAGAGTGGTATCCATACTCGCATTATCCGGCGCTAAAGATCGCACGACTGGCGACACATCAGGAGTTTGAAGGGCGGGGTATCGGACGGGCAATGTTAGTGAAGACGATGGCCATCGCCATGCGGCTCTCGCATTATGTGGGGTGTCGCATGATAACGGTCGACTCCAAACCGGACTCTGAAGGATTCTACCTGAAGTATGGTTTCCAGAAGGTTCTCGTAAAAAAGAAGGCGAGTACGATTCCCCTCTATCGTGACTTTTATCGTTCTTATCAAGAGGCCGAGAAGGACATGAACCTTCCTCTGTCGAGCTTCGATGACAGAACGCGGTGATGAGCGCAATGCGGCTTGAGCGGCGGCTACCTGACCGAGGTTGCCCTCGCGATGTTCGGGTTGCACCCGGCGAGTTCCTCCCGGGCGGATCCTGGAGATGATCTTCGGTCGCCGCGGGGACACTAAGGGCCGCGGTCGGGCGCCGCCGGCTCGGCAAGGCCATAACCTTTAACCTCCCGAACAGAGAGGGGATACTATCTCAAAAGGAGGTAGTCTTCGATGCTACAGGGAAAAGTAGCCGTCGTGACCGGCGGAACGCGCGGGATCGGTCTTGCCGTCGTCAGGAAATTCCTCGCGAACGGCGCATCGGTCGTCCTGTTCGGTTCACGAAAAGAGAGCGCCGATGCAGCGGTCGCGGCGCTGAAGGCCGAGAACCCGGACTACGGGGTCGCCGGCCTCTGGCCGGACCTCTCGGATGCCGGAGCGGTCAGGGAGGCATTTGAAACCGTCAGATCAGAGTTAGGGAGCCCCGATATCCTCGTCAACAACGCCGGCATCGCCGCAAGCGATCCCCTCTACACCTACCAGCCCGAGGTCTTTGCGAAGATCATGGATCTCAACGTCTACGCTGTCTTCCTCTGTTCACAGGCGGCGGCGTCATCCTGAACACGAGCTCCATGGTCAGCATATACGGCCAGTCGACCGGCTGCGGCTATCCGGCATCCAAGTTCGCGGTGAACGGCCTCACC
>CAYPRO010000052.1:0-11074 GCA_964413225.1 uncultured Methanoculleus sp. | reverse complement strand
GCCTCTTCGTCCTCATGGCGAGCGTCTGGCAGTCGGGGTTCTTCCAGCCGCTCATAGAGGAGAGTACGCTTGATCTTACGGCCGTCCCGGTCATTGTGGCTGTGAGCGTCGTCATCTCCCAGTTCGTCTCGAACGTCCCCTTTGTCGCCCTCTCCCTCCCGGTCCTCGGGCATCTTGGGACCTCCACGACGGGGATGATGGCGCTTGCAGCCGGGAGCACCATCGCCGGGAACATGCTGATCCTTGGTGCGGCAAGCAACGTCATCATCATACAGGGCGCGGAGAAGAGCGGCGAGACGCTGACGTTTGGGGAGTTTGCCCGGGTCGGCGCCCCGCTCACCATCGCCCAGGCGGCGGTCTACGCCTTCTTCCTCTCCCTCTTCCCGGCATAGGGTGAATCAGGGCCGAAAAGACTCTATCAAACCCGGTTTTGCATCGATATCGATGTAGATCGAGCCGAACCTGACCGATGCGACGGCAGCCGCGTCGAATGGCGGCGCAAAGGCGCAGAGGATGCGTTCCGGGAAGCGGATCTCATCGACGATGCCGAGGGCGAGGGTGAAGTTCTCCGGATCGTTGAAGGAGACGAGCCTCCCGCAGACCCCGCGGGGGTTTGCCGCATCGGGCACCCGCCCCTGGAGACCGAGTCCCCGGAGCGGGACTTCCTGCGCCTGACCGCCGGCAAAGTAGGCCAGAAACTGCTCCTCACGGTAGCGACGCCGCGCGGTTGCTGTCCGGGTGACGGCCGCCGGCGATACCGGGAGCCGGTGGATGATAATTCCAGGGTCCCGGGCGAAGTTTGCGAGCAGCTGTTCCAGTTCCCGCCCGCGCTGGAGGGCGACGATCCGGGTAGGGCGGAGCAGATCGATCATGTGAAACTGGAACTCAGCGCCGACCCCGCCGGCGATGAGGCCAGGCGAATCGATGACGGTGACGCGGGCCGAGAGTTCGGTAGCCTTCTCGGTGAGGAGTTTTGCCGCCGTCAGCGTCTGTATGAAGTGGCCGCCGGGGGATGTCGAACCGACGAACCGGATATAGGCAGGGCCGGGAGGGAGGGCCATCCCTTCGGTCGTCGGCGGTCCGATATGGGATTGCCCGGTATCGCAGTCGACGTATGCGATCCGCGTGTGAGCAGCGGCCCGATCAAAGAGATAGTGGCAGAGCGTCGTCTTCCCGCTATCCGTTGGCCCGACGGCGTAGACGCGTTCCGGGGTATCCCCTTCAGCGATGGCCGCGACGAGATCCTCCCATCCATCCCCGATCCTGATCATATACCCTTCAGTAGAGGGATATTACCGTTCACAGGTAAGTGTCTGGTGGAACGTTCCCGCGGCACCGGGGGGAGAGGGTTTATCTGGATCGCTCTCCATCCACGACCATGCATGGAGTAGTACCAACCTCCGAACCGGTTCCCGCAGCCCTTGGCAGGACGTTTCCCACCCTTATGGCCACATCGCTCACCGGCCGGGTCATCACCCTTCCCGACGACGCTGCTGGCGGCGCCGCACTCATCGTCCTCGTCTTCATCGAGTCGGCCTCGCCGATGGCGGAGTCATGGAGCACCCCCTTTGCCGGGGCGTTCACGGAAAACCCCCGGGTGACGACATATCTCGTCTCGGTCGTCGGCGACAGTCTCATCGGCAGGTCCCTTGCCGATCGCATCACCCGGGGGTTGCGCGGCGGCGTCCCGCCTGCAAAGCACGACCTGGTGCTGACCGTGCCAGGGGATATCGAACTGTGCCGCCGGGCATACGGGATCGACGACCCGTCGCTCGCCTACATATACCTCCTGGACGGGCGCGGCATCATCCGCTGGATGGAGAAGGGGACCACCACGCCGGAGGGGTTTGCCACCCTGGTGGATACAGCACAGGGGTTGCTCAGATCACTCACCGTGTGATAGGGGTACGGGGTAGGAAGGAGCCGGACACCACGGGTAGCGCCGCACCCATCTCTGCCTGGCAGAGGAGGTTATAGGTTCTTTAATGCTACGATATCGATCACGCCGGTGAGTTTCCATATGTTTGAGCGTTCTTCGGAGGCGATGGCCTCAAGCGGTTCTTCGGGCTTGTGACCGAGCGCGGCAAGGATGTTGGGCGAGAGGTTGTGCGCCCGTATCATGGTCACGAACTTTTCGCGGATGATCTTCTTCTCGATGGCATCTTCAACCTGCACCAGATAGCCCTGCATCGTCACAAAGGTGTAATTGGAGAGATCGTTTGAGTACTTCTCGATCTCGACCGAGACATAGGGGTGCTGCCGGAAGAGGTCGTTCTTTCGGCCATAGCGGGTCGCGAGGAAGTAGAGGAACTTTCCATCAAAGACATACAGGAACGGGGCGATGTAGGGGTACTTGCCGCCCTGGAACGCTATACGGCTGATGAACCCCTCCTCGATGAGCTTGTCGTACTCGGCTTTATCCATACTCGGGATCTTCACGATCTCCATCAGGTACCCTCGTATTCCCGGTGATGTGTAAGAGTACATATATGTTTCTCCGGTGCGGTTGCCGGCCAGACGCCTTATAACCTGGCCGCCGCCTTCCGGCTGGCGGTGTGCCGATTGCGGGTGATCGTTAACTTCGGTTGAGATGGCAGACCGGTGCAATCAGATGCTCCTTGCCTTTCCATCTTCTTTTGCGTGATCTGAGGCTTAAGGGCATGATCCAGCATTATCAGCCCTGGCTCCCGCACCCCTTCGTGTGCTCCGCCGGGCTGCGTCCCCTGGGTGGGGGCGGGTGCTATACAGAGCCCGAAAATTTCTAGCCAGCGCTAAAAACTATGCTTTTCTTTTAAAAACGAGGATCTATCCATTCTTTCTCTGTGCGATCCTGCCGCGGCCGGAGATCGGCCGGCTCTGGAGATGGGCTTCCTTCCCGGCTCCTTTTTCTCAAAAGATAATATAAAAATATTTATATTTAGTAACTGAAAGAAAAATGCGCATGAGCAAACACCATGTAATCGCTCTGTTTCTCCTTGGAATTGCCGTGTGCGCGGGGTTCTTCATCTTCGCACCGGCCGCCGCCAGCTCCGGCCAGGGGCTCGGTGCGCTGGAGTCCGGAGACCTGCTAATATCTCCGTTCAGCAGCCTGCCGGCGGCAAACAGATCGGAGCCTCCCGTCTCCCCGGTGACCCCGGAGGATACGCCCGATGCGCTCCCGGAGCTGGGCGGTGCGGTGACGGCGATGCCCGCAGGGCCGGATAACGCCAGTCAGACCGCAGAGCCGGATAACGCCAGTCAGACCGCAGGGCCGGCTCCCATGATCACTCCCGGCATGATGGGCAAATACGACGATGAGCGGCTGGCAAGGCTGATCAACACCGCCAGCATCAGCCTGATGCGCCTCTCGATGGAACACGCCCTTGCCCTCTGCCGGCAGGATGCCGATGCCGCCTCTGCGGCCGCAGACGATCTGCACGCCCTCTCCCTCCGGCTGCTTGTCGAGGTGGAACCGCTCCGCGCCTCACCAGCCGGGGAGCCCGCCAGAACTGAGTTCATCCGGGTGCTCAAAGATTACTCCGCGGCAAGCGAGGCGCTCCTCGGCACAACTGCCAGCGGCGGGGATGCCGCCCCGGCGGCCCTTGGCAGCCTCTCCGCGGCATCGATCGACCTTGATACGGTCAACCGGCAGGCCCTCGATCTGCGGCCGGCCATCACCGGAACACCCGTTGTGAGAACCGCCGCCCCTGCCTGCCCGGCTCCCATCGCACCGCCCGCGGCTGCGTTGCCGCTTGGGGAGCGCTACACATACGACGATCCTTCAGACGAGAACATGGTCTCGCTGCTCGCGGAGTCCATCCGAACCGTAACAACCTACGAACCGTTCCCCGCCAACGAATCGACCGGGCGGGTCGAGGCGGACAAAGGACGCGCCTTCCTCCTTGTCGTCATCAAGGGAACGAACCTTGGGCACAAGGGCGAATCCGACCTCTACACCGTCGAGATGCCCGGGAAGGATGCGTTCACCCTCGAATATAAGGGGATGACGTTTGCGCCGCTCGATGTCCCGGCCTACACCCTCTACGGCGAATCGTTCGACAAAAAAACGCTTGAACGCTACGAATCAAAGAAAGGATACATCTACTTCGATGTGCCTGAGACATTCGAGGCCACCGGGGCGGTCCTCCGGGCCGACCTCGGGGGTGCCGGCGCTCCGGCCTGGAACCTCGAAAGAGAGCCCGGCAACGCGACTGCGGCATAACCCGCAGCACACTTTTTCCCCTGCCGGATCAGAGGGGGATCACCTCCACATACCGTGTCGCCGTATCCAGGACGGCGATGGTCGGCCGACCGGTCAGGTAACCGCAGGCCTCGCCGGGGTTGACGACCAGCGTCGCCCCAAGATCCCTTACCTCCGCACGGTGGGTGTGGCCGTGGACCACGACATCGAAGGCCTTCCGCGCGATGAGCGCCTGCAGGAGCTCACGGTCGTCCCCGTGGAGCATCCCGATCGCCGTGGCGCCAGCGTCGACGGCGGCAAACACCCCACGCAGGCTGAGTCGGTCGTGCTCGGCAAACCGTGCCGCAAGAAGGGCATGGTCACCATCGTTGTTCCCGAGAACGCCTATCATGGGCGACTGCAGGTTCGCAAGGCGGGGGATGACGAACGGCGATACATAATCGCCGGCATGGAGGGTCAGATCCACCTCTTCCCGGTTCAGTCGCCTCACGGCCGCATCCACCATGTCAAGGCTATCGTGGGTGTCTGAGAGTATACCGATGCGCATGTACGTTATCCTGACCGCTCTCACGATATATGATTGCGCACCATCCCACCCGGAGCCCCCCGACACCGAAACCTGCGCTTTTTTGCCCGCAAATCCGGGGATTTGCGGGCATCCGCGTATCTTCATATCCCCTCGACCAAAACATCTTTATCTGGCTATCGTCTGATACTGGAATAGAGAGACGCTCCCGGCGCTCCGGGAGCCCCGGAAAATAATTCGTGGGAGATACAGCATATGTGGGCATATGTCAAACGTTCTGATGGTAGAACAGAAGAGCGAGAATTTCCTGCAGGGGTCTACATCGAGGTCGGCGATATCCTTGAGGACGGCTCGATCGTCATCGACCTTCCGTACTCCGACGAGAACGACGACGACACCGAACCCCTTGCTCTCTACGATGAGTGATCGGGAGAGCGGTGCGGCGGGGCTCAGGAACCGCCACGCCGCTTTCGCCGGAACGGACCCTGCACCCGGCGCATCGGCTGGACGTTCGACCCCTCCATCTCACCGAGGGCAAACTCGAACCTTGCCCGGATGGTCGGCGGAAGGGCGCTCTCGGGTATCGAGATAAACCCGTACAGAGCGTAGAAATCGACGAGGTTTCGAACCGAGTGCATATAGAGGGTGTCGTGCTGGCACGCCTCGACGAGTGCATCCATCGCCTTCCGGGCATACCCTTTTCCCCGGTATCGGATCGGAGTGAAGACACCATCCACCTCATAGCCATCGGGGTGTCGCCGGCACCGGGCGACGGAGACCAGGGTGTCATCCGCAAAGACACCGAAGATACGATCCGTATCGGGGTCTCCCTTCAGCTGGTGGTAGTCGATCCAGACCTCCGCGGCGAGGGCGAACTCATCCCGCCGGATCTCCCGGGCCTCTACCGTGAGGCGGATCGGGGCTGCCAGCACAAGAACAGGCTGTTTTACGCACCCGACGACCGCACTCGTGACGCTCCCGAGCGGGGCATTTCCCGGGGCGTCGCGTTTTCCTATGCGCGGGATGACGACCATGGAGGCGCCGATCTCATCCGCCACGGCGCAGATGGTCCGCGCCGGGACCCCGGTTCGGACCAGCGTGCGGATATCGCGCCCCGAGGGCGAGAGACCCCCTGCAAGGAGGGCGAGCCGATCGCCTGCCTCCTCTTCCGCCCCGGGGCGCCCGGGCGAGGCGACGTGCAGGAGCACCGCCGCGCTGCCCTCCGCGGGCTCCTCGAGGATTGAGCGGACCTCCGGTGCCACTGACGCGAGATCGGTCGGCAACAGCAGCCGCGTAAAGAGCGGTTGCCCTCTCTCTTCTGACTGCGGGACGATCAGGACATGCATCCGGGCATCGAGGAGCACGGCGGCTGCGATATTTCCGGAGAGGAGGTTTTGGAGCAATCCCTGCTCCCTGACACCCATAGCGATCAGGCTGGCACCCATATCTGTAGCGGTTCGGAGGATCCTCTCCGCTATGGGCGTCCCGTCGTCCTCTACGATCACAACCGCGACCGAGAAACCCTGCTTTTGCAGTGTCTCCGATGCCCGGTGGAGCAGTCCGGCATCGTGCAGAGAACCTGCCGACGCCCGGGCATGGAAGAGGACGATCTCACGGGCGCCGAAAATCTCATCAATCCGCTCTGCCGGGCTCATCGAGGCCCCAGAGAGGTCGGTTGGAATGAATACCTTTCTGAACATGGCGCCACCTCACACGATCCGGTACCCGTTATGCGGGACATGGATCTCAAACCGTGCCCCCTCGCCGGGTGTCCCGGTCTCCGCGATCGTCATACCGGTGATCGAGAGAACCTCCCGCACGAGGAAGAGCCCGAGCCCGCCTCCGCCGTCGACGTTATACTCAAAGATTCTCTCTTTCTCCGGCTCCGGTATGCCGATGCCGTCATCCTCGACGTAGATCAGGAGCCCATCGTCCCGGATCTGGTAGGTGATGACGACCTGCGAGACGTTCTTTCCATGGCGGGCGGCGTTCTCGATCAGGTTTGAGAAGACGCGGTCGAGCATAGGGTCAGCGAAGACCTCAAGCCGCTCCACCCAGGGGCGAACCGATATACCCGGGAGCAGCAGGCACGATCTCACCTCCCGGATCATCTTCTGGAGGGGTTGCCACCCCGGCGGGCAAAGACCGAGGTCCTGGTAGTCCCGGGTTATCTCCGCACGGCGCTGTACAACCCTGACATCCTCCTCAATGCTCCCGATATACCGGCGGACGGCAGGATCATCAAACTCTCTTATGCCGCCGGCGATCCGATCGAGGAGCTCCGATACAGCTGCTATGAGGTCGTTTCGGGTGAGCCGCCCCATCATGTTCAGTTTGGCGTTGGCCTTGCGGAGGGCAGCCTCGGCGTTCTTCTGAGCGGTGATATCGACGAGCGTGAGGACGATCCGGCCATCCGGGAGCCGGCCGGCCGACAGGAGCACCTGGATGACAGCCCCATCGGTGCGGCGGAGGGCCGTCTCATACCCATAGACCACCTTCCCTGACCGGAGCCCCGCCAGGAGATCGCTCCAGGTGTCGGGATCGGCGAGGAACCGGCTCATGGGTTCCCCTATCAGGGCGCTGGCCGTGGTGCCGAGGAGGGTTGCGCCCACGTAGTTTGCCTCCTCTATCCGGGGCACGGTCTCCGCCAGAGCGATGACGAGCGTTCCTGCCTCAGAGTTGTCAAAGACTCCCCGGTAACGGATCTCCTGTTCTCGCAGCCTCCGGGAGAGGAGCGATATGGCAGCACCTATGGCGACGAAGACCACCGCCCGCGAGAGCGCCGAGACGATCAACCCGGTATCTCCTTCGGCAACAGGGAGGGTCATCGCCAGGTACCCGATGGCGATGGCGAGTGAGAGGATGGTCCCGCGGCGGGGGAACCAGTATGCGGCAAGCATGATCGGCAGGTAGAAGAGGTGCGGGAGGACGATGGTGACGCCGAGAAGGAGCCCGGCGGCGTTTACGGCGAAGGTGACGACGACCGATGCCAGGAACAGGAGAAGCCGGGTCTTCTCCCCTGCGGGCGGGCGCTCCCCGGCGCTCATGCCACCTCCCTCCTCTGGCGAATAAGGGATAAAAACGGCTCTTTAGGGCCCCGGTGGGCGCCATCCTCAGGTGTGCTCTCTCTCATGCTCTCTCTATGGCGCGTTGATCTTTTGCCCATAAAAGGGATCTGATCGCCATAATGCCATATCCGGCGCCCATGGCGCCCCTTTACGCTCATACCCCGGAAAACAACGCCATGCAAAAGCATATGCCCTCGATCCGGCCATAACTGATGAGACGATCCGGGAAGAATCATGAAGATCGCACTCCTCCAGGTGAACACGATCGCTGGCGATATCACCGGCAACGCCGACCGGATAGCGGCGGGTGTCAGGGAGGCAGCCCGCCACCGGCCGGACCTTATCGTGACACCGGAGCTTGCTCTCCCCGGCTGTCCGCCCCGGGACATGCTCCTTGAGAGGGGTTTTGTCGAGCAGAACCTCGCTGTCCTCGGTGATCTCGCCGTCATTCTCCGGGATAGACCGCCGGTCCTGGTCGGCCTTGCCGCGCAAAACCCCTCCGGGATGGGCCGACCGCTCTCCAACGCCGCCGCCCTCCTCAGGGGCGGGAAGGTTGAGGCCATATTCCGAAAGGCCCGGCTCTCTTCAGACATTTTAGATGAGGGTCGCTACTTTGAACCGGGATCGGAGGCTCCGCAGGCCTTCTGCCTCGGTGATAAGACGGTCGGGGTCTCCATCGGTGAGGAGCTCCTCTGCGGGGGGGGTGATCCCTCTTGCGCGGATGTGATCGTGAATCTCGCCGCATCGCCGTTTTCCGCCGGGCGGCACCGTTCTCTGGAAGAGGCGTTTTCCCGCACGGCAAGAGACCTCGGTGTCGCGATCGCCCGGGCAAACCTTGTCGGCGGCAACGACGATCTGGTCTTTTGTGGCCGGAGTTTCGTCGTCAGCGCCGACGGAACCCTGCTCGCCCGCGGTGCGGCATTTGCGGAGGATATCGTGGTCGTCGATCTCGCGAGCCCTGCTCCTCAGGCGGTCGCTCCCGCCGACCCGGCGCTGGAGCATGAGATCTGGGATGCGTTGGTCCTCGGCACCCGCGACTACGCCCGAAAATGCGGGTTTTCGTCGGCCCTCCTCGGCCTCTCGGGCGGGATCGACTCGTCGCTTGTGGCCGCAATCGCCGTCGAGGCGCTCGGGCCGGAGAACATCCTCGGCGTGCTCCTCCCATCTCCCTACACATCGGAGGAGAGCGGCGAGGATGCCAGGGAGGTTGCAGAGAACCTCGGCATCCGGGTGGAGCGCATACCGATCGCTCCCCTTATGGAGACGTACGACGGGGCCCTTTGGGGTATCTTTGCCGGGCGTCCCCGCGACACCACCGAGGAGAACCTTCAGGCCCGGATCCGGGCGGGCGTCCTCATGGCCATATCAAACAAGTTCGGCTCCCTCCTCCTCTCGACCGGGAACAAGTCGGAGCTGGCGGTCGGCTACTCCACCCTCTACGGGGATATGGCGGGCGGCCTTGCCGTGATAGCCGATCTCCCGAAGGGGATGGTCTACCGGCTCGCCCGGTGGCTGAATGTGCGGCGCCCCATCATCCCTGAGAGGGTGCTCGAAAAACCCCCCTCCGCGGAGCTCCGGCCCGACCAGACCGATCAGGAGACTCTCCCTCCCTACGATCTCCTCGACGCCATCCTCTACCGCCACATAGAGTGCTTTGAGTCGCCGGCCGACATCATCGCCGCCGGGTATCCTCCGGCGACCGTTTACGCTGTCCTCCGTATGATCGGGCAGGCGGAGTTCAAGCGCCGGCAGGCTCCGCCCGGGCTCAGGGTCTCCTGCCGGTCGTTCGGCGCCGACTGGCGGATGCCGATCGCCGCGAGATCATGGTGGCGGGAGGATACCCGCTGATGACATCTCTCGCAAACACCCTCCTGGCGATCTACGATGCCCTCCTTGCGGCCTATGGCCACCGGCACTGGTGGCCGGCAGAGACGGCGTTTGAGATGATGATCGGTGCGATCCTCACCCAGAATGTCTCCTGGGCAAACGCATCAGGGGCCATACGGAACTTAGAGGATGCCGGGATGCTTGACCCTTATTCACTCGCAGAGGCCGAGCCCGGCGATATCGCCCGCCTGATCGTCCCGTCGCGGTTCTATAACCAGAAGGCGGAGCGACTCCGGGAGTTCTCCCGGGTCTACGTCGCGGAATTTGAAGCCGATCCGGAGGTGATGGCCGCCGTGGAGACCGTCGCCCTCCGTGAGCGGTTGCTTGCCGTCAGGGGGCTTGGGAAAGAGACGGTGGACTCCATCCTTCTGTATGCCTGCGAAAAACCGGTCTTTGTCGTCGACGCCTACACGCGGCGGATATTCTCGCGCTACGGTCTGCTGCCGGAGGAAGCATCTTACGATCGGATGCAGCGTCTCTTTGTAGAGAACCTTCTCCCCGATGCGGCGTTCTTCAACGATTATCACGCCCAGATCGTCTTCCACGGAAATACCGTCTGCAAAAAGTCGCCGCTCTGCGATCGCTGCCCCATCCGGGAGGTCGGCACCTCGCTCAGGTGCGCCGCGCTCACTTCTTTCGATATATGTTCAGACCGATCTTGATATCTTCGTGGCCCGGCACAGAGACGTTCCCCTCGGTGGAGGCTATCGTGATCGACTTCCCGCTCTTTGATTCGCCGAACTCCTTCGTAAGGTCAATCCGTATGACAAGGGTGTTTCCCTCGATCGCCATATCGACGTTCTTCATACTCTTTCAGTACGTGCGTTCCCGGCGGATATTCGCTTCGATGCGGGTATGACAACAGGTGTGCGTGGCCCGATGCGAGAAGAGCAAACGATATCCCGGTTCCGGTCAAAGATTACTGGCAAACCGGATCGTGTGGCGTAATGGATGCAAAACACACTGTTCTTGAGAAATATTTCGGTTATACATCGTTTCGCCCCCATCAGGAGGAGATCATCGACGCCGTACTCGACGGCAGGGATGTCCTTGCCGTCATGGCGACAGGGGGCGGCAAATCCCTCTGCTATCAGCTCCCGGCGCTCGTCTTCGGTGGACTTGCGGTCGTCGTCTCGCCGCTCATCGCCCTGATGAAGGATCAGGTCGACGGTCTCCGGGCAAATGGCATAGCGGCCGCGACGATCAACAGCTCGCTTGGGTATGGGGAGCAGAAGATCGTCGAGAGGGTGATCCTCGAAGGCCGGATCCGAATCCTCTACGTCTCTCCAGAACGGGCCGTGCAACCGTCCTTCCTCTCGCTCATGGCAAAGGCGGATCTTCGCCTCATCGCTATCGATGAGGCGCACTGCATATCGATGTGGGGCCACAACTTCCGGCCCGAGTACCGCCGGC
>CAYPRO010000051.1:0-11513 GCA_964413225.1 uncultured Methanoculleus sp. | reverse complement strand
GAGCTCTCGGGCGGGGAGCAGCAGCGGGTGGCGATCGCCCGGGCGCTCGTGAACAACCCAAGCATCCTCCTTGCCGATGAACCCTGCGCGAACCTCGACAGCCAGGCATCGAGGAAGATCCTCGACCTCTTCGCACGGGTAAACAGGGATCTCGATCAGACGATCGTGATGGTCTCGCATGAAGAGTGGCACAGGGAGTACTTCTGCCGGGTCGTCACCCTGCAGGACGGGTTGATCGGGGGTATGGAGGAGTGCAGGAGAGATGGAATGCTCCCTGACCGGACAGCCTGACCCGAGCACCACGATGAGCGCTGGGATGAGTAGTCTTGAGGAGTTCTTCATACCTATACCCTCAGGAAGGGGATAAATGGAGTTAATTTCTTTATTTGTTTCAATTTCCCTCTAACAAAAAAGCTAATTTATCAAGATAAACTTCAGGGCCGGCGACCTGCCTTTTATGAAGGGAGGTCTGCTTCTTCCCTGACGTTTACATTGGTCCTATGGTGAGCAGAGCAATTTAGCAAAACTTTTATCGCAGATATACGGA
This sequence comes from uncultured Methanoculleus sp., assembly GCA_964413225.1. GTDB lineage: Archaea > Halobacteriota > Methanomicrobia > Methanomicrobiales > Methanoculleaceae > Methanoculleus. The sequence goes on along the minus strand of CAYPRO010000051.1, from coordinate 10,966 downwards.
CGCTACACCATGGTCCAGAAGAAACTCTATGTTATCGTGGTTGCAGGGCTCCTGGTAGCCTGCCTCCTCATGGCCGGTTGCACATCGCAACAAGAGAAACCGGGGAACGCGACCCCCTCTCCGGTGGCGACCACGACCGCACCGGCGGAGCGGTTTACCTTCAACGAGACGGATAACAACAAGACCGTCACCCTCCCGGTGGGAAGCGAGATCGTCATCAGCCTTGATGAGAACCCGACGACCGGATACTCGTGGAACGTCACCTCATCCCGCGGGCTCCTGCTCGTGAACGATACGTTCATACCACCAAAGACGGAACTTGTGGGCGCCGGCGGAGTGCACGTCTGGGAGTACGTGGCGGCCGAGAAGGGTTCAGCTGAGTTCTCCGCGATCTACAAGCGACCCTGGGAGAACGTGACCGGGACTGAAGATACGTTCTCGATGGCGTTCACCACCAGATAATCCTCCCCCATAGCCCTCTTTTTGAGTTCCACCCTCGTTTCGGGGATCTGCACCGGTGCGCCACCCGGGAGATGAGTGCTCTCAGCCTTCCGGTATCGTTACCAGCGATTGCCGTGCCGGTCAGTCGGCCTTGCGGGTTTAAGGGAAAAGACTCGATCTCCAGAAGCAGATGGCGGTGCGCTCCATCTTCGATGTAAGGCCCGCCTGTCGCAAAAATGGGAGTGGAGGGTATTTGGCGACGGTTACGCCAGATAGTCTTCCGGCCGGGGGAGCTGCTCCTTTAAGCCCTTCCTTCGCCGGATGCCCCTGACAACATCGTCCACGATGCCGGAGGGAACGAGCTCGAACCCGGCGAACTCGGTGCTCCACATTGCACGGCCTTCGGTGGCCGACCGGACATCCCCGGAAAACCCGAAGAGCTCGGCGACCGGCGCCCTGCCGACGATCGTCATCGTGTCGCCTTCGCTCAGCATATCAAAGACCTGACCGCGCCGGCCCTGGATCTGCGATGTCGCCGCGCCCATCTGGTCACTTGGGACCGTGATCTGGATCTTCTGTATAGGCTCAAGGAGCGAATCGCCGCCCATCAGCAGGCCCGCCTTGACGGCGCTCCTGACCGCCGGTATGACCTGGGCGGGACCGCGGTGGATGGCGTCCTCGTGGAGTTTCACATCCACCAGCCGGATCTTCAGGTTCTGGACCAGTTCATCGGCAAGCGGGCCGCCATGGAGAGCCTCACGCCAGCCTTCGAGGACCAGTTCCATCGTCTCGTTGAGGTACTGGATACCCTTCGTCATATCGATGAACATGTTGGTCCCCTCGATCGCCTTGACGTTCTTGGCCTCATCCTTATCCATACCGGCGGCGACAAGGGCATCGCGCCGCTCCACCGCCTGCTGGGTCATCGAGACGTCGCCCTGCTGGATCAGCTTCACGACCTCCGGGCTCATCGGCTCGAGTTCAAGGTAGAACCGGTTGTGCCGGTTCGGGGATTTTCCTTCGACAGGGCCCGCCCCGCCCGTGATCGTCTCGCGGTAGACGACGATCGGCGGGGATGTGATGATATCGACACCCTTGTCACGCTTGATACGGCCGGTGATGATCTCGAGGTGGAGCTCGCCCATGCCGCTTATCAGGTGTTCGCCGGTCTCTTCGTTGATAGAGACCTGCACCGTCGGGTCTTCCTTTGCCACCTGGCGGAGGACCTCGACGAGTTTCGGGAGATCCTTCATGTTCTTTGCTTCAACCGCGACGGTCATGACCGGTTCGGAGTAGTGCTTCAGCGACTCGAAGGGGGTCATATCGATAAGAGTCGTGACGGTCGAACCGACGATGGCATCTTTTAAGCCCGTGACGGCGGCGATGTTTCCGGCCGAGAGCGCGTCCACCTCGATCCGCTCGGCGCCCATGAATATGCCGACCTGGGCAAGACGGTTTGCACGCTTTGCCGCGCCCATGATGTAGCACTCGGTGCCCCGGCGGAGCGTCCCCGAGAAGAGACGACCGGTGGCGACCTCGCCCGCGTGCGGATCGAAGGTGATATCGGTGACCATCAGACAGACGGGGCCGTTCGGGTCACAGGTGAGCATCGCCTTGCCTTCAGGTTTCGTATAGTCGCCGTGCCATATGATATGGATACGCCGGTCCTGAGCCTGGAGGGGGTTAGGGAGATGCTTGACCACCATGTCGAGTAGGACGGCGTGCAGGGGGCTTGACTTTGACAGCCACTTCATGTCGCCGGTGTTGCACTTATTATAGACATCTTTGAACGAGACGCCGCTCTTCTTCATGTAGGGGACGGAGACGGCCCAGTTGTAGAGCGCGGAGCCGAAGGCGACGGTGCCCTTCGCGGCATCGAGCTTCCAGCCCTCGTTGTACATCTTCTCGTTCATCCCCTTGATCAGCTTGTTTACCTTATCGATCACCCGCGCAAGGCGGATCTGCATCTCCTGCTCGTCCACCTTGAGCTCGTTTATCAGCCGGTCCACCTTGTTGATGAAGAGCACCGGGCGGACACCCTCTTTCAGGGCCTGGCGGAGCACCGTCTCCGTCTGGGGCATGGTCCCCTCGACCGCATCCACGACGACGACGGCGCCGTCCACCGCACGCATGGCGCGGGTCACGTCGCCTCCAAAGTCCACGTGACCGGGGGTGTCGATCATGTTGATCAGGTACTCCTCGCCGGCGTACTCGTGGACCATCGAGACGTTGCTTGCGTCGATGGTGATGCCGCGTGCCTGTTCTTCCTCGTCGGAATCCATGAAGAGCTGCTTGCCGGCGAGCTCCTCGCTGATCATGCCCGCTCCTGCGAGCAGGTTGTCTGAAAGGGTCGTCTTTCCGTGATCGATGTGGGCGACGATACCGATGTTCCGGATGTGCTCCGGCTTGTCCATCAGATCCGTCACCCGCTCTACCATCTTCTTTCGTCTGGTCATAAAACACCAAAAAAGTAAAGGGGGTATTATCGAGCAGCCTTTGCTATACGTTCTCTCTCTTCTCTCTTCGAGACGGCGTAGGAGCGGGTGTCGCCGTTTGCGGCTGCGATCAGTTCCTCGGCAAGTGCCTCGCTAACGGTCTTCTTCTTCTTGTGGCTCGCCTGGCGAACACCATCGGTGATGAACCGGAGAGCGGTGTCGACACGGCGCTGGGGTGCGGTGTCGACCGATTTCGGGACGTTGATACCGCCGTACTTCAGCCGGACGGTCTCCTCGCGGGGGCCGGCGTTCTCGACAGCATCCACCAGCACCTGAACCGGGTTCTTCTTTGTCTTTTTGTTGACGATCTCAAAGGAATCCCGGACGATGCGGATGGCAAGCTCCTTCTTGCCGGTGTTGTGCTCGGTCTGCATCAGCTTGTTGATCAGGCGCTCGACGATCAGCATGTTGCTCTTGTTGAACTGCTGGCCGGCAAGTTTGCCGCAGGAGTGCGGCACGATCATGGCATGCAGGTTCACGTAGCGGGCAAGGCTCGGATCCTTGATCTCCACCTCGCTCATATCCCAGCGGTTGAAGAGGAGCTTCTGGTCCTCTGCCTCTACTGCTTCTACCATACTACTTACCTCCGCGGCTTCTCCTTGCGCCCGATGACCATCTCGCTGAGACTGACGTTGTTGACCTTGGTCACGACAAACCGGACGCCGGGGATATCACCCATCGACCTGCCCAGTCTGCCGCCGATTCCTTCGATCTCGACCTCGTCGTGCTCGTCGATGAAGTTGATGGCGCCGTCGCCGACTGCGAATGCGGTCACCTGACGGCCGTTCTTGATCAGCTGCACGCGGACGCACTTGCGGATAGCCGAGTTTGGCTGCTTTGCCTCGACGCCTACCTTCTCAAGAACGATCCCGCGTGCCTGCGGCGCTCCCTCAAGGGGGTCGGATTTGACATCAAGTCCAAGCTGACGCCGGGCGTAGACGGGATCATGCCACCTGTCTTTTTTAGCGTCGCGCTTCAGTTTTCGGGCTGCAAATTTACCGTTTCCCATTGAATACCCTCGTATCGATTGAATTTGGAGATAGGAGCAACTCCCGGTGTGCTATAAAGCAACGCGCGTTGCGGATTTATATATTGTGGAACCCGTCCGCGCGCCGATCTTTCGCCTTAGTTATTTGATCGGGAGCTGATATAATATTATACCCCAGCGGGCAACCTTCATGGATGACAACCCGGATATACAAAGAGGTTTTTTTCGAGGCGACCCACCGCCTGATCCACTATCAGGGGAAGTGCTTCCGGTTGCACGGCCACCAGTGGCGGGTTGAGGTCTGGATCGAGGGAACGGCGGACGGGCGCACCGGGATCGTCCTGGACTACAACTGCATAAAAGAGGTCGTCGGGCGGTTCGACCACCAGGTTATCCTGAACGCGGGCGACCCCATGGCGGCGTGCATCGAGGCGTTCCACCCGGTCGTCACCACGCCCGGCGACCCCACAAGCGAACTCCTTGCCGACCTCATCGCGGATATGATCGATGCCGAGGCCGCCCAGCAGAACCTCGACGCCTGCGTGAGAAAGATCCGGGTCTGGGAGTCGACGTCCTGTTACGCAGAGCGCACGTATGATCGTCAGTGAGATATTTCGGAGCCTCCAGGGGGAGGGCAGAAACCAGGGGCGACCCTGCACGTTCATCCGGCTTGCCGGGTGCAACCTCCGGTGCGCCTGGTGCGACACATCCCATGCATGGGAAGGCGGGACGAGGATGAGCGTTACGGAGGTCCTCGATCGTGTCTGGCTCCTGAACGGGAAGCATATCTGCATCACCGGCGGGGAACCGCTCCTGCAGCGGGATGAGGTCATCGAACTCCTCAAGAAGTTCGATCGCCATGGCTACACGGTCGAGATCGAGACGAACGGCACCCGCGACTTTCGCGATATGCAACCTTATGCCTCCATCTGCATGGACGTGAAGTGCCCCTCGTCGGGGGAGAGGAGCGATCTCTCCCTCCTTTCCTCCATCGCTCCCTGCGACTGCGTCAAGTTCGTTGTGGCGGATGAGGACGACCTCCTCTACGCCCGGGCGGTGATGGCCCGTTACGATATACAGGGCGAGGTCTTCATCTCACCGGTGGAGGGGTCCGACTACCGCGCCATCGCAGACTACATCGTCACCGAGAACCTCCCGGCGAGGTTTCAACTGCAGCTGCATAAGATCCTGGGAGTGAGATGATGCAGGCGGTCTGCCTTCTCTCTGGCGGCATGGACTCCACCACGCTTGCCTACGTCGCAAAGGATATGGGCTACGATATCATCGCTCTCCACTTCACCTACGGCCAGCGGACAGAGGCAAAGGAGCGGGTCTGCGCCCGGAAGATTGCGGACCTGCTCGGCGCGGCGGAGTTCGTCGAGATCAGCCTTGAGCATTTCAGGAAGATCGGAGCATCGAGCCTGACGGATGAGAGCATCCCCATCGAGGAGTGCACCGGGGATGGGGAGGGGGTTCCAGAGACCTACGTTCCGTTCCGGAATGCAAACCTCCTTGCCATAGCAACCAGCCTTGCGGAGGCCCGGCGGGCGGAGGCGATCTTTATCGGCGTCCAGACCGGCGACTACCCGGGCTACCCCGACTGCCGGCCGGAGTTCATCGAGGCGTTCCAGCGGGTGGTCGATCTCGGCACGGCAGCGGATCCACGGATAACCCTTATGACACCACTCATCCGTATGACGAAGGCGGATATACTCCGCGTGGGCCTCTGCCTCGGTGTCCCCTACGAGGAGACATGGTCCTGCTACCAGAACGTTGATCGGGCGTGCGGTGTCTGCTCATCGTGCCGCTACAGGAGAGCCGCGTTTCACGAGCTCGGGATACCCGACCCTATCGATTACGAGGGCTGACCATGGAGGTCTATCGCACAGGAAGGCTCACCATCGAGAAAAAGGAGATCACCCTCCCGGGTGGGGAGAGAAAGGAGCGGGTGATCGTCCACCCCGGCGGTGCGGTCGCAATCCTCCCCCTCGAAGAGGATGACTGCTACCTCATCCGGCAGTACCGGTTTGCCATAGACGACTACATATTGGAGGCGCCGGCAGGCACCATCAACGAGGGCGAAGCGCCGCACGAGACCGCATATCGCGAGCTGATCGAGGAGACCGGGATGAAGGCGGCAATGTTCATCCCGAAAGGCTGGATCTACCCCTCTCCGGGCTACACCGACGAGCGGATATGGCTCTACATCGCCAGGGGGCTCTCGTCCTGTTCGGATTACGATAAGGACGATGACGAGGTGATCGAGGTCGTCAGGGTCCCCATAAGGGAATTAAAGGCGATGATCGCCGACGGAAGGATCGTCGACGCGAAGACGATCTGCCTTGCCTGCCGTTGTCTTGAGTGAGACCGCGCGCTCCGTGCATAGAGGGAGCGCGCAGAATGTGCGCATATTTATGCCTTATTGAGAGAAACACATAATAGCTTCGATATATGGACAACCCCTGGCAAGCCCGGTGAAACCCGATGGAAGAGACACAATCACAAGAGATGGATACCGCGCGGAAGCGCTACGAATTTAAGAAGATGCTTGAGAGGCTTGCGGAGAAGGAAGGGAGCGGCACCGAGCTTATAACCCTCTACATACCACCGGATAAGCAGATATACGACGTGACCGCCCAGCTCCGCGACGAGTTCGGGCAGTGCGCAAACATCAAGAGCAAACAGACCCGGACGAACGTCCAGAGCGCCATATCCTCCATCCTCTCCCGCCTGAAATACTACAAACGCCCGCCGGAAAACGGAATGGCGGTCTTTTGCGGCACGATCAACGTAGGCGGCGACAGAACCGACCTCGAGTGCGAGATCATTGAGCCGCCTGAGCCGCTCAACACCTACATGTACCGGTGCAGCTCCTCGTTCGAGCTTGAGCCTCTGCAACAGATGCTTGGCGAGAAGGAGATCTACGGCCTGATCGTCCTCGACCGACGGGAGGCATACATAGGTTTTCTCAGGGGCAATCGGATCGAGCCGGTTCACGGCGTCACATCGACGGTCCCCGGTAAGCAGCGGAAAGGTGGCCAGTCGAGCGTCCGTTTCCAGCGTCTGCGGCTGATCGCCATCAACGAGTTCTATAAGAAGATCGGCGACCGGGCAAGCGATATCTTCCTTGCCGAGAAGGACTTCTTCGAGAAGTTCAAGGGCGTCCTTATCGGCGGGCCGACCCCGACCAAAGAGGAGTTCGAGGCAGGCGGCTACCTCCACCATGAGCTCCAGAAGCGGATCATAGGACTCTTCGATGTCGCCTACACAAACGAGTCCGGGCTTGCCGAACTCGTCGAAAATGCGTCGGATGCCCTGAAGGGCCTTGATATCATCAAGGAGAAGAACATCATGAACCGGTTCCTCCATGAACTGGTCAAAGACGATGGACCGGCTGCCTACGGCGAGGAGAGCGTCAGAAAAAACCTTGAACTCGGCGCCGTCGATACCCTCCTCCTCTCCGAGAAACTTCGGAGGGCCCGGCTGAAACTCGCCTGTCCGAACAGCGATTACACCGAGGAGAGGACGATCAGCATAGAGCCGGGCAAACACATCAGGGACCTCGACTTCGGCACCTGCCCAAACGATGGGGCATCCCTCTACGTCGCGGAAGAGGTCGACATCATAGATGAGCTGACTGCGCTTGCCGACCAGAGCAGCGCGACCGTCCGGATCATATCCGACGACTTCGAGGAAGGCTCGATGCTCTACAACGCTTTCGGCGGGATCGCAGCAATACTTCGTTACAGGACCGGATACTGATGTTTCAGAATAAGTACAACATGGTGGAGCGCATGCTCCGGGAATGCACCGGCGAGGAGGATCTCCTCCTCACGATAGGGGGGGATCACGCCGATATCTCCTCGACCGTAGCGTTCAAACTTGCGAAGAAGGAAAGGCGGGCGCCCCAGAAGATCGCCGCTGATATAGCGGCGAGGCTCTCAAGCGATCCAGAACTTTGTGGTATACAGGTCGAGGCGGCAGGCCCCTACATCAACTTCAGGTTCGGCCCCCTCCTCCTCGCGGAGGCGGTACGGGAGTCCCTTGAGCCCGGCTACGGGAACCACCCGCGCCGCAACGAGAGGGTTGTCCTCGAACACACGAGCGCGAACCCAAACGGCCCCCTCCATGTCGGCCATATAAGAAACACCGTCATCGGGGATACCCTTGTCCGGGCGTTCCGGAAGGCTGGATATCCCCTTGAGGCGCAGTATTACTTAAACGACATGGGCCGCCAGATCGCCATCGTCTCCTGGGGATTTGACCACCTCGACATTGCCCGCAAGGAGGGCGAGAAGGCGGACCATTACGTCGCCCGGGTCTACATCGCGGCGAACCGGGCGATCCGGGAGAACCCGGCGATCACGGAAGAGATCGATCACCTCATGCAGGAGGTGGAGCGCGGCGAAAGCGAGACCGTCGCGAAGTTCCGGGCGGCCGTCTCCCTCTGCGTGGAGGGGATAAAGGCGACCCTTGCGGCCCTGAATGCCCACCATGACCGGTTCGCCTGGGAGAGCGACTTTATCCGGATAGGCGATGTGGATCGGATCATCGAGAGGATCCGGCGCCTGCCGCAGGCCCATGAGGATGAGACCCTCTGGGTCGACCTCTCGGCACAGGGTTTCGAGAAGAAGTACATCCTCCGGCGAAGCGATGGCACATCGGTCTACAGCACACGCGATCTCGCCTACCACACCTGGAAGGCGCACAACTTCGACCGGATGATCGATGTCCTCGGGGCGGACCACAAACTGATCGGCGCCCAGCTCCGGGCCACCCTCGAACTCCTCGGTGAACAGCCGCCAGAGATCGTCTACTTTGAGTTCGTCTCCCTCCCTGAGGGCTCGATGAGCACCCGTGCAGGGAAGTTCGTCTCGGCGGATGAGCTGATCGATGAGGTGACCGCAAAGGCGTACGATGAGGTGACCACCCGCCGGCCGGAGCTCTCAAAAGAAGAGCGGCGTGCAATTGCAAACTCGGTCGCCGTCGCCGCCATCCGATACGACATCGTGAAGGTCTCGCCTGAGAAGAGCACGGTCTTTGACTGGCGGGAGGCGCTGAACTTCGAGCGGCAGAGCGGCCCCTACATCCAGTACGCCCACGCCCGCGCCTGCGGCATCCTCGAGAAGGCCGGAGAGTTTGAACCGGCGTACCGCTACGAGACGGAGCACGAGGTAGCGCTCGCCCGGCACCTCGCAAGGTTCCCTGTCGTCATCGAAGAGACCGTGACGGAACTGCGCCCGCACCTGCTTGCGTCTTACGCCCGCGAGCTCGCCGACCTCTTCAACGCCTTCTACCACTACGACCCGGTCTTGAAGAGCGAGGGAACGACCCGGGATAGCCGCCTCGCCCTTGTGGATGCTGTCAGGAACACCCTGCAGGAAGCCCTTATAACCCTTGGTATCGATGCACTCAGAAGCATGTAAGGCCCTCAGGAAGCAGGGCTACCAGTTCGTCACCCCCGCCTCGTCAGCGGCCGTCAAGCCCTGCATGTGGAACAAGCGGGCGCTAAGAGGCGGAGAGATGTGCTACAAAGCGCAGTTCTACGGCATAGAGAGCCATCGCTGTGTCCAGATGACACCGACCCTCAAATGCAACCAGCAGTGCCTCTTCTGCTGGCGGTCGTTTGAGCACGAGGTCGTGGAGGAGGAGGAGTGCCCGCCGGAGACGATCATAGCAAACCTCCGGCGCCTCCAGAAGAAGGCGCTTGCGGGTTACAAAGTCTCGCCCTACGTCACGCCGGAGAAGTTCGCAGAAGCCCTCGCCCCCACGATGGTCGCTATATCCCTCTCGGGGGAGCCGACATGCTATTCGCGTCTTTCGGACCTGATCGACGGCCTCAACGCCGACGGATACACGACGTTCCTCGTCTCAAACGGCACCCGGCCCGATGTTCTCGCCCGGTGCCGGCCCTACCAGACCTACATCTCCCTGGATGCCCCCGACCGCGAGACCTATCTCGGCCTCTGCCGGCCAGAGGAGGATTTCTGGGACCTGATACAGGAGAGCCTTGCAGGACTCGCTGGCCGCCGATCGGCTATCCGCACCACCGTCGTGCGCGGCTATAACGACTTTGCGCCTGAAGGATATGCGGCGCTCTACCAGGACTCCGGCGCCCGCTTCGTCGAAGTAAAGGGTTATATGTACCTGGGATACAGTAGAAATCGATTGCAGAGAGCTCAGATGCCAGAACACCGTGATGTGCGGGCGTTTGCCGAAGAGATTGCGCGACACTGCGACTACACCATAAAAGACGAGAGCCCGGCAAGCCGGGTCGTCTGCCTGGAGCGAGACGTATGAGATTTGATGTGGAAGAGTTCAAGAAGAGAGCAAGAGAGGACTTCGAGCATGCCTGGCACGAAGGGCCGTCGGTCCTGACCCCGGCAGGGGTTGAGGATCGGTATCCCCGGCTGAAGTATACCCGGGCTAAGGCGCACCCGATCTTTGGGATCATACAGCGGCTCCGCGAGACTTACCTCTCGATGGGGTTTGATGAGGCGATGAACCCCCTGATCGTCGAGGAGTCGGATATATACCGGCAGTTCGGACCCGAGGCGATGGCCGTCCTCGACCGGGTCTTCTACCTCGGCGGCCTGCCCCGCCCGAACGTCGGTATAGCGCGAAAGCAGATCGAGGAGATCGAGGCGATCCTCGGCCGTGCGGTGTCGCCAGAGAGTGAGGAGAGACTCCGCGAGACCCTCCACGGCTACAAGAAGGGGACGATCGACGGCGACGATCTGGCGCACGAACTTGCGGTCGTCCTTAAGGCCGATGATGCCGCAGTTGTGCATATCCTTGATGCGGTCTTCCCCGAGTTCCGTGCGCTCGCCCCCGAATCGTCGCGAAACACCCTCCGGAGCCACATGACAAGCGGTTGGTTCCTTACGCTCTCCTCCATATGGGAGAGGCGCCACCTACCTATACGGCTCTTCTCGGTGGACCGGTGCTTCCGGCGGGAGCAGGAGGAGGGCCCCACCCGCCTGATGGCCTACCACTCGGCCTCCTGCGTCGTCGCGGGGGAGGACGTCACCCTCGAAGAGGG
>CAYPRO010000050.1:0-11555 GCA_964413225.1 uncultured Methanoculleus sp. | reverse complement strand
GGATCTTCGCGTGGCTTGCCCGGATGGTCATCACGCCTAGCCACTTGACGCCGCTGCTGTAGCCGCTGCCCTTGATGTGGAACCCGTCCAGGGTCACATACTCGCGGTCGACGTTGATCCGGCCATCCTGGGTGAAGATAAGGTTTGTATTTGTCTCACCTTCCCCTTTGAGAGTGGAACCTGCTTTAGGAGCAATAATCCCTGCACATTTGTACGTACCACTGGAGAGAAGGACAACACCGCCGGATGATGGCAGGGCATTCAGTGCTGCCTGAATCTCAACATGGTCATTGATCCCGTCACAGATGTAGGCAGCCGCAGCTTTCGCAGCTGCGCTGCTGTCGCTTGCCGCGACGATCGTGGTTGGGGTCGTATCGAGTGCCCCGACGATCGGAACAAGCCCGACGATCAGGAACACCGCGATGAGAAGTTTCGTTGTCCATCTATCTCGCATTATCTCACCTCTCGGGAGATACTGCATTATCTGAAAAAATTAGTTTAAAATGTTTTCTAATTTAATCTATCAGTAATAATGGCACAAAATATAAAAAATCGGTCATATTTAACTTAAATACAAAATATTGGTTCTTACAAAACCAATCAAATTATAGTGATTATTATCTGTCAAGTTATGATTTAGCGCGTGTACACCGGGAAAAATTCACCCGGACCCGGGGTCGGAAGAAGAAGCCTCTGGGAGCGAACAATCTCCGTATTGCCAGTAAAAACCCAGAACTGGCCTCAAAAAATCAGATATCTCCGTGCCCAAACGATCGGGGCGACCGCCGCACCTGGCCGCACTGGGGGTGTGGGTACCCGCGACACAGCTCCCGGCGGCAGCGCACGGGTCAGGGCCGGGCTGGCCAGCATGATGTCTGCGTTATGCCGGAGAGTGCCTGCAAGCGTTCTTCTGTATCATCGAACCCCCGGGATAACAGCCACATTCTCGAACGTCACCGCCCCGATGGGCACCGTATTGGTGAGGACCACACCGTTCGTGAAAGGCGCGAGACTCGCGGAGACGATCTCCATATCCTTGACCCGGACCTTTCTCGTGCGATCGCCCTCGATCACAAACGGTTTCGTGGCATTCGAGACGATCCGGCCCGAGTATTCGACATTCTCGTTATTTCTGACCCAGATCAACGTCTCGGCCCGATCACCTGATGCGTATATGTTCACAACAGAGTTGGCAAGCGGTTCACCCTGCGACCCGCCAAGGTTTGTCGCTTTTCCGTCGATCCCGGCCGGATTTTCCAGGTGGAAGTTCTGGATCCAGACGTCGCTTGCAAGGTCAAGCTGGAGGCCGTAGCCGTTGGAGTCGATGCTTGAGCAGTTCTCGAGCACCAGAGACGGCGTTATCGACCGGGTTGGGGCGGCGTAGAACGATGCCGGCTGGATGATCCGGTAATTGGTCTTCCCGGCGCCGACGCCCCGGTCGACACAACCGTAGAACTTGCCGCCGTTCGTCGCATAGAATCCGTATCGACTGTTCCCTTCCGAGTAGCATCTGATGAAGGTGATATCCCCCCGGGGAGCGTAATAGCCGCACCCAAAGTAGTGCGTGGATGTATCATCCTCCCGGTAGGGCTTTGTTGGGTAGGATTTCTGCCCGTTATCCATGCTCACGCAGTTCTCAAGGATACAGTCCCGCTTCTCCGGGTCCCACTCGAAGTGGAAGCCGGACTCTAAGTTCCCTTCTGCGAGGCAGTTCTTCACGCGGAGCCCCTCGATGTCGTTTAACTCTGCAAAATCAAATCCGGTCACCCAGGGGTTGAACGCCCCATACCGGCCGCAGTTGATCGCAGCGCAGTTCTCGTAACGGACATCTTTGATCACCTTATTCGTCGCCCCCCAGGCGTTGTGGAGGAACCCGTAAGTCCCGGTGTCCACGGCACGGCAGTTGATGAACTCGATATCACGAAGCGGCGGCGCGTAGATGCCTGGATCGTGCAGCAGGAGGAAGACCGCCTGGGTGGTCGCATCCGCAGTCCCCTCGACGGCGAGGATCTTCGCGTGGCTCGCGTATATGGTGACCACGCCGAGCCAGCGGTCGTTTCCAGCGGGATAGCCAGTGCCCCTGACGTGGAGGTTGTAGAGTGTGACGGATTCATGGAAGACTGCGAGTCGGCCGTTCCTGCTGAACTCAAGGTACGTCGCATCAGGGCCCTCCCCACGGAGTATGGTGCCTGCATGGGGCTGAATGTTTCCGGCACAGTTGAATGTGCCCTCGGTCAGGGTGACCGTGCCTCCCGACGACAAGGCGTCGAAGGCAGCCTGGATATCACGCTGGTCGTCGATACCGTCGCACTGGATATCAGCCCGGGCTTTTGATGCGGGGCTGCTGTCGCTTGCTGCGACGATGATCGTCGATCCGGGTACCTCCGGAGGCACGACCGGTGTCGTGGGCAGCAGGGTGATCGGCTGGGGGGGAGGAGGCGGGGGCATCGGCATCGGCGGGTAGAAGTGCAGGACCAGCACGGCGATGCTGACCAGGGCGATCAGTAGTACTATGGCAATACGTATGCGCCTGCGCCTGGCTCCCGAATGCGGCCTCGTTGACATAAGATTATGACCTGCCCGTACCTCTCCTCACGCTGTCGTATCCCGCGCCCCGGTCTGAACCGGACCATCCAGAACGATCCCCTGCCATTTGGAGATGCTCCGGGTGTCCAAACGCGGATACCAGTGATCCCGCGTACCCTCTACCCGGTCAACACCCCTTATGATGCGGAGGTACCATTTAATAGTTTAGTCAGCCCGCTTCCCCAAAGGGTCTGGCCCAGGGGCCCGCAGGGTTAACATCAGGGTTTTTAGGCCTGATCAATCAAAAACAGCATATGCAAGAGCTCTCTTGGGTGTTCCGTATTAATGACATCTACACGGTGTCGTTAGCCGAGAGCACTCTGAGGGCTGATAGGTCTACATCCCCCGTCATCGACCCCCCGACCAGGACCGGATGAGTTGCGCCGGAGATGATTCTGCCGGAGTACGTGACGTTTCTATTATCTACAATGTACACCAGCGTCTGTGGCCGATCCCCTGACGCAACGAGATCGATGGTCGAGTTGGATATGCCCACCCCGATCGTCGAGTTCACCGGGAGTTCGCTTGCGGGACACCCCAGCATCGCCCCGATACCCCCTATGCCTGCCGGATCGATCATGGTAAAGCCCCTGATGAGCATGTTTGCCGCACCGCAGACAAAAAGGCCCCACCCGTTTGTGCCGAGGCTGCTGCAGTGATCCATCACGATGGATGGGTTCTTCGTGACCGGCAGCGACTGGAGTATGCAGTAGGCGATGGGCCGCGCCGACCCACCGGCGGCCGAGAAACGCCCGGTGCCGTTCTCGGTGCAGTTGTAGAGGAGCATCCCGCCCGGGTTGCCGATGAAAAACCCAAACGCTCCGTTCCCCTCTGCCCGGCAGTTCACCAGGGATACCTGCCCGCCAGGGAGGTAGAAACCGGCTCCGAAGTAGTCAGGGTCGCCTACCAGGTAAGTCTCTGGCCAGGGTTTATGCCCGTTATCCGTGCTCACGCAGTTGATGAAGACGCAATCATGCTTCTTTGCATCCCACTCGAAGTGGAACCCGGACTCGAGGCTCCCGCTGGCGGAACAGTTGTTCACCCGGAGACCTTCGATGTTGTTCTGCTCTGCAAAGTCAAACCCGGTCACCCAGGCATTGAACGCCCCGTACCTGCCGCAGTTGATCGCGGTGCAGTTCTCGTAGCGGATATCTTTAATCGTCGTATTTTCCGAACCCCAGGCGTTGTGAAGGAAACCGTAGGTCCCGGTATCCTCGGCCCGGCAATCTATGAACTCAATATCCTCGAGGATTGGGGCGTATATGTTTGGGTTGTGGAGCAGGAGGAAGACCGCCTGGATGCTCGCGTCGGCGGTGCCCGTGACGTTGTGAACCTTTGCGTGGCTTGCGTATATGGTGAGGACGCCAAGCCACCTGCCAAGATCGAGCCAGGTCTCCGTGCTCATATCCGTGTAGTTGCTCCCCGCGATATGAAACCCATCCAGGGTGATGCGTTCTTCTGATATGTTGAGCCTCCCATTCTCATGGAACAGGAGACTCGTCTCATCCGGCCCCTCCCCACGGAGCGTCGCACCCGCTGGGGGGATGAGGCTCCCGGAGCAGTTGAACGTGCCCCTTGAGAGGGCAACCACACCACCATCTGGCAGGGCGGCAAACGCTGCCTGGATCTCCACCTGGTCGTTTACCCCATCGCAGATGTAATCTGCCTGCGCCTTTGCCACCGGGTCACTATCATCCGCCGCCACAAAGAGCGGTGCTGCAGCAACGCCCTGGGCGAGCAGGAGGCAGATGATCACGCAGATCAGGAAAGCGCGTGGCTGGCACGGGCCAGGCAGGTTCTCTGGCCTCTCAATCAGGCGGGTCGTCATACCACTCCCGTGTCGTATCATCGTGCAGGCTCCCTGGCACACCACATCGGAAAACCCCGCTACCCGGTCATGGATCAGCAGGCCCTGCCACCTCAGGTGTGCCGGAAGCCCGATTTTGGGACCGAACTGCAGGGTCTAAAAACCACAACCGGACGACCTGGCTACTATAGCTGTGGCATCATAAAAAGCGATGGGTGAGGAGATCGGCGCACCACCCCGGGATCGGAGTTTGGGAGATTCCCGGTTATAAAGTCGGCATGGGTTTCGCCTGCATGCCGGGCAGAGGGATAAGGATCAGGGCTGGATACCAGGAAAACCGTCTATCCATATGCAGATCATCCATCTTCTATGCGGATCGCTGCCGGATGAGGGGGACGGGGGAGGTGAGCGGGATTGGCGAGATAGCGCGATGATTTCAAGCGGCGATGGAATTGTATATAAGAAAAACAATAATTATTAGCATATGCCCGGAAAGAAGGAAGTCACCATCGGGATCACCATCAACCTCGATAACTACGAAAACCTCCGCCTCGATGTCGAGGGCGATGTAGAGACCCGTGAGGATGTGGACGACCTTATCACGTTCCTCGACGAGATGCTTGCCCGATTCGGGCGCGCTGATCCGGCGACTGCCGAGCGGGTCGATGCATACCGCCGGCGCGTCCTGAAAGCCCGATCCGCAGAACTGCAAGCGCCGGTTACGCGACCGGTACCGGAGGCGCAGCCCGTGGCGGCATCCGTTGCCGGGCCGGCACTTCATCCTGAGGGGAAAGCCCATCCGCCTGCAGGCACCACCGCTGCCCAAAGCCCGCCGGTGCTGGAACCTCCAGCCCGGCCTCTCCCTGAGACTGCTGGAGCCAGGCCGGCGGTTCAGCAGGAATATGCAGAAGCAAAACCCGGTACTCCGGCACCGCAACCTCTGGGTGCTACAACAAAACCGCCAGTATCATTTGAGCCCCCCGCTCAGGCGGAGGCATCGCAACCGGATATCGCCACAGCAAAACCTACCTCTGCCGGGGATATCTGCGAGGCCTGCGGAGCTGAGATGACGAGATCGCAGGCGAAACTCTCCCAGTTGTTCATGAGCAAAAAACTCTGCAAAAAATGCATGGAGCATCCATAACGCCTGCCGTAACCGTGCGATGAGAAAACAACAATCTGGAGGCTATAAATACTACCCCACCCGAGGATAGTATCATGAAGAGGAATCTGCTCATGTGGGATGAGACGCTCTTTCGTGATCCCGAGGTCTTCGAGATCGACTATATCCCCGAGCAGTTCAATCACCGCGACACACAGATCCAGGAGCTCGCTTTTCAGGCCCGGCCGGGCCTCAGGGGGGGGCGGCCTCTCAATACCATATGCCGGGGCCTCCCGGGCACGGGGAAGACAACGAGCGTCAGGAAAGTCTTTGCCGAGATCGAAGAGACCACAAATCGGTTGCTTCCCATCTACATCAACTGCCAGATCGACAACACCAGGTATGCCGTCTTCTCACAGATCTATCGGCGGCTTATAGGGCACCTGCCACCGGCCTCAGGCGTTTCGTTCAAGCTGGTCCTCGATGCCATAGCCCGGGCCCTCCTGCGGGAGGAGCAGGTGCTCCTGGTGGCGCTTGATGATGTAAATTACCTCCTCTACGAAAACGAGATCAACGACGTTCTCTATCCCCTTCTCCGTTCTCACGAAGCCTACCCCGGCGTCCGGATCGGCATCGTCGCCATCGTCAGCGATATGTCCGTCAGCCTGCAGACCGAGGTGGATGCCCGCGTTGCGTCGGTCTTCCGGCCCACCGAAGTATACTTCCCCCCCTACTCGGAGGAGGAGATCCACGGGATCCTTGAGGAACGGGTCCTGCAGGGGCTCTACCCGAACGTCCTCCGGCCGAAGATGCTGGATCTTGTGGTGGAACAGACGATGAAGAGCGGCGACCTCCGCGTCGGCATCGATCTCCTGAAGAGGGCGACCCTGAACGCTGAGAGAGATGCCCGCCGCTCTATCGAACAGGAGGATATCTGTAAGGCTTACGGGGTCTCCCGGTACCTGCACCTTACGTACTCGCTCCGGGCGCTCGGGGCTGAGGAACGGGAGGTGTTCGGCAGGATCGCGGAGATGGCGGTTCAGGATGATCAGGAGATGAACGCCGGAGATGTCTACGAATATGTAAAAGAGCAGGGGGGGATCAGCTATACCCGATACTACAAGATGGTTCAGAAATTCGATGCGATGCGACTCTTAAACCTCCACTATCGCCAGGGAAAAGGACGGACACGGTTGATCAGCCTCCGCTACGATCCTGATCGCGTTCTTGAGCACCTGCGGCAGGAGCAGACTTCGGTTTCATAATCCTTATTTGTTCCGGCGCCGTCTGTATTCTGATGAGGTTTTTCACATGCTCAGCGTAAACGAACTGGCACTGGACATTTTTGAGGAACTCTTCGAATACGCCGAAGAGTTCCATGCCGTCCCACACGAGCTTGACAACGGGGCACGCATAGTAGACTGCGGCGTCAGCACCACCGGCGGGTATCAGGCAGGGCGGCGGTTTACCGAGATCTGCATGGGCGGACTCGGTGAGGTCGATATAACGATGGGCAGGATCAGGGATGTACCGATCCCGTTCATCGAGGTCAGCACCGATTTCCCGGCGATCGCATGCCTTGGTGCCCAGAAAGCGGGCTGGACAGTCAACGTCAACAAGTACTTCGCAATGGGAAGCGGCCCAGCCCGGGCGCTCTCCTTAAAACCGAAGCACACCTACGAGGTCATCGACTACGAGGACGAGTTCGATTATGCTGTCATCGCCCTTGAGAGCGACCATCTCCCGAATGCCGGCGTGATGGAGAAGATCGCTGATGCCTGTAACGTGGATGTGGCGAACACCTGCGCGGTTGTCGCCCCCACGGCCTCGATCGTGGGATCGGTCCAGGTTGCCGGCCGGTGCGTCGAGACAGCAGTCTACAAGCTGAACGAACTTGGCTTTGACACAAAGAAGATCATCGCCGGTATCGGCCATGCCCCGATCGCTCCCGTCAAGAAGGATGGCACAAAAGCGATGGGGAGTACCAACGATGCCACGATCTACTACGGCAGCATCATGCTGACGATGAACGCCCCGGAGATCAAGGATTATCTCGACAGAATCCCGAGCAACAAATCCCGGGGATATGGAAAACCGTTCTACGAGATATTCAAGGAAGCCAAGTTTGACTTCTACCAGATCGACACCTCGCTCTTCTCCCCGGCCGAGGTCGTCATCAACGAGGTCTCCGAGGGTGTTGTCTATCATGTGGGGGCCATCAATCCCGACGTGACGCTGAAGTCCTTCGGATTCACCTAATACCCTCTCTCATCATCTCCCCGGGGGTGTGAGACCGGGCGCGGCGGGCCAGACTCGCGGCAAACAGAGGTACCGGGGCGCCTCCGGTCGCCGGAGCGAGGCACCCCGGGAACCCCTTTTTGGAGGGTATACCATGCCCGGCGCTCCATCGACCAGCAACAACGTTTATCCCTCCCTGTGCGAAAAACTGTAAGGCATCCACAGGGCCTGTAGTCTAGCGGCCATGACGTCGCTCTTACACAGCGAAGATCCCCGGTTCGAATCCGGGCAGGCCCATCGTTTTTCGCACATTTCGTGACCCTGCCGCCGTGGCATGTTCTCCAGGGCTCGCCCTAACATGATCCCGGTACCCCGGCAGACAGCCTTATATGTCTGCAGGCAACAGGGGCGAAACCTCAGGAGAGTGATGGCATGGATAAGTTCGATCAATATGTGCAGAAACTGGTGCAGATGCCCACTGCCGAGCGCATCGATACCCTTCGGGCCGAGCGGGCAAAGTGCATCTGCATGAACTGCCCGACCTTCACCGAATGCGCAGAAAAACTGGACCAGGGCTTCTTCTGCTTCACCGGCATGAGCGTCGTCTGCATCGATCACGAGGTCGAGTGCATCTGCCCCACATGCCCGGTCCCGCGGGATACCGGCCTTACGCATACGGCGTTCTACTGCACGCGGGGCAACGAACAGGCACGGAGATACGACCAGTCACTGGTCAGGAAGAAGTAAGGGTTCTATTTGCCATGGAGAGGTGACAACCCATCGTGCGGCAGGGGGTGCCAGGGCCTGCCCTGGCCCCCTCACCTCCGCCGGAGAGCAATAACCACGAGGAGCCCCGCGGGCGCGATGACACCCCAAAACCCGGCCGCCGGCGCAGAAGATGCCGCGGCTGCAACCGCGGGCAGGGATGTGGCCGGCGGCGCGGCAACCACCTCAACCTCGATCGTCTGGTTTGTCCCCCCGACCAGGGCGCCGGTCGAGTTATAGGCGCTCACCGCAAGCAGCCATCTGCCTGCCGGCATAGCAGCGGTATCCGTGAACGCATGCCCGAACTCGTAGTTGGCCTCCCCGATATACCCGCCTTCGAACTCGCGCTTCAGGCGGCCGGTGAACGTGAACCGCCCGAGCGTCTCGTTCTCATAGATATAGGTCGTGATCTGATCGTCAGGGATGTAGCGAGAGGCACTCCCGGCATCCACCAACGTCGTTGCAATAGGCCGCGTCACCCCATAGAACGTCAGGTTCTCCCCCTGTGTGATTATCACCTGCATCGGTGTTGTATCGACGGTCTTCCGGCAATCGGTCGCCGTCGTATTGAGGTAACTCTCACGCACTGGTTCATCCGTGATCTCTGCACGGGTGTAGGCGATCCGGGTATTGGCGGGACACGCCACTATTCTCCCGGTCATCGATGTATTCGCGCCTGTTGTTCTCTCTATCCATGCCATCGATGGCTCGCCTGTATCGTAGTATGTGAACGTTGTATTATCTGAATCCTCAAGGCCGTTTACGAGTATTGCGGCAATCTCCACCTGCAGGGTCGTAGAGGTGCTTCCTATATTGTATATGAGGCAGTCGTTTCGTGCTGTGGCAATGGTATCGATCAGCGTCCCTACAAGATCGTTTGCCACCTCAATGGCGTTGTTAGCCTGCCACCTCTCCGGGATCTCATACCCGGCATCGCCTGACCGGAAGTATCCCGGGAACCAGTCGATATAGACACGGAGCGGCGGCGTCTTCTCCTCCGCCCAGGCGATAACGTTCTGTCTGTTTGCATCAGGGCGGAATGTGCCGAGCGATGCATGGGTCGTGCCGAAGGTGAGTGTCTTTTCCACCCGAACGCCGGCAAGATCGCCATCCAGCCCCTCGACGATCAGCGTGTAGGTGCCGGCGGTCAGATCTCGCGTGATCGGCGCGAGCGTCCCGCTGCTCACGTCGGTGTAACTCCCCATCCCCCGGGTGACCCCACCCTGCACCAGGGCAAGGTAATAGGCATGTGTCACCAGCGCCTTGTTGCTGCCGTTCGTTATGCCCCCGGGTCTGGTGATGACATCGGGGGCAAGCAGCCCGCCCCACGCATTCGGGACAAGGCTCATGTCCACTGAGTCTTCTGGTGTGATGCCGGCATCGCCGACGCTGCTCTCGACTGTTCGGATGATCGCGCTGCTCTCATCTTTGAGGGTGACCCGGATGTTTCCCGGGTGCTCCAGAGGTTCGGGGAAGGCTCCGTAGACATAGAAGTCACGCATCTCTGCAAACGTGCTCTCGTTGGATGAGGGCTCGGTAATGGCAAGGTTCCCGGCAGTTGCGGCGGGGACGGTCAGGATCGCGCAGAGAAGGAGTATAACGATGTGCAGGAGTCTCGTCGCGCTCATACTGGATGAAGATCGTCTGCAGGGTTAAGGCTGCCGGATCGAACAGGTGAAGGTGATCGGGAATAAACCGAATATATCCGAATTTCGCCCGTACCGGGGCTCCTGCACCGGGTACGGAGTCCTGCTCCAAAAATATGACAGTATCAGGCTCCGGGTGCCTGGTGAATTTCCTCCCGGGTGCTGATCTGTGCGTGAGAATGGATCTCCTCAGGAAACTAAATCGGATAGGGGTCTTTATGGCCAAAACACATATCCCCAGGACTGCAGACCAGCATCATGGTGCACCACGAAGTTAAGTGCGCGAAACCGGCTTCCCGGGAAAGTAACCAGGATCGATCTGGGTGTGGTCACCGCCAGGGTCACCATCGGACTGGACGGCGGCGGTGAGATCACATCGATCATAACCAGGAAGGCCGTGGAGAGTCTCGGGCTTGCCGTCGGCAAGAAGATCTACGCCGTGATCAAGTCAACAGAGGTCATGGTCGCCATCGATTGAGATCTTCTCACCCCTCTTCCTCGTGCCGGGGCATGCCCCCCCGGCCCTCATCCCCCCGGTCGACCGTTTGGTGATGGAGTTTCACCGCCGCATAACGGTCGGCATGGTTCGTGCAAGCAGGATCCGCTATATTCAGGCCATACCCCGGTTCTCATATCCCCGCTTTCGGGATACCTTGTTGAGGTACATCAGAAAAACCCTCGAATTCCTGAGAATCCCTCAATGATTTGAGTGTTTCCAGGCGACCCGCACGACCGGCGGGGCGATCTCGGGGGTCGGCAGGCAGTATGAGGGCGAGAGAAAATCTCGATGGTTCAGAGATATTTTGGCAAACCCCTTGATTTCCACTGGAGATTCGGTTACATCCGCCGGAGCGGCCCGGAGGAGCCGGGAAGTTCTCCTCATTCCTGCTCTGTAATAACGCAAGGCATCACACATTCTCTGCGCACAATCGTAGCCTGACGGTTCCTGGAGAGTGAACGGCCCCGGCTCCGGGCATCGCCTCGGTGAAGTCGTGGCAGATGCCCACCCGGACAAAACCGGATATCACCGTCAGACGTCGGAAGAGGGGATCTGCAGGCAGAAAAAGTGTCAGCGTTCATCCGCCACATCGAACCAGACAGGGTCGGGGCAGTCGGGTCGGCCGCCGTAATTGATGGTGATCTCCTCGCCCACCAGGATGGCCCGGCAGGCATATATGCGGATCTCACCGCTGTCAAGATCGCATATGTGATCCGCATTCGCATGGTAGGAGTGGTTGTAGAGCGATCCGTAACCCAGCGCCATGGCTGCCGACTCCTCCTGCTGGCCCCAGGCGAAGTAGTAGTTAAAGAGACGCGTCCGGTCAAGAAGTCCCTGTTCGTCCGTTCCATCCATCACGATCACCGGGCAGACCTCGATCAACTCACCGGCCGTGATATCCCTGCGGGCAAA
>CAYPRO010000049.1:0-12616 GCA_964413225.1 uncultured Methanoculleus sp. | reverse complement strand
TGCCATTACAATAGTATATACTTTCTGGTAACTCCCCAGAAATATGACGAAGGGGCTCCGCTTCCATCCCCACCCTAAAGGGTGGGGTCTTCTCACTCCGCCCCGAGAACCCCGCAAGATAAAGCCCTGCTCATCGTGAGCTACCACGTCGTGCCGGGACTCCTCACATCTGAAGACCTCCGGGACATCGCCACCGCTCAATCGAGCCTTGGGACGGATCTTGTCATACGCTCATCAGACAGGGGGATCACCATCAACAGCGTCCCGATCGTCGAGGCCGACGCGTTCTGCACAAACGGCATCTGTCACGCGATAGCATCGGCGCTCATCCCGCCGGAGATCCCCGTGGCCTGAGGGGCCGCGGCATCCCCTCCTTCATAGGCGCGTGTAGGTTCCTTCGCTCTCTGCAACGAACCCCTCCCGCACGAGGTCGATGAGTATCCGCTTCACCCGCATGGGATCCTCAGCGACCCGGGCGGCCGCTTCCTCCCCTGTGACTGTGCCCTCCGCCAGAACGAGCGCAAGCAGCCGCCCGCGGACCTGCCGGTCGGAGCCCCCAAACCTGCTCTGCAGGGAGTATGATGCGCTCGGAAAGATGGCGCTTGCCAGACTATGCGAGATCGAGTCCTGCACAAGCACCCTTGCAGGCACAGGCGCGATCACCGTCGATAGCCGTGATGCCCTCCTCCGGGAGCACCGGTTCCTCCGTTTACCCTATCCTGACGGATGAAACCGGCGCTACCTGGAACTGATCGAGTCGGGATCTGGAGCCGTCAGGGATCTCCCGCCCTGACTGCTTACCGCCGCCTACCCGGCGAGTTTCTTCTTCCCCTCTTGATAGAGTTCCTCTTTGCGCTTACGGAGTTCTGCAGCTGTTGCCCGCTCCTCGGGGGTCCCGGGCTCATCCAGTTTTACCTTCTTTGCTTCCTCTGCGATCTCGCGGGGGGAAAGGTACCCCGACGGTTTCATCTCCTCACGAGCCTCCAGGTAGTGCTGCACCTTAAACTGCCTCTGTTCCTCTGCGGCGGAGAGAACGGGCGTTCCTGAGGTCTCTCCCACCGTGATCTCTTTTCCCGGGGCTGCGGCGACCTTCTTCATCCGCACCTCAAGGACCCCGTTCCTGAATGTGGCGCCTGCCCCCTCTCCGGTGACATCAGCGGGAAGCGCGATCGTCCGGGCGATCGTCCCGACCCTCCTCTCCCGCACATGGTATCCGGCCTCCTCCTTCTCTCTTGCCTCCTCCCGCCGTGCTGTTACCCGTAACATCCTCGGGTCAAGGAGCCGAACCGATATGTCCTGCCTCTCGACGCCGGGAAGGTCGGCCACGACAAATATATTCGTATCATCCTCCCGGACATCGACCGTCGCCCGGGCGCCGCCGGGCAACGCCAGTTGCTGCGCGGCTCCCGATGTGCGCTCTATCATATCGTCAAACTGCCTCTGCATGCTCGCGAGCATATCATCGAACTCGCCCCAGGGCCCCCGGGTTATTCTTCTCCATACCATGGTATTCTCCTGCCTCTCGGCGTCCCCCGGTAGTGAGCACGTCATATATACGTTCCTGTGCGGGGTGCTGCCGGAAGCGGCGGGACCTTCGCACCCCTCGCCCTCGCCGGATCTCAAAGGATAGTGGCTATCTTCCCACAACCGCACAAACGATGAGTCACGGTCAGGAAGGCTCCCGGCGCCTCCCCGATGTGATGCCGCATGGTCAGCTTCAACCTCAGCCCGCCGCTCACCGGCCGGTCCTTCTGCCACGACTGCAAGCGATACCTCCGCTGCCACGCGACAACGGAGCAGGAGCGCGAGAACGCCGGCATACCGGCGGAGGCGGTCGTCGTCACCTGCGGCCTCCGCGATACCGAGACCGCCCCGCGGGGGGGCGAGGCGAGGCGCCGGTCGCGCGGGCGGGTGCATGGCCCCGACGAAGGGGTGCTGCCCCACAGGGTAAAGAGGTAGCAGCACCAAGAAGTGGTGAATGGAGAAGAATATCACATTTGAGGAGTTCAATATTTCCGAGAAAATGCTCCAGGCGATAGAGGATATGGGTTTTGAGGAGCCCACGCCCATCCAGGTGAGCACGATACCCGCTATACTCGAAGGGCGCGACGTGACCGGCCAGGCCCAGACCGGGACCGGAAAGACGGCGGCGTTCGGCATTCCGGCTATCGAGCGGGTTGACCCCGGGAGCCGGGAGACACAGGTCCTTGTCCTCTCCCCCACCCGGGAGCTCGCCATCCAGATAGCCGAGGAGTTCGCCCGTCTGGCAAAACACCACGGAGGCATCAACACCCTCCCCATATACGGTGGCCAGCCGATCGAGCGGCAATTCAAGGGGTTGCAGCGCGGCGCCCAGATCGTCGTCGGGACACCGGGAAGGGTGCTTGACCACCTCGATCGCGGTACCCTCTCGTTTGCCAGTGTACGCCTTGTCGTCCTCGATGAGGCGGATCAGATGCTGGATATGGGCTTTAGAGAGGATATCGAGAAGATCCTCGACGAGACGCCGAAAGACCGCCAGACGGTCCTCTTCTCGGCCACCCTCCCCCGACCCATCCTCGATATATCAAAGAGGTTCCAGAGAGAACCCGAGTTCATATCGGTCGCCCGCCGCGAGGTGACCGTCCCGCAGATCGAGCAGCTCTATCTGGAGGTGCGCAGCCGGGATAAACTCGAGATCCTCTCCCGGCTCCTTGATATGTACGACCCGGACCTGACGCTCATATTCGTAAATACCAAGCAGGGCGTCGACGACCTGACCGCCCACCTCCAGGCGCGGGGTTACTTTGCCGAGGGCCTCCACGGCGATATGAAACAGGCCCTGCGCGACCGGGTCATGGCTAAGTTTCGGGCCGGGACCATCGATATACTCGTCGCAACAGATGTCGCCGCCCGGGGTATCGATGTCGAGGATGTCGATATGGTCATCAACTACGATGTCCCGCAGGACATCGAGTACTATATTCACCGCATCGGCAGGACGGCACGCGCCGGGCGCGCCGGGCGGGCCATAACGTTCGTGGGTCCAAAAGAATACTTCAAACTCCGGACGATCCAGAACTACACCCGGATTCAGATCGCCCGGATCCCGCTCCCGACGCAGGGGGATGTCGAGGAGAGCCGGACGCGGAAGCTGGTCGATCGGGTGCAGCAGGTCATCGATGAGGGCGATCTTGAACGCTACGTAAACCTCGTCGAACGGATAGCATCCGAAGATTACACGTCGCTTGAAGTCGCCGCCGCCCTCCTGAAACTGGAGCTCGGCTCAAGCGGTCAGGGGCCGGCGCAGGGAACCGGGCCGACGCTTCTGCGGATCCCCCTCGGGAGAGAACACCAGGTCCGGCCAAAGGATATCGTCGGGGCGCTCGCGGGCGAGACCGGGATACCCGGCGGTGTCATCGGCGCGATCACCATATACGAGACATACTCCACCGTCGATGTTCCCCCCGATGTCGTCGGCCAGGTCATAGAGGGGATGAAAGGAAAGACCATCGCCGGGATCCGGTTGCCCGGCCCGATCGAGATCGCCGGACGGTAAGTGCGGGACCGGATCCCCGGGGATCCGGTTTTTGCCAGGATCGTGGAACGTGAACGGCGACCTTTCGAGCCGCAAAAACAGGTTATCCCGGGTCTGGCGCTGTTTTTCCAGGAATGCGGGCGAATTGCGGCGAGCGCTGGCGGGAGCACCTCATGGCAACCGGAGAGCATGGGGGAGACACCATGGGTATTACATCTCCCGCCGCCGGGAGAAACAACTATATACCAGTATATCTATTCAGTCATCATTGGGGGTGGTTGCGTCAACCGGTCGGGCGTAATCTCTGATTCTTCCGGAGTCTCATCGCCATCAAATCCTTCCATAAGACCTGCCCTGTGACCTGCATGAGCATAACCGTATATCGATAATAGAGGTGCGCCGGCCTTCCAGTCCCGCTGCCTGCGTTGATCCGGCGCCTGTATTGCCAATACCGCATCCCGGGCGCTACGAAACAGTCTATCGCGCCCACCTTCCGGAAAGGCCGGTCCCGGGGAGACCGGCCCGCCAGACCCGCGCATCGGCCTCACTTCAGGTACACACCAGAGGCCTCTCTTCTTTTCCCGTTCTCTTCTTCAGGCGTTCTGACCTGCGAGCTCGGCATTGAGCATCTCCAGGTAGTCAGAGAGGAGGCGGGTGATCAGGAAGTGCTTCCGGACATGTTCTTTTCCGGCCCGGCCGAGCCTCTCGCCGAGATCCGGGTCCTCGAGGATCTGCCGGATCCGCCAGGCAAACCCTTCCGTGTCGGTCGGATCGAGGAGAAAACCGGTCTCACCGTCCTCGATCTGGAGCGGTATACCACCGACACGGGAGGCGATGACCGGCCGCCCCTTCCAGAGCCCTTCGGTGACGGTCAGGCCGAACCCTTCGCGGAGCGATTTCTGGAGGATGACGGCCGATGCTCTCTGGAGGGCGTTGACCAGAAGGTGATCCTCGGCGGTTATAAGGACGACATCGCCGGCATCGATGAGGGGACGCGCCGCCTCCTCGACCCGCCGGTATATGGCCCAGCCTTCGGGGTCGTCGGGGGCCATGCTCCCGCAGAGGACCAACCTGCAGTCGACATGCCGCCTGACTTCACAGAAGACGTCGACGACGCCTTCCGGGTCCTTCCACTTGTCGAACCGCGATATCTGGGTGACCAGCGGTTTATCGGTCGGCACACCGTACTTCTCGAGAAGGCCGGCGATCTCGGTGTCAGAGAGGTCACGATTCTTCTCCGAAAGCGGATCGATTGCCGGACGGCATATCCACTGCTCCATCGGCATCCCCGGGCGGCGGTAGCACTCGTGCGATATCACCATCCGGTCGTAGCCGAGGATGAAGCCCTTGAGGAACTCCCAGAGGGCGGGATCGGGGTTTGAGAGGTCGACATGACACCGCCAGACCCAGGGCTGGCTCTTATGGTAGAACCGGATCAGAGGCAGGGGCTGCGGGTCGTGGATGACCACGAGGTCGTGGTCGATCGTCATCTTCTCAGAGAAGGTCTCGTTTGTCCGGAGGTAGAGGCCCTTCTCCTCATCCGAGAACGCTATCGCCTGCCCCTGAAGAGCGTTGTGGAAGTTTTTTGTTATGACAAAGAAGTCGCCTTCACCATTCAGGATGTTCCATTGCGTCTTTATGCCAACGTCGTTCATGAGCGGCACAAGCGAGAGGATCATCTCCGCTACGCCGCCGCTCTGGTAGGTCGAGTTCACGTGAAGGATCCGTTTCCCCCGGAGGCTCGCCGCTCTTTTGTAGATCCCGGATATGACATCGTCGCCGACGATGGGCCGGTGATCCTCAAGCGTCCGGCCGTTGCCGCATATACAGGTTATTCCATCCATGTAGGCCATCGCAGATCTCCCCTCGAATGTTTTGTGCTGAGACGTGTTACGGATATTAATTGTACTTCTAAATTTATAAAGATATTTATATATAATTGATGATTTTCATGGCCCGACATATCGATATAGCCAATTATTTCTGGCAGAAATGGATTTGCACGTTACATGGGCAACAAAGATAGGCCAAAAAAGGTTAATAAGATGGCAGGATTCAGGCCTCCCGGGATCGTCGATCGGGAAGTGCAAACCCCCGCGCGTCGGCGCGCTTTCGGGATCATCAAAATGAATGCCCGTATATCCCGATCAGGGGTTGCCATACTGGCCGGGTGGCGCCGGCGCTTTCTTTACCTATGTCACCCGGGCATCATAGGTACCCTCGGGGTCAACCCCGGCTACGACATGCCGGGCGATATAGGGCCCTGCACACCGTCCGAGAAGATCCCAAAATGTCGACATAACACGCAAAAACCAGCAGCCCGGGGCCGGGCGGCATGCATAAATAAGATTCCCGTTTTACCACCCCGCCGGTGAAGCAGCATGGCACAGGCAAAAGAAGGCGACACCGTCAGGGTGCAGTACACGGGAAAACTGGATGATGGAACGGTATTTGATACATCTGACGATCAAGAACCCCTCGAGTTCATCATAGGCGGAGGGCAGGTCATACCTGGGTTTGAGCAGGCCGTCGTCGGCATGGAGCCGGGCGAGACGAAGACCACGACGATCCCGCCCGATGAGGCCTACGGCCCTCACCGCGAGGATATGGTGCTCACGGTCGACCGGGATGTGTTTCCCGAAGAGATCAACCCCGAACCGGGCCAGCAACTCCAGGTCCAGCAGACGCACGGCGAGGCGGCCATCGTCGTCGTCAGCGCCGTCTCAGACTCGACCGTGACGCTGGATGCAAACCATCCTCTGGCCGGGCAACCTCTGACGTTTGATATCCATCTCGTGGATCTCGTCAGCGCCGGGTGAGGAAGGCGTGGGCGAAAGGCCCCCGCCCGCAGGGGCATGAATACCGCCGGCCCGTCACGACCGCAAAAATCCCCTCAACTCCGCAAGCGTGCGGGTGTTTGCTATGTCACCCGCCGTGAGCCATCCCCGCCTGGCGGTCGCGACGCCGAGTTCCATGAAGCGGAGGCTCTCGCGGCTGTGAGCATCGGAGCCAAGCGAGAACCGGGCGCCCGCCTCCCGGGCCGAGCGGGCGTGGACATCAGAGAGATCCAGCCTGCCGGGAGAGGCGTCGATCTCCAGGAGGACACCAAGCGCCGCTGCGGCCTCAAAGACCGCGGCGAGGTCGATCTGATAGGGTGCCCGCGCAAGGAGGATCCCTCCCGTAGGGTGGCCGATGATATCGACGTTGTCGTTATGCATCGCCGTGATGACACGTTCAGTCATCTCATTCTCGGGCTGCTTGAACCCTGAGTGGACGCTCGCCACCACGACATCGAGGTCGACAAGGACGCTATCAGGAAGGTCGATCCTGCCGTCCATACCTATGTTGCACTCGGTGCCGGAGAGGAGGGTGATGTTGCCGTCCTCACGGTTGATCCTCTCGATCTCGCGCATCTGCCCGGCCAGGCGCTCCGCAGAGAGGCCGTGGGCGATATGGAGGCTCTCTGAATGGTCGCATATGGCTATGTACTCGTAGCCGAGCGCTTCTGCGGCCTCTGCCATCTCCTCAATGGAGTTGGCGCCCTCGCTCCACCGGGTGTGGACGTGGAGGTCGCCCCGGATCGAGTTGTAGCCGACTATGTCAGGCAGGGTCCCGGCCCTGGCGGCCTCAAGCTCGCCACGGTTCTCCCGGAGTTCCGGCTCGATCCAGGCAAGACCGAGCGCCCGGTATATCCCGGCCTCATCCTCCCCTGCGATCATGCGGTTGCTTGCGAGATCCGTAAGCCCGTACTCGTTGAGCCGCCAGTTTCGCGCTATCGCAAGCTTCCGGAGGGCGATGTTGTGATCTTTTGACCCCGTGAAGTACTGGAGCGCAGCCCCAAACTGCCCCTCCTCCACCACCCGGAGGTCGACCTGGAGCCCGGTCGCGAGAACCACCGATGTCTTCGTCGCCCCCCGGGCAATGACTCGTGCAACACCGGGGAAGGTGGCGATGGTCTCCATCACCTCCTGTGGGCGCGTCGATGTCGCGAGTATGTCGAGATCCCCTATCGTCTCCTTCATACGGCGAACCGAGCCTGCGAGGCTCACCTGCCGGATCGAGGCAAGGGCCGCAAGGCGCCTCTCGATATCGCGGGCGACCGGGAGGATATGCCCGAGCAGGTGCCGTTTCTCTGCCATCCGGCTCATATCGATGCCTGCAAGTATATTCCGCTCGGTCTTCTCCCCAAACCCGGGAAGGCCGCGGATCCGGCCCGCTCTGGCCGCCGCCTCCAGGTCATCGATGGACCGGATGCCGAGGTCGCGGGAGAGCACGGCTGCTTTCTTCGGCCCGATCCCCTCGATCCGGGTGAGTTCCAGAACGCCAGGCGGGAACTCGCGGCGCAGGGATTCCAGGTACGCCAGGCTCCCGGTCTCGACGATCTCGTGGATCTTTCCGGCGATGCTCCTGCCTACGCCAGGTATATCGTCGAGGCGATCATGCCGCGCGACGTCGGTGACATCCTCCGGCAGGGTCTCGATCGCCCGCGCCGCCCGCCTGTAGGCCTGCGGTTTGAACCGGATGCCCTTGATCTCGAGGAGATCGGCGACCTCGTAGAGGATAGCCGCGACATCAAAGTTGGTCATACGGGAGAGCACCTCCATACCCTACACCCCCCGCCGGCGGCGGAACATGGCCTCGACCTCGGCTGTTGTCGTCGCAGCCTCCGGGCCCCGATCGTCCCGCCATCGGACGAATCGCGGAAACCGGAGGGCAAGCCCGCGCTGCCGCTCCGTGTCCCAGTTGCACGTGTGAACCGGACTCTCGGTGATCTCAAGCCCCCGCACCTCCACAACCTCTGCCGGCGTGAACCAGAAGTCGGGTGCCGCCTGCGGGGTCGCCATCACCCGTGCCGGTTGCCGGTTCACTCTCACACCGGCAAACCGCCGGGGGAGGTCGGCGAGATCGGCATCCGTAAACCCCGCCCCCAGGGCGCAGACCGTCTGGAATACATCCTCTTCGCGGTTGTAGGCGGCGCAGAGGACCGAACCAAACGTCCCGGCCCGCTTCCCCCGCCCGGCATTGGCGCCGATGACGACAAGGTCGAGCGTATCGGAGAGATCGGGAACGTAATCGCGCTTCCACTTGATCCACTGCCACTCCCGCGCCCCCGCGCGATAGAACGAATCGTCTGCACACGATTTGCAGACGATCCCTTCAAGCCCCCGCCCTATGCAGGATATGTAAAACTCTGTAATCCCTTCGATATTCCCCGTTACACTGCGGCCCGCAGGAGAGATCCGCTCGTCTGGAGAGAGGACCGCCTCGAGTGCTGCCCGCCGATCCGGGTAACTCTGGCGGAGGTACGATTCGCCGTTTAAGTAGAGGAGATCAAAGGCCCGGTAAGTCGCGGAGATTATGCTCGCGATCTCCCTGACCCGGTGTTTCCGGCGCCGCCGCATGAGCGTCTGGAAGGGGCGGTATGTCCCGGTCTCGTGGTCAAACGCGACCGCCTCGCCGTCGAGGATCGCGGTACCGGCCGTGACGCACTCGTGAATGCTCCGGACGATATCGGGATACTGGCAGGTGACGTCGGTCAACCGCCGCGAAAACAATGTGACATTGTCACCGCCCTTGTGTGCCTGAATCCGTTCGCCGTCGTACTTCTCCTCGACGGCAATGAGCCGGGAGCCGATCCGCTCCGGGATCTCTGCCAGTCGCGAGACCCTTTGCGTGAGCATCGGTCTGACGGGCCGATGCAGGGTGACGGATATCGCCTTCACCGCCGCAATGCCCCCCTCACGGAGTGTCCGGGCCACAAGCCCGATATCGGAGGAGACGTTATAGGCGTGCTCGAGATCTGCGCGCCCGCCTTTCAAGCCCGGATGCCCCTCCGCGAGAGCATCCAGAAGTGTCATATCCCCGGCGCCAAGGCGCATATTTCCGGTGGCGAGTCGGATGATGGAGCGCCGCTCAGGCGGCGCCGCGGCGGCGAGCATCGCGGCAAGGATCTTCGTCTTTCTTCCGGCCGAGCCAGGCCCGGATGCCCGGGTGATCTCCATAAAACCCCGGTGAACGGCCGCGACCGTGAGCGATCCGGTGACGGGGAAGAACTCCGTAATATTCTCTGCGGGTTTCCCGGCCAGTCGGGCGGCAACGTCACCGTAATCCCCGAATTCCCGGGCCGCCGCCTCGACGGATGCGGGATCGGTCCCGGTTGCAAGGGCGATGGCCACGGCAGCCGTCCTGTCCCCGATGCCCGTGGTCACACCGCTGTACCCGGGGGCGATCGCGCCGAGCGTGAAGTAGCAGATGGTATCGATCTCATCTGGCGCCGCGGCGGCAAGCAGCCGCGCAAGGAGGGCGGTCATATCGTTCCGGGAAGATGTGGCCTCGATCCTCCCAGAACAGGAGGCAAAGGTTGCAAACTCCATGCTCACCGCGCTCCAGAAGGTGATCACGGTCGGAGGACGGATGAACGTTGCGGTACCCGGCCCCCCGGATAGCTCCATATGGGTGGAGCGTCCTTCCCCCTCCGGAGGGATCGTATGGGCAGGCGCAGGAAGGAATCGTTTGCCGGCATACTTGTATCAAGGATAACCGGGATCATTGTCTTCCTGATCCTGCTAGGTGTCGCCAACATCATCGCTGGTGCCTACTCCATGACCCCGGCCTTCCTCCGCGTTGTGGGGTTCTTCAACACCAACGTCGGGCTCATCGTCCTGATCTCGGCGATCTTTCTGGTCAGCGACCTCTCTGACACCTTCATCTTCCCTCTGAACCTGCCGGGACCTGTCATTGGCGCTTTCGGCACAATCTTCATGGTTATCTTCATATTCCGGCTCTTTGCGCTCGTGGGCGATATGACAGGCATCGGGATCTTTTCCATCTTCACGGGGACGCTTGCACACCAAATATACGTCCTCGTCTTTGTTGCCGCCCTCATCGGCGGTTACGTCTTGCTCTTCATGGACCCGCCGGGCAGGGCGTGACCCCGTGGGTTACTCAAACCCCTCCATCCCCTCAAACGTCTTAACTACACAGTCCCCAAACCTGCCGGTATCCCGGTTCATGTGGATCATCACGAAGAGTTGATGCATGAGGCTCTCCCGGAGAGCGAGGGCAGGATTACCCTCCTTTGACAGGAACCCGGGTTCTTTGAGACCTGCCTGGATCTCGTCGTAAGCAGGGTTCGCGGTGATGACCTCCCTAGCCCGGGCTTTCGCTGCATTCTGTTCTTCCCGATCGATCGCTATCTCTCCTGGCGTGAGGGGGCTATATCGCATACACCCAGATGAACCCGCCCTTGAGGGTTCACCGTGCAGTGTAGCCGGGAAACTCTCCGCCGCCAGGGTTCTCCAGATCGTCGCAGGCGGCGACCCTGTAGCCCGCGTACCCGCCTCCGAGGTTTATCCGGAGCAGGACGAAGATCCCGAGGTCGGGCTGGACCCAGATCGCGACATCGGCGTCATCCTGTTCCGGTACGAAGTCCAGTGACCGGAGCGCCTCCCTGACGTCGGAATAATCGGGCGTCGACTGGATCATCTCCTCGATCTCCCCTATCACCGCCCTTTGCTGCATCGCATCGATACCTCCTGGCATGTTCCGCCCATCGGCATCCTCCTATAAAGCATGATCGCGGGCTGTGCAGGATAAGGCGACCAGAGGAATAACCTTCATGAGGAACCGGTCTCCGCCAGCGATCTGGCGGGAGGCGGCGTGGTTTTACGCGATCGGTCTTCTTCTCGCCCGAGAATGCATCTGCCGGGGATGGGGCGGCAAGGTATCCCCGGCCATCGGCGTTGTGCCGGTTCTTCCATTATGTAAAACCCAGGGGGCACCGCGACGGGAAGGTGTCGCAAGGGGCATCGTGCCGGATGCCCGGAAAGGTGCCGTAAGAGAAGAACAACAGGGCGGGGAGGCCTCCCCCTCCCTTCTGGCGGCACGGTTGTTTTTTGAGAGTGCGCTTCTTGCAGGGCTCCGGCCACACCACTCTTGGCCCGCCAGACCCGGAGAGCGCTGACGCTGGTGCTTCAAGACAGACCGTTACCCTTCGCGCACTCCTCTGATAGAGTAGATTCAGAGAGGATGAAACAATATGCCCTCATGTCGGGGTACCATAAGGAGAGTTCAGTCGGGGATAGATAACCAGCAAACACAGAGTAAATTATCAGAAAAGCAATCGTTCAGTATAAAGGGAGGTAATAGCAGCGAGTCGTGCTTCCCGAGGACTCCCGTACCTCAGTACCACACGGCACGTGAGAGGGCTTAACTTCTGGGTTCGGAATGGGTCCAGGTGTTTCCCCTCTGCTATGGCCGCTATTACCAAAGCCAAGGCCCGGATTTGAACCGGGGTGTAGTTGATCTGCAGTCAACCGCGTGGCCGCTCCGCCACCTTGGCAAGCCGTGTTACCTCCTAAAGGTTAGTCTCCCGGACATATAAAGGTGATCACCTTATACCGGGACACTGAAATGGTGCGCAACTCTGGATTTCGTCTGAGTTCAGCGGAAGGCATCGGACGTTAGTATCCGCGGACTGAACACGTCGTTACCTTCGTGCTTACATCCCGGACCTATCAAACGGGTCTTTTACCCATGTCCTCAACGGAGTCTCTTTTCAGGTCAGGTTTCAAGCTTAGATGCTTTCAGCTTTTATCCCTTATCGCGTAGCTGCTCGGCATTGCCCTGTCGGACAACCGATCGACCAGAGGCGACGACGGAAAGTTCCTCTCGTACTATTTCCATCTTACCTTCAGACTCCCAACACTCCAGATAGATAGTAACCGACCTGTCTCACGACGGTCTAAACCCAGCTCACGATCCCCTTTAATAGGCGAACAACCTCACCCTTGGCCGCTGCTGCACGGCCAGGATGGAAAGAACCGACATCGAGGTAGCAAGCCGCCGGGTCGATATGTGCTCTTGCCGGCGACGACTCTGTTATCCCCGGGGTAGCTTTTCTGTCGTCAATAGCCCTCATCAACAGGGCGTATTGGTTCGTTAGACCCGAGTTTCCTCTCGCGATCACTTGCTATGCGTGATCGCGTCAGGCCAACTTTTGCTCTTGACACTCTCCTGTGAGTTTCTGACTCACATGAGTTGACCATAGGGCACCCTTGATATTTTTTCGAGGGTGTGGCGCCCCACCCAAACTGCCTA
>CAYPRO010000048.1:0-12957 GCA_964413225.1 uncultured Methanoculleus sp. | reverse complement strand
CCTCTACAGACCGGATATACTGACACTGAACGATTATGGGCGCGCCCTGATGTTCATCTTCATCGCCCTCGTCGTCGCCTCCCTTTCAGGGCAGATCAAGAGGCGGGAGCGGGAGGTGGAGAGAGAGAGGGATCTCGTCCGACACTACCTTGATGTGGCAGGCGGCCTCTTTGCTGTCATCAATGTCGACCACACCATCCGGCTCATCAACCGCCGCGGCTGCGAACTGCTTGGCTACCGCGAGGAGGAGTTGATCGGAAAAGACTGGTTCGAAACGTTTGTCCCCGAAACGTCGCGTGAGGCGCGGAGAGGGATCTTTGACGCTGCGATCGCTGGCGGCACCGCCACCACCGGGCCGCAGGAGAGCCCGGTCGTCACCAGGAACGGAGAGATACGCATCTTCACGTGGCAGGATACAGTGCTTGCCGGCGATGACGGTAGGCCGGTCGGGATCATCGGTTCGGGTTCCGATATCACCGACCGCATCAGGGTGGAAGGAGAACTGCGGGCGGCCCACGAAGAGGCAAACCTCTACCTTGACATCATGGTGCATGACATCAACAACGCCAACGCCGTCGCTCTCGGCTACGCCGACCTGCTTATCGAGATGCTGGATGGGAAGGAGAGGCAGATGATCCGGAAACTCAGGGGCGGAGTCAGCCGGAGCATCGAGATCATACAGAACGTCTCAACGCTCCGACGGTTGCGCTCCATCAAGACGGTGACGCGGCCCGTCGACCTCGATACCATCATCAGGGCCACCATCGTGCACCACCCCGATACCGGGATCACCTACGAGGGAAGGCCTATCGGGGTCATGGCCGACGATCTCCTCTCCGAGGTCTTCGCAAACCTCATCGGCAACGCGGAAAAGTTCGGGGGGCCGGAGGTCGAGGTCACCATCCGGGTCGAAGAGGGCGATGGGATGGTCGAGGTCTCGATCGAGGATACGGGGCCGGGCGTACCGGATCGGGAAAAACCTATTCTCTTCACCCGTTTTGCGCGGGGCACGAACAAGCGGAGTGGAAAAGGACTCGGGCTCTACATCACAAAGGCACTCACCACGCGCTACGGCGGCCAGATCCGTATCGAGGATCGGGTGCCGGGCAACCCCGAATGCGGCGCTGCCTTCCGGTTCACCCTGCCCCGTTCCAGACCCCTGCACGAGGAGCCGCACCCGGCCGCCGTAAGAGAGGTGCCTATCCCCAGACCCTGACCGGGTCGATGGCGGCATCGATGATCAGGTCGAAGTTGAAAGTGTCGAGCCAGCCAGCCTTCTTAAACATCTGCATGAAGCATATACCCACGATCTTCGCCCCCGGATGGGCGCCGGCGGCCGCCTGCACCGCCTCTTTTGTGACCGGGACGCCCGGCATGGCAAGCCCGCCCATTATGACGACCACCGCCGGGTCGATGCGGGCGGCATCACCGGAGACCTGCATCCCGACGCCCCCGACCGGGCGGATGACCTTTGCCGCCGTCTCATCTACGTAGGGGACGTAGACCTGCTCGATGGGGAGATCGCGGACGGCAAATCCCAGGAGTTCTATGAACGGGGTGCAGGTGCCGGGACAACCGTAGTAGACGATCTGGGCGCCCGGAGCAAGTCCTGCTCCCCGAAGGTAGGCCTTGAACGGCCGGAGCATCCCGGGGACACCGGAGAGTTCCTCTTTGAGTTCCATGAAGGTCTGGTTATCGCCGGGGCATATACTGGTTCCGAATGGGGCAGGGTTTAGAACCCCGCCTCAACCGTCCAGTCCAGCCACTGGGCGGAGCGGAGTTCTTTCGCTGTCGCGCTATCGACCCCATAAATATTCTGATAAAACTCAAGCACCCATTCGTGCACCTGAATGTCTGCAAACCGATCCGGATAGGCGGCTTTTGCGATCACCATCGCCTCGATGGGATATTCAAGCCTTTTTGCCCAGTTGAAGGGTGTCCAGGGGAGGGCATAGACCCGATAGTCCTTCACGGCCCTGAGTTCCTGCAGGTTCTGGTAGTAGGGAGCGGTGTAGAGCTCGCTTGCCGGGTGGTAGCCCTGGGCGGTCGGGAGGACGATCACGTCCGGGTCAAGTGCCAGGATCTGCTCGGTCGATAAGACGACGAAAGCCCCGGTCCCTTTGTAAGCGTTCTTCGCGTTTGCAATCTCCTCGATGAAGTAAGACTCGATCGTATCGCCACCCCAGGCCATACCAGCACCGCCACCCTGACGGGCACGCGGCGAGAGGCCGAGCTGCATCATACGCGGTTTCTCATTCTCGGGGATATCCGCTGTACGCTTCCGGATCTCATGTATCTGATCGTCCAGATAGGATGCGAGTGCATCAGCATCCTTTTCGTGCGAGAAGATCTTGCCGATGAGCCGGATCTCCTCACCGATGTGGTCGATGGTCGGTCTCTCCTGGAAAGGCGGGCCGACGAGGATGACAAGGGGGATGCCGAGTGAATCTATCGTCGTGATCGTTTTTTCGAGGGCTTCGTCTGACCCGGCGCTGAACGCCCACGCCCCCTCGCGGATGATGATGACGTCGGGGTCGAGCGAGGCGAGAGTCTCGTAGTTGATCGCCGTCCCCGTCTCCACAAGCACCGGGAGATCGGCAAGCTCCGGGATGAGGTAACTGACCGGATTCGTGCCGTTTCTATACTCGTAAGTTACTCCGTTTGTCGCCTCGAAGGCGTATGTATAGTCCTGAACCCATGTGCCACCGAGACCGACGATCCGATCCTGCATACCGAACCGGTAGAGGAGCCCTTCGACAAACCCGTCGTCGATGGCGACGACCCGCTTGATGGTTACCGGCAGTTCAACCGTCCTGCCTCGCATATCCGTTACCGTTTGGGTTTCGCCTGCATTCACAGACTTCGCATCCGTCGTTGTTTCCGTGCATCCGCAGGAGAAGGAGAGAATGAGGAGGCAGATGATAAGCAGGGCAAGCCCCACGGGCTTTGTGCTATGTATCATATGGGGTTATTCGAATAAATAGTATAAAAATGATTATGTTTCGCATCTATAAAGAAAAGTATGGTGAAGAATTACACCTATTGCTACAGTTTATATAGCAGTTATTACAAAGAAAGGTTTATCCGCACCGTCCGTGCGCAAGGAGACCGCATGACAGAATCCACAGGCTTCAACCATCTTCTCAAAAAGCTGGGTTATGAAACCACCGGCGGGTTCAGGGAAGAGAGAAAGATCCTCGTTCTCCTTTCCCTTGCCTTTGTTCTATTTATGACAGCCTCTATAGCGGTCGTTCTGGGCACGTATGGCATCACCGCCGCGGATGTCTATCAGGCGATCCTCATCCATATAACATTCGGCGATGTTGGGAGTATCCCGAAACTACACAACACCATTATATGGGATATCCGCGTGCCCCGGATAATCCTCTCTGTCTCGGTCGGCGGCGCGCTTGCCATCGCGGGTGCTATCTTCCAGAGTGTCTTTCGAAACCCCCTTGTCGAACCATACATCCTCGGCGTCTCGTCGGGAGCCGCGTTCGGTGCAGCACTTGCGATTGTTTTCCCGGCGATCTTCTTCTCGATACAG
Organism: uncultured Methanoculleus sp.; assembly: GCA_964413225.1. Classification (GTDB taxonomy): domain Archaea; phylum Halobacteriota; class Methanomicrobia; order Methanomicrobiales; family Methanoculleaceae; genus Methanoculleus. The sequence continues at coordinate 9,410 of CAYPRO010000048.1, read as the reverse complement.
ATCTCCGCATTCGCTTTCGGCGCGCTCGCCGTCACCCTTGCTTACGTACTCGCCCGCAGTAGAGGTGAGACGCCCATCATCACCCTCATCCTCGCGGGGGTCATCATCGGCTCGATCTTCTCTGCGTTTGTCTCGCTTCTCAAGTACATCTCCAATGATACGGCGCTCCGTGAGATCGTCTTCTGGCTGATGGGTGGGTTCTACTACGCGACATGGAACGATGTAATCCTCCTCGCCCCCGTTGTTTTTATCAGTTTCATCGTCCTCTGGGCGCTCGGATGGAAACTCAATGTTCTCTCGATGGGTGACGACGAGGCGCGAACCCTCGGTGTCAACCCCGAGAAGTACAAATTCATCGTCATCGCGCTTGCTACCGCCATAACCGCGTTTGCCGTATCGCTCGTCGGCATAATAGCATGGGTCGGGCTCATGATGCCTCATGCGTCCCGGATGCTCCTTGGGCCCGATAACCGCTTCGTAATACCGGCATCCCTGATGATGGGCGGATGCTACCTGATCGTCTGCGACACTCTTGCCCGGACGCTGACGACGGCTGAGATACCGGTCGGGATCCTGACCTCCATCCTCGGGGCGCCTTATCTCTGTTACCTGCTCCGCAGTAAGGGTAGAGTAATTTTCGGATGATTGCCATGCTTCAGGTTCATGATATGCATTTCCGGTACGGAGAATTCCCCGTACTCTCGGGAGTCACCTTCTCAGTCGAGAAAGGTGAACTTTGTGGTCTCTTCGGCCCGAACGGATCGGGGAAAACAACACTCTTCAAGTGTTGCCTGCGGTTCCTCCATGCAGAGCGGGGCGGAGTGAAGATGAACGGTGAAAATGTCGCACAGTGCGGCATCGAACATCTTGCGCGCCTCGTTGCCTACGTGCCGCAGGAACACAAACCGCCGTTCCCCTACCTTGCCCGCGAGGTCGTCCTCATGGGGAGGACACCCCATCTCGGTGGATTTTTCGGCATACGGAGGCGTGACCGGGAGATTGCTATGGATGCGCTTGCCACCCTCAGTATAAGCGACCTCGCGGATCGGCCCTATAACCAGCTCTCCGGGGGGCAGCGGCAGATGGTACTCATGGCCCGCGCTATAGCGCAGGATACACCGGTTCTCTTCCTGGATGAACCCACGAGCGCACTCGACTTCCAGAACCAGATGCGGATATGGGAGATTATGCGCGAGATTGCCGGGGAGGGAAAGACGATCCTTGCCTGCAGTCATGACCCGAACCACGTAGCGTGGTTCTGTGATCGGGCCGTGGTCGTGGGAGATGGGATCGTCGTGGCCGAAGGCCACCCGAAGGATGTGATATCGGAGGGGGTGCTCGGGGAGATCTACCGGGGTGTCTGCTCCGTCCGGACGCTTGATGGCGTTCAGATGGTTATGCCCAGATGTGTGACAGAGCGGAACGGACGATCAGCCAGCGATCGTCCCCTCCATAATGTATCACCAACGGCACAGAGTGAGGCGAATGCAGGATCGTGAGGCGGAGAATAAACCATGACGTACAGAGACATTGACTGGAACGACATCTGGAGAGATCTCTCCGAAAAGACTACAGAATGCCGGGGGAACGGAGGATGCACCTCGGTATGGGCCTCAAGGGAGAAAGCACTTGATTTTTTGAATCAATCACGGGCGAACCCCGAGAGGATCCGCCATGTGATCGAGGGTCTCCCACTCAGGAACGGTTCATCTGTTCTGGATATCGGCGCCGGACCTGGCACACTGGCTGTTCCTCTCGCGAACCGTTCTGCCCGCGTGACTGCCATCGAACCTGCGCCGGGTATGGTGGAGGTTATGGAGGAGTACGCAGCCGAAGAGGGTGTATCGAACCTCTCGATCGTGCAGAAACGCTGGGAGGATGTCGATCCAGCGGTTGACCTTGATGGACCTTATGACCTCGTTGTCGCCTCATACTCACTCGGTATGCCGGATATTCGGAGTGCGGTAGAGACGATGTGTGAAGTGTCTTCAGGGAGGGTCTACCTCTTCTGGTTTGCCGGGACGACGGCCTGGGAGCAGGCGATGGTCGATCTCTGGCCCGGGCTGCACGGGGAAGAGTTTCGTTTCGGCCCAAAAGTCGATGTCCTCTGGAACGTCCTCTACTCGATGGGGATCTATCCAAACGTTGAGATGGTGCGTATGGAACATACTCGCAGATTTTCAGACATCGATGCCGCTGTAAATGAGTTTAAAGGACAGTATAGAGTAACTTCCCCGACGCAGGAGAAGGTTCTTCGGGACTATCTCTCCACGACCCTTCTCCAGGAGAATGGAGATGGGCTTCTGCAGAAGGGGGCAACAACCCGGGTGAAGCTCTGGTGGGAGGTGAACGGATGTCTGTGAGGTGGGGTTCCTATCAAGTGGGGGCTGCCCTTCTCCTCGTGTCCCTGCTGGTCTTCTCCGCAGGGTGTGTTGGGGCTGGCCAGGGCAGAACGGGCTTGGGTGCTGATACTGCCGGTTACAGGACGGTTATCGACTCTCGCGGAGCTGCGGTAGCGGTGCCGGAGAATATTGAGCGGGTCGTCACAGTCTCCAGCGGTCTCATAGAAGAGGTGATGTTCGTCCTCGGTGAGGAGGAGAAGATCGTTGGAGTTGGAGGATCAAACATACAGAACGTCTGGACATACTCTTATCCCCTCGAAGATGGCACATCCGTAGATGGGAGTGATGGTCGCAACATTCTACAGGTTCTCTACCCCCAGATAAAAGAGCTCCCGTTGATCAAGGGATCGGGTGTGGCTATCAATTATGAAGCTCTTGCCGGCCTTGAGCCAGATCTGATCATCCTCCGTGTCGGCACCGGAGGGCTAAACTCTATGGAGGATGAAGGGGTGCAGAAAACCATACAAACGATCGAATCACTCGGAATTCCCATTGTAGTGCTTAAAGGCCCTCCCTGTTTTGATGAGCCTGATCTCACAACGATATCCGATGAGATACGGATCATCGGTGCCGTCTTTGGAAAGGAGGAGAGGGCAGATAAGCTCGCGAAGTACCTTGAGTCTCAGACGCAGCTGGTCTCTGACCGAACAAAGGATATCCCTGAGGCCAAGCGGCCTTCTGTCCTCGTATTCGGTATAAACGCTCACACCCGACCACCCGTCATCGGCTCCGGCGCGCCGGAAAAGCATGGCGCAGGTAGTGTGAAGGGTATCGATACGGTTGAGTCCTACTTCATCGAGAAGATTGTCCATGCGAAGAACGCATACCGGAACGCTGGAAACCCTCTCATATCAGCCGAACAACTTCTGGCCCTCAATCCTGACGCTATCGTGCTCTGCACCTCATCGGGCTATCACCCGCCAGGAGAACTCTATGACGCTACGTACTACAAGAACGTCCGCGAGCTCTCGGCCATCAAAAATCGCCGGGTCATGTCTCTTCCCTGGACACCCTACTACAGTAACCGCCTTGAGTACCCGATCGATGTGATGGTGATCGCAAAGGCGGCCTACCCCGAGAGGTTCTCCGACATCGATCTCTACGAGTGGTTGCTCGACTTCTACAAAAATGTCTACGGCGTGGACGATGAGACCGCGAAAGCGTTGCGGTCGGCACAGTGGATGGACTGGTGTGTGGAGTGATGCCTCACCTGCGGGTGATCATGATGGCCGGTGGTCAGCTCCACCGGCCGGAGGGGCTGGCGGCGGGTCAGAGCATGCCGCACCCGGAGAGGTGATAGAGCCTGCGGATCTGTTCGGTCGTCTCCTCCGATACGGCCTCTCTGATCCGGATGAGGATGGTATCGATGTCCTCCTCGGGCATGCACCCGAGATCCTCGCGGCCGGAGAGGATCTGGTCGGCGAGGTAATTCCAGTCCTCGACCGAGAGGCGGCCGACCCGCTCCGCAAAATCTTCTTCATCCGCTGCGATGTGGTTAGAGACCGGCGGCAGGATCGAGTGGAACGCATGTCCTGACTCCGGGCAGATGATCTCGCTGTACTCCGGTGCCAGTTTCCGCAGGATTGCAAAATCTCTCTCTTTGAGTTCTCGCGCCATGGGTTCGCTCACTTCCCGGGAATGTGAGATATCGTCCGGGCGGTTACAAAAATGTTCGCTTGCCGCGGGTCACGACTCAGAGAGGAGCCTGCCCGCCCGCGCTATGTTCTCGGTATCGAGTTCTTCGAAGAAGAGGGTGACACGTTCCGGATCGACGCCGAGCGTCTCCGTGATCGCCGCGGTGATCTCGGCGGCAAGTCTTCGTTTCTGCTCAAGTGTCCGCCCCTTTGCCATACGAATGGTTACAACCGGCATGGTGGAAGAGTGTGGGGCGGGGCGGTATTTATCGATGTGTGAACTACCCCGATCTCGCGGTCGGGGTCTTCTCGCTCCACCCCCTTCAACCCCTCAGGATAAATGTGTCCGGGCGGGCGGCCCGGAACGTGGCGGCGGTGGGCAGCAGAACCTCCGTGAACGTGAGCCCCACGATATCCCGGGCCACCTGTCCCAGGGCTTCCTGCGCACCGGGTGGCACACGCTCGCGGCCCCCATCCCTGAGATGGGCGGTTGCCCGGGCAATCTCCGAATCGAGCCTTGACGCCAGAGCCTGATCGATCCCGCCCTCTTTCCGGGCGATGCCCCGGAGGAGGAGCGCCTCAGACCCGGGCCGGCGGCCCGGGATACCCTCCGCGAGCGTTTGCAGATCGGTGATGTCATCGGCGATCTGCATCGCCTTCCCGACACAGAGGCCGAAGTCCGCAAACGTAGCGACGGTATCTTCATCCTCGCCCGCTGCCATGGCGCCCCAGGCGGCCGCAAGCGAAAAGAGGCATCCCGTCTTTCTCGCGATGATTGCATCATACACCTCGATCGCCGGGAGCCCCGATCCCCCGATCATCTCCCAGGCCACGCCCCGGGCCATGCTCTGCTGGGCCGACGCAAGCATTGCCACGTACCCGGCCCCATAGGGGGCGGCAAGCGCATACGGGAGGGCGAGGACCCCTACGGCATCGAGGATCGCCTGACCTTCGCCCCGGGTGAGATGGTGGGAGGGGATCCCTCGCCGGATGGTGTCGCCGTCCAGCATGTCATCAAGGATGAGGCTTGCGGCATGGGCGAGTTCAATGGCACAGGCAAGATCGAGCGCCCGGCGGGTGGGCGCCGCTCCACGGGCAAGAGTCGCGTGGATAATAAGGAGGAGCCCGGCCCGCGTCCTCTTTCCCCGGAGGAGGAGCGGGACGAGGCCGGGGTCGATCGCACCCCCATCTCCCGCAACCTCCCCGATCCGTCGGTTTATGGCCGGGTTGACGCTCTCGATGAACTCGTGAAACGATATCATGGCTCGTTATCCCCCGGAGACGCCGGTGCATCCCGCTAAGGCGCGCAAAACGTAAAAAGGTGCGGGTCGATCCTCTGCCTCCGGTAGTTTCATAGTCTGGCAGCGCCCTCCTGGACCCGGTTCGGCAGTGTTGCGCCGGGACGAGGAAGGTATCGGATGGGCACCGAGAGAAGGGTGGGACGCCTGAAGGCGGGAGATGCGTTCCGGGATTGGCTTGCGGGCATCCTCGCAGATCGACTGGTGGATCCTGAGAGCGATGCCAGGGTCTACCGCATAGAACCCGCATCGCATGTCGTCTGCCGGTACGAGTTTACCGGCGGGGTCAGCGTGATCGGCAAGTTCTTCGGCGCGCCAATAGGCGCAAACTCCCGCTATGACCCGGGGAAAGCCATGAAGAACGAGTACCACCGGATACGGCGTGTATCGGGTCTGGTCCGCGTCCCCCCTGCGCTCGCCGCAAAGCGCCGGTTTCATGCGGCCCTCGTAACTGATTACGTCCCGGGTCCGACCATACAGAAACTCATAGCGGAAAAGGCCCTCCGCTACGATCACCTGACCGGTGTCGCACACCTGCTCCGACACCTCCACGACAGCACGCGGACATCATGCAACCGGGAGCGTGAATTCTCCTATATCCATAAGGTGCTCGACCAGAACCGGCTCTCGGAACACCGAAGGGAGCGGTTCAACCGCCTGCTCGGGGCCTGGTGGCACAGCCCGAGGATCAGGCGAGACGAAGGGTGCATGGTCCACGGCGACGCCACGCCCGCAAACTATCTCGTCGGCAACGGCATATGGGCTATCGACTTTGAGGGCTCCCGGAACCATGCGCATCCCGTCCGCGATCTCGGCATCCTCGCCGCAGAGATCAAGGCATCGCCGGCGAATTCCCGGGCCGAGGACTACATCGGGCACCTGCTCTGGCACTATAGCAACAGCGAGGAGGAGTTCCGGCACTATACATGCGATCTTCCGTTCTTCATGGCGCTTGGCTACCTCAGGATCGCGAGGTTGCCCTGGCGGATAGCGGAGCGTGACCGGCTGCTCCAGGAGGCTGAGGCGTGTCTTGCCACGCCCCGGTGGTAGCCGGGGTCCTCTTTGACTGCTACGGGACGCTCATCGATATCCTGACCGATGAACGTGACATAGAGACCTCCAGGCGCCTCTCCCGGTGGCTGATGTACCAGGGGGTCTGTATCGCACCCGAACACCTGCGGGCGAGCTACTTTCAGCAGGTGCAGGAGGCGATCGATCGCACAGGAGAACGGTACCCCGAGGTCCGGGTCGAGGAGATCTTTGCCGATATATGCGCCGAACACAGCATCCGGGATATAGATAGCACGCAGCTCGGCGCAGAGACTGCCCGGGCGTTCCGGGCCGCGTCCCTCCGGCGCCTCGGCGTCATCGAGGCGAGCTGGAACCTGCTTGAGGTCTTCAGCACGAAGAAACTCGGTGTCGTCTCGAACGGGCAGCGCGTCTTCTCGGAGCAGGAACTGCGAGCCTTCGGCCTCTACGACCGCTTTGATGCCGTCATCTTCTCTTCCGATCTCGGCTACCAGAAACCCGATCCCCGGATATACGCGGTGGCCCTCGAGCAGATGGGAATCCTGGCCGACAACACCCTCTTTATAGGAGATAACTACGAAAACGATGTCACAGCACCCCGGAGGCTCGGCATGCGGGCGTTGCACGTGGAAGAGGCCTGGCGTATATACGATCTCTGAGACAGTGGGTATATGGTGTCCGGACGACCAGTCTCATTATATATAGATTATGAGGGGCATATGCGGTCAAAGATCCACAAACCGGGCGATAACACTGGCCTTTGTCGATAGCCCGCTGCCCGATGGCTGGATCGGGGTCGACCTGAACACCACAGGTTACATTGCCGTCGTGGCCCACCCGGCAAGCGGAGGCGTGGTGATGCTCGGCAGGCAACAGAAGGATGCCGGCACACATAGCAATGTCGGGAAACGCAGGAACCAGAAGGCAATCCGGGACCATGAGAGCAGCGTCAGATGTGACCTGAACCGGCGAATAGTAAAAGAGATCGTGAAGATGGCCCGTCAACTCCAGTGCGGCATCAAACTTGAGGATCTCTCCGGCGCAGGGCATGCAGGGAGACAGAAGCCGGGTGTCCCTCTCCCGTTCTCCCGGCGTGACGGGTCGTTGTATCACCTTCAAAATCTTCTTGAGGCCCGGGCACACGACGCCGGGGTCCCTTTTGCCCTTGTGAACCCGGCGTTCACGTCCCGGTGCTGCAATCGGTGCGGCGGGCGGGGCATCCGCAGGGGCAAGCGGTTCTACTGCCCGCACTGCGGGTACAACGATCACGCCGATGTGAACGCGGCGTTCAACATAGCGGCGGCGGCTCCGGGCACCGACTGCGCGTAACGGGACTTCCTGACCCACTACGACAGGTGTGCTCGTATATGTCGCACCGTCTCGGGGTACCGCTCGGAGAGCGGACCCTCCCGGAGGTTCTCTTCCACGATCCACCGGATATCCGGGTCATCGAGGGTTGCAACCTGCCGGAGATACTCAAACCCCATATCGGGCAGGGAGGCGACGACCGGGGCGAGCGTGGAGCCGAGCGTTGCTTTAAGGTTCTTGAACGCCTCAGACTCCCGTTCCCGCGCCATGTATACGCGGATCAGGATCTTTCTGTGGATGCGGAGGGCGGCCGCCGCGATATCGGGCTTTCCAGATAGGTTCAGGCCGGCGATCCCTGCGGCTGCGGCGCGCATGGCAGGCCAGGATCCTCCTTCGATCCATCCATCAAGGCCCGGAATCACCGTATCCGGCTGCCATGAGAGGAGGTCACGGATCCCCATAGCCACCGCATCGCGGACCCGCCGCCGGGGATCTGCGGACGCTGTCTCAAGGCGGGTGAGCGCCAGGTCCGCACATGCCGGCGAGAGGGAACCGATCGCCCCGATGCCCCTGATGCCGCAGAGCACAAGGAACTCGCGCGGCTCATCGGCCGGCGCATCCTCTGGAGAGACGCCGGCAAGCCCGATAGAGAGAGCCTGGAGGATACGCCGGTTGTCCGGGTCGGCAGCGGCAAACTCCCGTGCGACATCAGCAAACGCCTCAGCGACCACCAGGTCTGTTCCGGGAGCGGGCATGCTGCCCCCCGCGACCAGAAAGTCAAGAAGGTCCGCGGCATCTCCGCTCGCAAGAAAGCCCAAGAGCAGGCGGGCAATATGTCTGGTGCAGGTCTCTGTATGGATCACGGAACTCAAGAACTCAGACGACCTGCCGGCAGTAAAAATGATCGCTACCGGGTAGTCAGGGTTGCAACGAAGGCATCGAGTGCCGCATGGATGTTCTCGCCGCTTTGTGCCGATATGGGATGCACCATCTCTCCCGGAAGTTCCTGACGGATGGTCTCGGGCATCGCGTCCGGGCTATCGCACTTGTTTGCCATGACCACAAGCGGCACACCGAGGGCCTTCACCTGGCCGTAGAGGTGTCTCGTCATCGCATCCACCCCGGCGGTCGCATCCACGACGATGATCGCGCCGTCCATCCCACGCGAAAGGATCTGCCGGACAAACTCAAACCGCTCCTGCCCTGGTGTTCCGAAGAGGTATATCGCCTGACCCCTCACCTGCAGCCTGCCAAAGTCAAAAGCGACGGTTGTTGGGCCTTCCTCCGAGGCAGCCTCGATATGGCGGCTCCGGGGATCGAGCGCCCGGATGAGGCTGGATTTGCCGGCGTTGAACGAACCGAAGATGACGATCTTGAGCCTTCCCTCTACCATCAACCCTGTATTGGTGCTGGAACGGTTTAGAAGTTCGCAATCGGAGGCGCGTCTCCGGGGATGATACGCTCGCTCCGGAGGTGTGCCGGGCCCCGATGCATGGCAGGGTTCCTATATCCGCCACATCCCCAAGAACTGGCTGTTCCCTGCCCAAACCCCGGATCTACGCTCAATGATACGGAGATATATACAGGCACACCCAAGGTACCGGGTATGGGGTCTGAGGAGACGGATACCGTCGCACAGGAGATAATGACCGCTCTGGATAACCTCATTCTTGCAGAGAAGCGTGCAAGGCTCCAGGTATCCGCCCTCGAGGAGCGGCAGTATGCCCTGGCCACGACGT
>CAYPRO010000047.1:0-13112 GCA_964413225.1 uncultured Methanoculleus sp. | reverse complement strand
AATTACGCCGAAAAGCATGCCATCAAATGAGGGTACTCTCTGATTTGAAGGGCTCTTTGTATGTGGAATAAATTCCGTGAAATCAGAGACAGATCTCCGGAAAGCTCGTAGGCGCCGGGGGCCGAGAGCCTCCGCCCCGGCCCGCCACCCCTAAAGCGCCCAAAAGGCCGCTCCTCAAACTCCTCGTCCCGGGCCTCCATCCACTGCAAGATCCGGCAGTAATGATATCGTAGACATGAACTCCGGGGTGGTTTTTCCTTCGGCCCTCCAGGTAACCCTCCTGGAGGGCTATGAGCATTCAGACCCAAAAAAGCCTGATCGTAAGGGTTATGTCGGGGAAGCAGAGGCAAATCCGCGCCCCCATAATGCACGGAGCGGGAAATCCATGATCAAGGTGCAGAGGCCACTTCGCTGCCTCCCAAAAATTAAAGTATTTATTTGACGATCTATCAACCACCGGCAGTCTGCTCATCCGTCGCATTCTTCGGCCCATCGCCAATCGTAGCCTCCGATGTTCGAACTCCTTCACCTTCAACGAAATCGTTACTCGAAAACGTTTCGCGCTAAAGAACGCCGTTCACCGCATCCCCGCCCCACACGATTGGGAGATCACACTGAATTCATCGTGGGTTGCTGCATCTGTTTCTTCGTCTTACTGGCCACCGTCTCGCCAGTTCGCTTCAACCGATGGCCTCAACGCATCGGAAAACAACAGTGTTCCATGAAACGGCTGACAATAGCACCTGCCGTGTGGGTTTTACCCCTGAATGCGGGTTGCTCTCTTACGTATCTCAACCAAATTCTCTGAGAGCGATTATAGTTACGTACTGGAGCGACCGAGAAGAGAGGGGTAAAGAACCTCTCTCTCAGCAGAGCGTCGGCACACCGTCGGCCTATTCCTCGACCGCCTCCAGGATCGCATCGTCCTGATAGGATGAGAACCGGACGGTCTTTCTGGTGAAGGTGACGTAGTAGTCGTCGCCTGCCGGGTTGTGGCACCTGAGCTGACAGTAGTAGGACTCGCGGGCAAAGTCCTGCATGGCGATCCCGCCCATCGCGGTTTTGGGGGCCGCATCCTCCATCACCGCCGAAAGGTTTGCGTTGAACGCAGCGATCGAGGGGGACTGGATCGATATGACACCGACCCTCTTGCCCTCGTCGTTGACGTAGTTCACCTTCCCGGTGTAGTGCTCGCGGTTCCGGTAGACGGCGGGAACCTCGGTGCCGTCGCGGGCGGTGTAGCCAGCACACGCAAAGGGGTTGTCATCGATGACCGCCTCGATGAGGGTGTTAAACGCTGCTACACTGGCGATCGGGATAGCAAGTTCCCGGATCGCTGACATGTTTATGGTATTCTGCACGAAGTCTGCCATGGGTTTTCTCTCCTTGCCTGCATCTTCCCGGAAATATAACAGACGACCATAAGGGCGGCGGGAGAGGATATCAGTCTGACTCCATCAAAAAGCCCGGGGATGGGCTTTGATTCAAGAATATGACCCTTGTGGTTAGCTTCTTGTGCTTACGATATATCGTCATTCTCGATCCGTCGACGATGTAGGTTACGCGGGATAGATAGAGCAACCCGAGAGATAGGAGGGCTGGTTCTCTAACGGATGCCGCTCTTGCCGGCATTTCCCGCGCCGCCGTCCCGTACCCAAAAAACTGCACGGGAAAACCGATTGCAATAAAAAAAGTAGGGTTAGTCAGGGTTACTTCCGGCGCAGGACCAGGAAGGCAACTGCACCAAGGCCGGTAAGAGCAACAAGTGCTCCGAATCCGGGTGTCGTGGTTGGGGCTGCCGTGGGGGTCTTGGCCGCGGTAGTGGTGGTGGTCGCATTGCCCGTGGGCTGCGTGGTCACGTTGCCCGTGGGCTGCGTGGTCGCCGCACCGGCGACTACGTTGAAGGTCGCGGTTGCGGTTGTGCCGGCCTCAATGGACTCGACCTTGACTATGTACTGGTCGGGCTTGAAGCTGGTCCCGTCGACCTCAAAGGACCACTTGTTCGCGCCGTCACCCTTCTGAACCGTTACAGTGCCAGCGGCGCTGGAGAATCCGGAGGCCTCGGTCTTCTGGCCGGGCTGGAACGCAGCGGAGGTCACATCGATGTTCAGCGTGTCACCGACCGCGAGGTTCGTTGTGCCGGAGACTGTGAACTTGCCGCCTGCGGTCTTGGTGCCGATCGGGTCGATGAAGAGGTTCGGCTCCGCGACGACGAACGTGAGCTTCACATAGGTGTCAGGGATGTTCGGGGAGTCGAGCATGTTGATCAGCGCGCTCGCTGCAGCAGGGGCCTGCAGGCCGATGATCTTCACGGCGCTGATACCAGAATCAGCGGACCCATTAATCCAACCAGCTGCCGGATTATTTGGTAAGACTCCGAAATTACCACCCATGGGGTGCTGGATAATGACGAAGTACTGGCCTGCAGCGAGTAATTTGGTATCCGCGGACTTGAGATCTTTCTTGAAGCTGCCGTCAGACTCAACGTTGACTAACGGTGCAGCTAACCCACCATTGGGTTCACCATAGTAGTTCTTGCCGAATATCCAGATGCGCACACCGCTCGGGTTGCCCTGTGCGGTCCCGGAGATCGTCAGCTTGTCGCCCTTTGCAACGGTAGCTCCGCTCGTGGTCGCGGTGATGAACCCGGATCTGAGGTTGATGGAGGCCGTGGCATACTTGGCGTTAGACAGATGATCCTTATCTCGGGGGTTCGAAACGGCATAGATTGTGTAGCCGCCGGCGTCGAGGGCTTTACCGATTGTGCCGGTATCCCACTTCTTGGACCAGGTGTCGTCAGCGTTAACCTCTGCACTGTCAAAGGTAGCTGCGACATTATCCGTAACAGGGCCCAACTGGGTCAGGTTGACTCCAGCGGAGTTAAGGTTCGGGCCGGTCATGAAGAAGTAGATCCTATCGCCCTCGGTGCAGGTGCCGGAGAGAGTGATCTCCTCACCGATGTAGTAGGTTCCCGTACCGGATGTCGTGAGGGTGACGCTACCTGCCTCGACCTTCACCTTGACCTCATCATACTTGTTGCCGGGGGCTTGCTCCTGTACACGAATAGTGTATGTCTTGTCCTCGGTCTTCAGGGCGCCATCGGCGGTGGTGTTGAACTGGACAGTCGCGGTGCCGCCGGCGTTGGTCTTGACGGTTCTGTTCCAGTCATTCTCGGTGGGAACACCATAGTTAACTGCGGTCTGCCCGGGTATGATCAGCGGGGTGTTGTTACTTCCGCTCTTGACGAGCACAGTGTAATTCTCCCTTGACTCGCCAGTGATCGTCACAGCGAAGCTGTTTCCGCGGACGACGCTGTCCTTGTTGGCCGTGATGCCGAGTGCCTTGCTAAGAACTTCGAAGGTCACGGCCTTGGAGTCGAAACCTTTGCCAAAGAAGTCAGTATCTCTGCTCCACTTCGCTATGGCGCTGTAGGTTCCGGCTGCAGCATTATCTCCAATGATGACATTGTGTATGAACTGAGTCTGTCCATTGGCGTCAAACCTCAAGGGGGTGCCATTGTAGGTTGTCACAACACCGCCACCGGGCAGAGTGAGTTCTACGTTTGTCCTGTTGGCATTAGCAACACCGAGATCACCCACGTTGCTGTAGAACTTGAAGTCCAGTCCTGTACCCCGGGTGATGGATTTACCGTTTACGGAATCCTTCACGGACGAGTTCAGCATTACATCAAGCGTCGCTTCAGGGTTCTGGATGTTGATGTAAACTGCCCCGAGATCGCTAGGAATGGGCAACGCCCAGCCTACTGCGTAGTAGCTTCCAGTCGGTATGCCCTTGACAAGTTCGCTGATAACCCCACCACTCACCGGGATGGTCTTATCAGTTGAACTCTTACCGGGATCACCGGTGTAGTGGCGCAACTCGGTAGCACCAGCAAAGACGGCGCCACCGAGGGTAAGTTGCTCCTCACCCACGTAGGCAGCGGTGCCGTTCACCGTAATAGTCCGCGCCGCCGCAACCGGTGCAACAACCAGCGCAGCCGCGAGGATCATGGCGACAACGATCAATTTTGTCATACTCTTCATACTATACCTCCATTTGTGATGACATGAGGGAATGTGAACACGAGGTACTCGACAGACGTCGAATACGGGTTCACCACGCTCTATACTCCGAATCACGGAATATGTCACAATATTTGTGGAACACTTAATATATCCTTTGTGGTTGACCGGGTGTCTGACGCCCACAAAAGGCACCACATTGCGGAAAAACGCCTCAAATACGCCAGATCGCTGCTCGCCTCCCGGCTCCCCCGGATATATTCCTCTGCAAAGATAAAAGTTTCCTCCCCGCCCGGTGAGGGAGCGCCGGCAGGAACGTGTACCTGCGACATCATCGCCTCCACGTGCCGCTCTACCCGGGAACGCACCTCCCCGCCACCGGTGCCGGCACTCACCCCGGCCGGCCGGAGTACGTATATAGGAGATCGTACACAGTGCGGAGACTTTTCAATCCCGACCGCCAACCATTCATCATGCGGATCATTCGGGCCCCCACGCTCGCACGGGCACACGAACTGGCGGTCAGGACCGTCCTTGAGAAGGGATGGGCGCTAAAGACCGAGAACGCCGAGGCGACGATCGAGTGCGAGGAGCTCGCGCTCGAGGTGGAGTCGCCGGAGAACACTCCGATGGTAAGCCCCGCATCGAGGTTTCAGAAGCGGTTCTTAGATGCCTATGCGGAAAACCTCCTCTCCGGCTCCGACGCACAGTTCGAGTACGATTACCATCGAAGGCTCTTTGACTGGGGCGAGAGGCTCAGCGCCGGCAACGGACCCGTCCATGTCGACCAGATCGACTACATCGTCAGAAAACTTGCCGCCGCCCAGAACTCCCGGCGGGCCGTCGCGGTCACATGGAACCCGGTCATCGACGAGAGCCTCGATGACTGCCCCTGCCTGCAGCTCGTCCAGTGCCTCCTGAGGGACGAAAAACTCCAGATGAAGGTCGTCTTCCGGAGTAACGACATCCTCTCCGCCGCAGGCTCGAACATGTACGCGCTCGTCCGCCTCCAGAACATGATCGCCGGCCGGCTCGGCGTAACCACAGGGCGCTACACCCATATCGCGCTCGTCCCCCACGTATACTACCGCCGGGACATCGACGACATCGAACCGTTCTGCAACGCCGGCACATCCATCAGGCCCGTCGCCGAGGTCTGCCGGGCCTGCGGGAAGTGCCCCCGGGCGGCAGAAGTATGACCGGGAGCCGTCAGGTTAATTAGGAACCAGCAACAACATTTTAGAGCCCAATAGCCCGGTAGTGTAGCGGTCAATCATGTGAGACTCTGGATCTCACGACAGCAGTTCGAATCTGCTCCGGGCTATCTTTTCTCTTCAAAGCACAAACGTTACCATATGGCTGACTACAACCTCGGCGGCACGGTGCGGCTCGACGACCCCGAAACGCTCGCGTTGCTTGCAGCACTCTACGGGGAAGGCGCAATCCGGCATATCCAGGTCCAGATCATCCCCCTGTTGCCGGCCCTCTTTCGCGAGCAGATAGCGATAATCGCCGGAACCGGCATCCCCACGGTCGTCCACGCGCCCTACCACAGCCACGGTGTCAACCCCTGCGCCCCGGCGGCCTACGATGACCGATCGCTCCCCGATATCAGAGCGCACATCGAAGGTATGATGAACCTGACCTATGAGGCCGCAGATACCCTCGGCGCAGACGCAATCGTCCTCCACGCGGGAAGGTACCCGCCCGGAGAGCGCCGGGAGGCCGAAGAAGAGTTCCCCCGGTTCCTCGACGCCTGGGCCGACCCCCGGCTCACCCTCGAGAACCTGCCGTCGGTCTTTGCCGGCTACCCATTGCTCGGGAACACCGCAGGAGAACTCGCCACCCTTGCCGGCAACACGATCACCCGGTTCTGCCTCGACTTCTCGCACCTCGCCTGCACTACAAACTACCGTAACCTCTCATTCGCAGATGAGCTGGAGCAGTTTGAGACCCTCAACGTCGCCCTCCACCACCTCTCGAACGTACGCCGTAACTCGATCATCGACGAGCACCTCGAACTCGACCACCCCGAGGGCGGCCTCGATATGACGATGGTCTTTGCCCGGCTCCGGCAACACCCCGCCGTCCCGACGACGCTTGAGTACAAACGGAACTCCCCGGAGGTCTACACCCGGCAGGTCGAGGTCTTCGCCCGCCTCTGGAATGCTAGAGCGTGAACCGCACCCCACCACGGCCACGGGGTGAACCCCTGCGCTCTGGCGGCCTACGACAGCCGGCCCGATCCGGCCCCCGCTGGCGGGAAACGATCATCGATGACTTTATTCTCTTCAGGCAGGAGGTTGAACGCCTCCTGCAGTCGATGAACGGAAGGTGACAGGGCCGGGGAGTGCGATAGTTCGGAGGACCTGGAACTCAAGAAGGGCCAACTACCCCCTGAACGCGGCGATCAACGTTATGAGATCGTTATGAGGTTGGGGCTGCAATCGCAGGGATAACATCCCGGATGCCCACGACAAAAGGAGGGGGGACCAGCCACTGCACTTACCGCGATTTCTCGGGAGGCTGTTGCTGCATCTGAACCGACATTCCCTGTAGTTTGATAAATGACTTCCCGTTCTGGTTCTCAATAACCTTCACCGCATAGGTTCCGCCGAAGGTGTGCGTTGTCGCATGATAGAGCGAAAGAACAAGGTCCTGGAACTGTTGATCGTCCTCTAAATCATCCACATACAGACCAATCTCTCGCGCCTCGGTACGGCTGATATGGTGCCCATGGCTTCTGAACAGCGTGTGGTTGGAAAGACGATCTGCGATAGTCTCTGCAGATTCTCTTGCCTGCTCCGGATCATTATGATCTGCGAACATATATCGGGCCAGCCATGTAGAGACATACTTCTTCGATAGCGCAATCGCGTTCTGGGACTGAACAAGTAGAGCAGGACCATACTGGTTCAGGATCGGAAGCCATGCACCAAGAGTCCGGGGATCCTTACACTGGTCCTTCGCCATATCGAACTGATCGAGTATCGCCTGTGCAGGAACCGCCATCACCCCAAGTGGGGTTTGGATGATGAATTGCGGATCGATCGGACCGACAAACGAATGCTTCCCCATAACAATCCTATTCGACGCACAGGCGATCATCGTTGCAGCCGACATCGCCGCATGTGGGATAATAACGCGGATGTCGTCAAATTTCGAGCGGAGATAGGAAACAATTGCTGCAGCAGCTTCCGGCGAACCTCCGGGACTATGTAAAATAAGATCGAGTTCTTTCCCATGAAGCCCGTGAATTACTTCCATCAGCCCTTGGATATCTTCTTCGGTTATGGAGATGGCATTCGGGTCTTTCCCGGGCTGGGTCCAGCTGGTTGCATACAGGATACAGTTCCGTCCGGTATACGATGAGAGGCTGGCCAGATACTTTCGCCGAACATAATCGAAAGGAGGCTCGTTTCTTTTAACGAATACTTCCTCCAGTTCTTTTGCGATCCCGCTCCAGGTCGGCATAACAGTGCGTCAGGTTGACCGGGTTCCCGCTGTAGACCGGGCAAACGGCTTATTGCCTTCGACATATACCCGCGTTTGCTCCATAACCTCATCGTATCTTCCGTAAGCCCGCATCAGTTCGGTAATCCCCGGCTGTGCCTGTGCTCTTCTGATGAGTTCCTCCGCCTCCGCCTGAAAATCAGTCGCCACCGCATCTCACCCCAATTTTTGAATATACTACAATCTGGTTAAGATTAGTTATACTTTACGGCGAGCAGGGGCGACCCCACGGTCTTCGCGTGAGGCAACCCGGGAGCAAAAGGTGATGCGCCTTCGCATGAAGTAAGATCGTTCGATACCATGGAAGCATCCGTTCGGGGCGGATTCACCCGGCAGCTCCGTAACCGTAACCCCTCGAACCTCATTTCTCACGCGAGCAGCGCCGCTATGATCCCGGAGAGGAATATACCATCAAACGTCCCCGCCCCGCCTATGCTTGCCATAGGCGCCCCGAGTTCCGCTATATGGTGGAGATTGAGGAGATCCGCCCCGATCAGGGTCCCGAGCGTCCCGCTCACGTAGGCTATGATCACCGCCGCGGCCGGAACACCGCCCGCAAACCCCGAGAGGATCAGCGCCGAGAGGAGCGCTGTAAGCGGCGGTATGAAGAACGGCGTCGCTATGCCGAGGCCCGGCACCGGGCGGGCGACGATCTTCGTCACAACCGTCACGGCCGCGACGCCGGCAAGGGCAAGCCCGAGGACCATGTAATCCCCACTGATAACAACCGAATCATAGAGGAGGTAGAGCGATATGGCGATAGGGATGAGGGCGCCCCCGACGTTGACCGCAAGGACCGTCTTCTGCGTCTGCTGCGGGATGCGGTAGAACCGGCCATACATGGCGACGTAGCGGTCAGGGGCCGGCGTGGTCGGGCAGCACGTGATCGTGCGCACGGGTATGTTTATGAAGCTCCCCCCAAGCGTCAGGAGAAGGATCAGGAGCGCCTCGCGCCAGGAGAAACCGAGTTTCGCAAACGTCGCCCCGATCGCCGTCAGAAAGATGAACGGGAGGAGGAATATGACGATCCCGGCGAGTATGAGCAGGACAACGAGGAAGAGGAACATCAGAGGAGAGAAGGGGTTGAAGACGACCCTATCCATGTGATGAAGTCACCTTCCCATCTAATATACTATCCCCGCAGAGAACAGACGATCGCCGCGTGGTCGTGGTGGTAGGGCTCAAGCCACCGGAGATCCACGATATCGAGGCGCTGTTCAAGCCCGGCCCGGGCCTCATCGAGCACATCCGCCGGCTCCCGTCTGACATCCACGCTCCGGGTCTTGAGCATCAGTATGAGGCAGCCCCGGGGCTTGAGAAAGGCAAGGTTCCTCTCCGCTATACCGACCTGATCCGGCTGCGCCACATCCTGATAGATCAGATCAACCGCCTCCATGAACGGCGCATACTCATCCGGCCGGCCCGCATCGGCCATGATAGGGACGATGTTCTTCCGCCGGCGGGCCACCTCGAGGAGATCCTGCATCGGCCGGGGCGCAAACTCCACCGCATAGACGGTCCCGGCATAATCGGCGACGTGCGAGACCGTCGTCCCGTTCGCTGCGCCGAGGTAGAGCACCCTCATCCCAGGCGCAAGATCCACCCCGCCGCCTACCGTGTAGAGCGCTGCAAGCTTGCTCCGGTAGGGGTCCCAGACCCTGTAGCCCTCAAGCGTCCGCTCGCCGTAGACCCCGCCCTCGCCGGGCGAGACGAGAACTTTGCCGATCCAGATCATACCGCAACCCCCGCCCCGTCTATCTTCGCCTGAGCGTCTTTGAGAAACTCCGGCACCGCTTCGCCACGGTAGTAGTCCAGCCGGGCGGCTATAGCAAGTTTCGCCGCAAGCACCCGGGCCACACGGCCCCGGACATCGCGGGGCGCGTTGTGGACCCGGCGGTGCTGGAATATGATGCCGTGCTTGGGCGGCGGCGTCCCGCCCCGGAGGTGCGAGAAGAGCGCCCGCTCCGACCCGAGGACCTGGATGGCGCTCCCCGGCATCTTGGCGAGCGCAAAAAGCCCGCCCGCCCGGGAGATGAGGCGGGCTGCAACAAGGCCGCCGATGAGGGCGCTTGTGTTCGGCAGCACCTCGTCGGCCCGGGCCGAGACCTCCCGCATCAGGCGGCTCCTTGTTGCAACAAGACGCTCGATCTCGCCGGCAACATCCAAAAGGCCCCCTCTTGCCCCCCGCCGGATGAGGTCAAGCATCTTCTTTGCCGGAAGGCTCCGGTACTTCCGCGAGAACGACGGCGTCGTGACCTGGTACCACTCCGCGGCACGCTCCGAGAGGAGGTTGATGATGTTATCGAGCTCATCAAGCATCCTGACCATCTGGAGGAGTTCAACATCCCTGGCCTGGTAGGAGACCGCAATCTTCTCCCGGGCCCGGGCGATACAGACCAGACGGAGCAGATCAATGTACTCCTCCCGGGTCCGGGCGACACCGCAGTCCCGGGCAACCTCCCAGTCGATCGGGACATACGACTCCATACTGGTGCGGATATCATCCACCCACCTGGCAAGCGCGGCCGGATCGGTGCCGGCGGCCCGACACCCCCCCTCATCCACATCTCCGAACCAGTAGCGCTGTAGCATGGTACGGTATTGGGGCTTTGCCGATATAAGAGATCAGGCAATCCCGAAGGAGTATACCATCACCGGGACCATTATCGCTCCCATGCAGTAGACCCGGCGGATGTTGACCAGAACCGGCACGTAGCCGACCGCCGTCGCAAGCACGAGGACGAGCCCCCCGAACGGCCCGCAGAGAAGGAGGGAGAGGAGGGCGACGAAGGCGATGACGCCGTAGTTGAGGTTTGTGACGTTGATGCCCGAGAACCACCAGGCCGCACGCGAAAGGAGGATGGTCAGGAGG
The DNA here is from genome assembly GCA_964413225.1 of uncultured Methanoculleus sp. Classification (GTDB taxonomy): domain Archaea; phylum Halobacteriota; class Methanomicrobia; order Methanomicrobiales; family Methanoculleaceae; genus Methanoculleus. The sequence goes on along the minus strand of CAYPRO010000047.1, from coordinate 2,705 downwards.
TAGGCCCCGACCGCGGCTATCGCCCCGGCAAGGAGGACGGCGGTGGCCGGCGGCACCTCATCAAGAGCCCCGATCGCCGCCATGACACCGCTTCTGGTCCGGGATATGGCGTAAAATGCCGCAAGGCCGAGAAAGGCGTTCACGGTGTTCGCGGCGCTGGTCGCAAGGATATACTCGCGGGGGTTTGAGTCGTAGCCGACGACCGACGTCAGGAGGGCGTTTGCCGTGGCGCTCGAGAGTCCCGGGAGCCAGCCGACGAGAGCGCCAGCAATGGAGCCGAGGATGGAACCCCGCCGGATGGCGCCAGGAGGAAGATCGATCCCGGTAAAGTGTTGCCCGGGCATCGTCCCGTGCGACGCCTGGAGGAGGACCGCTATACCAAAGAGCCCTGAGAGGAGGGGCATAAGCACCCCGGACTCGCCGCCCGCCGGCCAGGCGAGGAAGGCATAGCCGAGGGAGAAGAGGCCGAGAGCTCCGGATACCGCAAAGACAGCGAGCGCCCACCCCGGCGACTCAGAGACGACGATGAGGTAGCCGGCGACAGCGAGGATGACGAGGCCGATACCCCAGTCGATAGCCGGTTGGAGTGCAGGGAGGATCAGGACAAACACTACCGCGAGCGGGAGGGAGAGGGCGACGCCGGCGGCGCTCCCGAGAGCCGATATCCTGACGGCCTCCTCCCCGCGGCCTTCGAGGCAGAGGGCGTGCGCAGGGAGGACCGCAAGCGATGTGTCGGCGTCGGGTATGCCAAGAAACGTCCCGGGAACGTTATCGAGGAACGTGTGAGTAACGAGCGTGGAGAACATGGCCGAAGCGATGAACACAGGGTCGAACCAGGCAAGGAGGAGCGCCTGGAGCGAGAGAAGGAGGCCTGCCATGGTGTTCGCATGGATCCCTGGGACAAGGCCGCTCACGGCGCCGCAGGCGATGCCGACAGCGGCCCCGAGCACGATACTGGAGAGCACGTTATTTATCCGTCGGAGCCGCGGCGGATAAACCAACCGGATTGTGCCGCCCGATACAGTCATATTCCATCGGGGCGAACGTTGTGATGATGAAGATCGCCATCACCCGGCTCGAGAAGAAGGCCGCGGGAGACCGTGCCCTCTGCGCCTCATACGGCCACGACTGCTACACAGTATCGCCGCTCCGGGCGGAGATCCGGATGGAGAAGGTCGCCGTCTTCGTCGATGCCGCCCATCGCGGCGAGTTCGACTGCCTCTTCTTCTCAAGCGCCCTCCCGGCGGCGATCGTCGGGCCAAAGCTCGAACGGTGGCCCCGGGTGATCGCCATAGGGCCAAAGACCGCCGAAGTCCTCCGGGAATCGGGGATCGATGCGGAGATCCTCCCCTCATTCTACTCTCGCGACTTCGCCCCCTACCTCGGCGACTGGCTCAAGGGGCGGACGGTAGGTATACCGCGGGCCGATGTCTCTAACCCGGGCCTCCACGATGCTATCACGGGAGCGGGGGGAACGATCCGGGAGGAGCGGATATATGCGCTCATCCCCACCGGGACCGATCTTGCGCTTGACGATGCCGATGCCGTCCTCTTCACGAGCGCCATGTCCTACCGGGAGGCCCGGTGGAAACCACGCGATGGTCTCCTCCTCATCGCCATAGGTGATATCACCGCCGACGCCATGCGGGCCGGCGGACATCCCCCAGCGGTCGTCGGGGACGGATCGCTTGCAGGGACCCTCGAGGCGCTGAACTGCTACAGGGAAGGGTCATGACAGGCCACCTCATCCCCGCCTCCGGCATCGTCGTCATCGATAAGCCGCGGGGACCGAGCAGCCACCAGGTGACCGCCTGGGCCGGTGACATACTCGGCCGGCGCGTGGGCCATGCCGGGACGCTCGACCCTCAGGTTTCCGGGGTTCTCATCGTCATGTTCGGCGGCGCCGTCCGGCTCGCCCCCGTCCTCCTCTCGCACAACAAGGAGTACATATGCCTGATGAGGCTCCACGGCGATACGTCGAGGGAGGCCGTTGATCGGGTGGCGGCGGAGTTTGTCGGTCGGATCTACCAGCGACCGCCGAGAAAGAGCGCCGTAAAGCGGAATCTGCGGATCCGGAAGATCCAGGAGATCGAGGTCCTCGATATGCAGAATCGTCTCGTCCTCTTCCGGGTCCGGTGCGATGCCGGCACGTACATACGGACGCTCTGCATCCATATGGGCTACGCCCTCGGCGTCTGCGCCCACATGCAGGAACTCCGGCGGATACGTTCAGGATCGTTTGATGAGACGGCGGCAGTCTCGCTCCACGAGCTCGCCGATGCCATGGCCGCGGCACGAGAGGGTGATGCTGGCCCACTCCAGGGGATGATCCTCCCCCCGGAGGCCGCCGTCACCGATGTTCCGAAGGTCGTCATCCGCGACACCGCCGTCGACGCCGTCTGCCACGGTGCTGTCCTCGCCGGGGTCGGGGTCAAGGAGAAGGGGGGCGGATTTGGCAAAGGCGAGACGGTCGCGATCATGACCGGGCACGGCGAGCTTGTGGGCCTCGGGACGGCTCTCGTCAGCTCATCGGCGCTCAAACCGGGAGAATCCGGGCTCGTCGTCGCCCCCACCACCGTCCTGATGCAGCCCGGCACCTACCGGCGGGGCTGGAAGACACGAGGGTGCCCGTGATATCCCCGGCCGTGGTGAGATATTATTAATAGACTCACGCGCCAACTAATGATGCACCTTCTGTGCTGAGG
>CAYPRO010000046.1:0-13942 GCA_964413225.1 uncultured Methanoculleus sp. | reverse complement strand
GTAGGGTAACAGGGGCCGATAGATCAGGGGGAGATTGCTTCCTTGGCATGGAAGAGGCCGCGGGTTCAATTCCCGCTCGGTCCATCTTGTTCTTTTGAATGTGTTTGTGAGTTGTATCTTACGGTACCGCAAGTAGCTTTTATAGACTGTTCCAGTTCATCTCTTGCTCCCGGATAACGAGCGCCTCCTGCTCATGATAGACACTACCCAAAGATGCAAAAGGGTATCCGTGCGCTCGCCGCCTCGCCCGACTCATTCACCGCGGAACGGGTTTACGATCTCAAGTGTGCAGACCCCGGAAAGATCACCCTCGTTTCGGGTGATGAGCGCACATTCGTGGGTGAAAGCAGTGGCTGCGATGACCGCATCGGGGAATGCACCTCGCCGCCTCACCGATCACTTCCAGCGTCCGCGTAGACGGTCTTGACTTCCTCAGGGAACTCCTCATACAATACGTTCCAGATGGTGATCTCAATCTTCTCGATGGCATTGAGGATATCGTCCAGATAGTCGAGCGCATCATGCGGTGTCTGCATCCGTGCATGTCTCGATGGGGCGCTCGGGCCGGCCGGCGTCGATGCGTTCCGGTGCAGGAACGTGCGGGCATGGATCCCGGCCCCGGTTGTCCCGGTCGCCCGGTGGCTGCATGGAGGTGTGGCCCCGATCGTACCCGCGGTCGCCGGAGGCAACGATCCAATGCAACCTCTGCGCCACTGAGTGCCCGATGTTTTCGGGGGAAGAGGAGAGAGGATAAGACCCGGAGATCTTCCATCCACGATGCGGCTCGGCCTCCACCGCCGGGAGGCGGGTTTATGCTTACCATCCCCGATAAGGCTTCCTGAGCAGCCATGCCTGTCATCATGGATCTGATCCGGAGCCGGCTATCCAGGGACACCTGCATTATCCGGGCGGCACGGCGTCACGAACCTGTGGGTCTTCGGGTCGGTCGGTCTGTTTTGAGGTAAGATTCATCTACCAAAGTGTTCATCCTGCGGCATGCCGGCACTGCAGGAACGTCAGGGCTCATCCCTCTCGTAGCATTCGGGTGAGACAATGAAGATATCCGGGGTAATCAGCGAATTCTGGAAGATCTTTTTGACCACTGCCATCGCTCTCATGATCGCCACCCTTATACCTGTCTCCCTGGGCCTTCTCCTCTTCGTCCCTGTACCGGAAGTGCTCGTCCTGATCGCCTCCACCCTCCTTCTCCAGGCAAACGCCGCCTTCGTCGGCGTTGGGCTCGGCCTGAAACCCCTGTTCATCCTCGCCGTCATGACGCTCGTTGAGATCGGGATCGTCATTACCGTATACGGGGTACTTGATACATTTGCCGGGAAGTCAGAGAGGATCAGGATGTTTATGGCAAGCGCTGAGAAGAAGATGGAAAGACACGTGTTCCTGCGTAAGTACGGAGCGGTCACGCTCGTCATCCTTCCTGCGCTCCCGGTGCTCGATCTCTACTCCAGCGTCATCATCGGATGGCTTCTGCACTGGAATAGGGTCCAGTCGATCTTCTTCATCACACTGGGATGGGTCCTTGCCACCGGTTTCATCCTGCTCGTGGCTCTCGGAATCGTCCGGTTGATCTCCTGATCCAGAAAAAGATCGCCGGGAAGCGCATCACGGGAGAGAAGATGGGTGGCATGCCGGCGGTACAGGGGATTTTGGGGAGTGCCAGGATGGGTGAACACCGCGTTCTGGTGCGGTAAATGAGGAGACATCCCTTCATCACCCCGGCATGGCGTCAATCTTCTACCCCCGGCGCGGATGCCGCTCTTCATCGGTTCGGTAAAGATAACTCTCCGCGCGACAAGGACACAGTATGGACCATACAAAATCCAGGGCGAATCGGTGTGGCGCGGGGTCGCCTGCGCCGGGGACGGATCGGATGGCCCTCCTTGCCTATATCACTGCGTTCACCATCGAGCACAGGGATATCCTTGCCCGGTACCACACCCACACGATGGATGATCTCAGGCGGATCGAAGAGGAATGCTGGAGGCTGCATGATGAGGCGTGTAGCAGGGGCGCCTGCGGGAGTGCCGGGGAACTCGTGGAACTGGAGTACCTCATCTGCCGGGCGAAAGAGATGAAGGTAAAGAGGATGGAGGAGGAGCGATCCCCGGGTTGATCTGGATCACCCCCTGCCCATCGGCGCTCCCCGAAGAGTCCATCCTCCTCTCACTACAGGCGTAAAGCATGGCAGCATCCTTTTACCGGGCGGACCCGGGCTGACCTTTGCTGCAGTTGCGGCTCCTCTCATCCGTGTGCATCCATTGCAGCTGGATTTATGTCGTCCCGGCGAGACCTCTTTCTGTGGCATCCGATCCACCCATCAGCGGCATATCGCCACGGAAACAGGCGATCGCCGGCCTTTTTGTGCTCGCAATCATCGTTCTCGTCCCTATCGGGCTCTCCTGTTCCCGGGACATCGCACCGGCGGCCGGGCCCGTATACGTAAAGATACTGGCGGTCAACGATTTCCACGGGCAGTTGCCCGACGGACAGAAACTCAATAAGGTTCCGGCCGGCAGCGCACCGGTGCTTGCATCCTACCTCCGTGCGGCGGCCGATGCCGATCGAGCGACAACGTTCATAGCGTTGCCGGGGGATGTCGTCGGCGCATCGCCGCCGGAGTCCGGCCTGCTTCTGGATGAGCCCGCCCTGCTATTCTGGAACAGCCTTGCATCAAGATACACCACGATCGCGACGTTTGGCAACCACGAGTTTGATGGAGGCACGGATGAACTACTACGGAAGGTCCACGGCGGAAACGGTACCACAACCATCACCCATATCATAGATCCCTACCCGGGCGCGAAGGCGGAGTACATATCCTCAAACGTGGTCTGGAGGATAAACGAGACCCTCATCGCTGCACCTTATGTGATCCGGGATGCCGGCGGCGCAAGGGTAGCGTTCATCGGCGCCACAACGGTCGAGACGCCCTCCGTCCAGAAGGCGGTAAACATAGAAGATGTCGCCTTCAGAGATGAGATAGAGTCGATCAACCGATACATCCCGGAGATCCAGGAGAAGGGAGTGCATGCGATCGTTGTCCTCCTCCACGAAGGGGGTTTGCAGGACGCCTACGATGGCCCGACACAGGAAGGGGGCAACGTGACGGGCAGGGTTGCCGGGATAGTCGCCGGCCTCGATCCTGATGTGGATATCGTCCTCTCGGGCCACACCCATGAGTTCACCAACGCTTACCTGAAGAATGCCGGCGGAGAGACGGTGCTGGTGACCCAGGCATACAGTTACGGCAGGGCGTTTGCCGATATCGATGTCGTCATCGATCCCATCACCGGCGATATCACCCATAAGGCGGCGGAGATCGTCCCGGCGTATGCGAACCGCTCTCCCGACATCAGTGCTGATCCCGGAGCCGCTACGCTTCTTCTTGAGGCCAGGGAGGCTGTCAGGCCGCTGACGGGCCGGGTCATAGCGAGCGCGTCGGCGGATATAACGCGCCAGAAGACCGATGCCGGCGAGTCCCTCCTTGGCAACCTTGTCGCCGACGGTCAGCGGTCGGCGATGCAGGCCGATGTTGCCTTTATAACCACCGGCTCTCTCCGGGCGGACATAGAGCAGGGCAACGTCACATGGGGCGACCTCTATTCGGTACAGCCGTTCGCAGGGGCCGTGCTCTCGATGACCCTTACGGGGAAGCAGATCAGGGACGTCTTAGAGCAGCAATGGCAGGCCCCGTTGCCGCCCCATAACCTTGCCGTCTCGGGGTTATCGTATACGTTCGATGAGGGGAGGCCCGCGGGTGATAAGATCACCGGGATCCGGGTGAACGGCACTCCCCTGGAGTTGGATGCAGACTACACGGCAGCGATGGTCGACTTCCTTGCAGGCGGCGGTGACGGGTATACCGTGTTTACGGAAGGGGCGGATCCGGTCTACGGTCCGCCCGATATCGATGCACTGGTCACGCATATGGGTTCGCTTTCCGATCCGGTGGATGGGGAGGGGGAAGCGCGGATCACAAAGGCTGCGTGATAGCTGCTCCGGATAGCGGCGGTGGAGGTTCTGCGGCTGTTCTCCGCCATCTGCGGCCGATCCGATGCCCTCCTGGATGACGATACCGGGGATATCTACATCGTCGGCGAGGATACCGATCAGTCCTGCCTTGCCCCGAACCTTGTTGTTGCGTCAGTGGTAAGGAGATCGATACGGTCATCCACCTCGCTGTGGCAGGCGAGATCGCGGGCCGGTTCCGCCGGGGCAGGAGGTCTGGGCGCTTGAAGGCGGCGGCGGCGCCGGGCCCTTTGTCTCGCCGCGGTTTAGCGAGCACGCGCGTCTCGTCGCTGGCTGGCGGGAGAGGGCGATCGCCGCGGAGGATGGTTGTCTGAGGACGACCGGGCTGTAAACCCCGGCGCCTGGCGCTCCATCCATACTTCAACCAGCGAGCGAAATCCCGGGTTCGGATATGCTGATCTGATATGTCCCAACGTCGATACCTGTAGGCAGCACAGCGTCTGCACGGATGTGATGAGGGTGGCCTGGCAGGACTTTGCAATCACCGGCATAACGGTACTCTTTGCTATCATGCTCCTGCCGCAGCTCCGCGATGTGGTGTCGCGCGGTGCTGTTCTGAACTGCTTCTCGGCATTCTTCACCAGCGTCTTCAGTTACATCCTGGCCATGGTCTTTGCCACACTCGGTCTCTGGATATCGGTGGCCGGTCAGGCTCTCGTTGCGTCTGTGTGGTTGCTGCTCGCGTACTTCTCGCTTCGGAACGTGCAGGCCCGCATGTACCCGGATGAAACGCTTGCATCCGTCGCCCTGGACTTTTTTGCGGTATGGCTGCGGGGGGTGGCCTTCATCGTCTCCGGGAGCGTGACGGGATTCATGTCACGCCTCCGTCAGGGTTGAGCGCTCATCCGGCGTTTGTGGAAAGGATAGCCTTCCCTGCGGCAAAAGATTGGTGTGGAAGATACCGCGCCCGGGGCCTTGCTGCCGAAGATGGTGTCAGATGGATCTTATCGCGGAGATCAATGCGTTCATCGATGAGCATGAGGGTATCCTTGCCCGGTATCATCAGCACACGAATGATGATCTTAGCCGCATAGAAGGAGTATGTAACCAGCTGCAGAATGAGGCCCGCCGCAGGGGGGATCTGGGGATTGGCGATTCGGAGCGGATCAGCATCCCCGACGAGTCGCTTGCAAGCGGGAGTGCAAATTGTATCGACGGCGCCGTCCTCTTTGCCTCCGCGATAGAGCGGCTCGGCATGTAACCATATCTCGTCATCACACCGAATCACGCCTACGTCGTATGGAAAGATCGATGCAGCTGGAACAGAGGTTGACGCTCTCGAAACGGCATTGGTAGGTTCTCGTGACTTTGAGGATGCGTATGCCGCGGGAGCAAAGACGTGGGAGGACGATCGCGGAAGGATGGAGTTGTATCAGCCGTTGTTCGGCCGGGAGTTGTCACACAAGGAGTGCGATTCGCTCTGCGTTATTGTGGAGATCCGTGGCTGCGATCCCAGGGCATCTTGCCGATGAGGTGAAGCCTCTGCCCCCGGCACCGGGGGTTTTGGTGCCATGGCAGGCGCTTCCTCCCGGCCGGTGAGTGCCGCCGGATAACAGGAGCCTTCCATGCCAGTGAACAGCGATCAACCATGGCCTGGCAGGGAGCGTGCCTTCCAGAGAGGGCAAGACCACGGAGACGGTGCCGCCCCGTGGGGAGACACGTTACGGGTGCATTATATGGGGCACCCTCCTCCTCCGATCAATTCGGGCGGATAAGGGCCCATTTCGGGCCTTGATCGCTCTATTCCTGACGTTGCCGGCCTTTCTCCTTCGGATCCCCCTGGAAGATCCTGTTTCAGCGCAACCGCTGCCCGCGCTGACACATGCCCCGATATCCGCCCCCTGGAGGCATGCCCCTTCACCGGATCTCCATCATCAACCAGAATGTTGATATACAATATACATTATTAATAATGTATAATTGGGGTACTAGGATGGCTGAAAATTTTAATGTCAGGCTCAATGAGGCGAAGTACTATACTCCCGAAGCCAGCTGCAGGGAGCAAACCTGGATAGGCGACTACAACCGTGCTTATCAGGCATTCCTTGCGGACCCCGATGGATTCTGGGACAGCGTCGCCAGAGAACTTGAATGGTTCCAGCCCTGGGACCGGGTGAAAGAATGGGAATACCCGCACGCCAGGTGGTTCTTGAACGGGAAACTCAACATCACCCACAACTGCCTGGACCGCCACGCCCACAGCCAGCGGCGAAACAAGGTCGCCCTCATGTGGCGTGGAGAGACCGAGGAGGAGGAGCGGATCCTCACCTACCGCCAGCTCCTGCAGGAGGTCTGCCGATTTGCAAACGGCCTCTCGCGCCTCGGCGTCAGGAAGGGCGACCGGGTCTGTATATACATGCCGGTGGTGCCTGAGCAGATCATCGCGATGCTCGCCTGCGCCCGCCTTGGGGTCATACACTCGGTCGTCTTCGGCGGGTTCGGCGTCAGTGCGCTCAACCAGAGGATCCGCGGCACTGAAGCGAAGGTGGTCATCACCGCTGACTTCACCTACCGGCGCGGCAAAGCCATCCCGCTCAAGAGCATCGTGGAGGAAGCGGTCGTCAACGCTCCATCTGTCGAGCGGATCGTCATCCTCCGGCGCGACGCTGACAAACCCGTCGAGCTACACCCCGAGATGGAGGTGGACTATCACGAGCTGATGAACGGCGTTGTTCGGGAATGCCCGGCGGAACCTATGGATGCCGAGGACCCGCTCTTCATCCTCTACACGAGCGGCACCACCGGATCCCCAAAGGGCATCGTGCATGCCTGCGGCGGTTATATGGTTGGCACCTACTACACGATGAAGCATGTCTTTGACGTAAAAGACAGCGATATATACTGGTGCACCGCCGACCCCGGCTGGATCACCGGCCACAGTTACGGCGTCTATGGTCCGCTCCTGAACGGGGCCACCTGCCTCATCACGGAAACGACCCCCGACTACCCGACCCCGGGCACCAACTGGGACCTCATCGAGGAGTACGGCGTCACGATATTCTACACCGCCCCGACCGCCATACGGATGTTCATGCGGGTGGGAGAGGAGTGGCCAAACCGCTACAACCTCTCATCGCTACGCATCCTCGGGTCGGTCGGCGAACCGCTCAATCCCGAGGCGTTCGAGTGGTTCTATCACACCATCGGGAAAGACAGGTGCCCAATCGTGGATACCTGGTGGCAGACCGAGACCGGGATGCAGATGCTGACCACGACGATCGGTGAGCCGATGCGCCCGGGATTCGTCGGAAAGCCGCTGCCGGGTGTCATCGCAGATGTCGTCGACAAAAATGGGAACCCGGTCCCGCCGGGGACGGGCGGTCTCTTAGTCGTGCGGGAGCCCTGGCCATCGATGATGCGGACGATCTGGAACGACGACGAGCGCTACTGCAAGTACTGGAACACCATCCCCGGCTGCTACACGGCCGCCGACCTCGCTGTGAAGGACGAGGACGGCTACATCATGGTTATCGGGCGATCCGACGACCTGATCGTCGTCGCCGGGCACAACATAGGCACCGCAGAGGTAGAGAGCGCCCTCGTCTCCCACGAGGCAGTGGCGGAGGCGGCTGTCATCGGGAAACCTGATGTCCTGAAGGGGAACACCATCAAGGCCTTCGTCATCCTCAGGGACGGCCGCCATCCCGGCGACAAGCTGAAGAACGACCTCACCTACCATGTCCGGAGGACGCTTGGCCCCATCGCCATACCGTCAGAGATCGATTTCGTACAATCGCTCCCTAAAACCCGGAGCGGCAAGATCATGAGACGGGTCTTAAAAGCACAGGAAATGGGCATGGACCCCGGAGACGTCTCGACCCTTGATGAATAGGCAACCAACCCTTTATATACTCTTTTATATATGTTATAAATATGAATGAGCATAAGCCAGAGGAGTCCCTCAAGATAGAAAATATCGTTGCTTCAGCGAAAGTGACTGATTCTCTTGATCTCCCCTCCCTTGCCTCCCAGCTGAAGGACGCGGAATACAATAAAAAACGGTTCCCTGGCGTCGTTCTCCGTATGCAGGACCCAAAGATCGCCGCGCTCGTCTTCGGATCCGGCAAGGTCGTCCTGACCGGTGCAAAGAGTATCGATAACCTCTCGCGAGGACTTGCGATCCTCGCCGATCAGCTCCGGGCGCTCGGCATCGATATACCTGAGGGTCTGACCTACAAGATCCAGAACATAGTCACATCTGCCGACCTCGGGACGCCAATCAATTTGAACAAGATCGCCGTGGGTTTCAATCTGGATAAGATCGAGTACGAACCCGAGCAGTTCCCGGGGCTCGTCTACCGTCTCGACGACCCGAAGGTGGTCGTCCTCCTCTTCGGATCCGGTAAACTGATCATCACGGGCGGCAAGGTACCCGAGGATGCCCGGCGGGCGGTGCAGCGGATTCTCTCCGAGCTCTCCGGTCTTGGACTCATCTGAACTCTGGTGAATCATCTCCTCTTTCTGGCACCCGGGGAGCGCACCACGGGTTTCTGGCCCGGCAACTCCTCTTTTGCATAACCCTGCATCACCACAACGTCTGGCGGCTTTGCAGATCCGTTCAGATGCAGGCGTTGCCCGGAAAGCTGAGGTTGTCACATTCCGCTGCGCATGGAGGGATCGGGCATCCGGGGATACTGTGTGCCGGATATGGGGGTATCAGCCAGGTTCTCCTGCTGCCTCCCCCCGTCTCCCCCGATGCCCGATCTGACAGGAGAAAGAGAGATCTCATCGACGCGATGCCCTATCGGTTCTCTTAAAACCACAATAATCGGCAGATCTCCCATTGAAATAATAATATTTTTATAGTCAGATTTAAAACTATAGATACTACTTGATGGTGAACGGATGAGGTCAGACAAGGTACGATACTTTACGCCACGCGACGAAGAACTCGCCGAGCTCCTCATGGGCATCGGCATAAAGAGAAATGTCTCCAAAGTGCTCGTATATCTTGCAAACATAGATGAAGCGACATCCCGCGATATCGAGCGGGGCACCGATCTCCGCCAACCCGAAGTCAGCATCGCCATGAGATACCTCAAAGAATTTGACTGGATCGACACCCGCGAGAGCAAGTCCGAGAGCAAAGGGCGGCCGGTGAAGATCTATGCTCTCTCTCGTCCGATAATCGAGATCATGGATACAATCGAGAGAGAAAAGAAGAAAGAGGCCCGGCACCAGTTAGACCTTATCCAGAAGATGCGGGAATGCATATCAACGCAGTGAGACGATGCGGCAACCGGTCCCCTCACCGACGATAACCGTTATCTTTTCTGCATAGGCCGTAAAAAGGCCGCACTCCAGAGCACCGGGGATGGCGGCTATCGCTGCCTCAAGGTCCCGGGGCTCTCCCACCGCTCCAAAGTTGCAGTCGAGGATGAAGTTTCCGTTATCGGTGATGACCGGACCATCTTTCTTCACCGCTTCTCGGAGAACCGTAGCGGCCCCGAGCTGAGAGAGGCGCCGGCAGGCACCTGCGACGCCGAACGGGAGCACCTCGACCGGGACGGGCGCGTTCAGGGTATCGACCATCTTTGTAGGGTCGACGACGATGATCACCTCATGAGCTGCGTCGCAGGCGCACTTCTCCCGAAGGAGCGCCGCTCCGCGCCCCTTGATCAGGTTCAGGGCCGGGTCGACCTGATCGGCCCCATCTATGGCGATATCCAGTTCAGGGTGCTCGTCAAGGCCGGAGAGCGGGATACCATACTGGCGTGCCCGGATGGCCGCCTGGTAGGATGTCGGGACGCCGGTGATGCGGAGGCCTTCCCGGGCAATCCGTTCACCGAGGCGTTCCATCGCAAAAAAGACCGTCGATCCGGTCCCGAGGCCGATGGCCATCCCGTCCTCGATCATCGCGGCCGCCTGGTATCCTGCGTTCCGCTTCGGTTCCACCGTCATGCCATACGCCCCATGCCTGTGCCGCCGAATATACCTCGAAGTTCATCGGCCGCCCCAAAAGCCGTGCAGTCAAGCGTTATGGGCGTTATAGATATGTTGCCTTTCTGCACCGCGTGAACATCGGTCCCCTCCTCCGCATCCTCGTGCAACGGCCCATCGATCCAGTAATACGGGCGCCCGCGGGGGTCGAAACGTTCTTCGACGCCTGTGTAGAAGAGTTTCTCAGCAAGACGGGTGATCTCGTAGCCGCCGCGCACCGGCGTGGGGATGTTCACGTTGATGACATGAGCGTTGCCGGGAAACCCATGAGCGAGGATCCGCTCGCAGACCTCGCGGACCACCCGTTTCGCATCGCTGAACCGGTCTGTGACCTGTGAGGGGTCGTCGAACTTATCGCCCTGATCCTCCACCTGGAGCGAGAAGGCAAGGGACGGCACCCCCTGGTTGGATGCCTCGAGTGCGGCGCCGACGGTCCCCGACGTCATGATGGACTCATACGAGAGGTTCTCACCTATGTTGATGCCGCTGACCACGATCGCCGGGTTCAGGCGGAGTGCAAACAGCCCGATGATCACGGCGTCGGTCGGTTTCCCGCCGACCGAGTAGGCCGGCACACCGTTCATCGCCACCTTCGTGGCCCGGATCGGCTCAAATATCGATATCGATCGCCCTACGGCGCTCTGCTGTGTAGCGGGTGCGACGACCATGACATCGGCGATCGGCGCAAGCGCCTCGTAGGCCGCCCAGAGGCCTGCGGATGTGATCCCGTCGTCGTTGGTGAGCATAATCTTTGGTTTCATCCTTATCTATAGGGTTGCTCCCGCGCATCAAATACCTGTCCGATCGTCAGGGTCAAGTGCCTGAGAGGCAACCTTTACTGTGATGAAGGTTTTTCTCGCCGAATACTCCGTCTGCAACGATCCCGGCCTCGCACCCGAAGGTGCCGCCATGCTCGCCGCGATCAGCAGGAGTTTTGAGAGGTGCGGCTACGATGTGGTTACGCCGGAGGGGAACGACCTCGAGGACGGCATCCGGAGGCTTGCGCCGGGGTGCGATGCCGGGCTGGTCATCGCGCCGGATCACCTCCTCTTCCGGTACACGCACCTCCTCGAGCAGGCTACCCATAACATCGGGTGCGGGAGCATGAATGCGGCTGTCTGTGCAAACAAACAACGGACGGCGGCGATCCTTGCCCGGCACGGCATAGCGGTCCCGCCGGAGGCCGGCATAGGAAAACGGGTCGTCAAGCCGGTGATGGGTTGCGGGGCTATAGGAGTCAGGCTGACGGATGAAGAACCGGGCGCCGGGGAGTTTGCCCAGGGATACATCGAAGGGGAGGCCTTGAGCGTGAGCCTCGTCGGGAGCCGGGTGACCGGCAACGTCTGCGAATACTACTCAGGCAGCCCGCCGCTTCTGCTCGCCATCAACCGGCAGGAGATCGCCATCGCGGATGACGGGAGCTTCCAGTACCTCGGGGGAGAGACGCCCGTCCACCCCAGGAGGGAGGCAGAGATCGTCGATGCCGCTGTCCGGGCAATGAACGCCCTCGGATGCCAGGGGTATGCCGGTATCGATATCATCGCCGGTGACCGTATATACATCGTCGACGTCAATCCCCGGCCCACGACCAGCCTGGTTGGTATCGCGGCGGTGATGGAGGAGGAGATCGCTGATATCCTCATCAGAGCGTCGCATGGTGAGGCACCGGCAGAGGTGCACCTCTCCGGGAGGGTGATCTTTGATAAGGCCGGGAGGATAACACAGGTATGATCGGCATAGATGTCGGCGGCGCGAACCTCAAGATCGTCGATGACGCCGGCGTACATATCAATTACTGCCCGCTCTGGCAGGGAGCGCCGCTCGCAAGTCTCCTCGAACCATACGCTGACTCCGCCGCCGTTGTGATGAGCGGAGAGCTTGCGGATTGTTTTGCAAGCAAGATCGATGGGATCCGCTGGATCGTCGGGGCCGTCCAGAGCGTCATACCCGACGCCGCCTTCTACGGCACCGATGCGGTGTTCCATACCAGGCCGGTCCCGAACCTTGCCGCCGCAAACTGGCTTGCGTCCGCAGATTACCTGCGGGAGGAGTATGCCGATGCGGTCCTCCTCGATGTGGGGAGCACCACCGCCGATGTCATCCCTTTGAACTGCTTTGAGAGCCTCAAGGGGCTGACCGATACCCGACGGCTGCAGAAGCAGTACCTCATCTACACCGGGATGCTCAGGACGAACGTCGCGACGCTTCTCTCAGCGGTCACGCTGGATGGGACGGTGACCCCGGTGAGCACCGAATACTTCGCGGCCAGCGCCGACGTGCACATCGTGCTCGGCCACATCGCCCCCGCGGACTACGCCTGCCCGGCGCCGGACAACGGCGAGAAGACCGTTGACGCAGCTCTCCGGCGGCTTGCGCGGGTTGTCTGCGCCGATATCGATGAGATTGGGAGGTCTGGAGCCATTCAGGTTGCCCGGCAGTTCTGGGAGGTCCAGCGAAGGACGATCGTCCGCGCGGTGGGGCGCGCGCTCTTCCAGAGCGGTGCAGAGCAGGTGATCACGGCAGGCATCGGAGCTGATCTCTTTGCCCGGGAACTGGGCGGGATCACACTGGCGCAGGAACTCGGGGCGGTCTCAGATGCGCTGCCAGCGCATGCGGTCAGGGAGGTGGCGTTACGGCGGGCCGCCTGCGACTGACCATCCTCCTGCTTGCGGTATCCGTCGCTGTCACGGCGGTCTCGCTCACCCTCGGGTTCCCGTTCTTCTTCCTCTTCCTATTTATACCGCTGATCCCGCTCTTTGGGAAGCCCCCCGCCGCGAGGCGCTGCCCGGCCTGTGGGTGGAGGGCCGCAGGCGGCGAGCGCTTCTGCCCCTATGACGGGACACCCCTCGCGTCCGAGGGTGGAGATGGCGAGGTTTAAGAGCGAGAGGGGTAGAGAGATGCCGAAGAGCTCGGTAGCCGGGATCGTGCAAAAGCCCCGTGAAGCGTAGTTGCGGATAGTGCCCCTGTCGACGACGATCCTCAGCGCGCGGAGATATTCCGCCACCTGATTGAAGGGCATCTGTTGAGACAGGAGGAGGCAGAGGTCGACGACGGGCGAGGCGAGACGGGTCTCGGGGTAGAAGGGTGCGTCCGCGTGGCAGAGCAAACCACACTGCCGGCAGTAAAACCGCTTCACAAAGACCCTGACAGTCCGCTCTTTCCCATCTTCAAGTATGACGGCAAACCGCTTCGGCCGCAGATCGTGTCCGGTCACCTGGCCGCCGCACGACGGGCAGGCGGCAAGGCTGGTGAACTCTGCGCCATCCATCGCTGCCAGGGCGTTTTCCACGAGATCAGCAAGCATCGGCGGGACCAGGAGCTTTTTCTTCTTCGCGATGGTAAATCTCCCCTGCACTTGCGTTAGATGTGTAGGTGCCCACCGATAATAACAACTTCTCCGGAGGATGAGGGCAGGGAGAGTCAGCAGGGTCCCTTCCTCCGAATGCCCGGACGACCGGTTTAGTAGATGTGCCTGGTTGCCGTGTGTGAGTTGATTCAGATTCAGAGGGATTTCATTCGTTTAAAGACCCAATAAAGCAATATTTGCCAAATTTACTCGGGCAGTTTTGCCATAGGCAAGAGGGCAAATCTTGTTAACTACTATAATTTAAGTAACTTAACATCAAATACTCGGTCGCCAGAGAGGCGATAGATACATGACGTTAAAGTATGTTGCCACAACGTGCCCCTATTGCGGGACAGGCTGCAGTTTCAACCTTGTCGTCCAGGACGGTAAGGTGGTCGGGACAGCGCCATACCGCCGCTCCCCTGTGAACGAGGGAAAGGTATGCCCGAAAGGCACCTACGCTCACGAGTTCGTGAACAGCCCGGATCGTCTCACAAAGCCGCTCATCAAGAAAGACGGCAAGTTTGTCGAGTCGACCTGGGACGAGGCCTACAACCTGATCGTAAAGAAGTTCAAGTCCTACAAGCCCGATGAGTTCGCAGCGCTCTC
>CAYPRO010000045.1:0-14226 GCA_964413225.1 uncultured Methanoculleus sp. | reverse complement strand
TGCCATTACAATAGTATATACTTTCTGGTAACTCCCCAGAAATATGACGAAGGGGTGGAAAGGGGCGGAGCGCCCGTCCCCGATCTCGCGGCCGGGGTCTTCTCCGCCCCGAGAACCCCGCCAGATAAAACAACATGCGACATGAGGTTGCATCATGAGATTGCATAACAATGCTAGCCCTTTCGTTCGGGCTATCCCTACCGCAACATGCATCCCCGGTAACGGGGGTGTGTGAAGCCTGCGGGACAACGTGGAGAACACCGGAAGTCTGTTCCGGTCGATCTGCCAGGGAAACGATGCCATGGAGAAGCAAACGCTGAAGCGTCCTCATATATGATGTGATGGGAACCAGGCGCACAGCAGATATGGGTTATACTGATCCTCTTTTTCACCTCGTAAAGTTACATTCTCACAGCATTACCCACACAACCATCATTTTATATTGTCGCCAAACCCATGTCACACCTATCGAAGTGATCAACCATGATCGTCGAGTTCAAAACGTATTTCTGCGACGGATGGTGGGGCGCACATGCAACTGAACACTCCATCTATACCCAGGGAAAAACCGTCGGTGAACTCATCGATAATATCTTAGAAGCAACAAAACTTCATTTCGAAGAGGAGATCGAGAGAGGGAACTGATCACCACGCCCGAATCTTTGGCAGAAACGACCTCTGGCATGCCGGTTATCAGGTTCGAGTACAAGGTTGATGTTGTTGTCAAAGAGCCAGCTGTTAGCGGGTATAAGGTGATCAGAATGCTCGAATCGATCGGGTATTCCTTCCTTCGGCAAACGGGGAGCCCGTGTTCGGATGGGAAAGCAATGCAAGACCGGTACCAGTCACCGTCCCCCTGCACAACGAAATTAACGCAAAAACTCTGAATGCACTTTTATATCTCCGGTCAGGCAGGTATTCCCAAAGAGACGTTATTGGAGATGCTTCGATAGTCCGATCTCTCTTTCTGAATAACGCCCCGGGAGTCCCCCCGACGAGAGGGGGAGGATCATCCCGGCAGGATCTTTCCGGGCAGCACGATGCCGGCGGGGCCTTCACCTGCCCTGCGGGCACGGGGAGGATCGCTCATCTCTTCGGGTCGGCCGGCCCGGGTGCTCCCTGCGACCGTGGAGATGCTCTTTTCCCGCCCCGATCCCGATTATGCCGGAAGTCGTGGCACACAATCTTGTTCTGGGTCTTTTTCCGGCGCCCGGGTTCTTCCCTCTGCGAGCTCTCCGCCCACCGGAAGGTTGATCGCAATCCTTCGGATCCCGAAGTGAGAGGGCCGGGGTTTGATCCCATTCTCACAACCCACGGTATGCACTGCGGCGGTGGCGGATAGAGAGGATGATGAATCGCCTGAACCTTGAGTTGTTCCTCCGAAGAGACATTCAAAGCCGCAAACCGGTATGCCTTTTCGCAGGCCGACTTTCAGGGCGAACTCTCCGGATCCGTCTCCATCCCATCCAGCCGGCGGCAATTTTCCATCATCCATCTCTCGTAGTGCTGCACATGCTCCATCATCCAGTACGCTATGGATCTAAATGTCTCTGGCGACATCCGCGTATCGACCACCAATACACGTTCCATCGACTTAGACGACATCAAACCGTTTTCGTCGATACCGACCTTCGGGACATCCTGGTAAAATGCCAGTTGCCCTGTTGCCGGGTTTAGTGTCCCATAGACACCGTCGATGTGGATTACCTCACATCCCGGATCCCTGACCACTGAGCACTTCGGCTCTTCGGTCTCTTTAGCTGGATTCATGACTCACACTTGGGGTTGGTATGGGATGGGGTTATAACACCAGGGTGCGCTGCTCAGACCCCCTGTAGAATTCAGGCCCTCATCGATGCCTACCCAGGCTCGGGTATTGCTGCCCCCGATCTCCGGATACCCTGTGCCTGAGCTCGTTGCCTGCCCGGGGTCTATCGGTTTTGCCGGCAACAGGCCCTTGTAAAGGGATTGTATCAGGCTTTTGCCGAGGGTCGTCGATACATAATACGATACCTCGTTGTTCCCCACATCGCTCAAACAGCGCGCACGCTTTGTAATAAGCCCTGCGTTTGCCAGTAATTTGAGGGAACGGGAAATTTCAGGGGATTTTGCCTTAAAGACCTCTTTCAACTGGTTGAACCTCAAGCCTTCGTCGTTGTCCAGCAGTGCAATGTACAACGCCCAACACTTCCTGTCCCCCAATGGAGCGACAGCGTTGACAATGACGGATGGGACTCTGGCGAGATATTTATCCACTTCGACCTGATCCATGTGCTCACTCCACGATATAAGTCCTATATCTGTTACCTATATATAAGGATTTGCAAAATGAGGTAACAACAAGATTACCTGTAACTATTATACCCGCTAACAACTGGCCGTTCTGGCTAACGACATCGACCCTGTACCTGAACTGGATGACCGCAGTACTTCACTATTTTCGGCAGTTGTAATCGAACAATGCGGCCATGTATACGACTTAAAACGGGATCAGGAGCACCCTGACACCGAACTTCGCGGCTTCGCGTTCTTCGCGCGAGGCTCTCCTGAGTCGTACACTGAAACCTCACGCGGGAGAACGCGAAGGGAGGTCGATGGGTTGGCTTCCAGAAGGGTGATCTCGATCAATGTAGCGAAGTACTCGGGCATAAGGTGATCAGAATGCTCGAATCGATCGGGTTTTCCTTTCTTCAGCAGA
Organism: uncultured Methanoculleus sp.; assembly: GCA_964413225.1. GTDB lineage: Archaea > Halobacteriota > Methanomicrobia > Methanomicrobiales > Methanoculleaceae > Methanoculleus. The sequence continues at coordinate 11,528 of CAYPRO010000045.1, read as the reverse complement.
GCCCGTGTTCGGATGGGAAAGCAATGCAAGACCGGTGCCAGTCACCGTCCCCCCGCACAACGAAATTAACGCAAAAACTCTGAATACACTTTTATATCTCCGGTCAGGCAACCATCTCCAGAGAAACAACGCTTCGATAATCCAGCTTTTAGCATTTCGATGGACCTGAGGGCGCCGGCCGGCCGGGGCGCGCCTCTGACCCGACGTTCATCCGGCCGGCTGCCATCCCCGGCGAGGGGGAGAAAACCTGTGGGAAAAACTATACCGCCACTTCTGGGGAAAAGTATCCCGCCGTTGACAGGAGAGAATGGCGGAGAGTAACTGCCCGGAGAGTTCCCTCATTGCCGCGGAAGGCGTATGGCGACGCAACAAACTCAATTGGATCCGGAAAACATTTCCCGGATAGCGGATTCACAGTATGCTATTGCCGTAGCAAAGACATCGTCAATTTTGTCGTAGCTATCTACGGTCCATGTAGGTCTCATACTATCAAGTGCCCCTTGAGGTAATGTTGCCAGATTGGTTCCTTTTTTTATGAACGTCGCAACATGTGGTTTTCTATCTCGATAGCACCAGCCGTATTCCATCCCGACGGAATCGAGCAGCTTTGTCTCTGTTTCGGCGGGCGGAATAAGAACGAAGATGTATATTTTACTTGAATTGTATAGCGTTTCGCTGATCCGAAGGGAGTATCCTGCATAGGTCTCGTCTGGTCGTCTTGGAAACATTTCATGCAGGTTTATGACATTTTTACGTTCAATCCGCGCTTAGTCAAAGATTCTTTGACTCTCTTCAGATCATCTATGCGGGATTGAGAGAAGTAACCGAAAATCCCAATCTGAATCGCTTTTAAAAATGTGGTGTATTCCTCCTCTCTACTGCGATTGTCCGGAGGTATCATATGTTACTATCATAGTCCCTACAAACCATTAAGCCAGTTAGTTTAAAAATTGTAACTCTGCTGATAAAAAGGTATAATAAGTTACAAGTTCTAAATCAGAGGTGAGGTGTTGAGACGATGGATCAGGAAGTGGTTAGTACCTATCTCAATAAAATTCCCGTGCAGGCCAGGGAATTGGTGCAGAACCTGGACACGAATGAAAAATGGGCTGTCTATGCTGCTCTTCTTCAAAATGAGAGAATGAGTTTCAGCGACTTGAGGGATCTGTTCGATATGAACCCATCTCAGATCGATAGAATTTTGAAATCGCTTGTTGCAGGTGGAATTATCTATAAACGTGCTAAAAGCCTCAAAGATGCCGATGATAACGCCAGATCCTATTACGAACTATCGATGCTCGGTCAAAATTTTTACAACGCCATGTTCGATCTGGTTATTCCCCCAAAAAGAAATGCACCGCCTGCTTACAGCATGAGATCGCCTGAGCACAGGCAGGTAGTCACGTCACCCATGAGTCCCGCATCGCACGTACCTGGGGGGTCTCGGCACTGTAGATCGTCTGCCATCAGGGGTGCAGCCAAACCAAGACTCCCAATGGCGGTAGGTGCGTAATCATGCCGGAAGACGGGAATGTTCACATTATCGCAGAGAAGGCGCCGGATTATAGAGTTATCAGCATAGACGGGGCTTATACCTGGCTGAACTCCCAGGCCGGATCCATCGACTTTTTCTGTGACGTTATCGAGCCGAAGGTCGATAATGAAGGAAACCTCAGTATTCCGGAGGTGAAGAGGGTGTTTCTTTTCCAGATACGGATGACCCGGGAATTTTATGAGTCGCTTGCAGAGTATATGGTGCTCAATCAAAAAAACATCGAAGAGGCCGAGAAAAAGGGCGAAATATGAATTAACCCGACTTCTGACCTCCTGCTTCCCGTTTTTACCCTGAATGTCGATCGCTACTCCTTCTGGCCGGATCTTCCTGTACGCCGAGTCTTCGCCTTATGCCGGCAGCCCGTTACAATACTGTAACAGCCACGCCTCCCGGCTGCCGGGCGAGGTGAGGCGCCCGGGCCTCAACCGGGGAAGGAGTCGCTTCATATCGTTTGCCAGGCACCCTTATCGGGGTGATCAACCATGATCGTCGAGTTCGAGACATATTTCTGCGACGGATGGTGGGGCGCACATATACTGTTTGAAGTCGTCAACCTTCGCACCGATTAAACGGCAGCAAGAGCACCTCTACCGGACCCGCATAGGGGACTACCGGATCGTATATACCGTGCATCATACAGACTACATCGTCACCGGGAAAAACATAATGCTATTGCAGCGATTATCACTATCTATGACTCAGAGCGCAAGTCCAAACGATTCTGATATGGTGAGTATCCGTGTCAGCCGCACGACCCAGAAGAAACTGAAGAAACTGAAGAAGGAGAACATGACATACGATGATGTAATCTCTCAGATGGTCGACGATGAAACTTGGGATGTTGAAAAACTGGATGCCGATCTAGATAAAATCGAGAAGAAATCTAAGTTTTATTCCTTCGAAGAGGTCTTCAAAGGTGTATGAACTGATATTCAGCGAGGAAGCGCTCAAATACCTATCACAAATACCGAAAAAAGACCTGGTACATGTAAAAGAGGTCATCTCTTTATGCCTTGGGGCATTTCTGAAAAAGACAACTAAGCGATGCAACAAGAAACTCCTCAAGGGATCTAAGAAGTATACGTATCGCCTTCACATATCGATGACACACACCGCATTCTATCGCATCGATGACGAGAACAAGCGCGTCCTCATAGATGATGTGATGGGAATTCATCGGCGTCAGGTTAAGATTACAGCCCCCCATTTTCACACACTCCTCTAAATAAGTATTATTTTTTCGTAACAGGTCAGCACCCCTCTCCCCCTATACAGTTTGAACGTCAGGTTTCAACACTTATTTTCTGGAAATAACCTTGCAAAACCGTTAGATCTTTATATTATGAGAGATAAATAAATATTGAAGGCGTAACATTGGAACATGATGAGATCCTTGCACTGATACAAAACGATCCTGAGACAATTGTCACGATCATCCAGACCCTTGAAAAACGGGTTGCTGAACTTGAGCGGCAACTCAACCTGAATAGTCAGAACAGTAGCCGCCCCCCATCCGCAGATGGGTTCAAACGACCCCAAAAGAAGCGTAAAAGGACTGGTTAACTCCCTGGGGGCCAAGAAGGGCATGAAGGCCACACTCTTGAGTGATGTGAGAACCCGGATATCATCAAGACTTACCGTGCATCCTTCTGCGAAGGGTGTGGTGCTTCTCTTGAGGGTGTCCCGGCAAAATCCGTTGAAGAACGGGAGGATTGGGATACCCCCGAGTCTCGGTTTATTGTCACCAAGTATGTCGCTGAAACCGTGGTCTGTCCTTGTTGCGGCCGGGAACACAGGGGTTCATTCCCGGCTCATGTCTCTGCACGCCTGCAATACGGCCCAAATATCCGGGCATTGATGGTCTACCTCTGCACCTACCAACTCCTTTTCTATGAGCGGGCAGCTGAAATCATCTCTGACCTCTATGGATGTTCTCCTGTCAAAGCAACCCTGATGAAATCGATTTCAGATTGTGCAACGAATCTTGAGGGATTTGAGAATCAGGTCAAGCACCTGCTCTCTGAAGCTTCGGTTCTTTGTGCAGACGAAACCGGATTGCGAGTGGAGGGAAAACGAGAGTGGTTGCATACCGCCAGTACTGATCGCCTTACCCTGTATGGACATCATCCGAAACGAGGATCGGAAGCAATGAATGCTCTTGGAGTACTCCCTGCGTTCAACGGCACTATGGTTCATGACTGCTGGTCCCCATATTTCGGATACATCTGTACTCATGCCGTCTGTAATGCCCACATTCTCCGGGATCTGCAAGGAATAACGGAGAATTATGACCAGGGATGGAGCGATGAACTCCAGGATCTCCTCCTCGAGATCTATGCTGCGGTAAAAGAGGCTCCAGAGTCAGCAGTTTCACTTGAAGCGGATGAAATGGAAGATTTTCGGAGACGATTTGATCAGATACTCGATAGTGGGGAGAAAGAGAACCCGCAACCACCCCCTCCCGTTCAACAAGGAAAACGTGGTCGAAAGAAACGAACACGGGCTGAAAATCTCATTCTCCGATGTCGAAAGTATCGGGATGAGATACTCAGGTTCATGACTGATTTCCGGGTGCCCTTTACCAACAATCTGGCTGAACGAGATATCAGAATGGTGAAAGTTCAACAGAAGATCTCCGGGACATTCAGGAGCAGGGAAGGAGCAACGAATTTCTGCAGAGTAAGGGGGTATATCTCAACAGTCAGGAAGAATGGGGAGTCGGTGCTCATGGCAATAGGGGGGGCTTTCAGGGGAGAACCCTTCATGCCATCGATAGCGTAGCGGATACCTGACCTGTTACTGCCGGCAATTCCATCCTGCCTTCCGATATGCCGGCACCCACCCCGCCCGGCCTCCTCCCCCGCCATCCTGGCGGGGGCAGTGCATGTGATAACTATGGAAAGCCGGGTCCGAGCACATCCTCAAATAGTGGACCGTGGGAGTATCATCTTTGGGGGAGACGGCTTTCGGGGAAGGGGCGGAGCGCCCATCCCCGATCTCGCGGCCGGGGACTTCTCACTCCCCCCGAGAGCCCCACACATTAAACGTTACAAAGGGTTATCCAAAATCACCCTGCGCCTCATCGAAGACAGAATGCAGGCGATCCCATGGGCCGGGATCAAGTACCCATCAAGTACGGAAAAGCCAGCAAATACCTGGACATATACAGATCGACAGCAATATCGCTGATATTAGTCTCTAGAAGCAGGCATTCTGAATATAATACATCAAGTATTCCGCTCATCCGGTGCCGCCCACCACGGGACATATTTCATCATCTTTGGAGCTGCGTCCGGATCGTAGGGGATAATCTCCCCCATCTCCACTGCCTCTTTGATGAACCGTGAAACCGTTGCACTATTCTTCGAGGAGATGCCGAATCGCTCACGTAGAGAACTGTTTGTCAGGTATTCTCGGTTGACATATTTCAGGCAAGCATGGAGGTAACTGGCCCGCACACGGTCGACCTTGTCCATCCTGGCGAGCGGCCGGGGTGCAAAGAGGATCGATCGGGTGGCCTCTCCCGCAACTTCAAAGAAGGGAGCCGGAAGTTGGTAAAACTCCGTCTGGAATACAACCTTATCAATGCCGCTACCACGTTCTTCACAGATACCCATGCGCCGCATCAAAGATGCTAGGGTTTCGTTCCGGGATTTTGGAGGTGAATCGAGAAACCGTTCGGTTGCCACGAGCGGTATTCCGGGATTGCTTACTTCCATACGATCAGTGAATATCTCTATCATCGGACCGGTGCCGGTGAGGGATAAATCCTGATGGATCAGCGCGTTCACCACCAGTTCCCTTACTGCGAGCTCTGGATATACAGGCACGGTCTTGCGGAGGGCTTGTTGGATCACCTCATTGGAAGGTAAAAGACTGCTGATGGAGTCAATCAATGTTTCAAATCCGCTTGCATAGCCCTTGTCGATCATCACCTCCTTTATCGTTTCAATGCGGCTGTTTCCACGGTAAAGGATTATCCGCACCATCTTCCGTCGAAGTGTCCGGAAGTCGCTTAGGCGCCGAGCAAACGAGAGTGCTCCAAGGTTCGTGATGTTCCAGCCGCCAGCGTCGGTCGCACGGATGAGTTCGTCGCTCGCCAGCGCATGCAGGATCCCATCGCGACTTTCCGGCAGTGGGATGTTCATCAGATCGAAGTAAGCAGGATAATCAAGCAGCTTCAAGATGTCTTCATTCGTAACGTGCTCTGCTGTGACACCCTCCTCGAAGGGCATCTGGTCGAAAATGCGCCACAGTGCCCGTTCTTTCTCCGGGAAGTCCTTGAGTTTCTTTTTGTAAGACCCTATCCTGATGAACTCCTGGCTCTGGAATCGCACAGGATGGCAGAATGCCCGCTCGACCTCCAGCAGGACTACCAACCGCCCATTCATAGTCATCTCAACGAAGTGGAAATTGATCCTGGGGGATAATGAGCGTAGCAGCCAGTTTTCCAACTCTTCATTGCCCACTCTGGTTTTGTGAGGAGAGAAGGCAGTGCCGACAGTTGCATGCGTGCTGTCCTCAATACCCCAGACAAGGTACGCTAAGGGTTTACCGCACAGAGCAGCGGCGTTGGCCAACGCCGAGATGTATTCACCGATCTCCTGAGGTTCGGCAAAATTCTGCTTGAACTCGACCCACTCGGTCTCCCGCGGCAACATGCAGAGTTTTCGGATAAGATCCACGAGGTAATCAGCGGGGTAATCTATCGCCATGTCACGGCCCTCAATTTCATGCGAGCGACCTTCTCAGACATCGGTTATGCCTCCCGGCCCGTTTGAGGATGAGCTGGTAGTCCTCCTCGGGGGTCTCACGCATGGCTATCCTGAGATGGCCACTCCACATCGTCTTGTTCGTGATGAATTTGAGATCCCCGATCAGCGGCTTGAACTCAAGAGGTTCGGGGAAGGCCTCTTCGCCCATCTGCGGCGGGGTGGCGAAGAGGCGGGCGTGGTCTTCGTAAGGCTCGGAGATGACTTCGTAGGCGCCGGTTATCGCGGAAGGACGGATCGTGTCGATCTCTTTCTCCCGGCGGACGTATATGAGGATGGTGTCGCCGGGTTTCACTCGCTGCATGAGGGTTTTGTTTCGTTTGGGTACTCCCCAGATGTGCTTTTTTTCGAGGATCTTATTGTTGTCGCGGTTGGAGGAGGCGATCCAGTGAGTCATAGGTGGTTTGTATGACGGATATGAAGAAAAATTGTGGTGTTATGTCTCAGTACTTAGCTAATCTCATTTTGCAAACCCTTCCCCATAATCTGTTAAATTTCCTCCTTTCGTATTACCGAGCAACCCCTCTCAACAGTTGATCCATCCTCATCACCAGTACAACGTGGGTTCTCCTCAACCCACCTCACGATGCCGATCCAAACTGGACTCACTTCCCCCCATTACCCCCGGTTTTCAGAAGATAGTCTTCACTCACCGATTCGCTGCCCATGCTGACCGGGGTGACGGGTTACTGGATCAAAATTCGATCTCCAACAATTGCAACCAGGTCTTTAACTGGGATCGATGCACCTTTGTCATACACCTGCAGTTCTGCACGCCATCTTTGGAATGATCTTATAATACCCTAAAAACCTCATGATCTTCTTCAAACCAATCCTTGCCAGTGGCTTACCACCATGGTCAATCCCTGGCTTTTCTTCCATTAAATCAAGGTAACCGTTCAGGGCACCCTGTGAGTTACCGGCGGCGTGAAGGGTGCCCCCTCAAAACACTCCTGGTAGCGCAAGAGCGGTCACGTTTCTTGACGGTCGATTGAGCCCTCAGGCTCTGCAAAAGTTCATGGCACCTTTTTCACTCCGAGATATCCCAGAGATCTTCTGATTCGCTTTCATCATCTGGATATCGCGTTCAGCCGGATTATCGGTGGAGGGTATGATGAAATCCTTCATTTCGAAGATGAGATGGAGAAAGCGAGCTGATCACCACCCCCGAATCTTCGACGGAGACGACCTCTGATATGCCGGTCATCCAGTTCAGGTACAGGGTCGATGTTGTTAGCGGGTGATCAGAATGCTCGAATCGATCGGATATTCCTTTCTTCGGCAGAGCCCGTGCTCGGATGGGAAGGCAATGCAAGACCGGTGCCAGTCACCGTCCCCCTGCACAAACGAGATCAACCCGAAAAACTCTGAATGCGCTTTTATATCTCCGGTCAGACAGCCATCTCCAGAGAGAAACAACGCTTCGATAATCCAGCTTTTAGCATTTCGATGGACCGGAGGGCGCCGGCCGGCCGGGGCCCGGCTCTCTTTTCCCCCGGGGCGCCTCTGGCCGGCGCGAGTGCTCTCCCGGGCGGCTGCCGCGCCTTTGCCCTCCTGCGCGTGACTTTTTGTGCGATCGATCCTCGCCCTGGTGCCGCGCCCGGGATGACAGATCGCGCAAGCTGCGGCGGCCCGGGCATCCCCCGGGGCGCGGCCGGGCCTTCGTGCCCCCCGATATTGCCCAAAAACTGCTCCGTTTCGGGTTACCCCCAATTAAGGTGCGCGCCTTGAGGAACGGGGCGTAATTTTTCTGTTTCTTCGGCGCCCGGGGCTCTTCCCCCGTGGGTTTTCGGGCCGGCCGGCTCACCGTTGTGCCCGGGGCCGGATACCGGCGGTTATCACCCGGATGCGTTATCCGGACCATATAGAGGTTTTTTGTACTGTGAAGCCCGGATGAGAGGCGGATTTCCGATGATATTCCGGCAGCGGTTGGATTATCGGGAAATATCCTGTCCTGGAGACGATCGTCTTTCGAAATATTTTAATAATTCTTCTCTGAAAGATCCTCCATCCCGCTCTCCCGGCTCCCCGGCCGATCGCCCTCCGTCACCCTTAAAAGAGATAATTTTCATGTTAATCATCTCTCCTTTTTTTGGCAAAATTCGTTATCTTTTTAAGTAACTCTGGAAATAATAGGTACATTACATGCAGCGCCGGTTCTCCCGGCGCCTGCAGTGGCCGGCCCTCCGCCCTGAAAAACCCCTGCAGGGGTCTTGCGACCAGCATTCACCGAAGACCATGACAGAGTTATTTCAACCCCAAAGATTCACCCATCTCGCAGAGCCGGCGGTCTGTCGCAGGCGGGAGAGCCCGCCATGAGCACCCGGGCCCGCACGCCGGCCGGGGGGGTTGTCGACGATGATGGGGAGGGGACGATCCTCCTCGTCGACGACGTGGCGGCCCGGGAGGCGGGGGCGCCCCGGCCTCTCTCTCCGGGGTTCGTCTTAGTTAAGTTTTGTTTACTGAGAGGGGGGTTCCCGTGTCTACGTTAAGTTTGCCTGATTAAGGGGGACTCGCTCGTGCAGGTTAACCGGGGTGGGGACCGGCTTCCGTGTCGGCCACGCGCTCGTCGGTATGGAACCCGGCCCATCGATGAAGTTCTCAATTTCCGGGACCCGGCCGGGTTCCCTGCTCGATGATCGAGACATAATCTGCGAACATGTACTTTTTGTACCGTCGTCCGCCGGTAATCTCCTTTAAGATGCCGATATCCTCCAGCCTCCCGACCAACTGGTAGGCTGTCGGCCCGCTCACCCCGAGCACCTCCGCTGCCTCACGTGTGGTGATGATCGGTTCATCGAAGAGCGCGTACACCAATTTTACGGCATTCGCTCCGCCGATCTCGTGTTTGAGGAGCGTATCGACGACACCGTCCTTCAGCTGGATGATCTCCCTTGCCGACGCGATCGACTCGTTGGATACCTCGATAACCCCCTGCAGGAAAAATTGGAGCCATGCCTCCCATGCACCGTCCGTCCGGACCTCGTTCAAGGTCCGGTAGTACTCCTCCCGGTGTCTTTTGAGGTAGATGCTCAGGTAAAGGAGCGGTTTTGCAAGGATCCCTTTCCAGCAGAGGTAGAACGTTATGAGCAGCCGCCCCATACGGCCGTTTCCGTCCAGAAACGGGTGAATGGTCTCAAACTGGGCGTGAATGAGGGCGATCTTAATGAGGGGTGGCACGGAGCCCTTCGCGAGGATGAAGGCTTCAAGATCCTTCATCAGGGCTTCAACGCGTTCCGGCGGTGGCGGCACGAAGACGGCATCCCGGATCGAGGTAGCCCCCGATCGAGCTATGTAATTCTGGACGGTCCGGAAGTTACCCGGCTCCCGATCTGAGCCCCGTGTTCCCTTGATCAGGATGCAGTGGATATCCCTGACGAGATCCAGGGATATCGGAGCACTTTTGAGTCGCTCCAGCCCGCTGTCCATGGCCCGCAGGTAATTGACGACCTCCCGGAGATCGTTGATGTTCTCCGTCGGCTTCAGGTTCGCCTCGAACTCCAGAACCCCTTTGAGGGAGGCCTCTGTCCCCTCGATCTGCGAGCTCAGCAGCGCCTCTTTCTTCATGTACATGGCGATGAACAGGTCGGGGTTGGGGAGCGTCACCGCTATGCCGTCGAGCCTTGCAAGCGCCCGGTCGGCCTCCGAGAGGAGGTCCTGTAGTGTTTCATCGTACACGATCGGTGGGTCGGGTGGGAGGCTCTTTGGTATAAATGCGTTGTAGCCGCCTTTTTGGTGGACGAAATTCCCGGATCGACTCTCTTGCATGAAGCACCTGCGAGGTGAGTGTTCTCTAAGTTAACTTTTGTTTACTTAGAGTGGTGGATCGCCTTCTATGTTAAGTTTGCTTAATTTAGAACGGGGCGTGGCGTGCAGGTTGACCGGCTCTCATCGTCGTGACACCCGGGACGGTGGGGTCCGGCGCTTCCGGGACGCTGCATCCCGGACGAGACGGTCAAGGCGAGGCTGGAGAACGTCAGGGAAGTGATTGAGGGATGGTGGGAGCGCTGAGCCGGTCGTCGACTGGTGCCCCGGGCGTGAACATGGCGCCGGAGGCACTCTCACGGTCACCGGGGTTAACAGTATGGAGACTCCGGCTCAGTCCCTGCGATGCAACTTATCAGGAAGCAGGATCCGAACCGGTTGTTTGTGGTGGGGGGGATGTTGTCCTCGATCCGTGAACAAGTTGTTCACGGTGCATGAATATAGGCCGCTTTCCGGCTGGCGGAGGGTCGGGTCGACCACCCCTGTTTTGTGTGTTCCCACCTACACCCGGATGCCTTCGGCCAGTGCCTGGAGGATGAACGGGTTGCCGCTCCGGACCAGTTCGGCGAACTCTTCCTCGGTGTAGCAGATCGGTTCGACCGGGAGATCGGTGAGATCGAGGACGGCTGCCGCCCGGCTTTTTGGAACCGCTCGCGAACGTCCCCAACGACATCGGGTCGACGTCGCTCCCCTCGTGGAAGTCACCGCGGGAAAACGACCCGTACAGGACGACGGCGCCGGCGCGCCCGGATCTTCCGGGCAAGGTCCCGGACCTGCTTGGTCACCCGGAGAGCGAGCGCCTCGCGGCACTGCAGATCGAGTCCGCGTGCTCGATGCATTCCTCGGCATCCTCCCTGTCATAGTATTCCGACGGCGTCAGGTTCCCCGCGATGCTTGTCCGGCGAACGTGGTCGTGATGTACGCGCTGTCGAGTACCTTCGCTCCGCTCTTCAGTTCCAGGAACGAGGGCTCGAACGGGCCGAACACTCCCGTCGTCGGTGAAAGCTTATCCATCTTCGATCTCCTCCAGCATCCGGGCGACTGTCCTCGCAAGGAGGGGGAGATATTGTTCGATAACATTCCAGACACGCAGGGGATTGACGCTGAGATACTGATGCACGAGGATATTCCGAAACCCGGAGATCCCATGCCAGTCGATCTCCGGATGGTTTGTCTTCAGGTTTTCGTCGAGACGTTGCGTAGACTCGGCGAGAACCTGGAGGTTTCGGAGGACGGCATCCTGTATCATCTCATCGGCAAGAAACGTTTCTTTCCCGCCGCGGGTATACCTCGCAATTCGGTCGGTGCACTCCCTGATGTGGAGCAGGTAGAGCATGGCGTCCTTCACAGTGGCACCGCCTCTGCCATCACCCGGTCCCTGATGTACCAGTGCAGGGTTAGGGGCTCGGCAACATCGACGGGGATCCCGAGCAGTG
>CAYPRO010000044.1:1242-14547 GCA_964413225.1 uncultured Methanoculleus sp. | reverse complement strand
ATCACCCCCGAGCGGCTGGAGAAGGTCAACTTCAGCAACCCCTACTGGTCGGTCAACCAGGATGTCGCGGCCCGCGAGGGCTCGAACGTGACGATCGATGATGTCAAGGCCGGAAAGGTGACCCTCGGTGCGCAGAGAGGATGCACCGGCGCCCTCTGGATCGAGGAGACTCTTGTCGATAAAGGGCTGATGCCAAAGGACAACCTGAAACTCTACGTCGACACCCAGGCCGCCGTCAGCGACCTTGAGATCGGCAGGATCGATGCTGTCATGTACGACGATGTCTCTTTAAATGACATCATCAATGGTAAACCGCTGAAGATCATAGGGTCCATCCAGACACAGGAGCAGGAACAGTTCGGTGTCGCCATAAGAAAGGAGGACACAGCCCTCCTTGAGTTCATGAACGAGGGCATCGCTGAACTGCAGGCCGATCCCTACTGGGAAGAGCTCAAAGTGAAGCACAACCTGAAGTAACGGGGATAGACCATCCCCTCTTCTTCTTCTATCCTCAGATCCGACCGGAGGTTCCTCTCCTGCACCCGCATAGACCCGCACCTATCGATCAGAACGCATCCACCCTCGCGCGCTATCGTGGCCCCATCCTCTGTGCGCTTGTAACGGCCGTCCTGATCGGGGGGAGCGCCCCGTTCACGAAGCTCCTCATCGGCGGGACGGGACCGCTTGCTCTTGCCGCGCTGATCACGCTTGGGAGCGGTGCCGGCGCCCTTCTCTTCTCCCTCATAGGAACGGCGGCGGGTCGCCGGAAAAGCCACGTGGAGGCGCCGCCCGGGAGGAGGGAGATCCCCTGGCTCATAGGCGTGACGCTCGCCGGAGGGGTTCTCGCGCCGGTCACCCTGATCCTCAGCCTTCCCGGGACACCGGCGGCAACAGCCGCTCTCCTCCTGAACTTCGAGGCCGTGGCGACGACGCTCATAGCCGCGGCAGTCTTTCGCGAGTGGGTGAGCCGTCGCGTCTGGGTCGCGCTCGGGTGCATCACGGCATCATGCCTCCTCCTCACGGGGGATCCGGCGGGCATGGGCCTCTCTCTCTCGGCGTTCGGCATCCTGCTCACCTGCCTCTTCTGGGCAATCGACAACAACCTGGGGCAGCGGCTCTCAGAGAAGGATCCGCTCGCGGTCATATCCGTAAAGGGGCTCGGCGCCGGAACCCTCACACTCTTCATCGCGCTTGCCGCCGGTGAAACCCTCCCGGCTCCTGTAACGGCTCTCGCAGCGATGTGCGTCGGGTTCCTCTGCTACGGGGGCCTGACGAGCATCCTCTTTCTCCTTGCCCTCCGGGGCATCGGAACGGCGCGGGCTGGCTCGCTCCTTGCCATATCCCCGTTCTTTGGGGTTTTCTTCTCCCTCGTCCTCTTTGCAGAACTGCCGGCGGGCGCGTTCTACATCGCTCTGCCCGTCATGGCCGCCGGCGCGTGGCTTCTGATATCCGAGGAGCATTCCCACCCCCACCACCACCCGCCGATCACCCATGAGCACCGGCACCGCCACGACGACCTCCACCACGACCACACCCACGCAGCCGATGATCCGCCGTTCTCTGAGCCAGGTGAGCACTCCCACGTGCATACGCATGCGGACTTCACCCACGAACACCCGCACCAGCCCGACATCCACCACCGGCACCGGCACCAATGATGGAGCGGGATCGTCCTACAGAGAGGCCGTGGCGGAAGCCCGGACGGTTCCGGGGACGGAGAGGCGCCTTTCAAGTATGTTGACAGCGACGGTCGTTATAGAGACCAGCACCAGGTATATGACCCCGACGACGGCAAACGACTCTGTGTAGGTGAAGTACTTCGTCGCCACCAGTTTCCCCGCCCCGGAGAGCTCGATCACGGTGATCATGTAGGCGAGCGACGAGTATTTGATCAGGTATATGAACTCGTTTGAGAGTCCGGGTATGGCCCGGCGAAGCGCCTGCGGCAGTATAACGTTCCTGATCGCCTGCCATCGGGTCATGCCAAGAGATCTTGCCGCTATCATCTGGCCATCCTTGATCGATATGAGCGCGCCGCGTATGTACTCGGAGTTATATGCCCCGTTGCAGAGGACGAACCCGACCACCGATGCCGCGAACGCCGTGAGGGTTATCCCCACCGACGGGAGGCCGAAGTAGAGTATGAAGAGGAGGAGAAGGAGCGGCGTGCCCTTTATGAGGTAGACGAACGTCTTGCAGAGGAAGGATACGACGCGACCGCCGTACTGCCTCCCCGTCGCAACAGCGACCCCGAGCGCAAAGCCGAACGGTGCGGAGCAGGCGATCAGCTGGAGGGTTACGACGAGCCCCTCCATAAGCGCCGGGAGGAGGATATCAAAGAGGAAGGTCGCCTGATCCATCGCTTCAGTCCTCTATACGGTCGTCCAGCCGACCGATGAAGTCTTTCATGCGGGTGAATCGGGGATCGTTCAGGAGCAGATCCGGCGCCCCCTGTTCGGCCACAACGCCGTTTTCCATGAAGAGAACCTCGTTTGCAACAGAGCAGGCAAACCCCATCTCGTGGGTGACGACGAGCATCGTCATCCCTTCCCGGGCAAGGCGCTTCATGACCTCCAGCACCTCCCTCGTCAGTTCGGGGTCGAGCGCGGACGTCGGTTCATCAAAGAGTATGACATCGGGGTCCATGGCAAGTGCCCGGGCTATGGAGACCCTCTGGGCCTGGCCGCCGGAGAGCTCGGCCGGGTAATGGTCGGCCCACTCCTCCATCCCCACCTGCCGGAGCTCGGTGAGTGCCTTCTCCCGCGCCTCCGCCTTCCCCATACACCTGACCTTCAGGAGGGCCAGTTCGACGTTCCTGACAGCCGTGAGGTGGTCAAAGAGGTAGAAGTTCTGAAAGACCATCCCGATCTTCTGCCGGAAGTAGTTGATCCGGACGCCTGAGTTCGTGACCTCCTCGCCGTCGAGCCAGATCCTGCCGCGGTCGGGTATGGTCAGCTGGTTGATGCACCGGAGAAGAGTGCTCTTGCCCGTTCCCGAGGGGCCGATGAAGACCTTTGTCTCGCCCCGCCGGACGCCAAACGATATCCCCCGCAGCACCTCTTTATCCCCGAAGGACTTGTGTATGTCCTCAGCCCTCAGCACGTAGTCGTTCTTGTTCATGCTCTATACACCTCCGGTCCCGAATCCCGGGATAGCTATCCTCCGCTCCAGTCCGTGCAGGACTTTGAGGCCTCCGTAGTTTAATATGATGAAGATCCCCGCCGTGGCAAGGTATATCGGCATCATGACGTTGGTCTGGGCGACGATCCTCGATGCAAGGGTGAGCAGCTCGGCGACCCCGATGGCGTAACAGACGGCTGAGTCGGTCAGGATGTTGGGATACTCGTTTGACCACCCTGGAAGGGCGATGCGCATAGCCTGGGGGAGGATGACGGAGCGTATGGCTGTGAGCCGGTTCATGCCAAGCGATCGCGCTGCTATCATCTGCCCTTCACCGACAGACTGTATGGCCCCCCGAAAGATCTGAGACTGGTATGCCGCCCCTCTGAGGCCCAGGACGACCGCCCCGACGACGAACGCCGAGAGGTTGCCAAGCCCTATGCCGGGGAATATGCCAAACCAGAAGAGGAAGAGGAGGACCAGGATGGGAAGGCCCCGGAAGAACCAGACGTAGACCCCTATGAGGGAGCGCACCGGGAGGGAACCATAGACCTGGCCGATCGCCATGGGTAGCCCGAGGAGGAGGCCGATGCCGAGGGCGGCGAGAACAAGGCCGAGGGTAACGGCAACGCCGGAGAGGAGATACGGGGACCAGTCGATGAGGATTGACAGAACATCCATTTGGCTATCCCTGGGTCACTATGCGGCGCTGTGTTCGGCCGGAAGGACAGCACCGGGCATTCTATGAATAACTCTGACGGAGAGTAAAATAAACGTTCCCAAACGGTTGTCAGGGAATAGATAGCCGGCCCCTTCCCCCGGAGGGGGAGAGGTGTTTTCCTGACCCACTGTATGATTGTGCGTGAGTTACGCATACATCTGCAGTGGAGCTACCACACCTTCACCGGGGAGCAACCGTCAGCCCCGGAGGTCCGGCCCGCCCCGCTCCCCGGGATCAAAGCAACACTTAAGTATGTGGGAGGCCGGGAGAGGGGGTATGCCACCTGCACACTATATCAGGATTCCTCTCGATGTCCCCCCGGAAGAGCAGGAGAGGTACCGGGAGAACTACCGGAGGATGACGCACGGCACCGGGAGGCTGATGCTCTTTGCCGGCGATCAGAAGATCGAACACTTAAACGACGACTTTTTCGGCGAGGGCATCCACCCCGATGACGCCAATCCAGAACACCTCTTCCAGATAGCGAGCAAGGCGAGGATCGGTGTTTTTGCGACGCAACTCAGTATGATCGCACGTTACGCCGCTGATTACCGGGACGTGCCCTACCTTGTCAAACTCAACTCAAAGACCAACTTAGTCAAGACCTCCCAGCGGGACCCGCTCAGCACGGAGTTCCACTCCGTCCAGCAGGCCGTCGACCTCCGGGATCGGACGGGGCTCTCCATAATAGGCGTCGGCTACACGCTCTACCTCGGAAGCGAGTACGAGGCGATGATGCTCCACCAGGCGGCCCAGATCGTCAACCACGCGCACGAAAACGGCCTCATAACCGTGCTCTGGACATACCCCCGCGGGAAAGCGGTCAAGGACGAACGCGATCCGCACATAGTCGCGGGGGCGGCGGGGGTCGCGGCGGCCCTCGGGAGTGATTTTGCGAAGGTGAACCCGCCGAAGGTTGACGGGAAGTTCGATGCCGCAGCCCTCCGGGAGGCGGTGGCGGCGGCCGGCCGGACGGGCGTCGTCTGCTCGGGCGGATCGCACGTCGATGTGCCGGAGTTCCTGCAGCAGCTCCACGATCAGATCCATATCGGGGGCACGGTCGGGAACGCGACGGGGAGGAACATCCACCAGCGGTCGCTTGACGAGGCGATCCGATTCTGCAACGCCATATCGGCGATCACCCTTGACGATGCGAGCGTGGATGCGGCGATGAAGGTCTACGAGGGAGGAAGATGACGACGGTCGGTGTACTGACGGGCGGAGGGGATTGCCCCGGCCTGAACGCTGTGATCCGGGCTGTCGTGCGGACGGGGGCGAAGTACGGGTTTGATACGCTCGGGATCCGGGACGGATGGCGCGGGTTGATCGAAGGAGATGTCGAACCACTCACCGATCAATCGGTGACGGGGATCCTCCCGAGAGGCGGGACGATCCTCGGAACATCGCGGACGAACCCCTTCAAGAGCAAGGCCGAGACGGATCGGTTGCGGGATAACATGGGGAGGTTCGGTATCGATGCCCTTATCGCGATCGGCGGCGAGGATACCCTCGGCGTCGCAAACAGGCTCTCGAAGATGGGCATCCCGGTTGTCGGGGTCCCTAAGACAATCGACAACGATGTCGCCGCGACGGACTACACATTCGGGTTTGACACCGCCGTCTCGATCGTCACCGAGGCGATCGACCGCCTCCACACGACGGCGGAGTCGCACCACCGGATCATGGTCCTTGAGGTTATGGGCCGGCATGCGGGGTGGATCGCGACCGTGGCTGGCATAGCGGGCGGGGCCGACCAGATCCTCATACCGGAGGTACCTTTCGACCTGGACGAGGTCGCCGGGCACCTCCTGGCACGCTGCAAGCGGGGGAAGAAGTTCAGCATAGTCGTGGTCTCCGAAGGTGCCCGGCCGAAGGGGCGGGAAGGGGCGATAACGCAGTCGGCACGGACGGATGAGTTCGGGCACGTGACGCTCGGCGGCATCGGCACGCTCCTGCGCGACGAGCTTGAGGATCGGCTCGGCATGGAGGCACGGGTGACGGTCCTCGGCCACGTCCAGAGAGGGGGTTCTCCGACGGCGCACGACCGGCTGCTTGCGACCCGTTTCGGTGTGGCGGCGGCGGGCCTCGTCCGGGATAAGGACTTCGGGAAGATGGTCGCGCTCCGGGGCAACGATATCGTCGCGGTTCCGCTTGAGGAGGCTGTGGCGGACCTCAAGACCGTGGATATGGATCTCTACAACATAGCAAGCATATTCTATGGGGGGTGAGGGGCCTCACCGCCTCGCTCCCGCACGGCCGCTCCGGCAACCCCGGCGGCTGTCCCTATGGGTATGAACGTGTACCCAAGAGCGATCGCCGCAATCCCCGCAAGCCCGGCGACGAACCCCTGGCCATGGGATGCCGTCCAGAGAAGGGGAAGCGAGAAGATGCCGGTCCCGAAGAGCGCCGCGATAAGCCCGGCCTCAAAGCCGTCTTTCAGTTCTTTCCCGGCAAAGAACCCGGCGATGAACCCGCCGGCGATGGGAGCAATCAGGACGAACGGGCCGATGAAGGCAAGGAAGAGGGCCGGTGCGGCTATGATGACCGTGCCGATGCCTATGCCGCACCACATCCGTTCTCTGCCGGCTCCGGCGGCGCATCTCAGTATACCGTTTCGCGCCGCCGTTCCGGCCGCCCCGCCTATGGCGTTGTAGGGGAGGAGGAGCGCCGTGAGGATGAGAGCATAGAAGCCGAAGGTCATCCAGAGCGGAGGGTATCCCGTCTCTCCAGGGTTCACGAGGGTTGTCGTGGCGGCAACGAGGAGGGCCGCGATCACGCCGCACGCGGCGCCGGTGATGGCGCCGTCCCTGATCGTGCCGCGGGTGAAGAGGCCGGCAACGAGGCCTCCGCCGGAGAGGAACGCCACCGTAATGACCGAACCTGGGAGGATATCGAGCCGGCCGAGGAGGAAGACAGCACCGATCACCAGCGTACCCACAGCCGCCCCTCTCAGGCGTTCAGCAGCGGCACGCGATACCATATGAGTGATTTCGTCCCTCCATACGTTTATCTGTTCTGATTTGTTCCGGATATACCAAAGGCCGCAGGTATTATACGATATGAGGGTATGAAAACTGCAACGGTGACGCAACCGGACCTGCATACGATGAGCATCACAGACTACTGCCGACAATCCGTCGCCCTTGCACGAGATATACTGCGCCAGCCGGCGAAGAGCGGCGGGGATCTCCGGTTCTCCGACCTCATCTTCTTCCTCCGGTTTGCCCGACCTATACGGAGATCAGGCATTCTCGCGCTCACAGCAACAGCTCTCGTCTCTGCGGAAAAGACCATCCTCCCGCTCAGCCTCAAGATCTTTGTCGACAACATCCTGCTCGGGGGGCAGGTGGCGCCCGATGCCCTCCTTGCCGGGGCCGGTAGCGTCTTCTCATCCCTCAATATCCTAGTGGTCGCTCTTCTCGCGCTCGGTCTCCTCACCGGCGCAACAGACCTCGCCCGGAACTACTGGACCGCCCGGTTCCGGGAAGGCTACGCCTTCAATCTCCAGACTGCACTCTTCGGGCATGTCCTGAGTTTCCCGCTCTCCTACTTCAAGTCGCAACAGACCGGCTACATCATGTCCCGCCTCTCCGACGATATCCAGATACTGCAGTATACCGTCTCGCAGTACCTCCCCCTGATAATCGCAAGCGCCCTCTACGTTACCTTCACTCTCATCATCCTCGGCGCCTTAAATATCAGGTTGACCCTCGTCGTCCTCGCCTTCATCCCCCTCTACCTGCTGGTCAACGCCATCTTCATCCGGAGGATCCGTGCTGCCACCCACCGGGAGCGCGAGCGGCAGGCTCACGTCTCGCGGGACCTTCAGGAGGTTATATCCGGGATCGATACCGTCAAATCGCACGCCGCAGAGGATCGGGAGGTGCACCGCATCTCCAGTACACTCCAAAAGATGGTCGATGCCCGGATCAGGAACACAATGCTTTCTGCGTTCTCGGAGTACTTCAGGATCGGAACGATGTCGCTGATGCTGATCGCCGTCATATGGTTCGGCGGGAACGAGGTGCTCGCCGGTGCCATGACCATCGGGGATTTCGTCGCGTTTGCAGTCTATATCATGACGTTTGCTCCCACCGTCAACACATTCTTCGCCTTCCCGGTGGTGATGCAGCCCGCGCTCACGTCCGCCGCCCGCTTGCGCGAACTCTTTTCTATGCAGGGCGAGCCGTCCATCCCTTCCGGGACCGGCGGGTTTGTTCCGGATGCCGTGCGGGGGCAAATCGAGTTCTCCGGTGTCTGGTTCGGCTACTCAGAGGATGCCCCGGTCCTCAAGGATGCGCGGTTCGTCGTCCGGGTCGGCGAGGTGGTCGGCATCGTCGGGCGGACAGGCGCCGGGAAGACGACGCTCGTCAACCTGATCCTCCGGGCATTTACGCCACGGAAAGGCACGATCACCCTTGACGGGCGCGATATCTCCACGCTTGACCCCCGGTGGCTGCGGCGGCAGATATCGATCGTCTCTCAGGATCTCTTCCTCTTCCACACCACCATCGAGGAGAACATACGCTACAGCAGACCCGATGCCACCGCCGGAGAAGTCATCGAGGCCGCGCAGAAGGCACAGATCCACGATGAGATCGTCCGGTTCCCCGACGGTTACCGGACGGTCGTCGGCGAGCGCGGAACCCGGCTCTCCGTCGGCCAGCGGCAGCGGATTGCCATCGCCCGGGCGTTCTTGAAGGGTGCGCCCATCCTCATCCTTGATGAACCTACATCTGCGCTTGATCTGCAGACCGAAGATAAGATCAGGCAGACACTCCGGGTCCTGGTCCGGGACCGGACGACCATCCTCATATCTCACCGCCCCTCGCTCCTGAATCTTGCCGACCAGATCCTCACGATCGAAGATGGGCGGGTGCGGGAGTGCCGGGGCTCCGGAGTTGCGCCGCACTCTCTCCCGGATCCCTTTATGGGGTGCGGTAACGCACCCCTACAGCATGGAGCATAGGGTGGGATGCCTCATCTGCGGCCGGGATCTCCTCTACACAGAGGAGCCTCGCAGCCTGGCCTGCGCCGTCTGCGGGGAGGTCCGGAGCACCGTGGCGGCCTGCGAGGCGGGACACTTTGTCTGTGACAGATGTCACAGCCTTGAGGCGCTCGACCTCATCGAACAGTTCTGCACGGCAACGGAACTCGAGGATCCTCTTGCCATCGCCTGTATCCTGATGCGTTACCCGGCGATTCGGATGCACGGGCCGGAGCACCACTTCCTCGTGCCCGCCGCGCTCATCGCCGCATACTGCAACCATCGGAGGGAGAGCGGGAGAAAAGGGCCGCTGCTCCGGCAGGCGCGCGCGAGGGCCGGCATGGTCCCCGGGGGGTTCTGCGGCAGTCATGGCACCTGCGGAGCGGCGATCGGGACGGGCATATTCGTGAGCCTGATCACGGGCTCAACACCCCTGAAGAAGCAGGAGTGGTCGCTTGCAAATCAGATGACAGCACGTAGCCTTATGACGATCGCCCGCCACGGAGGTCCCCGGTGCTGCAAACGCAACTCATGGCTTGCAATCCAGACGGCGGCCACCTATCTCTCGGAGCGGTTTGGCGTAACCCTCCCCGTGCCGGATACCGTGCGGTGCGGGTTTGGCGATATCAACCGCGATTGCCTGCAGGAGGCGTGCCCCTTTTACGCCAGCTACCCGACCGCGTGACCCAGGGTCCGGAAGGCGGCGACGATGATGCAGTAGCCGGCCACGGTCCCGGCGAGGGTCACTACTATAGAGACGAGGCCGTCTCCCCCATGCACGCGGCTCCACCACCCCGCTGCGCTGCCGATGATAAACGAAACAAAGAGGATGAGGATCTCCCGATCAAATGAGGCCACGATCAATCTCCTGCCGGCTGAATAGAGAACTGTCGGCTCTCTCTGCCCATATCGTTTACGCCCGGATCACAGGGTTATATGCCGACCGGAACCGACGTCATAAGGGATGTTTGTCGCCTGCCACCTCATGCTCGGTCTCGTCCTCGGCCTTGCGATTGCGGCTCGCCTCGGTGATCGGGGGTTCGTTGGTCTTGCCGCCCTCGGTGCCGTCCTCCCCGACCTGATAGATAAACCGGTGGGCCACATCCTCCTTGTAGAGTCGATCAACTCCGGCCGGATATTCACGCACGGGCTGCTCTTCCTTGCTCTCCTCATCGGGTCGGGCATTGTTTTAAAACAGCAGAGGGGATCGTTTGCCATCTTTGCCGTCGCGGCCGGCGTGCTCTCCCACCAGATCCTTGATGCAATGTGGACGAGCCCCGTCACCTGGTACTTCCCGCTCCTCGGCCCATACCGGCAGTATGAGATCACTGACTACTTCGGCAACGCCATACTCGCAGAGATATCATCGCTCTCAGAATGGATCTTCCTCATCGCGTCGGCCGCGATCATATTCGCCATCTACCGGGACTCCTGGCCCGGGATTTTCCCGCTCACCCGCGTGGCAGTCCCGCTCCTTCTCCTCCTCGCCATCGCCTCCCTCTACGCCTGGGCGGCCGGCATCCCGGAGAGCATCCTTATGGCCGGGGGCGGGCCGGAGGATTACCTGCTGCTTGCGGCGGTGGGAGCCGCCGGGATCGCGGGGATGGTCCGGTACCGGGATCTTCTCTCTCCCGGGTGAGAGATCAGTCCAGGCGGTTCACCCGCTCTATGCTGCCGGGAACCGTCCGCTCGACCCGGAGCGCCGCCCTCCCGGCCGGTTTGATCTCGATGGTAAATGATCCATACGGCCTGCAGTCTGCCTGTGATTTCGGCGATATGTTCAGGATAAACTGTTCTCCCGGCTCAAGGAGGAGATCATCGTCGCTGTTCACCTGTCCCTGGATGCTCCAGAACCCGTATCTGGGGAAGGCGCCGACCAGGGGGACACTCGGGGTGACGATACCGCTGTGTTTTGGGCCGATGAACCGGATGGAGACCGTGGTGATATCGATCGGTTCGCTGCCTGCCGTCAGGCCGACCGGGACGATGATCGACTCCACATATCCAGGTGTTGCGCTGATGCCAAAGACGCTGCCGGTCACCATGCAGCTTGATCCCGCCTGCCCGATACCGTCCTGAATGACCGACCGGCTCCGCTGTGCTGAGGCGAACCCCCCCTGCAGGACGACGAACCCGAAGATAGCCGCAACGATGACGAACGCTATCATGACGATCGCCGCCTCAAGCCCGGTGAACCCGGCATCAGAAGAGCTCGATATAATCCGTCCCCCCGGCACCGGCAGGGATCGTTCTCGTCAGTGAAGCGGTCGCCCCTCCCGCGGCAGCCACCCCGACGGTGAACGTATCCCCGCGTTTTATGCCCGTGTTCTTCAGATCCTTCAGCCTCACCGTTACGATCTCGCCCTCTTCCAGTATATCGTCGATGTCCCTGCGATACCGCCAGGTGAACTTTACAGTGGAGTTTCCGGGGGGGAACGTGGAGAGAGCCTCTGTCGTGGCGATGGTGAAGGTCATGCTCCTCGTATCGATGGCAGTCGGTCCGGCGGCGGTCTCGAGGTCAAACTCGATGAAATTGAGGCGACCCGTCTCCAGTTTTGCAATCACCACATCTCCCGGGCGGAGGGCGGACCCGGCCTTATCGAGGGCGGAGTACAACACCTCCTGGTTCTTCTGCGACGCCGCCATGCCCGTCCCGAGGACGACGTAGGCAAAGACCGATGCAACGACGACGAAAGCGATGAAGATGATACCTGCTTCAAGGCCCGTGAAGGCCTGCTCGTCCCTCTCTTCCCGGGGCATGATCGGGTGTTGGTCGCGCCTCGATTAAAGGATGCTGATATCATCCGCCCTTCAAAGGCGGGGAGAGTGCCCGCTATGCTGGGGAGATTTCCAGCAGCCGGCACCCCTGCCCCGGAGGTTACCCGACATTCGCGGATCGATATGCAGGGCAATGGGCCTTCACCGGGAACCTTTTTATAGCTGGCTTATCATGTGGTAACAGAATGCCTCCTGAAGCCTCCGCGCGCCCTCTCTCCGGTCTTCCACGCCCCCGCGCTCTCCTGCCGGATGTAATGGCCTCCTGCCATCGGATCGCCGCCCTGGTACGCACCATCTTTGCCGCCGGCAGCCTGCCGGGCGGGACCGGGAACCGTCGAGCGTGGGTCACCCCCGGGATCGAGCGGGGACTGAGCCTCATCCTCATCGCTGCCGTCATCGCAGCTCTCGGGATAACGGTCTTCATCATCGTCACCCCAAGAGAGGGGGAGAAGTTCACCGAGTTCTACATCCGCGGGCCGACGGGGAAGGCAGCCGACTACCCGACCGAGTTCATGTCCACAACGCCGCAGACGGTCATCATCGGGATCGTAAACCACGAGTCACGGGATATCACCTACACGGTGGAGACCTTTGCCGTGGTGAGTAGATTTGATAGCGCGACAAACCGATCAGGGGTCATATCAGCGACGCTCCTCGATCGGTTCTCCGTCACGGTGCCGGAGAACCGGATCGTAGAGCAGCCATACACTTTCCGGATCATGGATCCGAATGTGAACCGTCTTGAGTTGCTCCTCTTTATGAAGGCGCCGCCCGATGATATACCGATGAACCGTCTCATCGGGGCAGGTTACCGCAACCTGCACCTCTGGCTGCGGGTGCATTGACGGAGGGTGGGGGGTTGTCCTGATGGCAAGATGCCCCCTGTCTGTGAACGTGGCAGGAAGAGGACGGATTTCAGGCCATTGCAGACAGAGAAAGCCCTCAAAACGTTTATACTTCATGAAGGCGTACTGTTCAACGAGGTACAAGGATGAAACGCGGAATTCTGGTCGCCTCTCTCCTGATCCTGTTGCTTGTGGTGGCCCCGGTCGGGGCGTTCAGCGCAGACAACCTTCAGATAACCGTGGAGACGGATGGGAGCGCAGATGTCACCTTCAACTACACACTCTCATGGATCGAGAGGATCGCCGTCTTCTTCCGGATCGCCGAACCCGAGCAGGAACTGAGATCCGCGCTCGAGACGGCAACTGGGTCTCCGGTAACGGTGACCTCGGCCCGGAGCGACTCCGCCACGTTCTCGATCCAGAGTTTCGCAAAGATCAGGAGCACCGATGCCGGGAACTCATACTCGACGCCGGGACTCGATTTCACCGGGGCGCAGGAGGTGCTCAACAGATACTGGTTTGCGGCGCTGGTCAAGGCCGACTTCTCCCCCGACCTGACGGTGATCCGATTCCCCGACGGCCACGAGGAGACCTTTGCAAACCAGAGCGCAATCCCGGCCCTCTCTCACACAGTTCCCTGAACCGGCCCTCATCTTCACCTCTTTTTCTCGTGCAGTGCGGGACTGTCACCCGGGTTCCCGCACCACAAGATCCGGCCTCATGGTTCGTGTGCAGGAGTCAGATCTCATCCCGGTCGCCGCACATGGTGATACCAGGATCCCTGAGGAGCGGTCATGGCGATACCAGGATCCCTGAGGAGCGGTCATGGCGATACCAGGATCCCTGAGGAGCGG
>CAYPRO010000044.1:0-1142 GCA_964413225.1 uncultured Methanoculleus sp. | reverse complement strand
TCATGGCGATACCCGGGGATCAGCACTCCGACCTGCTGCACGGTATGGAGAGACCTGGCTGCAGAATGCAGACCGCCCGAAAAATAGAGGGAAGGCTTTCCCTCACTTGAATATGTCAAAGATCTGGTCGCTGCCGGTGTCAGAGAGACGCTTCCTCTCCGTCCTCTCCTCGACGAGAGCGAGCACCGGGAGCTCCATATCCACACCCGGCGTGTGGCCGAACATCTCCTGGAGGTCGACCTGCAGGGCATGCATGAAGAGCGAGTTCGGTATATCCATCGCACAGTGCTCTTCACACTGGCCGCAGTTGATGCACGAGTCGGCGATGTGGGCGTAGCGGATCAGGTGGAACATGAACGGCGGCGGGACCTGACCGGGCTCAACCAGATAGCCTTTCTTCGTGCTGCACTCGACGCAGTAGCAGATCGGGCAGTTCTCGATGCAGGCGTAGCACTTGATGCACCGGGACGTGTCGTTCATGATCTTCTTCAGGCGCTCCTTCCCCTCGCCAAGGCCCTCGAAGTATCGTTTCCGCCACTTGTCACCGAGTTTCAGCATCGCACCCTCGACCTTGCCGCGGATCTCGAGTGCCTTTGCCGGCACGGCGCCAGTCTGGACAGCACCGGCCTTCACAGCCGCATCGAGGAGGTTTGCACCCTTATCGGAGCAGACCTCAACGAACGTGGCGTTGCCGGCCTTATCACCGATTACGCCCCAGTTGCCGCAGGCAAGGTCTGCCTGGCGCGGGACCTTGTAGAGGCACCGGCGGCAGTTGCTACGGCGGCCATAGCCCTCGTCCTCGAGGTCATCGATCTTGATTCCCTTGTGGCCGCCCTCATACTCGATGATGAACTGGCCCTTATCTATCTCCTCTTTGTGAACTAAATCGGGGTCGACCCCGAACTTCTCGCGGATCATCTTCCGGGCCAGGACCGGGCTGACCGAACCGCCGCAGTTCACGCCGAGCAGGATGAGGCGATCCAGGTCGACCTGGTTGCGCTTTGCAAGCTCGATGAGGCCCATCGCGTCGCAGCCCTTCACCGGGATGGCTATCCGCATATCCTTCGCGCCATCCAGATATTCTTTCACCAGTTTCGAGAGCAGGAGCGTTCCGCAGTGAAGCGAGCCTGCCGTCCCTGCAA
>CAYPRO010000043.1:0-14648 GCA_964413225.1 uncultured Methanoculleus sp. | reverse complement strand
ATTCATCCGTGAGGAGATGAAAGTGATAGTAAGGTGGATCAGTTTTAGATGAGCCGAGTGGATCAAAACTAAGTGGACGAAAACATTCCCCACCCCGGACCCGGCGGATGATCGTCTGGAACCCATCGCTGACGGCAAACTCTGGCTCCGGCAGACCTGCCTCGGTGCAGTGCCGGATCATGTCCCGCGTTCCCGTGCCCATCCGCTCGCCCGGGCTCAGAGATCGTGGAAGCGGGTTATGGAGGGAGTGCGGCCGCAGTTGACATCAATCGACTCCCGATTACATGCCGGTTACATTCCTGAAAAAGCGATATGTAAGGAGATATTGCGATGTAGTGCTCGATACGGAGTTTTACGAAGAGGGGAGATCCGGCCCTGTGAACCGTGATGTACCTATCGGGATCATTGTGGATTACATACCCGTTACATACAAAAAATCAACTGTATTTGGCGCATTCCCGGGAATTCCCGTAAATTTCAGTTTTTCTGGATCGGGGGCAGAACGATCTGTACATGTGGATTACATACCTCATGCCCAGTACGGGACATATATCCTGGATCTGTTTGATCGAGTTTCCGGATCCTGCAGTCGAATCAGACCCGCCTCCATCGTATCACCGATGATGCGCGACGCAATTGGGTAATTCGTATCGTCGATGCCCAGCCGCTTTCTCAGCGTGGCATTCGTCATGAACTCCCTGCAGACATATTTGAGACATGCATGCTGGTAACAGGCCCTCACTCTGTCCTCCCGTCTCATCGCACTATAGATCTGATGCGCAAAGAGCGTGACGCGCGTGAAATCCTCGTCTTCCTGAAAATCCGGTGCAGGCAACTGGTACACTTCGATACACCCGATGGCGCGGTCAACCCCGCTTCCCCGTTCTTCGCAGATGTTCATTCTGCGCATCATCGAAGCAAGGGTTTCATTTCGTGACCGGGGAGGATGATCGATGAACCGTTCGGGATCAATCAGAGGTTTTCCGGGATTCGAGATCTCCATCCGATCCTCAAAGATCTCAACCATAGGCCCGGTTCCGGATATGGAGAAATCCTGGTGAATGAGGGCATTCGCGACGAATTCACGGATTGCAACCTTCGGATACATCCTCTCCTCAACCCGCAATGCACCCTCGATGACCTCGTTGGAAGGCAGTTGGTCGTAGATCCAGTCGATTGCAGACTCAAACGTGGTGGCGTATCCCCTGCGAGGGCTATGCTCTTTCTTCGCATGCGTCCGGCCTTTGCCGTCGTATATAATAATGCGCAGCGCCTTCCTGCGGAGAGACGGGAAGTTGCCGAGGTCACGCGCAAAGAGAAGTGCGCCAAGGTTCGTGATGTTAAATCCTGTCTCGTCTCTGGAAATTGCTTGTTCTTCCTCAAGCCTCTTCAAAATCCCGGACTTACTTTCCGGGAGCGGCATCTCAAACAGGTGGAAAAACGCCGGATAATCAAGAAGTTCGAGCACTTCATCGCCTGTTATTCCCGAAGATGCGTGCCCCTCTTCAAATCTGACGGAGTGCGTAAGCGTCCACAACTTACGCTCCAGTTCCGGGTGATCGGAGAGTTTCTTTTTATACGAACCTACCCGGATATATTCGGTTCCGTCAAATCTGACGGGACGTTCGTATGCGGCGTCGATCTGAACAATGACAACGGGTTTCTCTTCGCACGTGATCTCATGGAACGAAAAGTCGATATGGGGTTCGAGTAACCGTTTCAACCACGGTTCAAGGTCTTCGTTCCCCCGACCTTTCTCTGTCTGCGGAGTGAATGTCGTGCCGAGAATCTCATGAGTAGCGTCGTCGACTCCAAAGACCAGATACCCGTGCTTCACCTGATGGAGAAGTGCCGAGTTGCTCAAAGCAGAGAGGTATTCTCCCATCATGTGTGGTTCAGCGTTGTTGATTTTGAAGTCAAACCACTCCTTTTCTTTAGGATAGCGACGCAGTTCATCCATGAGATCGCATAAACTTCCTCGCTCTTTCATTCTGTGTCCCTCTTCAACGTCATCATCCCCTCTCCGTACTATACTCTCATTCCAGGGTGTGAGGGTACAGATCTCTGTCTGGACAGCGAGATCAAGTTATTCCGGGAGATCCGTTCCTCTGTTGTCACGTTTACATTGGCAATTTCCCAATGATATACGTATCACTGCACTCGGCGGTCCTTAAACTCCTTCCCCTTTTGGGAAGTCGTTGCTCACACCTTCGGTGCTCGAACTCCTGCCGTTCCGGCAGTCGTTCGCCGCACCCCCACCCTCGCGTTCCCTTCCCGCACGAGCCAGGAATAGCACCCCTCACAGATATGCGTCTGTGCCTCGCATGAACGGTAGACCGCTTTCCCCGTATCACAGATCTCGCACCGGCCGAGCTCGATCTTCACCCGGGCAAACGTCCTCGGGTCAAGCACTCCGGAGAGCGGCCGGACACCGCTTGCAGCAGTTGCACCCGTGTTGCAAAGGGGTGTGCAAAGGGGAGTGCAAACACGTTTCACGCTAGAACTCTTCGATGCGTTGAAGTTTTTCTGATTCGTCATCAAATTCTCATGTTCGATCTTTTCATTTGCAACAAGTCCAGGAACACACGGTACACTCCGGTCGTGCATGCGATCATGGTGCTCTTCCCGTGAAGCAGGATCAGGTGAACTGTGTGATCCGGAATCTGTTGCAAACGACCCCTGAACGTCGTGATCAATCTCTGCTGGAATCTCTCTGTTTATCCATTTTCCATCACTCCGTTGAGAACTCCCGCCCTCGATCTCTTTGCAACCACCTTTGCACTCCCCTTTGCAACGGGGTTTGAGATGTTGCAAACGGTCACCAGAAGGTGGTGAGTAGTCGTCCTCCTCATCGTCCCCATCCTCCAGCCAGACCGCGAGCTCTGCCACCCACTCCCGGTAGCGCTCGGTGTCGAACTGGAAGTGCGACTCGTGCCGGCGGACGGTCGTCCCGGTGCTCTCGTCGATGACCGTCGCGTCCACCACGGCGAGCGCCGGGCACTTCTCCAGCAGCCCACAGTAGACCATGCCCCTCGCAGTGTAGCCCTGCAGGATCCGCCTGACCTGGTGGTAGGACAATCCGGTCGCCTGCTGCAGCATCCGGACGGTGAATGTCTCCCACCCCATCCGGGCGATGGTGGCGAGCGCCGCCGCCCCCCTGATCGCCGTAGAACCGGGCCGCTTCGATCCGGACCTCGCCGCTCGGCTCTACGCAGAAATCGCGTGGCGTCAGACCGGATCAAAGAGCATTGCGGGACTCCTGCGGTCTCCGGCGGCACCCTCTCCCGGTTCGACCCGGAACGGCGAGCCCGTACACCGATCCCGGAAGGAATGCAAAAAACGATGAGAATCCCCGGGAGCGCAAACGTGGCGGCGCTCATCGCACCCCCTGATCCGGGCGAGGATCACCAGAGACATTTTACTCAAAAAGGCGGTCACCCGCAGCGACGGCATCCCGGAGGCTCTCGCTATCCAGGCGCCACTGCAGGTATTGGAGGCGGATGTACCGCCGGAGCGACTCGGTACCGATGGGGATCCGCTCTGTCGGGATCCCGAGTTCCCCGCCTATCCCGGCAAGGAGCCGGGGGCTATCCGAATCCACTTCCGTATCGATGAGCACTATCTTTTTGACCGGTTCCAGAAAGACCCCTTCCGGCATTCCTCCGCCAGATCCGAGGGCCTCAACGTGTTCTTTCCACCGCGAGAGGATGCCCGGAATGACCATGAACGCCCCCTCCCGTATAATGGCATCAAAGAGGGGCCCGGGGATGAGGACATCCCGCATGAGGTCGGGAGCCACGACGGTGGGGCCTGCTCCAGAAAGAGCCGGGGGATCGATCTTCTCCCCGAATCGGAGGATGCAGATCCTGTCGCAGACCTCCCTCATCTCGTTGAAAAGAGCCTCTATTCCGCTGCTCCACTGCACACGCCTTCCGCCGCAGCCGATACGAAATGTCCTCACGAGAATGCCAGGGAACTCCCCGGCGGCAACCACCTCCGCCACCTCCCCGGCCATGTTCTCGCAGCAGAGGATCTCGAACTTCTTCGTCATACCGACACCCAATCGAGGGGGTAGTTCCCCCACTTCCGC
This sequence comes from uncultured Methanoculleus sp., assembly GCA_964413225.1. GTDB lineage: Archaea > Halobacteriota > Methanomicrobia > Methanomicrobiales > Methanoculleaceae > Methanoculleus. The sequence continues at coordinate 10,558 of CAYPRO010000043.1, read as the reverse complement.
ACGGCGGCCGATAACGCCAAAAGGACGCTCTCGGGCACCTGCCAGGGGATCTCGCCGTGGTTGTCCGAGAGGATGAACCCGCCTCCCGATCCGGCGGCGATCGCCTTCTTCACCTCCGTCTCCGCCTCCGCCGGCGTCCACCGGCACATAGCGATGGCGTTGAGGTTCCCAAGAACGGTGAACCTGCCCGTGCATCGCTCTTTTACGGCGGCGAGATCGTCGAGCGTGCTGACGTTTATGCCGACGCTGCCGGTCTCAGCCATGTCATCGATGACGGGGAGAGCCCGTGCCGATGCAAGACCGGTCGCAACAGCGCCCTTTATACGGGGTATGGTCCGCTTTGCCACAACAAGTCCAGTCCGGCGGTAGAGGTCGCGGGGTATCATATCCGGCGAGGCAAGAGGGTCAAAGTAGCTTATGACGGCGGCACCGACCTCAATCTGGGCGTTTGCCCACCGGATGCAGAACTCCTCGCTCTTCTTCATCAGCGTCCGGAAGAGATCGGGCTCGTTGTAGAGGAGCTCGATGTACCCGGCAAACCCCATCTGGAGTATGGGAAGAGAAAAGGGAGATATCACCGAACCCAATATGGGCACGTCGTTGCCGACCTCCCGCTTCAGCAGATCGATCGTCTGGAGACAAAAGAGGAGGCTCTGGCTCTCCTCGATGGCCGGCACATCGGCAGACTCTATATCTCCCGCGCTCCGGATGGGCGGCCGGCCGGCGTTGGGCGAACCGTCGTCAGAGAAGATCACATCTCCTCCCCACGCCTCGACCTCGGCCGCCGCATAACGGAAGGAGTTGAGGCAGTCACCCCCAAACTTCCGGTAGAGGTGCATCTGGCCTCTGGCGACATACTCCGGTCGTGAGAAGTACTCCCGGATGGATAGCCCGAGCTCCTTTGCCCCGTATATGGTGAAGAACAGGAAGAGCGGGGCGCGATCGGGCTCTTTAGACCCCAGCGTCACATTCACCCTCTCCATCGGCGTCATAGGCCCTCCGCCATCGCCCGGACGGCTGCAAGCGTATCCGACGCCGAATATCCCACAGCATCGGCCCCGGCCTCTCTTCAGAGGGTTGGATCGAACCGGAACGGCGCTCCCCCGACGATCATCCGGATCCCCGGCAGCGCCTCTCTTATGCGGGCGATCGCCTCCTTTGCTTTGAGCGCTGCTGGAAGCATGAGCGTGGATATGAGCAGGATATCTATACTGTCCCGGATCGTCCTCTCCACGAGGCCGTCGACCGTCACCCCAAAACCGTAATCCATCACCTCGTAGCCACCCGACCGGAGCACGGCAAGAAGGATCCGCTTCCCCAGGGCGTGGTGATCCTCAAGGACCGCTATAGCCATCTTCGGTTGAGAGGCATGTCCCGGGCTTCCCGGCGGGAGCATCATGTTGACGAACTCCTCACATATCCGTCCGCTCATATAGACCTGCGAGAGGGCAACCCGGCCCTCCTCCCAGCCTCTCCCGATACCGTCGAGGGCAGGGATGATCAGCGCCTCGATGCAGGAGAGAGGAGAACCCGCAGAGCATGCGTCCAGAAGGATCCGGTTCGCCCGCGCCGGGTCGACGGCTAAAAGCGCCTCTTTCAGATCGCCGGCAGCCGTGGAGCCAGGTGCGCCCCAGTCCGGGATGTCCGATCTCATGGAGTAAGGGTATCCCACACGAATTGGTAAATCAATCGACCTGAGACCATGGACGAGAATTCCGGATTTGCGGGGATTATACGCAACGATCCGGCGAGCATGATGACCTGCATGGACAGGGCATCATGCTCCCCGAATAGAAGTTGGCCGATACGCTACGCCAGTTCGTGCTTTCTGAGGAACTCCCGGATCTCCCTTGACTCGATCCAGCCCTGGTCGAGCTCTCTGATGTAGCCGTTGATCCGTTCGACCTGCTTCTGGATCATCGCCGCGATCACCCCATCATCAAGAAGATCGGCCATGCCGAGGATCACCTGGAGCGGCTGGCGGATGTGGTCGCCGAGGACAGCAAATTGCTCGATATTCCTCTCGATCTTCCCGAACGCCTGTTGCCGGAGGCGAACGTTCTGTTTACGCTCCGTTATATCCCTGCCGACCACATGGACCCCGGCCACCGTCCGCCCCCTTATGATAGGGGACTCGTTCAACTCGAGGAAGGCTGTGGACCCATCTTTGCGGCAGAACTCGATCTCGAGCCCTTCGACCGGCTTGCCCGCGGCTATCTTCTTTCGCCCCTCCTCCCACGCGGAAAGTGACGAGGGGACGACAAAGTCGCGGCACCGCTCACCCATGAGTTCGGCAGGGGTATACCCGAGGACCCGCATCACCGCCGGGGATATGTAGGTGATACCCTCGTCATGATAGCAGGTGTAGATCACATCAAAGCTCTGCTGGGCGATCTCGCGAAACTTCTCCTCGCTCATCTGGAGGGACTCCCGCGTCCGGAAACGCTCGATCGTCCTTCCAAGGCGTCCTGCGACGGTATCGATCAGCGACCGCTCATCATGGAGAAACGGCCCTTCATCTCCCTCTGGCCTCTCGCGGATGTAGCAGACCTCCACCGTCCCGACTGTCTTCCCATCGGCGACGACCGATGATGCCTGCCGCCAGGATGTCTCCAAAAATCCCTCCGTCTCAAACACACGCCCCTCGATGGTGATCCTGGCGACAGCATCCTCGGGGTACTGCCAGCCGGAGGGGAGCAGCCGGGCAACCTCGCCAAAGATCCTCTCAAGCGTGTTTCCCGGCTCCTCGGCGACGCGGGATACCGCGTACAGAACCGAGAGCTCTTTCACCCGCTCGCGCAGGGCATCTTGTATCTGTTTTATCCCTGTGATATCCCGCGCTATGATTGCAATCCGGGTGACGGCGCCATTCGCATCCCTGACCGGGTAGAAGACAATGGTATACCACCGCCCTTCCCACGCTCCTTCGGTTCGCACAGGTGAGGCGGACTTTGCAGCCTCGTGCATACGCTCCCCGTAAACCCGGGCTGTATCCGGCGATAATACATCGACGATCTTCATGCCGATGAGATCTCCCCGGCCCCGCGAGAGCCATCGGATCGCCATATCGTTGAGATCGATGAGTCGCCCATCGGTATCCAGGAGGGCGATCATATCCTCCGGGGCATCGAGGAGGGCGCGGGCGGTCGCCTCACTTGCCCGGAGCTCATCCTCGGCACGTTTCCGGTCGGTTATATCGTAGAGCTGCTCGACTATGAATGCCACATCTCCCTGTTTGTTGAGGATCGGGCTTGACCGGCACTCCATGTATCGCCCGAGCTCGGGGACGTACTTCGTGATGACCTCCCGCTGCCGGTTCACGAGCGCCAGGGACGTCGCGCAGACCGCGCACGGCCCGGTTCGCCCTATGAGCTCGTAGCACTTCCGCCCGTGCACCTCCTCAGGCGTCATGCCGAGCGCCTCGTAGCCGGCGCGGTTGTAGCGCAGGATCGTGTGATCCGGCAGCTGGATGCCGACGATATCGCCGAGGTTCTCAAAGAGCCCCTCAAGCAGGGTGTTTGCCTCCGTAAGGCGGCGTCTCGCCTCTTCCTCGCCTGTGACATCCTGCCAGGTGACGACGGCTCCGGAGACGGCGCCGTCCGTGACTATGGATGATGCGGAGACGGCTATATACAGATCCTCATCAGGGCGGCCATGGACGATGAACCGGCAGGACGCGAGCCTCTCCCCCCTGAGCGCTCTCTGCCCGGGAAGATCCGCGGGGGAGACCGGTCCCCCGCCGGGATAGCAGAGCAAGCCCTCCCCGGCAGAGAGCGCCCGGGCAATGCGGCCCCCGGTCGCCGCGACCACTCCGCCGGCGGCATCATAGACGATACCCTGCCTGCCGATCGCGGCAAGGAGCGCGCCGTGCTCTTTCTCGGCCCGTGCCGCCCGACCGGCAAGATCCCGGTTTGCGGCAAGCAATGCCTCGATGCCGGCTTTCAGCGTCTCCTGTGACCGGTGATCCAGGGCAGGAACTCTGTCCCGCAACACCTCCAGCAAGCCGGCAGAAGGCCCTTTATACGGTTCCTCCATTCATCCTCCAGATTTTGCACCAAAACAAGCCTTGCATTCCTCCCCCGTAACCACCCGGCAGGTGATGGGTAACGGGAACTTCCGTAGTGGTTGGCCCATCGGCCGGGATGACACGATAGGAATCCTGTGGGCATGGCGAGTGTATGCGACGCTGAATCATCATCTAACTGACAGGTAAAACCAGTGTAATATAATCGCCAACCCATAAAAATGGTCAGCATCGGAATCATCGTTACCCGGCGTGGGCGGAACGCATGCTCGCGACCCTGATGGAGGCGGCCTGTGCGGAACTGCTGCGGTTAGCGAAACGTATATACGCTCGTCCGGACATGCCCATGATGCAGTTGGTGCTCCTGCCGATTCGCACCGGGTGCGATTGATGGATCGTCGCAGAAATCACCTCCTCCCGACACTCCCTGGCAAAAAGGTATTTCCGAAGACAGGCAGTCAGTTTGCAATTATTGCGCCCGATATCGGGCTAATATTCCTCTTCATCGCTCTGGTATCCTGCGCACCGTTCCTGGTCGGTCTATGGTACAGCGAGCTTGGTCTCCTCCTCCCGATGGCCTCGGCGCCGGTGGGGTTTGGCATCCTCGGGGTCTGGCTTGCCGGAATACCGAAGGCTGAGGGGGAGGCACACCTCTCCGTTGCACTCTCTGCGGTTGCCCTGATCTGGCTTGCCGCCGCCCTGATAGGCGCACTCCCGTACACGCTCGGCCTCGGTATACCCTATACGGACAGTATATTTGAGGCGATGTCGGGCTGGACGGGTACGGGATTCTCCCTCCTCCCCTCGGTCGACGATACACCGCACATGGTCCTCTTCTGGCGATCGCTGACTCAGTGGATGGGAGGGCTCGGCATCGTCGCGTTCACCATCGCCCTCGCGGGCAGGTCCGGCCTGACCCGGTTCCAGCTCTACCGTTCGGAGGGGCGGTCAGAGACGTTCATGCCGGGCGTCGTTGCCACGGCAGGAGAGATGTGGCGGATATACCTGGTGCTCACGGTCATTGGTATCATGCTCGTCCTCCTCTCGGGCATACCCCTCTGGGACGCCGTGAACATCGTCATGACAGCTATATCGACCGGAGGGTTTGCGGTGCATTCGGCCGGCATCCTCTACTACGAAAGCCCGCTCCTTGAGATGCTCGTCGTTCCCATCATGATCGCCGGTGCTCTGCCGTTCAAGCTCTATTTCCTTCTTTACTACAAGAGAACGTTCGGATTCTTCAGAGATCCGCAGGCGATCCTCCTCTTTGCTCTCATCCTTGCCGGGTGCGCCGCCGTCACCCTTGACCTTGCGACCATCTCCTCCCTTCCCCCCGCAGAAGCTCTCCGCGAGGGTATCTTCATGACAGTGAGCGGCATCACCTGCACCGGGTTTCAGAACGCAAACCCCCGGGACTGGTACGGCGCAACTGTCATGATCCTTACCGCTCTTATGCTGATCGGCGGATCGGCAGGGAGCACGGCCGGCGGCATCAAACTCGGCCGGGTCATACTCGGCCTTGAGATGCTCTGGTGGTGGCTCCGGAGGCTTCGCACCGGCTGGCGGACGATCACGCCGCTCCGGCACGAGGGCCGGCCGATCCTCGAGCACCTCCCGGAGTACGAGGTCTCAAAGAACATGCTCGTCGTCATGCTCTTCATCATGGTGGTCGTGGTCGCCACCCTCCTCCTGCTCCACCTTGTGCCACAGGGAGGATTTGACACCGCCGACGTCATCTTCGAGGTCGTCTCGGCCATATCAAACGTCGGGATCAGCACCGGATTCGTAAACCCCGGCATGAGTCCCGGTGCAAAGTGGCTCTTCATCATCGTCATGTGGGCCGGGCGACTGGAGATCGTGCCTATCATCGCACTGGTAGCCAGGGCGTCGCGGAGGCTATGAAGGCAGAAGCGAGACCCTGCGATCCCCGGGGAACGCTGGAGATCAAGCACAAAGGTTCCATAGCTGTCTGGAACCATATCCGGGGTGAGTCTCCCGTTCGCTCCCCGGCAACCCTCCAGCGACCCGCTATCTCCCCGCGCCATCCCGAATCCGGGAACAATATAAATACCAGCGATACATCAATACCGCCATTGACCGGACTCAGGAGCCCATGAAGGAATCCACCAGGTTCGCATTCGACATAAGCTGGGTGTTCGTCAGCCAGATCGTCACCCTCGGCTCGGGTTTTCTCTTAAACATCGTGCTGAGCCGCTGGCTCGGCCCGGCGGATTTCGGGCTCTATACCCTGACGCTGACCGTCTTTACCATATCCACGCTGATTGCAGGCCTCGGCATCCCCGAGACGGTCGTAAAGTACGTGGCCGACTACAGGAGCGACCAGGAGCGGCTGAATGCCGTCGTCACCGCAGGGGTCATAAACGCGCTCGTTCTCGGCGTTGCAGCCGGCCTTGCTCTCTTCTTCTTTTCCGGAGAGATTGCGGGAGCTTTCGGAATGCCGGAGCTCTCCGGCCTCATCCGGATCATAGCGGTTGCCGTGCCTATATCTATCGTCAACACAACCCTCCTCGGCCTCCTCAACGGTCTGCGGGAGATGCGGTCCTACTCGTTCCGGTTCATGGTCCGCGCACTTCTCCTGATCGTTCTGGTGACCCTCTTCATAGCCGCGGGCCTCGGGCCGGGGGGGGCCATCCTTGCGGTGCTGCTCACCGAGATCGGGACGCTCGTTTTCGTCATATCGATCGCCCGCCGGCATTTCTGCCTCTTTACCACCGACTACAGAGGGACATCGATAAAGATGCTCGCCTTCGGGAGCCGGATCTTCATCGCGAGCGCAATCTACCTGATCAACACATACACCGATACGCTCCTCATCGGATACATGCTGACGGATATCGATGTCGGCCGGTACGCGGTCGCGATCGCCATAGCCCGGGTGGCCTTCCTCTCGCTCCCTGGTTCGGTCTCCACGGTCAACTATCCGGCGATATCGGAGTACTACAGCAAGGGGCTTCACGATACGGTCGAAGCCGTCATAAACAGGTCAATCCGGTACTGCCTTGCCCTCCTCTCGACGATGGGCCTCGTCCTCATATACCTCGCCGGGACGATCATCGGGCTCCTCTTCGGCCCTGCCTACCTGCCGGCCGTGCCTGCGTTCACCGTCCTCGTCTTCGGCATGATCGTATTTGGGGCGGTAGCCTCCGTCGGGCCGGCTGTCAGCGCCATGAACAGGCCCGGGATCGCCTCAAAGGTGAACATATTCGTGGCGGCGGTGAACGTCTGTCTCGATCTGGCGCTCATCCCCCTGTTCGGCATAACCGGTGCGGCTATAGGCACATCGGGAGCATGCACGCTGCTTGCGGTGCTTACACTCTACGTGCTCCACCGCGTCTTTGACGTGCGGATCGAGTCCGCTATGATCATAAAGACATTCGGGGTCGTCAGCGCCTTTGTCATCGCCTTTCTCCTGTTACAGGACACCGTTCACCCCTACATACTCACGGTGATCTTCTCGACCCTCTACGGTATCTATGCCTACCGGTTCCTGCTGACACGAGAGGACAAAGAGGAGATCGCGGGGATGATCTCCCCCATATACGGACGCATTGCCACACGGCGCCTTAACGGGAGGTGAGGCCGGGGCCCCGCCACCCGGGTTATCCCGACAACTTGCGGAGAAAGGCTGGCCACCAGTCCGCCCGCACAAACGACGCCAGACGGGATCTGATCCGGTAGGTCTCAAGATCGATCTTCACGGCCCCGAAACTCTCCTTGAACTTCCGAACCCCGATAAGATTCCCGCTCCCCCCAAAGTTCATGAGCAAGAACCCTCTCTCCTGCGCAGACCGCAGGACATCGGCGAGGAGGAGGTGGCCCGGGCGGAACGGGCGGAAGGCCTCCGGGACTGCATTGCTCCACATAAAGACCGTATCGGCGTACTCAAACGTCACGAGGCCACCGATCACCGCGCCATCCATCTCCGCCAGGCGCACCTGGACGTAGGGGCGACCGTAACGGTGGAGGATATCGTAGATATTCCGGAGGTAGGGCGGCTCCGTATATCCCCACTCCCGTACCCTCGTCTCGTAAAGGGCGTAATACTGCTGGAACTGCTCAAGGCTATCCTTTTTTACAATCTCGATATCGTTACGCCCGGCAATGGCGATATCCCGCCGCACACGCTTGTCATACCTCCGCTCCACCGCGCCATCGATGCCATCCAGGCGCAGGATATGCGTGTAGTTCCATTCGGAGGATGTCTTCTGAAGACCCGGGACTTTCTGTGCCTGTAGTGTGACGCCCGGCGGCAGGGTGAGGTCGAGGGAGAGGTGTCTCCCCCCGACCATGCTCCCGATGAGGTCTGAGAGAACCCGGCCCGGGAGGGGGGAGGATGAGAATATGCCGCCATACCCGCGGGGGACAGACTGGTAGGCGGAGAACCCGAACAGCCGCGATTCCATCATCGGGACAAGGACGTCGCCCTCGGGGGTGTGATAGAGCCTTGTCGCCACCTGGTAGCCGAACGCCTCCTCCATGACCTTCGCCCATTCGGGGGTATGGAAGAAGTAGACGTTTTCTCCGCCGCCAAGGAGCGATCTCCAGGCATCCGGAGAGACGGGTTCGGTGTAATCAAATCCCATGCGTCGTTGCCTCTTCCCTTGGAACCTTCAGGCGATCCTCCACACCGACCCCGGCCTCGCCAGAAAACTCGCAGAGGCAGGCAGCCATGCCCTCGATATCCTCAGGGGTCACGCCGCAGTGGATGGGGATGTTGATGATCCGCCCGGTCACGTACCCGGTCAGAGGGAACGCACCCTGCCTCTCTGCGATATGCCGGAACCGGGGCAGCGTATGCACCGGCCTTGACCACTGTATGTTCCCCACCTCATACCCTTGGTCCCGCGCTCTCCTGACGATCAGGGGGAGAGGATGATCTGTCCGGTTCAGGACGTTGCACTTGAGGAACGCGGGCACTTTATAGGGGGAGACCGTCGGCATCGAAAAACCCGGGACATCCTGCATGGCACCGTAGAAGAGGTGGGCGTTCCTGTTCCGGATTGCGTTCACCGCCCCGAGATCCAGAAGGCCCAGGGCTCCCACAAGGGCTCGCGGAGCTCCCATAAGCAGGTGGCCGGGTTCTATCATCCTGATGGGCGGGCGAAAGACCCGTGACCTGACCGCATCTGCATGCCGGAGCACCCTCCTCACGATCGCACTTTGCATGTGGATCGGCACATAACCTGCCTTCTCGATCCCGCGCTCGATGTGCGGGAGGAGGGCGGATCGGATATCCTCCCACGCCTCGCCCTGCAGCACCAGATCATCCATGAGGGCAAAGATCTCGGGGTCATCCCGGCAGCAGTTCTGGCCGAAGTAGGCGATGAGATCCCGTTTGTAAACCGTCCGTTCCATGGCCGCATGCTGCATGAGCATACCGTAGACGTAGCACTTCTCGTCGTGGAGCGGCACCCGTGTACAGGATCCGATGACCCGCGCCACATCTCCGGCAAAGGCGGAGTTGTTGATAACCAGCATCCCGCCCTCGCCGGTCGTGAGGTGCTTTTCGTAATTGAAACTGGTGATCGTAAAGTCCCCGATCGACCCCGTGGGTCTTCCCTTATACTTTGCGCCGAGACACTGGGCGCAGTCCTCGATGACGGCGCAGTTGTTCTCATTCGCGATCGCCGGCAGATCCCCGATATCGCAGGGGATGCCGAAGAGGTGCGTCGCTATGATCGCCCGTGTCCGATCCGTCATCTTCTCCAGGAAGTGAGACGCCGGGACGTTGAGATCGTGAAGCGCCGGCTCGACGAAGACCGGGGTTGCCCCGGACTCCATGATGGCGTCGACGACGCCTTCGAACGTGAAGTCCGGGACGAGCACCTCGTCGCCCGGCGAGATGCCCAGGGCCCGTAACGCTATCAACAGGGCTGCACGGGCCTGATTTGTCGCATAGCACCGTTCTGCCCCGATGTAATCGCAAAATCGGTTCTCAAATGTGCTTATATGGCTTTCATCCTCAAGATCCTCGCACGATAGTGTAGCGATGATCTCATCGGCGTTCAGGTATGCAAAAGACCGTGCTAACATTCCTTCCCCCCAGAAAGATGTATACGGAGCGATAATATCAATCCATATATATAACTATAGCCCCGTGCGGAACTCCGGCAAACGGTACCGACCGATGCCGATCCCTCCGGCAACACCTCAACCCTGGCCTGGGGCAATCCGCCTCAACCTCTCAATGCCGCAGCTCAACCCATGCACAACATAGTAGTTCGACTCGCGCCCTCTCCCGGTGGTCTGCCCGGCCCGGAGCGCCTCCTCGATCCCTCCTCCGGCATAGACCGTCACACCCCTTCCTATCTCTGCGTAAGTATGCGCATCGCTCCCGCCGACCACCCCCTTCCCGGAGGCCCGCCCGAGCGCCATGGAGAGAGCGTTGGCCTTCCGCCTCGACCGGCTGTTGAACCCTTCTACGAGGTCCACCTTTCCTGCGAGGCACCCGGGTGAAGGGTACTGGCGGTAGGGGTGCGCGAGGACCGCAATACCGCCCTGGGCACGGATCTC
>CAYPRO010000042.1:0-14657 GCA_964413225.1 uncultured Methanoculleus sp. | reverse complement strand
GAATGAACGAAAAAGAGGAAACCATTATGCTTTAAATGCCTGATTTGATGGCCTCTATACAGCATCCTTCCGGGCAGATCCGCTGGAACACCTGGACCCTGCGCGCGCTGTTCGATCCTGCAGGATCACTCTTTGAGTGTCAGGGCGTGGGCAGAGATATCACGGAGAAGCGTAAGGCCATAGAGAGAGCCAATGAGTATATCCGTGGGATGGAGTTTCTCTCGCAGACCAGTATGGCTCTTATGGATACGGGCGAGAGTGATGATCTCTACGACTATGTCGTGCGCCAGGTCCACTCGCTTGCCCCGGTGCCTCTGGTGTGGCTTGGCATCACTGATGGAGATGCCCGGAACTTTGTTCTCAAAAGTCTTCTCGGCGATCCGGTTCTGCTGGAGATTATAAGGGAGCTCCCGGGAGGAGGAGTCACCGGGAAACTCTACCCTATGAGTTTGATCAGTACAATTGAACCTATCCCATACAGGAGTTTCGCAAAGATTCCTCTCAACTCCTGGCCCCTGAATATGCAGGTCCCAAAAGAGATCTGGGGGCAGATTAAAGAGGCCACGGGAGGTCTCGATATCTACCTTATGGGGCTCGTATCCAAAGGCAGACTCATAGGTGATGTCGGGATATGCCAGAGACATGGCTCTCCATTGCCCAATAAGGATCTCCTCGAGACATTCATCCGGAAAGCAGCGATTGCGATCGACCGGAGGATTGCAAACGCCAGCCTCACGGTGAGTCTGGCACGCGAGAGAGAACAGGTCCAGAACCTGCTCTTTCTCTCCCGGACTGCGATGGATCTCGTCGAGATGGATGATTCGACAGATATCTACCGCTACATTGCAGACCGACTTTATGAGCTCATTCCGGAGAGCCTCATCGGCATCTACTCTTACGATCCCGAGCAGATGAGGTTCACGCTCCGTGCTACTGCGGGAGAAAAAGAGCGGATTGATGAACTCTGCAGGGCTCTTGGGATCCAGGATCCCCTCGATTTCTCATTCCCTATATGTGAGTTAGCCCGATCTGAGGAGGTTTTCTGTCAAAGCGCATTCTTTGAGGTGCCGTCGCTCTGCGAGGGTCTCTTCCACCAGATACCAGGGGAGCGTTGTGCACAGGTTGATAAGGAAGTAAACCTTTGCCGGGGTTTCTGCATGGGTTTTACCTGTAGGGGTAAGATCTTTGGTGGTGTCACGATCGGCCTATTCCAGCCGGGGGAGATAACGAACCAGGAGATCGTCGAGGCCTTCTTGAACCAGGCTTCAGTTGCCCTGTTGCGGCGACGTGCAAGGGAGCGTCACCGCGAGAGCGAAGAACTCTTCCAGCTCCTCGTGGAGCAGATGCCCTACCCTACCATACTCTTTGGCCGGGACGGGCAGATCCTCGACGCGAATAGGCTGGCTGCAACCCTTTTTGGGTGCCCCGGGGTGGCTGATCTTATCAAAAAGCCACTCTACGACTATATAGAATGCGGGGCCAGTTATCCACCCGGGCAGATATGGCATTCGGAGACTTCCGAAGATGGAGAGCTGTCCTGCCAGATGCGCCTGAGGTCTTCGATCGACAGAACCCACGATGTAGAGGCATGGGGCAGGAAGGTTCAATACAACTGGAAGCCGGCCTTGTGCCTTGTCCTGCGCCCTCTATATCCGGAGAATGGGGGTGGGAGTGTTCTTCCTCATCTGTCTGGCGGTTCAGCGGGCTTTTGATGTACGAGATCGGGCGGGCACGGATGAGTGAGGATGTGGGGGCGGGGTGACCAATCAGGGATATTATGGGATGGGAACCCCGTAACCCTTCTGGGTTATGATGAGGCGGGAAAGAGGAAAAGTCTGACCATAAGGGTTATACCAGGCGTATAGAATAGCCTATTACTCTCATCCCGGTGCCCCTTCCAGGAGCCGCGCTGCTTCCTCTCTGAGGTGTGAGATATCTCCCTGGTGCAACCGCTCCATATAATCGAGCAGGTCTGCAGTGAACGCCTCCGCTTCTTTTATGGTGTCACGGACATCTTCTACACCGTGATCGCGAAATCCACGTAGTACTGTTTATCGATGCGTTCTCGTTTGGCGGCAGCAATCCGGGTGTTGTCGATCCCATACAGGTTCTCAAGGAGGATCATTGCACCGGAGTGGTTCTCACATTTTATGCCCGTCGCAAAGAGGAGGGCCAGCACCATGTAGTACATGCTGTAGTATGCCATTAATACGGTCTCCTCAAGCCGTTTGTTCTCAAACAGGATCTTTGCCGAGGCGAGGTAACTTTCCGACTTTTTCCGGTATGCCTCCTGCGACCGATACACTGCCTTCCCACGGTCACGTATATTGCACCGGCCGGGCTTGATCTTCACCCGGTCGAACTCGTGACGATCGGGCATGTTGGCCGGAGGTGATTCCGGAGTGTTTTCTCCCGGATCCCCGTTATTCCGATTCACGCCCGGCGGTCCCCCCGATAGAGGTTTTTGTGTCATGGGTTCCGTCTCACATCACTTTTCAGCGCCTTACAGCCGGCGATGTCACTCAAAAAGCGATTAGGTGGTGCTCGATTGAGATTTCAAACCTGGCATGCTGATACCCTGGGATCGGTTCCGGCATTCTGGTTTTCACACTCACCCACCCCTGAACCGGTGCCGGTGACTGTGTGTATGTTCTGCTGTAATTCAGTACCAGGAGGGAGACGCCTCTCTCTATCTGTACAAACATCGGCCAATTCAACATCGTTTTGGGTCGATTGGCTGTTGCACTCAGTGCTGAAATCCTGCTGTAAACCCGGCTGTAATGCTGCAACATGCCATGCTCCCGCTCCGGCCCCGCCCGGCCGCGACCCGCAGTATCAGGTAGGGCGGGATGGCGCCGGTGCATCGCTCCCCGGCAACCGCTCTTATCACCCTGGAGGGAGAAGGGTTGCCGGCCGCCCCGTGTGAATCGATGCTGCCGCCTGTTCTGTCTCTGCGTTGCACCCTGTTCCCTCGCTCTGGAACGCCATCAATCTGACTTTGCCGCTGGCGGGCCGGGCCCGTGTGCAAGAGGGAGTCCGGCGCGGAGACCTTCCCGCCCTTCACAGCGGGAAGATCGTGTACCGGATGTACTCCACCACGGGTATCCGGAAGTGATACCCCTCCCGGTGGCGAACCGGAAGTCGACGACGAGCTCCCACGCGAGGAAAAAGAGCATCAGCGCCGGGACGGCGTAGGCCCGGCGGGCGAGGACGGCGACGTAGAGCGCCGAGACCCCGGCGATGAGCGGGAGAGGGCGCACCCGGTCGCTGGGGCGAGGAGGAAGGCGTTGTCGGGCTGAAGGTCCGGGTTCTGACCCCGGTTATGGTCCTGGTGGCGGAAGCCCTGTATGGTACACCGAAAATTCACAAACTGTTTTGGGCGAGGTTATGATGACCGCCGACTTCGGGGCGGACAGCCCCAGGATGGAAGAACACGCCTGCTTCTCCAACCCTGTGAGCGGGCGGCCGCTCACGAGTTCCTGAAGGGTGTGCCTGGTGCCATGCAAAACCTCATATTGGATCGAGTAAGATATATCTTACGAGGATCTATGGATATCGGTATCACCAGACTGAGTTCAAAGGGGCAGATTGTCATTCCGGCATTCATGCGGAGGGGATTTCCTGAGGGTACACAACTGCTCATCGTCAGGGAGGGGGACCGCTTTATCGTAAAACCGCTTGATGAACTTGAGCCGGAGCTGAAAGAGGATATCCTCTTTGCAGAAAGGACAGAACGGGCGCTCCAGGAATTTAAAGAGGGCAAATTTATCAAGAAGAGCCATGCCGATTTTATTCACGATCTTGAATCATGGTGACCGTTGCCTACGGCGCGTCCTTTGAGAGAACGATCAGGAAGATCCGTGACGGCAGAATAAAGGACCGGGTGAAACAACAGATCCTTAAGATCATCAACGATCCGAAGATCGGAAAACCGATGAGATATGGTAGAAAGCAGACGAGGGAGGTATATATCCCTCCATTCCGGTTGTCATATTGCTATGATGAGCGAAATGATCTCCTGATCTTTCTGGATCTCTATCATAAGGATGAGCAGTAACGGATAGCAATGCTCTGTATGACCATGTGGTTTTCGCGTTGCCGTTTTTTTGATTTTTGAGTGTGGTTGTGCTGTTGCATATCATAAGGGTTATACCAGGCGTATAGAATAGCCTATTACTCTCATCCCGGTGCCCCTTCCAGGAGCCGCGCTGCTTCCTCTCTGAGGTGTGAGATATCTCCCTGGTGCAACCGCTCCATATAATCGAGCAGGTCTGCAGTGAACGCCTCCGCTTCTTTTATGGTGTCACGGACATCTTCTACACCGTGATCGCGAAATCCACGTAGTACTGTTTATCGATGCGTTCTCGTTTGGCGGCAGCAATCCGGGTGTTGTCGATCCCATACAGGTTCTCAAGGAGGATCATTGCACCGGAGTGGTTCTCACATTTTATGCCCGTCGCAAAGAGGAGGGCCAGCACCATGTAGTACATGCTGTAGTATGCCATTAATACGGTCTCCTCAAGCCGTTTGTTCTCAAACAGGATCTTTGCCGAGGCGAGGTAACTTTCCGACTTTTTCCGGTATGCCTCCTGCGACCGATACACTGCCTTCCCACGGTCACGTATATTGCACCGGCCGGGCTTGATCTTCACCCGGTCGAACTCGTGACGATCGGGCATGTTGGCCGGAGGTGATTCCGGAGTGTTTTCTCCCGGATCCCCGTTATTCCGATTCACGCCCGGCGGTCCCCCCGATAGAGGTTTTTGTGTCATGGGTTCCGTCTCACATCACTTTTCAGCGCCTTACAGCCGGCGATGTCACTCAAAAAGCGATTAGGTGGTGCTCGATTGAGATTTCAAACCTGGCATGCTGATACCCTGGGATCGGTTCCGGCATTCTGGTTTTCACACTCACCCACCCCTGAACCGGTGCCGGTGACTGTGTGTATGTTCTGCTGTAATTCAGTACCAGGAGGGAGACGCCTCTCTCTATCTGTACAAACATCGGCCAATTCAACATCGTTTTGGGTCGATTGGCTGTTGCACTCAGTGCTGAAATCCTGCTGTAAACCCGGCTGTAATGCTGCAACATGCCATGCTCCCGCTCCGGCCCCGCCCGGCCGCGACCCGCAGTATCAGGTAGGGCGGGATGGCGCCGGTGCATCGCTCCCCGGCAACCGCTCTTATCACCCTGGAGGGAGAAGGGTTGCCGGCCGCCCCGTGTGAATCGATGCTGCCGCCTGTTCTGTCTCTGCGTTGCACCCTGTTCCCTCGCTCTGGAACGCCATCAATCTGACTTTGCCGCTGGCGGGCCGGGCCCGTGTGCAAGAGGGAGTCCGGCGCGGAGACCTTCCCGCCCTTCACAGCGGGAAGATCGTGTACCGGATGTACTCCACCACGGGTATCCGGAAGTGATACCCCTCCCGGTGGCGAACCGGAAGTCGACGACGAGCTCCCACGCGAGGAAAAAGAGCATCAGCGCCGGGACGGCGTAGGCCCGGCGGGCGAGGACGGCGACGTAGAGCGTCGAGACCCCGGCGAGGAAGACGTAGGTGAGGGGTGTGACGAACGCCGAAGAGCCTTCACCAGCCATTGTAAATATGATCAGCACTTACAGTATTGTCATGGCTGCAACCAAGCGGATACCGGTCTCAGAAGGTGTATGGGAGGAGATCTCCGATCTCAAGCGTCCGGGACAGACGTTCGATGATCTCCTCTCCCACATGGTGGAACTGGAGAAGAAGCGCCGGTTCATCGAAGATATGGATCGTATCGAGGCGGAAGGGGATTTTGTGGAGCTGAATTTTAACGTTTCGGATACTGATTAACCGCAAGGCTCTTGAGAGTATCCGGAGTTTCCGCCCGAAGAGCCGGCGGATCGTCATGGAAAAACTGGAGACGCTTCAAGAAGACCCGTTCCCCGGTGACGGAAGCGATAAGGAACGCCTGTATGTTCAGGGACGGGAGGATACGTATCGTCTTCATATGGGCCATACCTTCACGGCATTCTATCGCATCCATAAGGCAGAGCAGGAGGTTCATGTTCTCGCCGTGATGCCGATCGAGCGAGCACACAAGTGGTATGGACGTTTCTAACCCGCCGGGGTCAACTGTTAACCCTATCGTGCAACTACTCAGCCCGACTGCGATGTTGTAAAACCGCATGAACCACCCCCGCGGCTTTGCGCAGGGGGTCTTTTTGCTCTGTCGTTCGCACCTCGGGTGCTCAAACTCCGCCCCTGCAAAGGCACGACGGGGAAGCGGGGAGCACATCACTCCTCACTTCGCGCCTCTCCCTCATAATCGTCGCATTCATCCTCAGCGCCCTCGGCCTTCAGGATGTACCCCTCGACGGCGAGGATGAACGGCACCCCAACGGGCCGTACAGGGTGGGGCCGTCCCGGTCGGGTACGGCTGACCAGGGGCTGTTAATTCCCTGCTCTCAGAGCGGGAAGATCGTGTACCAGACGTACTCCACCACGGGTATCCAGAAGTGGTAGCCCTCCTGGTGGCGAACCGGAGATCAGCTAAAACCCCTATGAGGCAGAGCCTCAGGCTTAACGAATGAAAAAACCTTCAGATCTTACCTCTATACCCTGATCGGGTAGAGCAGGTTGATTCACTTTTGGAGTTTGACTCCGTGCCTAAAACCAACCTTTGAATTGCTATCGAAGGCTGAACTGCGACCTAGATCGCGTATGGAAAATGGTCCTTCGAGGAAATTCATCTACCCATATTATTTTATGAGGAGTACGCCATGACAGCGAACTACCAGGTTGCTGCAGGTCTTGATGTCCATAAGAAGTTCATCCAGACGACTATTCTCTGGTTGAACGGCACCAAGATCCAACAACAATTTCCAAGAACCTTTGATGGGTTACTTGGACTGAAAGATTTGATTCTCGAACATAAATGTGATGTGGTTGCCTGTGAATCCACCTCCGATTATTGGGTCTGCATCTACGACATGCTGTTCGATCATGTCCCGGTGATTGTCGGGAATGCTCATGACATCAAAGTGCTGGCCCATAAGAAGACTGACAAGATCGACTCCGAGATGATCGCTCTTCTAGCCCTCAAAGGGATGATCACCCCGTCGCGGATCATGCCACGTCATCATCGTGACTTTCGGAAGATGGTCCGGTTGCGCCATTTTCTCGTTAGAAAGCGTACCGACATCAAGAACCGGATCCACAGCATTCTCGACGGAGAACTCTTTCATCTCTCCCGGCTCTTCACCGACATTTTCGGCGTTTCGGGTCAGCGCATCTTGCAGGGGATCCTTGAGGGGGCCTCGATCGAGGACATCCTCAAATCTCTCCCCACACGTGTACGGAAACAGAAAGAAGAAGAACTTCGTAAACTACTCGCCCAGACGGTATCACCTGGTGCTCTGATGCAGCTCGGTCACTGTCTCCGTGTTGTCAAGCAACTTGACGAGGAGATCGACCTGATCACCGACGAAGCCCGTGCCTACGCGCTCCAGACGTATCCCGGGGAGTATCGGATTCTCAAAACAGTTCCTGGTGTCGGAGATATCGCCGCGATCACCCTTCTTGCCGAGATCGGGAATTTCAAGGATTTCCTTTCCGGCGATAAACTGGCAGCCTGGATTGGGATTGTCCCGAAGGTGTACCAATCCGCGAACCATACCGTCAAGTGTTCGATCACCAAACGGGGTTCACGGCTTGCCCGATGGATTCTCGTTCAGATCGCTCATGCCGCTGCGAGGGCACGAAAGAATGTTCTCCGTGACTGGTATGAAGCGAAGAAGGCTGTGATCGGAGCCGGTAAAGCGATCATTGCTCTGGCCAGGAAGATTACCACGATCATCTGGCATCTCATTGTCAACGATGAGGAATACGTTGACAAATATAGCGAACCGGAATCTCCAAAACCGCAGAAGATGCACATGATCCGCATCCCGGCGTCACCCGACTACACACTTGAGGAAGTGCTCACCCTGCTGGCGGATGCACTCACATTCCTCAAGAAACGAGATCCTGATCCTACCTGATACGGCCCTGTGATAAAGACGCAAAACGGGGGATCGGATGAGCGGAAGCTCTCCTCGGCATCTCAAAACTTCCACAAGAACTGAACCTTTTGCGAATCGAAGGTGGTTTTTCTGGCAGATATGGGAGCAGTTACGATAATAGTTCACCCTGGAGTGGAGCCAGATCGCTTCGGTCAGAGGAGACAGGAGGCCGCATCACTGCATCGGCTTTTTCATGGAAACTGATGTATTCCAGGAAACTTTCATAAAATGGATTCTTCCGATCAAAGTCACGATCAGCAATGGCCCGACAAACCCCGGGGAAGGCGATCACGTTTGCGACCCACGGTGGATGAGGTGCTGCACTCCAGGCACCGGAAGGCACAGCCGACAAAAGACCGTTTGGCTCGATCGCCGCTTGCCGGGTGATCTAAATCGCCACCCAAAAATTTGTATAATCCGCGTGACCAACGGTAAGATCATGAAGTATACGGTAGTGCTCGAACCACAGGAAGAGGGTGGGTTCACCGTCCAGTGCGTTGAGATCCCGGGGGCGATCAGTCAGGGCGAGACACGGGAAGAAGCACTTGCCAACATCAAAGAAGCGATAGAACTTGTTCTTATGGTACAGTGGGAAGAGATGCGTCGGCAGGCATCAACCGTTCATCACGAGATATCGAAGGTTGACGTAGCTGATGTCGCGTGAACTGCCGGTTGTCTCCGGGGAAGAGATGGTGAAGTACCTTGCCCGGCATGATTTTGTCCCACAACGGCAGACCTCATCTCATGTTATCGTGCAGAAGGAGTGGCGGGTTTTTTCTGTACCTCTGCACCGGGAATTGAAGAGGGGCACCACGGCATCCTCAAACAGGCCGGGATCGACGGAGAAGAGTTCAGGCGCACCTTGACGGCCCGAGTTATATTCAACGCCTCCGGGGAACTGCCGCACCCGGGTGATGTGGTAGTTGACCCTGATCATGCCTCAGGAAACTCGATGTATCGGGAGACACCTTCTGAGGTAATGGATATCAAAGATCCTCTGCCCCACCACGCTGACGGCAGGGGGCCTCTTCGGGAGAAAGAGAGAGGTTGCCTCGGTGTGAAAGATTACGGAGGAACCGCGTTGCCGTCCGGGGTTTGTTAGAGGCAGTTGGTGCGAAGAGGGGCAGAAAGTGCGTTTTAACCCGGTTACTCCCATAAAACGCCCGATACGATGACAGAACCTGATAGATAATAGACATTTATCGGGCATATCAGACATATCGGACATCTTCCGTTTTGAGGTGTCCGACATCTGCCACCTGAGATTGAGAGGATCGGTGTTTCGTGGGGGTTGAAACGCCACGGGTTCGCCGCAGCCTCGCGGTGTTCTAACTCCTTGGTAGCCCTCCTGGTGGCGAACCGGAAGTCGACGATCAGGAGCCAGGCAAGCCCGCAGAGCATCAAGACCGGGACCGCATAGGCGAGGTGGCGGGGGGAGGCCCGGCGGGCGAGGACGGCCACATAGAGCGCCACTGCCCCGGCGAGGAAGACGTAGGTGAGGGTCGTGACAAACGCTATCTGGCCGGCGGGGCTGCTGCCGGCGATGATCTGGAGGACGACGAATATGAGCGGGAGATCTATGATCGCGAGCCAGAAGAGGATCTTGAGGGATTCCTGCACCCCATCGCCGTCGAGGCCGGCGTGCTTGCGTAGACACCGATGACGAGCATGGGAAGGTATGCCGGCGAGATGTAGCGCATATCGGGGACTATGCCGGGGCTGGCCGACATCCCCGGGAGAGAACGGGTGTAGGCGATGACGACGAGGGCGGCGGCGATGGCGAAGAAGGCGAGGAGCCGGGCGTCACGGGCGCTGATCCCGGTCAGAGAGGAGCATCACCTGGAGCTGCCGTTCCTCATAGGGTCACGGCAGATGACCGCGTTGGCGACGGCCTCTGTCATCATCGCCTCCGGGATCTCACAGCGCATCGGCGCCTGTTGCCGGGTGGTGCGGGCGGTCATGGCATATCCCTCCCGGCAAGCAGGGCATGGCCCCTCTCAGTGACCCGGTACTTCTGGTTGCTGCTCCGGGGCCTATCCGGGATGGTCATCTCGATCAACCCCGCCTGCATCAGTGGCTTCAGCACGGAGTTCCTGAACTTGGTGCGGTTCGTTCTCCCTGCAATATCCATAAGCTCGGACATGGACGTCTCCGCCACACAGGTGCGCAGCACTTCGACTTGGTTCCCACTGAGTCCCAACTTGGTCCCCACCTGGTTCCCTGTTTGAGCACCTATCATCCGGTCTCGCTTTGGGCGCCACAGAACCTGGATGAACTGCCCGCCATTCTGCTGGAACTCCGGCGGCGGCAGGCCGGCCCGCGCACACTGCTCGATCATATCGAGGGTTCCGGTGCCGGCTTTCTCGATATAGCGAGTCAGGAAGAGCGGTTCCGCAATGAGAGGGTTGCGCGGGATAGAGGGATGCGGGACACGGAGCGCCTCGGGCGAAAGGGACGGCGGCAGTTGACCGGGATTCCACACTTCTAACCGATCGGAAAAGAGCATGACCTGAATTGAGGCATTCGAAGCATAGTCGCGGTGCGCAACAGCATTGACGATAGCCTCGCTCACAGCATCCGGAGGAACCTCGTATGTCGCCGGTGCCGTAGGCCCCTCGGCCCGGGTGCCGATAGAGCAGGCAATCTTGGAGAGTACGAAGTCAAGCGACTGATCGACCAGTTCAAAGATAGTGCCCTTGTAAATCTGGTAGGAGGGGATGGGTTTACTCACCTCAGTGCCGTGGAAGTGAAGGCACTTGACCTCGGAGCTGGTGAGGAAACGCTGAGGCTGTTTACCGAATAGGAGCACAGCCGCGTTGTTGGGGAGACCCCCATCAAGCAGGTTCAGGTGCGCCAGCGCCTTATGTACCCCGGCAGTGGCACGATCAAACTCGCGTTCGGTGGGTGAGCGACCGTCGGTATCCGCACGGCCGTACTCATTACCGAGCAGGCAAAGGTAGATGCCACAGCGGTCCACCTCTGCCAGATAGGCCTCATCCGGCCGGCGACCGGAAGCCGGCAGGTCTTCGAAGAGGAATACATCGTAAAAGCGACGCAGCAGAGGATCCTTCTTGATGTAATCGAAGAGTGCCCGCCGCTCTTCTGCAAACTCCTTCTGCACGCTGCTGATGAAGATGCGGATGGAGGTCATGCCACCGCCCCTATGAAGTTCATCGTAGATGCTTCTGAATGGGCCCGGCGAGCTCCGATCTTTTTGACTGCCACGTCTCCCCTCTACATGCTCCTGGTTTCTTTCTGAGTATTCTCTCGGGAATGAAGATGAATCTAATGCTGATTCATGCCAGCAGGGTTGTTTGCTGCTACTGGAGTTAGATTCGATCCGAATTGCATTGATGGTAACCGTTTGCACCGCGGGGTGATGGCAAGGTGATACCCGCCCGCCCCTCAGAGCGGGAAGAATTGCCGGAGGGGAAGTATTTTTCCCGGTCGTTGCGATATGGGCAGCCTTTCATACAGAAACCCAAGATTATCCCTCCTATGGTGCGTGCGGATACCGACGGCGGGATCTCGGAGGTGGTGAGCGCCCTTCTCATTTCGCGGGAAGGAACGGTTGCAGGGACGGCGACGTGGTCTTGCGCGGAGCAACCTGGGGATTCGGGGTTAACTGGGGCCTTCGTTTGCACATTTACACTCGTTTACACACCTTTGCACCCAACTTTGCACCTCGAAAAACTGCTGGCTGCAGGCTGTTCACGGATTGGGTGAATCTCCTCGCGAATAGTTGGTATGTTTGCACCGGCACGGGTTTCACAGAGACTGAGAGGAGGATCTCGCCCCTGCAATCAGGCTCTCCGTTCCCGGTAAATGGTGTAAATGAGTACTCTGATCAGTACATATCTCTGCATATATCTCTCAGATAGAAGAATTATCGCCATTCTGGGCAGAATATTCATTTGCACTTTCCCTGGAATTCTGGTGCAAACGTGTAAACATGCGGGCCGTTGCTCCTATCGTCGGGGTCGTCATCCAGCCGGATCGTGGCCAGTGCCGACCAGGTCTGGTAACTGCTGTATCCGGTGGGCAAAATTGCAAAAAGTCAGAGTGTGGATCCTCTATCCCGATAGCAACTCCACACAGGTGCGGACAACCGGTGTGGGCAACACACACGTGCGCAGGTCTGCGGCTGCGCCTGAATGGTCAATCCGTGAATTGTTCCTTGACGAGGTCAATAACGGAGATGGCGAGCGCCAGAGCCTTCTCTCCCTCCTCCCGATCGAATGCCTCATACGGCAGACCCCCAGGGATACCGTTCGGGTAGCGGGTCGGGATATAGTAGAGATCAAGAGTTCTTGCCCGCCAGACTGTGCCGAAAGCACTATCGAGTGAAGAGGCCCGGTTCAGGAGATCCGCGACGGAATGACCAAGCACTCTCTCCTCTCCGGAGAGGTATAAAAACGCCTTGATGGCTTTCTCTGCCGCTTGCTGGGCTAGAAAGCAGACCAGATTATATCTTTCGCCTGAAAAGGCAAACTGTGCGTCATCGAGATCACGCTCCGCTTGTTTTAGCCATCTGCTCCCCTCTTTTTCCGGCTCCTGCTTCATAAATCACAACACCGTCCCGCAATGCATTCCTAAGGAAGACACCCTCCCGCATGGCCGCGAACTCTTCCGGGGTATATACCAGGATATCCATGGCGATACGGGCATCACGATAAAACGGCTCCAGACGCGGCAGGAATTTTTTATCCGTCTCCTGGATGATAATGAGATCGAGATCGCTGCCACGATGGACGTTTCCCCGTGCAACCGAGCCGAAGAGGATGATCTTTTTTATCGATGGATCCCGGCTCCAACGGTCAACGAACACCTGCAACTCGCTTTCGAGTCGTCTTTTGTGTTCCTGAACAGTCCGGGAACCAACCATATATGGTTATCCCGCCGACGGCACGATAAAGATATCGAACCGCTCCGTCGGAATGGATTTTTGGTTTTTGTCGAATTTTGCTACCCGATATTGAGGGAGTCGATGCTTTGCAGGGGGCTGAGGTAACATTGATTTGCCGCGCCTCTGGTGCTCTAACGGATGGTATGTAAAATGTACTCTGCCACGGATATCCGAAAGTGGTATCCTCCCGGCAGCTCGTGGTGAACCGGGAGTCAACGGCTGCGCTCCGGACGAGCGAAAACAGCATCAGGATCGGGAGCGTGCAGGTGAAAGGGTGAGGTTGGGGACGACTGGCAAGGACGCGACGGGATAGAGATCGCGCCCGGAAAGGGGGCGTCACTCGCTCTCTTTCATCACCTCCCTATCCACTTCATCCGCTTCCGCATACCCTGGCCCATCATCCTCCTCCGTCTTCAGAATATACCCCGCGACGGCGAGGATGAGCGGCACACCGACCGGGACGGCAAACCCTGCCGGGCCGTGGAGGGTGAGGCCGTACCCGGACGTCAACTCCCCGCCCCCTCAGAGCGGGAAGATGGTGTACCGGATGTACTCCACCACGGGTACCCGGAAGTGATAGCCCTCCAGGTGGCGAACCGGAAGTCGACGACCGCGAGCCAGGCGAGCGAGAAGAGCATCAGCGCCGGGACGGCGTAGGCGCGGCGGGCGAGGACGGCCACATAGAGCGCCACTGCCCCGGCGAGGAAGAGGCAGATGAGGATTGTGATGAACGCGACCTGCCCGGTGTAGTCTTTCCCGGCGATGATCTGGAGGACGACGAATATGAGCGGGAGATCTATGATCGCGAGCCAGAAGAGGATCTTGAGGGATTCCTGCACCCCATCGCCGTCGAGGCCGGCGTGCTTGCGTAGACACCGATGACGAGCATGGGAAGGTATGCCGGCGAGATGTAGCGCATATCGGGGACTATGCCGGGGCTGGCCGACATCCCCGGGAGAGAACGGGTGTAGGCGATGACGACGAGGGCGGCGGCGAGGGCGAAGAAGGCGAGGAGTCGGGCATCGCGGGATGAGATCCCGGTCGGCTGCCGGCGGATGAGGGCATAGCCGGCCGCTCCGGCGAGGAGGAGGGCGAAGAACGATAGAGGCGAGACCTGAAAGAATGCGGCCGAACCGGCACGAACCGTATCGAAGAAGGCGCCGTAGATGCCGGTGAGGAGGTCGCCGGCCGGGAGGGTGTAGTGGCCGGCGACGGTGCTAAAGAGGCCCTGCGGCGCCTTTCCCGCGGCGGAGGCATACCCCGCAACCCGGGCGCAGGAGGCCGTGAGGGCGGGTTATAGAGGAAGGGAGGCCTCTGTTGGCATCGATATGATGACCAGCCTGGGGGCGCCGCACGGCCGATTACATGCCCATTACATACCTTGAAAGACGATATTTGAGGAGATGTGGCGATACAGTGGCCAATCAGGGGTTTTACGGAGAGGGGAGATCCTGCCCTGTGAACCGTGATGTACATACCGGCGGCGTGTATGGATTACATTTCCCATACCCAGTATGAGACATACCCTCTGAATCTGCTTGATCGAGCGTCCAGACTCGCGCACGAAGGGAGCAGGCAGTACCATCACCGGGAAACCCCAATCGCTTCGCCCTGATCGGCGGGAAGTCTATAAGAGAATGACCGCCGATGTACTATCAACAGTCAACCGTATCCACCATGATCGAGAGCCAGAACGTTGAATTCAAGGAGTCCT
>CAYPRO010000041.1:0-15938 GCA_964413225.1 uncultured Methanoculleus sp. | reverse complement strand
ATGAGCGGCTGGAAGAACCCCGACTGCCAGACGCTCGCCATGAGGACGAAGAGGCCGGCAAAGAAGACCAGAGTCGGCCAGTCGATATGACGGATGATCTCAAAGCGCCGGCTGCTCCCGGCGAGGACGGGTATGGCCGCAGCGATCGCGATCCAGGTCAGAGGGAGTGCTATATCCGGGACGAGCATCGCCGCGGCGACCCTGGCGGCGATCAGGAGGATGAGCAGGACGAGCGATAGGCGGGCGAGCTCCGCGAGTGCAGGATCACAGATATTCTCCTTCCGATGAACCAGCGGGTCTGGATGGAGATCGCCTGGGAACGCCCGGAAGAGGAAGATGTAGGCGAGCAGGAGCGATATCGCCGTCGGGACAGCAAGGTAGAGGGGGAACGTGACGAAAGGGTTTTCGACATTGCCCGAGAGAGCGATGAGCAGGTTCTGCGGGTTACCGATGGGGCTTGCGACGCTCCCCGTCGTTATGGCAAACGCGAGCGCAAGCAGAAGGAGCTTTGCGGGGATCCCGTGCCGCCGGGCGAAGTGGAGCATCAGCGGTGTGCCGACGACCGCAAGCGTATCGTTCATCAGGAGCGCCGAGAGGACGCCGCCGCCGGCGAGGATGAGGATGACCAGGTGCCGAACCGACTCCGCACGTGAGAAGAGGCGGGAGGAGATGTGGTAGAGGTAACCGCTCCTGGCGAGCGCCTCCCCGATAACGAACATGAAGAAGAGGAAGAGCATCACGTCGGGATTGATGGATGCAAGAGCATCCGTGGGCGTTATCGTTCCCGTCACGAGGACCGCGGCCGCTCCAAGGAGCATCACCTGCCAGATGCCGAGGCTGACGTTCCCGATCTTCCTTACGGCTATAAGGAAGAAGACGATGATGAGAACGGCTATCGGGATGAGGGTGCCCACGTTACCACCGGTAGTTGCGTTGACTGAGTATCAACTGCCGATCTGAAATAGGGTATCGCCCAGGCGTATCCTGGGCCTCAGGTCTCCTGCCCGACGGTGTAGTTGATGGTGCACTCGCATATATCGCCGGAGTACTCGCCGATCCTCTGGATGCTATCCGATATCTGTCCAACGGGTATCGCCATAACCGCTTCGAGACCGAGCGCTCCTATATCGATATCCCGTGTCTTCTCCTCAAGGTCGCGCACCCTCAGGAGGGTTGCGTTCGCCTTCGTCATATCCCCTGCGTGGAACGCCTCCATGCTCTCTGAAAAGATCTCAAGAGCAAGCACACTCGCCGCATCCATGGCGTCGAGCATGGTCGCCCCGGCCTCGCGGTCGATCAGGGCGACCGCGTTCTGCGCCATCCTGGTGGCATGGTCGGCTATCCGCTCGACGATCCGGCTGACCTGGAAATAATGTGCCGCCTGGTTCACCGGGACACTCATCCGGCACGAGAGAGCGGCATCGAGCGCGATGAGGTTCTCCTGCCGCGCGACGAGCCTGTGCAGCCGGTCCACCTCCGTATCCCGGGCAACGACATCCTGCGCCAGTGCCGCATCCTGCCCCCGTATTGCGGCCATCGCGTCCTGTTGCATGCCCCGTGCGAGAAGTTGCATCCGCCGGATGGTGTTCTCAAACGGCATCTCGGCGTGGTTGAGGAGATCCTTGGTCGCGATCGAGGAGTCCGTCTCACTAACAATCTCCTGCCCGATCGTCACCTGCGTGAACTCTCTGACCAGCTGCCGAACGAACGACGGCATCCGGCCCTTCGCTTCGATATGGATGGCCGTGAACCCGGCGATGTACGCTCCGACGAGGAGGCGGAACAGGGATATGCGATCGGTCGAGGCACTGACCTCAAACCCCCTGACCCGCTGGAGCGATTCCCCGCCGATCTTTGGGGTGATCAGGAGCGAACCGTCTGGCTGCGCGATCAACCCGACAGGGTCGTTCTTCTGGATCTTTGCCGATCGGATCCACTGCTTGGGCAGAGAGACGATATATGACGAACCACCGGTGACCTGAACTTTTCTGATCTCCATTGCTCTCCGGATGTTGGCGCCGGAGAGGCATATACTTATGCCGGATATGCATATATGCCGCCTGGATTTCATGGATATGCATATATCCATATAGCTTCCTCCGGAAATGCCTCTCTTTCAGCAACCTGTACGGGTATCGCCCAGAGGTGGGCCTTCCCTGCCGGCGATCTCCCCGGCACTTTCCAACCGGTACACCTGATGCAATACCCCCTCTCTTCCCGCTCGCCCTCCACCGGATCCTGCACAAGATATATATGATCTCAGGCCCGGACTGGAGGCCGCCCCGCATGAGGTGATGGGAATGGAAGATAAGATGTTTACCCCTGGCGGCAGAGAACGAGTGCAGGCAAGGAGCGACCGCGAGAACACACCGTATCCGCGCGGCGACGGGAAGGTCAAGCTGGTCACTCCGGCGTGGCTTTCCGATCGCATGAACGATGCCGATCTCACGATCATCGATACCCAGCCAAATGTGCATGACTACATCCAGGAGCACATCCCCGGCGCCGTCTACCTGACCGAAGGCGTCCTGCGGGTATCCAACCGCGGTTTTCCGACATCGTTTTCCCCCGATACCTGCATTCAGGAGTCATTCCGGCGCGCAGGCCTCAAGGCCGGTTCGCCGGTCGTTGTCTACACAGGGAAGGGTGTGTTCTCCGGATGGGGAGATGGGCTTGGACAGATGATGATAGCCTATACGCTCGCGAAGTATGGCCACGACATCGTGTATATTCTCGACGGAGGGATCGATAGGTGGAAGAGCGAGGGCGGGGAGATATCGCAGGAGTTTCCAACCATCGAACCGTCAGGGTTCACTGCGAAGGTTCACGACGATTACGCCATCGGCTACGATGAGTTCCGGCAGATCAAGGATAATGACGGCGTGGTCGTGCTTGATGCGCGCCCGGTGGCGTTTTATGAGGGACGTAGCGGTCCCTGGCGGAAGCGCGGGCACATACCCGGCGCCATCAGTCTGCCCTGGCGGAGCCTGATGGATGATGCAAACCCGGCGAAGTTCAGGCCCAACGATGAACTTGATACGATCCTTGAGGCGCATGGCGTCGACCGGACCCGAACCGTTATCTGCACGTGCGGGACCGGCAGAGAGGCTACAAATGAGTTCATACTCCTGAAGTGGCTCTACCTCTACCCGAACGTCCGGATATATGAGGGGTCGATCACCGAGTGGACAGCATATCCGGATAATCCTGTTGTAAAAGGGCCAGAGGCACGGGAAGACAGAGCAAAGGCAGTTCCTGCACGCTAATCCGAACAGGCCCAGAGCAACCACCCGAAATCTTTATTTTATGGCATTTTCAATTAGAAATGGTTATATACTAATACCGTCCAAATATGGACAGAGAGATCTGGATCCACACAAGACACTTCCCCCCTTGACGTCGTCTTTTCGTGCATCCTCTTCTCTCTAATCCATATGGATTGCAGTAACCTCTTCTGATATACCCTCTGCCCCTGCATCAGCGATGCAATGCGCATAGCGATCTGTTAACGGTATACCGGTCGTTTTGCCCTCATGCGTGCAGATGCGGGTGGGATAACGGCCTGATAACAGGAGGGCGTTCCATGGAATTTTCGCGAGGCGCTGCTCCCGCGCACCCCTCAGAGAGTTGGTGGATCGAAGGTGTGCCCGCCTCTGTTATGCGCCGACCTCGATGCTCTCCCCCGGCGTGAGGACCGCGACCCGGATCGACGTCGTCCGCTCGATCGCCTGCTTGAACTTCTCCGCATCCTGCCGGATGGCCGGGAACGTATTGTAGTGCATCGGGATCACGAGCGGCGCGCCGATGTAGCGTGCTGCGATCATCGCCTCATCGGGCCCCATCGTGAAGCGCCCGCCTATGGGAAGGAGCGCCACATCCGGCCAATAGAGGTCCCGGATGAGCTGCATGTCCAGGAAGAGCGCCGTATCGCCGGCGTGGTATATGCGGGTGCCATCCATCTCGATGACGAGCCCTGCAGCAACACCGCCGTAAAAGCCTATCCCCTCATCCTCCAACCACGACGAGTGGAGCGCGGGTGTCATCCTGAACCGGACGCCATCGACGGTGATGCTGCCCCCGATGTTCATCGGTTCGACGGGAATACCCTTTGCTGCGAGGTACTTCGCCACCTCGTTGATGGCAACCGTCTTCTTCCTCAACTGCACCGTCATCCCGATATGGTCTGCGTGGGCGTGCGTCACGGCGACGATATCGGGCTCTGCTGGAAGCGAACCCTCTTGTATGAAGGGATCGACGAGGATCGTCCTCGATCCGGAGAGCAGAAAACATGCATGGCCAAGCCAGGTCAACCTCATGAAGAAGAGATCGATCTACTGCCTAAAAAAGTGTTGGGAGAGCGGCAGGGGTGGATCGGGGGCTCAGAACTCTCCCATATCGATCGCTTCGGCGACATCGATAGCTTCGGAGAGACCGTCGTTTGCAACGCCGCGCGTCATCTGCTCGGAGAGATCGCGGTCCTCCATCACGTCCCGGATCCGCTCCAGGTACGGGTCGAGCGTGGTGTCCCTCTCCTGTTCGATCACGTGACGGTACTCACGGAGTGTGGAGGGGCTCACGTCGAGTTCCTCGCTGATCTCCTTCATGGTCTTCCCCGAATCAAGAAGATCCGTCATAGCCGTGCGATCAAAAGGCATCTTGAAGTCGAGCTCCCGAAAGAGCTTGAGGCGGACCCGGGCACGCGCCACGGTCTTGCTCAACTTCTCATCCCCAAGCGCCCTTGCGATCTCCGTATCGTTCTTGCCGTCATAGTACGCAACCACGAGCCTTGCGAGCTGCCTTGGAGTGAGCTTGGTCTTGAAGTACCCCTGATCGAGGATCTCCCGCATGATCAGGGCGATCTCGCGCTCGACGGCGTCGCGATCCCGGAGCGTACCGTGAACCTTCCTCATCGGTTCAACGATCGTCTTTTTGTTCGTGATGGTCGTGAACAACTCAAGGAGTTGTTGTTTGCGGGTATCTTCTGCCATGTCCGTATCTCTCTCTTCTGTAATCCATCATCCGGCTCCGGGGCCATCCTTGATGATCCCGGATATATATAGTTTACCCCCCGGCAGGGGTGTAACGCTCCCTACATTACAACTTATACTATTTAGAGGTTTTCATATAATCCGCCAGAAGAGAAAGATCCTTTTTCGGGATATACCGATATCTTTCCGGGCATTGCCGGTGGTGGAAAAAATCCCGCCCCACACAGCCTCTTTTCGAGGATTTTTAGATCTCCGCGGGAGAAGAATCATTCTTTAATAGCACCGGCGCTCAAGTGTACTGCAGGACTATGGCCGAGACGAGCGATATTTACGAGAAAGTCATGGACGTCGCCAGAAGACGCGGGTTTGTCTGGCCCTCATCCGAGATATATGGGTCGATCGCCGGTTTTATCGATTACGGCCCGCTCGGAGCAATGCTGAAGCGCAACATCGAGAACCTCTGGCGATCGTTCTATGTCTTCCAGGAAGGCTATTACGAGATCGAATGCCCCACCGTCGGGACCGAAGCGATCTTCGTCGCATCCGGTCATGTGAAAGAGTTCGCTGATAAGATGGTGCAGTGCCCGCACTGCGGCGAGTACCTCCGTGCCGACCACATAGCGGCGGAGAACGGCATCGAGAACGCCGGCACGCTCTCGGCAGCGGCGCTTCAGGCTGCGCTCTACGAGCTCCCCTGCCCCGCGTGCAAGGAGCGCCTGGGCGAGGCGGGCGTCTTTGCGTTCAACCTGATGTTTGAGACCACCATCGGCCCGGGATCGCAGCGAAAGGGCTACCTGCGCCCCGAGACCGCCCAGGGCATTTTCACCGATTTTCCCCGCCTCCTGCGCTTCTACCGGGACAAGCTCCCCTTTGGCGCCGTCCAGATAGGAAAGTCGTACCGGAACGAGATCTCTCCCCGCCAGGGGATGATCCGGCTTCGGGAGTTCTCTCAGGCGGAGGCCGAGATATTCGTCCACCCCGGCGAGAAGAACCATCCCGCGTTCCACCGCTATGCGGATCGTATGGTGCCTCTCCTCACCATCGCGCGGCAGATCGAGTGCGGAGAGCCGGCCGCGATGGCTATGCGCGCCGCTGTGGATGAGGGCGTGATAGCAAACGAGTATGTCGCCTACTACATCGCGCTCACATACGACCTCCTGACCGCCATCGGCGTGGACCCGGCCCGGCTCCGGTTCCGCCAGCACCTGACGGACGAGCGGGCGCACTACGCGGCCGACTGCTGGGATGCCGAGGTCTACTCCGGCCGGTTCGGGTGGGTGGAGATCGTCGGGATCGCTGATCGCACCAACTACGACCTGCGATCGCACGCCGCGCACTCAGGCACATCTATGACGGTCTTCATACCCTACGGTGAACCGCGAAAGGTCGCAAAGAGGAGAATCATCGCCGATATGGGCGTGCTCGGCCCCCGGTTCCGTGGCAAGGCGAAGGCGATCGCAGATGCCCTCGCCGCGTCTGAGCCGGGGGAGGACGGTGCACACGTCACCATCGACGGTGAAGAGTTCTTCATCCCTGCCGACCTCTACCAGATCCGCGAAGAGGAGGTCGAGGTCCGCGGCGAAGAGGTGATGCCCCACGTCATCGAACCTTCATACGGCATCGACCGCATGATATACGTCGCCCTCGAGCACAGCTACGCTGAGGACGATGTCGATGGCGAGGCAAGAAAGGTGCTCCGGTTCCCGCCGGCCGTGGCGCCGGTCCAGGTCGCTGTCTTCCCGTTGATGAACCGGGACGGCCTTGACTCAATCGCGCAGACTATAACGGATAGGCTCATCCGGTGCCGCATCCTTGCCCAGTACGATGATTCAGGCGCCATTGGCCGCCGTTACCGGAGGCAGGATGAGATCGGGACGCCCTTTGCAGTCACCATCGACTACGATACACTCGAAGATAACACCGTGACCCTCAGGGATCGTGATAGCATGGAGCAGATCCGCATACCTATCGAACGGTTGCCCGAAACTCTCTCCGCGCTCATTGCTGGCGCCGCCACGTTCCATGACCTCAAGGCATGACCTGCGTCTCCCATCCGCTGATCCGGCCGGAGAGCATAGAGGAGCGGCGATACCAGCTTTCTATCGCTCTCCGGGCGCTTGACGCAAATACGATGGTCGTCCTCCCGACGGGCCTCGGGAAGACGGCCATCGCCCTCCTCGTTGCGGCGTCCCGGCTCTACTCCCACCCGGGAAAGGTGCTCGTGCTTGCACCCACAAAACCTTTAGTCGAGCAGCACCTCCGTTTTTTCCGGAAATTCCTGCTCTTTCAGGAAGGCTCCGAGCCGGCAGAGTCCGACTTTGCCATGTTCACCGGGGAGACGCCTCCTGACGAGCGGGCGAGGGTCTGGGAGGCGTGCCGGATCTGTTTTGCCACCCCGCAGGTTATCAAGAACGACTGCCTTGCCGGGAGGTATGGCCTTGCCGATGTCGTTCTGCTTGTCGTGGATGAATGCCACCGGGCGGTGGGGAACTACGCCTACGTCTTCCTTGCCCGGCACTACTGCACAACGGCACGAGAACCCCTGCTGCTTGCGATGACCGCATCCCCCGGAGGGGACCGGCTGAAGGTGCAGGAGGTCTGCGAAAACCTCCATGTCGAGGCGGTCGAGACAAGGGAGGAGACCGACGAGGATGTCCGGCCCTACGTTCACGACCGGGATATCCAGTATGTCGACGTCTACCTCCCCAAGGAACTGCAGGCGGCGCTCGTCGACCTCAGGGGGCTCGTCGAGGCGCGCCTTGCCCGCCTCGCAGATCTCGGCTTTCAGGTCCCGAAACCGGACAAACTGTCGATCAGAGCGCTGAACGCCCTGAACGCACAGATCCAGCAGCGTATACAGACACGGGAACCTTCCGCCTTCGTCGCGGCATCCCTGCACGCCGAGTGCATGAAGCTCCGCCACGCCATATCGCTTGCAGAGACCCAGGGAAGCGAGGCGCTCAGGCTGTATCTCACCCGGCTCGGCGCGGAAGGGGCATCGGGTGCGGGGAGCAAGGCGAGCAAGCGGCTGATCAACGATCCCGCCTACCAGCGCCTCGTCGATCTCGCCGGCGGCTGGAAGGAAGAGCTCCACCCCAAGGCCTCGATCGTCTGTGAACTCGTGCGGGCGCAGCTTGCGGCGCACCCAGAGAGCCGGATCATCGTCTTTGCCACATACCGTGATACGGTCCAGACGCTCGTCGATGCGCTCACGGCAAGCGGCATCGCCTGTGAGCGATTTGTCGGGCAGGCCTCCAGGGACGCGGAGAAGGGGCTCTCGCAGAAAGAGCAGATAGCAAGCCTTGCCCGGTTCCGCGGAGGCGAATTCAGATGCCTGGTGGCGACATCGGTTGGCGAGGAAGGACTCGACGTCCCCTCGACGGATATGGTGATCTTTTATGAGGCCGTTCCTTCAGAGATCAGGAGCATCCAGCGGAAGGGGAGGACCGGGAGGAGCGGCGCCGGCACGATCGTCGTCCTGGTGACCAAAGGCACATCCGATGAGACGTTCCGCTACGTGAGCCAGGCCCGGGAACGGGCGATGGTGACGGGGATCCGGAGCATGAACCCCGCGCCCGCTCCCCGGCAGACGGATTTTCTCACGTTTGCCTCGGGCCCAGAGCCCGTTCTGCCGACCCCGGCGGCACGGGGACAGACGGATATCCTTGCGTTCACCTCCGCAGGGCCGGCTATCGTCGTCGATGACCGCGAGATGTCATCGAGGGTCATCGAGCGCCTGCATGAACTCGGGGCGTCGATAACGGTCGAACGCCTTGAACTCGGCGATTACGCCATAGGTGACCGCATCCTTGTCGAGAGGAAGACCGTGCAGGACTTCATGGATACTCTCATCGAGCGGGATCTCTTCGGGCAGATCGGGGCTATGGCTGACGCGGTGCCGCGGCCGGTCCTGATCATCGAGGGGGACGACGATCTCTACGGGATGAGAAACATACATCCAAACGCTGTCAGGGGCACGTTTGCCGCCGTTACGGTCGGTATGGGGGTTTCGCTGATCCGCACGCACGATGCGGACGACACCGCCGGCATGCTCTACGTCCTCGCGCAGAGGGAGGGGGGTGTGCGGGGAGAGAGGAAGATGCATCCAAAGAAGTCCCACCGTTCGGCCCGCGAGGAGCAGGAGTATGCGCTCGCGGCGTTCCCGAACATAGGTCTCAAGAGTGCCCGGCTCCTCCTTGACCACTTTGGGTCGCTCAAGGCGGTCTTTGATGCCGATGTGGCGGACCTTGCGTCTGTGCATGGTGTCGGGGAAAAGACCGCACGCGGTGTATGGGAGCTTGCCCGCAGGCCTTACCGCTGATCCAGCCTTGCGAGCGCTCTTGCCCCCCGGTCCACCGCCTTCATCAGGGTCAGGCATTCGTCGGCCCTCTGCTCGGCCCGGATGCGCTCACAGAGATGGACGATCGTCCGCTCGATCTCCGTGGCGACCTTCCCCGCCGGCTCCCGGGCGACCGGTGCCGGTGTCGCCGGTTGCACCGTCTCACGGAGGGTTCCTTGAACCGGCTCAGGCCCGGGAAGGGGACTTTCAGGTTCCGCGAGCGGGCAGATGACGCACCGGGTCTCTCCCCCGTACTCAAAGAGGGGGTACCCGCAGACTTTGCAGGATTTTGCAAGCATCTTTCCTCCTTTCAGGAGATACTCAGCCATGACCTCGTCAGCCTTATCCGCCGTCATTCCGTCAAACTCCTTTAATCAACTTATATATGTCAGGATGCCATTAATATTAAAGGGGTAATTCTCATGGCAAGTCCAGACGAAACAATACGAATCTGCATTCAGATGCTGCAAAATATCAGCGAAGATTCCACCATTCCACGTAACATCCGGCGGGTCGCAGATGAGACGAGAACGGTTCTCCAGGACGACTCCCGGAGCATAGGCCTCCGCGCCGCAACTGCAATCTCAATGATCGATGAGATCAGCAACGACCCGAACATGCCGGTTCACGCACGGACCCGAATCTGGGAACTGGTATCGCAACTCGAAACGGTGCCCCTCGATTAAACTGTTTATCGTCCTCAGAACGGCTCCGGCAGGGTCAGAATAGGGCGATGCTATAAACCGGGATCGTAAACGCAAAGCCGTATCGCTCTGCCCGCCGTGCGCCCTCACGCAATACGGGGCCGTAAATCTCTCCTCTTTTTGTGGTGCTCAACTGAGGATCGTGACGTGAACCGTCCTCCTGCGGCTCTGACGCACATCCAGTTCGAGGAGGATGATCTGTTGCCAGGTGCCGCACGCGAGCCGGCCCCCGATGATAGGGATGGAGAGCGCCGGCCCGACGATCGCCGCCCTGACGTGGGACCGGCCGTTGCCGTCCCCCCATGCCGCATCGTGCGCGTAGGGGATATCGGCCGGGGCGATGACCGAGAGCGCCCGGGAGAGATCCGCAAGCACGCCGGGCTCATACTCGATGGTAGTGATGGCGGCGGTCGAACCTGCGACGAAGACGGTTACAAGTCCTTTCTGAACGCCGCTATCGTTGATAGCCTGCTGTACCTGATGCGTGAGGTCGACGCTCTCCCCCTCCCCGTGCGTCTCCAGCTCGATCGTCGTATGAAACATGTGTAATCACCTCGTGTTCTTCTGTGGTTATCCTTTGTGCCTGTATAAACCTCCCGCTTCCAGGGGGGAGATCCTTTCGGAGAACCTGGCACGGCTTTCCATCGGCTATATGCCCAAAAACAGCCCTAACTCCTGGGCGATATCTCCATGGTTCGCTGTATGAGAAGATGGATGGGGTGGGGGTGCCCGCAAACGCTTTATAGGTGGAGCAGGTATCTCCCCCGGAGACGAGAAGTATGGTCTATCGCTGGACTAACAGAACGGATGTGGATGAGGCGGTCGTCACCGTGATGAACACGCTTGACTCCGGTCATGAGATCCACGGGTGGTTAATGCGCACCATGCAACAGGCGATATACGACTCCGACCCGAACCTTGCAGAATACTTCTTTGGTGAACTTGAGCGGCATCGGCCCGCAGCACTCAGGTACTTCAGGAAGCCAGAGTTCTGACCGATCCGGGGCGTCTGCTGGGTTCGCGGACAGGGCTTTTCACAGGATAAGAGGGGTTTTCACTCCTCTTCATCCGAATCGAGGATGGTAAACCCTATAACTCTGTCGCCGTCGCCGAGTTTCATGATCCGGACACCGCGGGTGCCCCGCTTCTGGATCGATATCTCTGAGACTTTTGTCCGGATGACGATACCAGATGCGCTCATCACGATGATCTCGTCATCATCGGAGACCGCCATCGACCCGATGACCAGCCCCCCCCGGGCGTCGGCGACTATATTTCGCACACCCATCGTGCCCCTGCCGTGGCCGCGGAACTCATCGAACTCCGTCCGCTTCCCGTAACCCTGCTCCGTTATGGTGAGGAGGTGATCGTTCTCGACGACGGATGCTGCCTGCAGGGCATCGCCGTGGCGGAGTTTGATCCCCCGCACACCCATAGCGTTCCTGCGAACCGGGCGGACGGACTCCTCATGGAACCGGAGGCTCTGCCCGAACCTCGTCGTCAGGATGAGCTCCCGGTTCCCATCGGTCGCCTTCACGTCGACGAGCTCGTCGCCGTCGCGGAGGTTGATGGCGTTGATCCCGGTCTGCCGGGGCCGTGAGAACTCTTCAAGCGCCACTTTCGCAACCGTCCCGCCTCTTGTTGCAAAGAAGAGGAAGTGGTCGGAGTCAAACTCCCGCACAGGGATCACCGCGGTCACACGTTCCCCGCCGTCAAGCGAGAGGAGGTTGACGAGGGCCTTGCCCTTGCCGGTTCGCTGCCCCTCTGGGAGATCGTAGACCTTCAGCCAGTAGACCCTTCCTCTGTCGGTGAAGCAGAGGAGGCAGTCGTGCATATTCGCGACAAAGACGTTCTCGACGCCGTCGTCGTCCTTGGTCGCCATGCCTATGACGCCGCGCCCCCCGCGCCGCTGGTTCCGGTAGGTGTCCAGATCGATCCGTTTTATGTAGTTAGAGGAGGTGAGCGAGACGAGCATCGGCTTATCCTCGATGAGGTCCTCCTTCTCGAGCGCCTCAGCAAGGCGCCCGATCTGGGTCCTTCGCTCATCGCCGTAGCGGGTGCTGATATCGACAAGCTCCTTTCTGATCTCGGCAAGGAGGCTTGCCTCGCTTGCAAGGATCGCATTGAGCCTCTCGATCTCCATCAGGAGGGCGTCGCGTTCGTCGAGGATCTTCTGTTGCTCAAGCGCCGCAAGCCTCCGGAGCTGCATCTTCAAGATCGCATCCGCCTGCACCTCGTCCAGAGCAAACTTCGCCACCAGCGCCGCCAGCGCCTCCTCGGTCGTCCGGGATGCCCGGATGGTGGCAACGACCGCATCTATGTTGTCGAGCGCGACAAGGAGGCCGCGGAGAATATGCATCCGCTCCTCGGCCTTCTTGAGGTCGAACTCGCTCCTCCGCCGGACCACATCCACCCGGTGCTTCAGGAACTCGTGGATGAGTTCCTTGAGGTTCAATGTGCGGGGCTGGCGGTCGACGATCGCGAGGTTGATGATACCAAAGGATGACTCAAGCGCCGTGTGCTTGTAGAGGTAGTTTAAGATCACCTGGGGCGCAACGCCTTTCTTGATGTCTATGACGACCCGCATGCCGTCGCGATCCGATTCGTCGCGTATGTCGCCGATCCCATCGACCCTTTTATCGCGGACAAGGGTGGCGATGTGCTCGATCAGGCGGGCTTTGTTCACCTGGAAGGGGATCTCGGTGATGATGATCCGGGGTATCCGGCCCTCCTCCTCGATCTCCGCTACCCCCCTGACCACGCACTTCCCGCGCCCGGTGAGGTAGGCGTCCCGGACCCCATCGGTGCCCATCATGATCCCGCCCGTCGGGAAGTCCGGGCCGGGCATGATCCGCATCAGTTCTTCGGTGGATGTGCCAGGTTCATCGATGATCCGGCATGTCGCCTCGCAGACCTCGCGGAGGTTGTGGGGCGGCATGTTCGTAGCCATGCCTACCGCAATCCCGCTCGATCCGTTCACCAGGAGGTTTGGGACCCGGGCCGGGAGGACGTCGGGCTCCTTGAGCGACTCATCGAAGTTCGGGATGAAGTCAACGGTCTCTTTATCTATATCTGTCAGGAGTTCCTCTGAGACCTTCGTAAGTCGGGCTTCCGTGTACCGCATTGCGGCAGCGGAATCCCCGTCGATCGACCCGAAGTTCCCCTGGCCGTCCACCAGCATGTAGCGGTAGGAGAAGGGCTGCGCCATCTTCACCAGCGTATCGTATATGGCCGAATCGCCGTGAGGGTGGTACTTACCCATAACGTCTCCGACAACACGGGCGCTCTTCTTGTAGGGCTTGTCGCTCGTGTTGCCCATCTCCCACATGGCATAGAGGGTGCGGCGGTGGACCGGTTTTAACCCGTCCCTCGCGTCGGGGATGGCGCGGCCGATGATCACGCTCATCGCGTAGTCGATGTAGCATGATTTCATCTCCTCCTCGATGTTGACCGGTATGACCCCGATCCGATCAGACATCAAGGTTGATCACCTCCTTTGCATGCCGGCGGATGAAGTCTCTCCGGGCATCGACGTTCTCTCCCATCAGTTTCTCAAATATACCGTTTGCATAGACAGCATCCTCGATCCGCACCTGTTTGAGCACCCGGTTTTTCGGGTCCATCGTGGTGCTCCAGAGTTGCCCGGCGTTCATCTCACCAAGACCCTTGTAGCGCTGGATCGTGACGCCCTTCTCGCCCCACTCGCCGGCGATCTCACGCATATCCTCCTCGCGGTAGGCGTAATGCTCCTGTCTGCCTTTTGCTACCCGGTAGAGGGGCGGCTGGGCTATGTATATGTAGCCCTTCTCGATGAGATCCGGCATGTAGCGGTAGAAGAACGTGAGGAGGAGCGTCCGTATGTGCGCACCGTCGACATCGGCATCGGTCATCAGTATGATCCGGTGATACCTGGCCCGCTCAGCATCGAAACTGTCACCGATTCCGGTCCCGATGGCAGATATAAGCGCCTGGATCTCGGCGTTCTTAAGGCTCCTGTGCTCCGTGGCCTTCTCGACGTTCAGGATCTTCCCCCGAAGGGGGAGGATCGCCTGGAACTTCCGGTCCCGCCCCTGTTTTGCAGACCCGCCGGCCGAGTCCCCTTCCACAATATAGAGTTCGCTCTTTGCCGGGTCCCGCTCCTGGCAGTCGGCGAGTTTCCCGGGGAGTCCTGTCGTCTCGAGCGTGCTCTTTCGCCGGGCGAGTTCGCGTGCGTTCCGGGCGGCCTCCCGCGCCCGGGCAGCCGTCATCGCCTTATCGACGATCACCTGAAGGGTCTTTGGGTGCTCCTCGAAGTACTCGGTGAGCGACGAGTAGACGAGCGAGTCCACGATCCCCCGAACGTTGCTGTTTCCAAGGCGCATCTTCGTCTGCCCTTCAAACTGCGGTTCGGCAACCCGGGTGCTTATGACGGAGGCAAGCCCCTCCCTGACATCCTCACCCCGGACCTGGGCGTCGTTGCTCTTCAAGAGGTTGTTTCGCCGGGCAGCGTTGTTGATCGCCCGGGTGATGGCGCTCCGGAACCCCTCGAGGTGGGTGCCGCCCTCACGGGTGTTCACGCTGTTGACGTATGTGTAGATCGTCTCTGTGTATGAGTCGTTGTACTGCAGGGCCACCTCGACCTCGACCAGGCTCTCGGCATCGCGCTTCTGGAAGTATATCACGTCGTCATGGAGCCTCTCCTTTCCTTCACCGATATGGGCGACAAATTCCCGGATGCCATCCTTAAAGCAGTAGGTGACCGCATCGCCGGTGCGATCATCTCGGAGAGCGATCATCAGGCCGCTGTTGAGGTATGCGAGCTCGCGGAGCCGGTGGTCCAGCATGTCGTAGTCGAACTCGACGGTCTCGAAGATCGACCGGTCGGGCTGGAAGGTTATACGGGTCCCCTGGAGGTGCCCGGGGTCGAGCGGCCGCCCTGGTCGGGTGCCGTAGCGCTCCTCGTACCGGGCTTTCATATCGTGCTCGGTCTCCGGGCGGCACGTGAGCGGCTTTGCTACCTGGCCCTGCCGGAACTGCATGGTATAGATATTGCCATCCCGAAAGACCGTCGCATCGAGCCAGCTTGCGAGGGCGTTGACGACCGAGACGCCGACGCCGTGCAGGCCGCCGGAAACCTGGTAGGTGTTTTTATCAAACTTCCCTCCGGCATGGAGGACGGTGAGGACGATCTCAAGTGCGCTCTTGTTATACTGGGGCATCATATCGACGGGAATACCGCGCCCGTTATCTTCGACCGTGACCGAGCCGTCACGGTTGACGATTACCCGGATCAGATCGCAGAACCCGGCAAGAGCCTCATCTACGGAGTTATCCACGACCTCATAGACCAGGTGGTGTAACCCCCGGGCCTCCGTGCTGCCGATGTACATGGCGGGGCGTTCCCGCACAGGCCTTAAGCCCTCAAGTACCGTGATGTGGGAGGCATCGTAGGTATCAGTCATTTATGACCTCCGCTGAACGAGCGGCGTCCTGAATCGCAGCAAAACTCACAGCATATATTGGTCGCGTAACCACTTATAGTGTATGGTTCCGAAAAACCTCCTCATTCTGGTCGATCTGGATATGGTGTAGCCTCCGGGTGAGGCGGATCGGTGATGATCGGGATCGACCGTTCCCGGCCAGTTCCGGGATGGCTTCTCCCCGTCAGTCGTATTTCCCTGCGTCGGGGCCGGCTATGCCAAGGTGCGTGTCGACCGCTATAGCGATCCGGTTGAGGAGCCGCCTGATATCTGCCGCATCCTCCTTGTCCAGGATACCCGGCTGGTGCCAGATCACCATCTTGCGGAGGCGTTCTACCAGTTCCTCGATCTCGGTTCCCCGGAACTGCTCCGGGACGGTGAAGTCGCGGAGGTGATCCGCAGCGCCAAAGAAGGCTCTCTCGGGGGGCAGGCCGAAGTGCCGTGAGAG
>CAYPRO010000040.1:0-16063 GCA_964413225.1 uncultured Methanoculleus sp. | reverse complement strand
GGCCGCCGAGTATGTTCAGGAGCGTGCTCTTCCCGCTGCCGCTCCTCCCGAGGAGAGCGATGAACTCACCCCTCTCGATGGCCAGGTTCACGTCCTCAAGGGCGGTCACCCGATCGTTGTATGCCTTGCTCAGATGCCTTGTCTCAATAACGGTCTCCATGCTCTCACCCTCTCTTCTCGGCCCGGAGAACGGCGTTTGTCAACACCAGATAATCTTTTTCGTCTTGAACGATCGCAAAATTCCCATCGGATCGCAGATACGGCAGAACATCCCGTCGGTCTATCCCTATCTGCAGTGTCTCATCGGAATCGAAGGCGTTCACCCACTCCTTCCCGTTTGATCCCGGGAAGAGCGCCGAGAGGATCGCTTCAAAGAACGAGGGCATGCTGCTTGTCCCCTCGCGGTTGAAGAAGAGTCGGTTGATCACGGGGATCTTCTCCCGCGTGTAGCCCCCGGATGGGGCGACGATGAAGAGTTCGGCCGATGTAAGGCCGGAGCGGTCGATCGTTCCGGGAAAGTCGATCCTGCTCGACGCCATGGCGGGGGTGATACCGTAACTGCTGTAGAGGAGGTCGGCCCCCTCGCTCACCCAGACGATCGCCGCCGGCGAACCGGGATTCTCGTAGACGACGAGCAGGCCGATCCCCTGGACAACGAATATCCGGTTGTCGGTGGCATTGTTCTTGAGGACGATCCCAAAAGAGTTCTTTCCAGGGCCGAGATCCGCCGTCGTGAATATATCCATGCCCGAGAAGAAGTCATTCTGGCTGACGAACCCC
Source organism: uncultured Methanoculleus sp. (assembly GCA_964413225.1). GTDB lineage: Archaea > Halobacteriota > Methanomicrobia > Methanomicrobiales > Methanoculleaceae > Methanoculleus. The sequence goes on along the minus strand of CAYPRO010000040.1, from coordinate 15,283 downwards.
TTGGAGTCCGTGTAGCGGCCGGCCTCCGTGAGGTGCTCTTCCGTATCCGTGCGGGTGAGCGAGAGCACGGGGTAGATAGCGTTCTGGTCGAGCTTGCTCCAGACCCAGTAGACGTATATGCGCTGGTAGAGGACGGTTGCGCCCTCCGGAAGTTCGGTATCGAACGCAACCGTATACTGCTCCCCGGGGTCGATCGCGCCGCTGTAGGTGCTGTTTCCTGTGGTATAGATGTAGTCGCCGCAAAATTCGTCGAAAAACACGGTTGAGAGCGGCTTATCCCCGGCGTATGTGGCCGCCGCGGGCGCTGCGATGAGGAGCAGGATCAACCCGGCGAGGGCTCTATGGGAAGCCATAATCGCCCTCCGCTATGTTGTTTGCCCGGTTTGCATCCTTTATCGCGCCTTCTTCATCCGCAACGACCCTGAGGTGGTGTTTCCCCGATGTTGTGTAGAGCGGAAGATCGATCGCGATCGTCGCTCCGGCACCGATCCCATCGATATGCCTGATTGCTGCCTTCTCGACATCTAAGTAGACGGTCAGGTCGAAGGCGCCGACATCGCTCCCGCCACCGTTCTTGATCGTGATCGGGACCGTATAATCCAGGTACGCCGCAGCGGTCACCTGCGGCACTGCAAGAAGCAATACGGCGACGATGGCGAGGCCCGCTATCAGGGCGCTCGCCCTCTTCCCGCCAGGCGGGCGCAGCATAAAGAGTGCGGCGAGAGCAAGCCCTGCAACCAGAGCAAAAAACGGGGCGGGCGCCTGTTGTGTCGGCGCAGCCCTGGCCTCGATCCCGCCCCGAACCGGCGAACCGATGGCGACGGAGAGGTCGGGGACCGTCCCGACCATCAAATCCAGAGAGGCCTCGTTGTCCGTCGGGTCGGCATCGCCGCCGGCATCGACACGAACCGTGACGGTGTGCCGGCCTTCGGTGAGGGTGACGCCGGTCTCGACCTGCTGGATGCCGGATCTGTCCGGCTCGACCTCCACCGTCTTGATAGACGTTCCGTCGACTGAGAATGTCACGGCGATCTTCCCGTCGGGCCGTGTGCCGTAGTTTCTCACCGTCGCCCGGATCGTCGCTTCCTCGCCTGCATAGGCCCCTACCGCCACGGGCGTATCGATGGCAAGGTCCGGTTGCGGCGTGGCGCCGGGCCGCTGCACAGCGAGGATCGCAGAGACCGGATGTATATAGTCCTCGCCCTCGGGCTTTGACCCGACGGAGTTTATCTCGCCGTCGCCATCGAGATCCCTTCCGCGCTCGAAGACGACGCTGTTGGTATCTCTGAGGAGGAGGCTGACGTCAAACGTCTCGACATCGACATAGCGGGTCTCGGTTCCGGGGTTCCCGGTCGCGTCGCCACTGCGTTCGTTGCCGATGTCCCGCGCCCCCTCGGGGTATATCGAGAAGTCCGTCACCGGAACACCCAGATCTTCGCCGTTGAAGAGGATGTAGTCCGGCTGTCCCCTTGTCGATGCTACCAGGGCCACGGTCAGGTCGGCGGCGGCCCCGCTCACCTTTTCAAAGGCGACCTCGCACGTATCGTGGCGTGTGGGACCCGTGCCGGCCCACCCTTCACCGTGGAGGTTCTCGTTTCCTTCGGCGATCCAGTAGCGGGTGAGCGGTTTTTTAGCATCTTCAACGACGGCCACGATGAAGATGGCGTAGGCGCGCCCGTCGATCCTGCTCTCAGGCTGGCCCCTGCTGGTCGTGAGGATAACGGTGTTCTTGCCGCCTCGGAGCTGGTCGGTGCAGTCGTGCGCGACCCAGTAGACTCCATGTCCTGATACATATGTCTCAGGGTGCCGGTCGTCTTTTCCAAAGAGGTTCCGGCGAACCGGGGCGCCGTTGTTGACGCTGAGCTCCTCCCACCCGGTGTAGCGCTCGGTGCCACCCCATATCCCTGTGTAAACTCGCGCCCATACCGGCTTTGCCGGGAGGGAGAGGGTGCACTCGAGGGGCGGGGCGGCTATCCCGTATGTCCCGAATGTGAGCACCTCCCCCTGCACCTCTCCCTGGGCCATCACGCGGAGCGGGATGCCCTCAAAGTCGTAGATGGCCGAGACCGGGGCTATAACGAGGATAAATGCGATGAGCAGACATACACAGGTACTGAGATATTTGAATAGGTACATACCATCTAACAGGTAATAGCACCGAGTATTAAGCCCTTCTATATTTGTGCGAACGGGAGTGGGCCGCTCTGCTTCTCTCAGGCTGTGTGGGACCGTGGGGGCATCAAAGCTGGCTTACCCCCGATATATACCGAATATCGGTTGATATCGGTAGAATTCGGATCCGACTGAAAAATTCCATCTGCGCCAAAAGATCAATCCCCCGGGCACAGTCTATCGACGGCATCGCCATGCACGGCCCTTTCCCCTGTCAGGGAGTGGCGCGCCCTCGGCGCGGGCGGGTTCCGGATGCCGTCCTGTAAAAGAAAAAGAACCGTCTCACCGGTGGCCTTCGGCGACGTATGCTTCGGGAAGATAGGATCTGATCGCGGGGCATCCGCACGGTGACCTTCGATACCAGGAACGCGTTCGAAGAGTTCAGGCAGCGATTACTACCCCATGTCGACCTCTCCACCGGGCTCCTGCACGATGTTGCAGCGGCCGAGCGGGATGCGATGTTGTATCCCGCCTGAAGACCCTTTCAAGGGCAGAGCGGTCGGAGTTTCTCGACCAGGCGATCCACCTGCCGGATCGCCGTCCCGATGTAGGCCTCAGGATCGAGGAGCGCATCAAGGTCGCCGCGGGTGATAAACGCCGTGACATCCGGCCGCTCGCCGAGCACCTCTGCAAGTTCCCGGTCTTCGGCGAGGGCCTGCATGCTTGCCGTCCGCATAACCTCGTGCGCCTCCTGCCGGTTCATACCCCGCTTCGTGAGCTCGATCATCACCGATTCGGCGAGGTTCACCCCCCGGAGCATTGTCAGGTTCTTTCTGATGTTCGCCTTGTTGAACTCAAGTCCATCCAGAACATCGATCATCACCTTCAGGATATGATCGGCAAGCACCGAGGCCTCAGGGAAGAGCACCCTCTCGGGTGACGAGTTTGTGAGGTCGCGCTCGTCCCAGAGGACGTTGTTCTGCAGGGCCGGTTCGACCGCGGAGCGCACAATTCTTGCAAGCCCGCAGACCTGCTCGCTTTTAATCGGGTTTCGCTTGTGGGGCATGGTGCTTGAACCCACCTGCTTCTTCCCGAACGCCTCCATAAGCTCCCCGATCTCGGAACGCTGCATAAGGCGGATCTCAAGCCCGATCTTGTCGAGGGTGGTCGCGACGTTTGCAAGGAACATGAAGTACTCCGCATAACGATCCCGCGCTATGATCTGGTTAGAGACATCGACTGAGCGGATCCCGAGGAACTCCATCATAGTCTCCTGGATCTCGATGCCGGCATCCCCGAGCGCCGCCTGTGTCCCCACCGCCCCCGTGAGTTGCCCGACGACGACCCGGGGGCGCATCTGGCGGAGCCGCTCGATGTGCCGGGAGACCTCGCTTGCCCAGATCGCGAACCGGAGGCCGTATGTCGTCGGGACGCCGATCTGCCCGTGGGTGCGGCCGGCGCAGACAAGGGTCCGGGTCTCGGCGCTCCGGAAGAGGAGCACGGCAAGGAGTTTTCCCAGTTTCTCCTCGATGAGCGCGAGGCTATCGCGGATCTGCAGGGCGGTCGCCGTATCAAGGATATCGTTTGATGTCGCCCCGTAGTGTATCCATCTGCCCGCATCCCGCGAGACCTCGGCGAGAGCCTTGACGACCGCCATCATGTCATGGTTGATCTCGGCCTCGATCTCCTTTGCCCTCTCAAGACAGGCCTCCGGCGCGCATGCCGCGATCGTCTCCGCATCCTCGCGGGGGATCATCCCGTGCACCGCTTCGGCCCGGGCAAGTGCCACTTCAGCCATGACGATCGCCCGGAACCTGTTCTCCTCGCTCCAGACAGCGCGCATCTCCGTTGTGCCGTACCGGTAGTCGATGGGATGAATTGCCATAATTGGTACCTGTTTACCCTGCCGTGTTAATAAAGGGGCTGTGATGTATGGAGGGCGGCATCACTCCCCCTGTCGGGCGCACATCTCTATGAGCCGGGTGGCAAGGTCGCGCATCGCCTCCCGCACCGGGCTATCCTGCGGTATGTTGACGATCGGCGTTCCTGTAAGGTCCGCCTCCCCGACCGCCGGATCCTCCGGGATCCTGGCGATGAGGGGAATATCGCCGCCGACGACGGCATCGCCCCGGTCACGGTTGACGATAAGGAAGATCCTCTCTCGCAGGAGGCCGAGCGACTCCGCGAGGTCCCTTATACGGCCAGCGGTTCGCATACCGCGGGCACCCGGGTCGCTCACGATCAGGAGGACCTCCGGACTCCTGATCGTCCCCCGGGAGATGTGCTCCATCCCTGCCTCGGAGTCCACAACGACGAAGCGGTAGCCGCGTTCGAGTGTCCCTATGCACTCGGCGAGAAGGGCGTTCGGGAAGCAGTAGCACCCCGATCCCTCCGGCCGGCCCATCGCGAGGAGGTCGTAACCTTCCTCCTCCGCGAGCACCCGGCGGAACCGGTATTTGATGTACCCCGTCCGATCCATCCCCGGGGGGATGTTTCTTGTGAAGGCCTCCTCCCGCATGCTCCCGAGCGTCTCCGTAAGCGCGACGCCGAGGGCCTCGTGAAGGTTCGCGTTCGGGTCGGCGTCCACGGCGAGGATCGGCCGCTCGCCGGCCGCGATCAGAGCGTCGATCAAAAGCGACGCTATCGTCGTCTTCCCGGTCCCGCCTTTGCCGGATATGACTATAGTGCAGGACCGGATCATGGCTCCTCACCCCGGAGGCGGCGGGAGAGCGACCGCGTCGCCTCCATGATCGCGACAGCCTCTTGCTCTCCAGCGTTCCGGATCCCGCATGTCGGCGAGATAAGGGACTGGCGGTCAAATATATCGGGATCGATCGTCTCCGTCGCACGGGCGCGGATCTCCCTAAAACGAGAAAAGAACGCATCCGGGCTCTCCGCCACAAATGCAGCGTGATCCGCGGGGACGATCCCCCAGGCCACCACGCCTCCCCTCTCCATGTAGCGGGCGATATCGTCGGCGTAGAGCAGGAACTCGCGGGCGTACGTCCAGGCATCGATGGAGACCACCGCCGGAGCAAGGCCGAGGACGAACCCCCAGTCGGTGTTGGCGCAGCAGTGAAGCCCGAGCCCCCCATCGAGGATGGCGGCGATGTCCTCAAAGGAGGATGCCGCGACCCCGGCATCCACCGGGACGACCGATGAACCGAGCGATGCGAGGTAGGGTTCGTTCAGCACCACAAGGGTCACGCGAGCGCCCATCCTCTCCCGCATCGCCGTCTCGCACCATTTGGCACGCAGGCCGAGGAGTTTCCCGAGCAGGTCGGCATACTCGGGATCGTAGAGTATGGGCCGGCGCGTCTCATCCACCACCTGCATGCCGAACGTCACCGGGCCGGTCACCTGGCACTTGACCAGGAGGGCCCCTGAGAGGTCGCGGTTCATCATAGCATGGAACCCCGATCCGTATGCCTCGCCGATCCTGTATGGTTCTATGTTTTGTTCGAGGTAGTCGAGCAGGATCTGTTCCATAGCCTCAGAGGGATCGGTGCTCCGATCGACAAGGAGCCTGCCGCCCCGGATTACCCCGCCGGGCAGGTGCTCAGCATCGGCAAAGACGATCGCCTCAAGGAGGCCCCGGTTTGGCAGAGTGGGAACGTAGGGTATCAGGGGGAACGCCGCGAGCACCGCCCGGCACGCCGTATCGGGGTCACGGTGGGGGAGTGCTCCCACTCCGGTCGCGAGGAGCTCGGGCGGCGGTATCATGCCTGCCATGACCTCACCCCCTGTTTCATCCGGCACACCTCAAGCATCTGCTGTACGCGTGGGAAGAGAGTAAAGTCCGTGTGAGGCAGAAAACAGCTCGATGTGTACCTGTCCATGAAGGACGGGTCCGCGTTCAGCTCAATGTAGGTGATCCTCCGCGCGAGGCCGTCGAGCTCCTTCCTCCGCCTGCGGTCGACGAGGGCGATGTTTGCGCCGGTGATAGCGCCATTCCCTATGTTTTCGATGCATTCAGGGGATATCTCGGGTATCAGACCGATGGTGACGGCGTTCTCCTTGCTGATGTAGTTTCCGAACGCCCCGGAAAAGCAGATCCGGCCGATATCAGTGGGCGCAAGGCCCGCCGCATCGAGGAGCGTCATGCAGGCGGCGTGGATCGCCGCCTTGCTCATGATAAGGTTCTTTATGTCGCCCTCGGTGATGACGATATCCTTCCCGATCGACGTCTTCTCCTTCCAGGCCACGACGAACTCCGGGTAATACTGCCCTCTCCTTATACGGGGATGGTCCAGCCCCAAGTTGATCCCACCCGTCCGGTCGATTATGCAGGCGCGGAAGAGTTCCGCAAGCAGGTCGATTAGGCCTGAGCCGCAGATCCCCCGCGGCCTGACGCCATTGATCGTCGAGAAGGATGGCGCGAGGGTATCGGGGTCGATCCGGACCCGCTCGATTGCGCCCGGATTTGCCCGCATACCAAAGAGCACCTCTCCGCCCTCCAGAGCCGGCCCGGCCGCCCCCGCACAGGAGAGCATCCAGTCGCTGTTGCCGAGCACGGCCTCGAAGTTCGTGCCGATGTCCACCATAAGCGTTGCCTCATCGCGCTCCGCCATACCGGTGGCCATGATGTCAGCGATAATATCGCCGCCGATGAAGTTTGAGACCGCCGGGAAGGTGTAGACACCGGCGTTCGTATGGGCTGCGATGCCGATCCGCCCGGCAGCCGTCGAGAGCATCCGGCGCACGACCGGTATGTAGGGTTCAGCGATCATGTAGGCAGGGTCGATACCGAGGAGGAGGTGGGTCATCACCGTGTTCCCGGCGATCACCACCTCGTAGATCTCCTCGCGGTCGATTCCCGCGGCATCGGCGGCGGCCGTCAGGGCATCGTTTATGCTCTCCGCCGCAAGCTGCTGCAACCGTGCAAGCCCGCTCTTCCTTGAGAAGTTCACCCGCGAGAGGATATCCTCGCCGCAGGAGATCTGGCGGTTGTAGTTGGATGCCGTGGCAAGTATCCGCCCGTCGATGAGATCCCTGATGTAGACCACGATCGTTGTCGTCCCGAGATCCACCGCCGCCCCGTAGAGCCTCCCCGTTGTGTCGCCCTCATCCACGCTGCTCAGGCGATAACCGCCGGGGACAAGGGCGACCGTGGCGGTTACACGCCACCCGCTCCGGCGGAGCACCTGCGGGAGGGAGCAGAGGACGCCGAGCGGTGCGTAGACTCGTGCCGGAGGCGGCCCGCCCTGTCGCTCGACCCCTTCAAGCAGGCGGGCGAGGTCGGGGGTCGTATCCTCAAGGGACGGCGGTTCGAGGCTGACCATGTACTTCCGGACGGCGGGGTTGAGCGGGACCTCCTTCATGCCCGGGATCTCGACAAGGATCTTCTGCTCCTCTATAAGCGACCCGGCCGGGACATCCACCTGGACATCGCCGGTGATGCGCGCCTGGCAGGCGAGGCATGCCCCGCGGGCGAGGTCGTCGTCTGAGAAAAACCTGCGGTATTTCCCGCGGTCGAACGAGACTGCGCCCTCCCTTACATAGACCTGGCACTTCCCGCACTTGCCCTCTCCGCCGCAGACCACGTTCATGGAGAGGCCGGCCGCGCGGGCAGCATCAAGAAGGGTAGCCCCCTCCGGCACGCTCACCTTCCTGTAGCCGGGTAGGAACGTCACGATCGGCATCAGGCCTTCCACTCCTTCTCCAGGTACCCGGGAAGATCGGCTGCATCCCGGGGGCCGACCAGCACCTTCCAGCCGGTCGCATCCTCTATCTTTCCGGAGAGGGGCGCGGCGTAACCGGGTATGATGAGCAGTTGGTGATTCACCAGATCCGCGACATCGAATTTTTTGAGCGAATCATCTACAAGGGTCTCGGTCAGTTTTCCGCCTGCGACAGCCGTGAGGACCGAGAGCCCCTCTGTATCAACTATGAAGAGGTAGCAGGGGATCCGGGATGCCTCGATGTACCCAAGCAGCGTGAAGTAGGTGAGCGAGAAGTTCACCGTGAGGAGAACCGGGGCGTCCGGCCCGGGTTCGTTGATCGGGTATATGCCCGGCGTCACCTGTATGGGCTTCTGCGGGTCGGTGTATATGTTCTGCCGCAGGGTGAGTGCCGCCTCCCGCGAGGCGGGGGAGAGCGGGGGCGTTACGATGATCCCTGCATACTTCAGTATGCCCGCCGCGAGAGCAGCATCGGTCTCCCCGAAGGCGCCGACGTCGATGTAGATGGGGTAGCCGAGCGCGGGTTCGATCCGCCCGATGGCAGATCTTCGGATCTCTGTTGCGGTGGCGATGAAGCCGGCGAGCGAACACGATGCGGGGTCGAGCACGATATCCGGGGCCCCGGCGAGGGTGCACCTCCCGGCAAGGGAGGCGAGGGTCGCGGGATCGGCGGATCGCACGACAAGAGGACACCCGTAGCGCTTCGCGAGGGCGGCGAGGGCCTCCCAGTTCTCTTCTGTTGCGGCGTGGATCAGCGGCCGGTATTGCCCCGCGACGGCAAGGGCTGACTCAAAGGCTGCGGGGTCGCCGGCAATCAGCACCATGGGGAGGCTGCTCCCACCCCCGGCGATCGCCACAGCCTCTGCGAACCGTTCAGGGAGGCTGCTCTCGCACTTCACCGCCACCCCGTTCACGATAAGGTCCTGCCCCACCCGGTGGACGACCATATCTCTGACCGTCTCCACGGCGGAGCGCACCTTGTCCTCCGGCCAGGTATCGGAGACCTGCACCATGATCCCGGGCGGATGATAGAAGGTCTTCTCGTGCCGGAAGAGGACAGATTCCTCACCGACCAGAACCGAGCGTTCGCCCGCGCCGATGGTGACGGGCCGGATCGGCGGCCGGGTCACGCCGCCGAGGAGGGCCTTCGTATCGGGGTCAAGATCCGGGCAGGCCTCGACCTCGGCCTTGCCGACGGCGAGCTTCATGGCAAAGGCAAGGCATGTGGGATACCCGCACTTCTTGCAGTTCGTCTTCGGGAGGTGCTTGTATACGTCGAGCGCTTTCATCGCCATGTTTCAGCCCTCCAGGGCATCTTTGAGTTTCGCCACGGTCAGCGGGTGGCGGACGCAGACGATCGATGCGCCGGCGACGAGTGAGGCGTAGGCGGTGTAGAACTCCCAGGCCACAGCCATCTCCTCCTGATCCGCCGGTGCGGCCTCCCGCACCTCCCGGGTCGAGAGGGTATCGGTGGGGGCGCTGATCATAGGCATCGCGAGATCCGCATCGCCAGCGAGGGCGGCAAGCCTGATCCGCTCCATCACCGAGTAGGAGTACTCAAACCCGTAGCCGAGCGGTCCGGTGTAGGGGTCGATGACGATCCGGTCCTGCGGCACGCCGGTCTCGCGGAGGAGGATATTTAGCTGCTTTGCCAGGTTGACATCAATGGGCGATTGGGCAACCACCGCGTGACCGTATGCCAGAGCCGCTGCGGCGACGCTCCTGTAGCGGTCGGCTTCAGCAGTCCCGAGGAGAAGCCGTTCACCCTCTCCCGCCTCTCCACAGCGGCGGAAGACCTCGCTGTCGAGTTCCGGTTCGTTGCTCCCCTCGACGATAAGGGGTCGGGACGTCGCCGCAAGCACCACCTCTGTCGTCGCGGCAATAGCATCGAACGCATGAAACCCACGCTGCTTCGTGCTCGTGAAGTTCAACCGCACCAGGTCCGCACCGTAGGTACGTTCCGCGGCCCGCGCCCACTCACCCGTATCGTTCGCAAGGTCGCCCACGTAGTCGCGGACGACCGGCGGCCAGAACCGGGGGTCATCGCAGATCTCCAGCGCCACAAGAAACCGTTCAGGCCCCCTTACGGAGAACGGAAGATCCCGTTCGCCCCCGATGACGTACGAGACATTCCGTGTTCCACCTTCGGCCCGCGTGGCGCCAAGGCGCACCTCGCGGATCACCGTTTGCTCATCACTCCTCTCTATCACGCATCATTCCTCCTATATCAGCGACCTCATCGTGAGCGCGGGATGATCGACGCGCTCGAGGAATGCTATGAGGTCCTCGATTGTCGGTGCCGAGACCTCATCCGCGATCTTTGAAAAGAGATCCGGCATCCCCAATGTGGCAAGTTTCTCACGCAACCGGTCGCCAAGCTCCTCCTTTAAGGAGGATGGCATCCAGACTACCCGCGCAATACCGTTCTCAGCCTGGAGGAACCTGTCGCTTAAGATGTAGTTCTTCGATATGCCTATGAACCCCGGCGTCTGCGCACCGCCGCCGATCGTCCCCGCGAGCGTCGAGAAGGTCATACCGAGTGGGGTCTCCCCGGTGAACTCCCGGCTGACGACGAGGAATCCGTTCACCTCCGGGACGATCGCCGCGATGCACTCGAAGCATCCGCAGGCGGTCATCGGGTTCTCGATCATGCTGTAGAGGGAGATCCGGTCGACCTCACCGTGGGATGCCTTCTTCACGAAACGGTTCACCCCGACGAACTCTCCATAGGTGGCATCGACCACCTCCCCCTTCGGGATCGGCTGGTTCGCCCCGGCGGGAGCGATCTCATGGGCAACCCGGGCGTCGAGCCAGGTGATCGCCCCGCAGAGCGCCGGCCGCTCCGGTGTGATGACGCAGACGTGGTTTGGGGCGAACGTCTGGCAGAGGGTGCAGGAATAGAATGTTTCCACGTCCTCATCCTTCATACCGGCAATTCGCTCATCGCGTCGTGCATAGATCTCCCGCGCCTCCACAAGCGTCTCCTCGACCATCTTCTTATCGGTGACGAGCGTCACCTGGACTGCATCGACGTGATCAGGGAACTCCGCCTTGAGTTTATGGGCAAGCAGCGTCCCGACATCGCGGATCCTGACACCTTTTGCCACTGCCTCTTTCGAGAGCCGGACCCATATGAGGTCCCGCTGTGCAACGTGCCAGGATCCCTCGCCGTAGTTGATGAAGGTGTGTATCCGTCTCTCAAGCACCGGCTCGTAGTCCGCCTTCATCCTCGCGCCGGCGACATCCACCAGTATAGCGAGCGGGAGGGCGGAACCTGCCGGGACGGCGTCGACCTCAGGCCCGATGACGGTGACCTTTCCATCCGTAACCTCCTCGCGGGGCCGCGTCCTGAGGAGCTCGAACGCAGGAGTCCTGCCGCCGCCGAACTCTGCATACATTTCCTCTTTGCGGATGCTCTTCCCCTCGAACGCGGGGGAGCAGGCCATGGGTATCGGGATCGCCGTGACCGTGACCCGGATCCCCCGGAGATCCATGCCGGTTCGGACAGCCTCCATGGGAGCGACCGGTATCCACGCACCCCCCTCATAGCTCCTGTCGACCGCGAGGATCGGTATACCGAGCACCCGCAGTGCATCGACAAATGCAATCTCTTCATCGGTGAGGGCCGAGAATGCGATCACAAACGCCTTCGCCCGCTCTGCGGCGTACCTGAGCAGGGAGTGGATATCTCCCGGCTGCACCCCCCCAAACATCATAGCGACCCGGGCCAGGATATCAGCGAAGTGGATGCCGTGAGAACTCTCTGGCCCGAGCGGCACCAGGCGGTAATCCAGCCCCAGGCGGACGCCGGCGTTCTCCAGCGCTTCAACGACCCCGCCGGCAAGGAAGGTGAGCAGGTACTTCTCCTGCATCTCCCGGCAGATGGCCGCGGCGGCATCAGGGCTCTCCGGCGTCCCGACGAGGAGGCCGAGGCCCGTGACGCTCCCGTCGACCAGGGTGTAGCCGAGCCTCCGGAGGACGGCATCCGGTATGAAACCTGTGTAGGGGCTCGCAAGACCGCCTTTTCCGGCCATCAGGCACTCGCAGGCGACGAGGAGGTTGTTGCCGGACTGCCGGTAGGCCTCGCGCGCTCCATCCGCATCCCGCACGGCGATGCCGGTGACAGCGTAGGTCACGGGGAGGGCGTATGCAGTCTCCGTGTAGGCGAGCTTCCCGGCAAGTGCCTGCATCCTCGCGTCGAGATCGGTGCGACCGCGCTCTATCGCTGTATCAAGGGGATCCGTGAGTCTGTTCATCATGGTGCTATCAGCAGGTGGTACTCTTTGCACGGGCATAAATGATTGTTTCCGTACAGAAGAGCGATAACCGCGGTCTTCGGGGTGCCGGGGCAACACATGCCGCCTGCCGGCAGTGCCCGCCCGGAATAACCTTCATATCCACCTCCTCTTCCTGAAGTAAAGGAGCATAGTGGATGCGACGCTTACCATGATGAGGAGGACCAGCAGGTAGCCCCGGGGCGAGTTCATGATCGGTATATCTGCGAAGTTCATCCCGTAGAACCCGGCGATGAAACTTAAGGGGATAAAGATGGTTGCGACGATGGTGAGGAACGTCGTGATCTCGGCAAGCCGATTGCTCTGGTTTGAGGCATAAAGATCCATCACGCCAGCCAGCGTATCTCGGGCGAACTCGGCGATCTCGGCCGCCTGGATACATCGCTCGTATGCATCACGAAAGTAGGGAGCTGTCTCCTTCCCGATGAGGTTCGATTTACGGCCCGCAAGCGAGCCAAGAACCTCGCGCGCCGGCAAAATCGCCCTCCTGATGGTTACGAGGTCCTCCTTGAGGGTGTAGATCTGTTTTGTGGCAAGCGGGTGTGCAAACGTCAGCACCTCGCTCTGGAGATCTTCCACCATATCATCGGTCTGATCGAGGATGGTAAGATACACGCTCACGGCGGCATCAAGGAGCGCGTAAGCGAGGAGATCGGGCCCTGATCTCCGGAGGGCGCTCTGCTCATTGTGGAGCCTCTCCCTGACCTGTCCAAAGACATGGAAGGGTCTCTCCCGGAACGTTATGATGTAGTTCTCCCCAAAGATCAGGCTGACCTGCTCACTTGCAATGCCATCCCCTTTGGCTGAGAGAATCCTCACAATGATGGCAAGGTAACTCCCGAAATCCTCGACCTTCGGCCGCTGATCCGGGATAGTTATATCCTCCATCGTGAGCGGGTGGATGCCTGCCTGCCTTCCGAGCTCCACGAGTTCGCCATGTTCCGGCACCCCGACGACATCGATCCAGGTGACCGTCTCCCGACTGAGCCATGACCAGGCATCGGTGAGCTCGATGCATTCCCGTTCCTCAAGGTGATCCCGGGTATAATAGATGACGCGGATCGAGAGCTCTGGACAGGTCTTCTCCTGTTGCATCTTCGCCTCCTGACTACCAGCCCTCCTCCCGGCGGGATCCACCTCACCACGCAAAAGCCGACAGCACTTCTACATCCAGAAGCCAGTTCTGCAGGTAGGGGATAGTCTTACCGAAGATGCCTTCAATCTGCATAAAGCATCACTGTCGGAGAGATCATGCTTGCCACCGGCCTGCCTCCGCAGGCAGCGACATTTCATGTGGCTATGCCACCGCCCCTTCTGTTCACGCCCCGGAACCTTGCGGCGTTCATCTCCTCCGGGTCCGCCTCCCGGGGAGGATCGATCATGTATCAGAGACGGTTGATGGGGGTCAGGCATAAGAGGGATATCCTGGCCACCCGGCCGGTCAGAACCACCCTTTTTCCCTGAAGTAGAGGACCATGATACCCGCAATGACCGCCATCGAGGCGAGGGTCACAGGATATCCCCAGGTCGCATTGAGTTCGGGCATATACGCAAAATTCATGCCGTAGACGCCGGCGATGAAGGTGAGCGGGATGAATATGGTGGCGATGATCGTGAGAACCTTCATGATCTCATTCATCCGGCTGCTCTGGCTTGAGAGATAGACATCGAGGGTCCCGGATGCCATATCCCGGTAGGTCTCGACTGTCTCGGCAACCTGTATGGTGTGGTCGTAGACATCCCGGATGTAGACGAGCGTCGATGCATAGATAAGGGGAGACTCGCCCCGCCCAAGCTCCGCCACCACATCGCGGAGCGGCCAGACCGATCGCCGGAGCGCGACAAGTGACCGCTTCAGAGCATAGATCGCCTGCAGGGTCTTGCGATCGGGCTCTGCCATCACCTCTTCTTCGACCGCCTCGATATGGTCCCCAAAGACCTCGACAACCGCGAAGTAGCCGTCGACGATCGCATCCAGCAGGGCATACAGGAGATAATCGGCTCCGGCTGTCCGGATCCGACCGGATTCTGCACGCAGGTATGCGCGGATGCGCTCAAATGTGTCACCCGGCTGCTCCTGGAATGATATGACGTAGCCTGTGCCGAGCACCAGGCTCACCTGCTTGCTCCAAAACCCGCCATCGCCGCCGGGGATGAGCATCCGAACCGCAACGTACATGTAATTGCCATAATCCTCGATCTTCGGACGCTGACGGGTGTTCACTATATCTTCAAGCGTCAGCGGGTGGATCCCGGCAACGTTCCCGATCGCCTCGATGACCCCGGCATCGTGAACGCCATCGACATCGATCCAGGTGACCGTCGGGCGGGTGATGAGTGGGCGGAGGTCTTCAGGCCGGGTGCAGATTCGTTCATCGATATGCGATGCATCGTAATCGATGACCGTGATGGTGACCGGCCGCGCAGGAGTATCCACGGTGTATATGAGCGCTCCCGGTTCAGTATCCGTCGTCCGGTCATGCCCCGCCGGATCGGCATGCCGGCCCATCATTGGGCCTGAAAATTCCGATTCATGCTGCCTCGCCAAAAAGAGAGAAATTACGGAGACTCACTGCTTTGCCGCCTTATCCTCACCACCTGCCGCCTCATCCTCTCCTTTTGCCTTTGCTGCGGCGCGACCTATAAGGATGACCGCGATCACCGCGATGATCGACACGACAACAGCATACACAAACATAGCAACGAGCGTGCTCTGCTCCCCGAATATGAGCTTGAAGAGCTCCTGGATGGCGCCGTTCCACGCGAGAGCGGCGACCAGGCCGAATGCAGCCGTAATGAGGGCAGCCATCTTATCAAGAACCTCTGCCTTGAAGGACATACGATTTCCTCATCCCGGAGGTGTGCGGTAAATGATATAATACTTCCGCCATGCAGCATTCTCATGTGTTTTTCAGGCTTTTGGGCATTTGTTAATGCTCTGCCGGAAGAACAGGCGGCGGTATGCGCGTTGTGGTATGCTTCAGGCAGGATGCTAAACGGCAGGTCTCATCCCAAACCCGGGAGACCCAAACAACATTGTGATCAGCCGTCGACCATGTATACAATGGATACCCTCGACGGCTGGTTCCCGTACCGGGAGTACCGGCCACACCAGCGGGAGATGCTCGAAGTAGCCGCATCTGTCGCGCGCGACGGCGGTATCGCCATGATCGACGCGCCGACCGGGAGCGGCAA
>CAYPRO010000039.1:0-16225 GCA_964413225.1 uncultured Methanoculleus sp. | reverse complement strand
GGTTAGAGGTTTTCCAGTCTCTTGTTCACCGTATCCCAGTTCACGATGTTCCAGAACGCGTCTATGAACTGGCCGCGGTTGTTCTTGTAGTCGACGTAGTAGGCGTGCTCCCACACATCGAGCACCATCAGGATCCCAAACGTCGGATAGACATCGTTGTTGTGCTTCTCGATCTGCATGATCATGAGGCGATCCGTCAGGCTGCAGTGCGAGAGTGCCGCCCAGCCAGACCCTTCAACGCTTGCGGCAGCCTTCGTGAACTCTGATTTAAATCGGTCAAATGATCCCCATTCGCGGTTGATGCGGTCTGCGAGAGCGCCTCCCGGCTTCCCGCCGCCGCCAGAGCCTGCCGGCGCCATGTTCGGCCAGAAGAGGGTGTGCAGGACCTGGCCGCCCACGTTGAACGAGAGCTCCTTTAAGAGCGCCTTCATGTCGAGATCGGTCCCTTCCTGCCGCGCCTTCTCCAGTTTCTCAAGGTCGGCGTTCGCCCCGTTCACGTAACCCAGGTGGTGCTTATCATGGTGGAGGGTGAGTTGCTCCTTAGATATGTACGGCTCGAGGGCATCCGGCGCGTAGGGCAGCGGCGGCAGTTCATACTTCTTCAGCGGTGCAATTGCCATCTTTACAGCCATAAGGCATCAGTTGACTGAAGGAAAGCAACCTATTTTATGGTGTCGGTCGCCAGATGACCATGCCACGTGCATGATCCGGGTCGCGAAAGAGGCCAGAACTGTGGCCACATTCCCATTCAGGCATCGGAACGGGCGTTTTGTAGTGCCGGCGGATACATCCTCCAAAGATAGGCTTTCCCGGCCCCAGAGGTGCCCGGGGCCATAAGAGTTAAGTAGTACGGTTGTGTGGTTGGTGACTTACATTGCCTCGCGCACCCTTCATTGCCGAAGATCCGGCGTCATTTACCTGCGAGGCGTCCTGCACGTGAAGGAGACACCCATGACAACGGCAGCGCGCATATCGTTCTTTACCTCGATGCTCGTGGTGCCGCTCCTGCTCGTCCTCTTCCACGATATCCACCTGATACTTGCCGGGACAGGATGGAGTCCCGCTGCACGGGCACTCTCCCTTCTCCTCCTCCTCGTCACCACATTCGGTGTGATCCAGTTCGTGAGCTACGCCGACCACCTCCTGCGATCGCTCTACGTCTACACCGGACACTCCGTAACGCTCCATCAAAAGATGGCTCCGAAAAGCCGCGTCGCCGTATTTATCCCCACGTACAACGAGGAGCCCGGGGTGGTCGAGTCCTGTGTCAGGGCATGCACATCGATCACCTACCCGGACTTCTCGGTCTATATCATCGATGACTCGTCTGACCCGCACATTCGGACAGCTATGGAGGAGATCAGCCATCGTTACAACATCCATCACGTCCGCCGCGATCACAGGGAGGGGTTCAAGGCGGGGGCGATCAACCACGCCCTCTCGCTCCTTGATGGCGATGTACAGTACCTTCTGGTGATCGACGCCGACCAGAGGGTGAAGCCGGCGATCCTTACCGACCTCATACCGGTCCTTGAGGCCGATCTTTCCATATCGTTCGTCCAGACCCCCCAGTTCGTCCGTTCAGAGCCAAAAAACCCCATAAGCGCCACGTTCTCCTATCAGCAGCATATATACAACAAGCATGTCTGCAGGGGGCTCTCCGTCAACCGGGCAACCATGCTGACGGGCTCTAACTGCATCTTCCGCATCAGCCATCTCCTCTCTATCGGGGGGATGGATGAGAGATCGATAGCCGAGGATATCGCCACGGCCTTTCTCTTCCATGCCAGGGGATACCGGGGAGCCTACATCGACGCTGTCTACGCAGAAGGCATGGCGCCACCGAACCTCGCGGCGTATTTCACGCAGCAGCTCCGATGGGCATACGGGAACACCCGGCTCCTCGGGACGATGGCAGGAGAGTTCGTAACACACCCACGAGGCATGAGCCCGATCCAGTGGCTTGAGTTTGCCGTGATAGCCTCGGCCTACATGCTCGGCGGCATGAACGTGGCGCTCTTTCTCTTTCCCGTCGCTACGCTGATCTTCGGCATATACGTGCTGCCGGTATGGCTTCCGGTGGTCTTTGCCGTGGTATTCTCCGCGGTGATCGTCATACAGGTCGTCACCAGCACCCGTGAGCGGCACTACTCCCTGCGCGACCTCGCATTTTCGCAGGCGATCTTCAACGCGCTCGCCTTCGTATACGCCCGGGCGATCTGGTATGCCATTTCTGGAAAGAGGCTGCCGTTCGTGGTGACCCCAAAAGTGATGCCGGCGATAGGATCCCGCGTCAGGATAGCGCCGGTCCTTGTCGTAATTTCGGCCATCCTGGTATCGATGCTCGCCGGCATCGTGCGGCTTCTCATCCGGGGCCCTGATATCAGCACGGCCATCCCTCTCTTCTGGGCCGGTTTCACGCTGCTTGCCCTCTTGTCGTTCATCGTGGTCTGGCGGAGGGATGGAAGGCGGATGACAGGGGAGCAACCGGATCCTGATGCGTGAGGCGTCAGGTCTGTCGGGTGGAGGGCCTTATAGGGAAAAAATGGTTATCGTGGGAGGGTTACCGGAACCTCTGCCAGAGGATCCGCCCCATGACCCGGAAGGTGAAGTCGAGCTCCTCAAAGAGCGGGATTCCGTTCTCCTTGAGGATCTTTCTACCCCGGTCCATGGACCCGCCGCCAAGAAGCGTTGAGACGATCATGTTCCCGGTCTTTTCGGAGAACCGGATGATCTGGTTTGCAAGCTGCTCTGAGCTGATGACAAGGTTAGGGAACCCTACGACGAAGGCTATATCCCAGCATTCCTGGTGTTTGGCGAGAATGCTGAAGGTCTGTTCAAACCTCTTCTCGTTGGCGTCGCCGAGGAGGTCGATCGGGTTGTTCTTGTTCCAGAAGTCCGGAAGGAAGTCGTTGAGCTCCTTGAGGATCGCCGGCGAGAGGGCGATCAGGTCGATGCCGTAGCGCTCGGCGTAGTCGGATGAGAGGACGGCAAACCCGCCGGCGTTCGTGATCACGACCGCCCGCCTGCCACGGGGGTAGCCTTTCGGGAGCGAGAGCATCTCCGCGACCTGGAACGCGCCGGTAAGGGTGTGGACCGGGATGACGCCGGAGTCGCGGAAGGCTTCCATGTAGACGTCGTAGGACCCCGAGAGCGAGCCCGTGTGGGACGATGCCGCTGCCTGGCCTTTTTCCGACGAACCTGACTTGATAGCCACGATGGGTTTGGTCCTGGCGACCTCGCCTGCCACCTTCATGAAGGTCTTGCCGTCCCGGATCTCCTCGATGTAGAGGATGATGCCTTTGGTCTTTGGGTCACGCTCCACGAACCGGAGGAAATCGATGAAGTTGAGATCCGCCTGGTTGCCGACGCTGACGACTGCGGAGAACCCTATGTCCTGTCTGATGCTCCAGTCGACGACGGTGTTGACGATGGCGCCGCTCTGAGAGATGAAGGCGATGCTGCCGGGTTTCGGGGACTCGTGGACGTACGTGGTGTCGACGCCCTTTGGAGGAATGATCAGGCCGAGGCAGTTTGGACCCACGATCCGGGTGCCGTAGCCCTTTGCGATGGCAAGGATCCGGTCTTCCAGCGCCTTGCCGCCTTCGCCCGTCTCTTTGAACCCGGCCGTTATGATGATCGCCATGGAGACCCCCTTCTGCCCGCACTCCTCGATCACGCTCGGCACGTGCTTTGCGGGGACGGTTATGACAGCCATATCGACGGGGTTTGGTATATCGAGGATGGAGGCGTATGCTTTGAGCCCCTGCACCTCCGGCCGTTTGTTGTTCACGGGGTAGAGTTGTCCTGGAAAGTGCAGGAGGTTGTGCATAACGGCGTAGCCCATCTTCCTGGGCTCAGACGATGCCCCGATGACCGCTATGGAGCGGGGCGTGAAGTACTCGATCGGGACGAACGGTCGCTCTTTTGCCACTCTCTCGACGGTTTCGTCGTCGACGAATATGCGGGCGTCGACTATGCAGGCACCGGACTCGTAAAGTCTGACCGGGTTGATGTCAAACTCCACGACGTTGGTGTTCTCGGCAAAGAAGAGGTTGACCGCCCACATGATCTGGACAAGCGTCTCCTCATCGCGGGGTTTTGCCCCCCGGTAACCCTGGATCATCGGGTAACCGTGGATCTCCCTGATCATCTCACGGATGGTCTCTTCGGTGATCGGGAGGATTCGCAGGGTGACATCTTTCATCAGCTCGACAAGGGTGCCGCCCATGCCGAAGGTGAGCACCTTCCCGAACGCCGGGTCGGTCTTTCCGCCGATGATCAGCTCAAGCCCCGGCGCCGCCTGCTGCTCGACGATGACGCCTTTGATCTCGGCATCGGGGTTGTAGGCTTTTGCATTCGTAACGATCCTCTCAAACGCCTCCGCTGCCGCCTGTGTTGATCCTATGCTGACGATCACACCGCCCGCATCGCTCTTGTGGACGATCTGGGGAGAATGGATCTTCATGACGACGGGAAAACCGATCTTCTCTGCCGCTTTGCCTGCCTCGGCGGCCGTCTTGACGATTACGTGGTCGGGCACCGGTACGCCATACTGTTTCAGGAGGTCGTATGATTCGAATTCGCTCAGCATTCTTCTGGTCATGGTTGTCTCCTCATATCCTGAGTACCTTAAGCGATCATCTCTGGTTCTGCAGTTCGTGTTCTCTGGCCGATGGTTCATCTATGGAAATCCAGACCAGAGGTCGAAATGAACAGTACAGGTTAGTCCTATATTCGTTTTATAGGTTCTGTAATGATCTTACATGATGAACTCGCCGGAGAACGGCTGAAATATCCGGTGCCCTGTCAGCCCGTTTGCGGCCGACCGGTATCATAAGGCGATGACGTTTTCCCGGCAGGGGTTGCGGGTGGTGGCTGGCGCAAAGGTCGGGGTCCTCGCCACGTTCACGGGGTGCGGCAGACCGGTGGCGGCCGGCGCTCGCGGATAGCCTCTGCAAGGGCGCGGTCGGGAGGTACGATGGGCAGGGGTTCCCGTGGGGGGGCATGGAGTCCGATGGTCCCGGGGCATCCTTCTATAATCCGGATATCCGGCGGCCGGCATGTATAAGGCTTGTCTGCGAGCAACCTCTCTATGATGTGCCGCCGGCGGCATCCCGGCAGGCGCAAGGGATGCTGGCCGGGAGAGAGGGACTATGATCGGGGGGCAGCACGCAGCGGATCGCCAGGCAACATATATCCTCTTCGTGATCGGGTTCTTTGCCATCTTCTCGACGACCATATCAAAGAACCCGGTTCTGCCTCTCTTCTCGCAGGCCCTGGGCGCAGGCGATCTGGTCATAGGCCTTGTGGCGGCTGTCTCACCGCTTGCGGGGATCCTGTTCTCGTTCCCGGTCGGTGTCCTCTCGGATCACCTGGGCCGGCGGAGGCTGCTTGTTGCGTCAGGGGCGGTATTCCTTGCAGCCCCTCTCCTCTACCTCCTTGTCGTGGATCCACTCTGGCTGATCCCGGTTCGGTTCTTCCACGGGACGGCGACCGCCATCCTCGGGCCGGTGGTTGCTGCTATGATCGCAACGCGGTTCCCCGAGAGGAAGGGGGAGGTGCTCGGGCAGTACTCCTCTGCAACCCTGATCGGGAGGACTCTGGCGCCGCTTGCCGGCGGGGCCATGATGTCGTTCTTCGCCGTTTACTCCGGTCTTGCCCCGTACCGGGCGGTGTATATCGCCGCTGCAATCGCCGCGGTGCCGGTGATCGCCCTGATCCTCCTCATCCGGGAGGAGGCGGCCCCACTCACGGCCCGCCCGTTCCCGGCGTTTCGGAGAAGTTTTGTGGTGTTCTTTGCAAACAGGAGGCTCCGGGCGACGGCACTTGCGGATATGGCGACATACTTTGCTTTTGGGGCATTTGAGACATTCCTGCCGCTTGTTCTGCTCTCCAGGGGGATGGGCGCATACCAGGTGGGGGTCGTCTTTGCCGCCCAGACGCTGATCGTCGCGGCGACGAAGCCGTTTTTTGGTCGGATTGCCGACCGGATCGATAAAAGGGTTCAGATTGTAGCCGGGCTCCTCGCGATCGGTCTATCGACCGCCGCCATACCGTTTGCGCCGACGTTTGCGGTCTTCCTCATAACAAGCGCCTTCTTTGCCCTCGGTATGTCGCTTTCCACGGTCGCGACGAGCGCGTATGTCGCGGATGTTGCGGAGAAGGAACAGATGGGCGCCTCAATGGGGGCGTTGTCGTCCGTCATGGATATAGGGCACTCGGCCGGCCCTCTCGTGACAGGTATCATCGTTGCCGCCGCCGGGTTTTATCCCGGGTTCTTTGCAAGCCTCCTTGTATCCGTGGTGGTCTGCGGGTTCTTTGCTCTGTCCACCAGAGAGACGGCGCCGCAGGCGGGTTAGGGTGCTACCCATGTGGCCGGGAGGCGGGGTTTTGCAAACGATTATGCGAGGCCCTGAGGCAGGCAATCTCCGGGGGAGACCTCGTTCACTGAAGTGTTCGAAGCTACGCAGGTGAATCCGCTCATGTTCGGCATCTCGGTCAACAATATATCCATAGCCGCCCTGGCATGACATTATCAATCCGAAAGGTATAAATCCGCTTCATTCCTCTCCCCATATATAGGTACCATCGCACATGTCATCGCCCGCCCCCGACCGGATCCTCTATGTGGATGATGAGGAGGCGCTGCTTGAGCTCACCCGCCTCTTCCTTCTGCGGGCGGGCGGCATAACCGTCGATACAACTCCAAGCCCGCTTGAGGCATTCCGGTGGATCATGGCCGGATGGTATGATGTGGTCGTCTCGGACTATCAGATGCCGGAGATGGACGGCATCGCCCTCCTGAAGCGGATCAGGGAGGCGGGGTCTACGGTGCCCTTCATCGTATTCACCGGCAGAGGGCGCGAGGAGGTGGCCATCGAGGCGCTGAACAACGGCGCCGATTTTTACATCCAGAAGGGCGGCGACCCAAAGACGCAGTTTGCCGTGCTTGCAAGCGCCATCCGGCAACTTGCCGGGCGGAAAAAGGCTGAGGCGGCGTTTCAAAGGAGTCAGGAGACCCTGTGTATGGCGCAGAGCCTTGCACACCTCGGTAAATGGGAGTTCGACCTTGAGACCGGGCAGGCGATCTGGTCGGATGAGATGTCCCGTATATACGGTCTTGCCCCGGGAAATTCGCCGGCAGACTACGATGATTACATTACCTGTATCCACCCTGACGATCGGGCCAGAGTCGACGCGGCGCGCTCCGCATCGATCGCGAACGGGGAGGATAACTACGAGATCGAGTATCGGATCCTCCGCGCAGATACCGGGGAGGTTCGGTATATCGTCGATCGGGTCGGGTACCAGAGGAACGGATCGGGAAAGGTTATCCGTTTCACCGGGCTGGTGCATGACATAACCGATCGCAGGATTGCCGAACTCGAACTTCTGCGGCGGCACGAAGAACTCCATGCGGCATACGAGCAACTTGCCTCCATCGAAGAGGAACTCCGGACGAGCTTTGATGATCTTGCCGAGGGGCAACATCAGCTCAAGGAGAGCGAGCGCCGTCTTGCCGATATCATCGAGTTCCTCCCTGACGCAACCTTTGTCATAGATACGAGCGGGCATGTCATCGCCTGGAACCGCGCGGTCGAGGATATGACCGGCATTCCTAAGGCCGATATGCTTGGACGGGGCAGGTATGCTTATTCGGTCCCGTTCTACGGGGAGGCACGCCCGGTCCTGATCGATTACGCCAACCGGCCCGACGGAGCGATGGGCTGCCCTTACCCTGTCAGGGCGCGAAACGGCGGGATCCTTGAAGGCGAGACCTCTCTTGCCCATCCCCGCGGAAGGAATACCTACCTCATGATCCGGGCATCCCCCCTCTGTGACCGGGAGGGCCGGCGTGTCGGTGCCATCGAGATCGTCCGCGACATCACGGAGCAGAAAGAGGCGGAGATCGAACTATTGCAAAAGCACGAAGAACTCCATGCGGCGTATGAGCGGCTTGCCTCCATCGAAGAGGAACTCCGGGCAAGCTTTGACAGCCTCTGCGAGGGCCAGCGCCGCCTCCAGGCAAGCGAAGAGCGTTACCGGCACATATCCGAGAGCATCTCCGATGTCGTCTACTCGTGCCTCCTCCTGGATACGGGAGAACGGGTCATCGACTGGATTACCGGAGCAACAGAAGAGATCACGGGGTATACGCCCGAAGAGATCCTGGCCATGCGGTGCTGGGCGGCTATAGTCCACCCCGACGACATCCCCCTGTTTAAGCAAGATATCCTCATGCTATCCCCGGGCAGTTCGTCGCTCTCTGATCTCCGGATCATCCGCCGGGACGGTTCAATCCGGTGGCTCCGCGTCTCTACAACCTGTATCGACGACGGGAACGGTATGCGGATGTATGGCGGATGGCAGGATATAACGGATCGGAAAGAGGCCGAAGAGGCTCTGCGGGAGAGCGAGCAGCACTTCCGCACCCTTGCAAACCACGGCCCGGCTCTGATCTGGATATCCGGGCCGGACGGTATGTGCAGTTACTTCAACGAACCGTGGCTCGCCTTCACCGGCCGGACGCTTGAGCAGGAGAGCGGCAGGGGCTGGATGGAGGGGATGCACCCGGACGACCGTTCGTGGTGCATCGATATCGTCACGGGCGCCCTTGCCCGGCGCGAACCGTTCAGCATGGCCTTCCGGCTGCTGCGGCGCGATGGGGAGTATCGCTGGATTCTGGATGACGGCGCCCCCCGGTACGACACCCGCGGCACCTTCCTCGGCTACATAGGGCACTGCCTGGATGTAACAGAGCAGAGGCGGATGGGAGAGGCGTTGCGGGAGGCCGCAGAGAAGAAGGAGAAGATCTTTTATGCCGCTCCTACGGGCATCGGCGTGGTGACGAACGGGATCCTTACGGAGGTCAACGACCGGTTCTGCCGGATCGCCGGCTACACCTGCGATGAACTCATAGGCCAGCCCGTGCGGATCCTCTACGTGCGCGACGAGGAGTACGAGTCCGTCCTGCAGGAGATCGTCGCCGGGATAAACGAGATGGGGGCGTGTACGCTTGAGACCCGGATGCTGCGCAAAGACGGCGAGATCATCATCATACTCCTCTCCGTAACGCTTCTTGACCCGGAGGATATATCCCGGGGCATGGCATTCACCGCCCGGGATATAACCGAGCAGAAAGCGATAGAGCACGATATTGCGCATCACGCGGGGGAGCTTATACTGCAGACGAACAGCCTCTCTGTCGCGAACAAAAAACTCAACCTGTTGAACAGCATCACCCGGCACGATATCCTGAACCAGCTGACGGTTCTCCTCGGCAACCTCTCGTTCATACAGGAGGCCGGGATCGGTCAGGACATATCGGCCTTCCTTGGCCGGGTGAGGGATGCCGCTGACCAGATACGCCGCCAGATCGAGTTCACCCGGGACTACACGGAGCTCGGTGTCCGGTTCCCGGAGTGGCAGCGGGTCTCGGATCTGATCCGCGAGGAGGTGCTGCAGGGGTTGCCGGTGGATGATGCAACCGGAGACCTTGTCATATACGCCGACCCGATGCTTGCTGCGGTCTTTGCCAACCTGATGGACAACACCCTCCGGCATGGGAAGATGGCGACACGGGTCTGCGTCTGGCACCGGCCGGAGGTGAGCGGAGCCCTCACCCTTATATGGGAGGACGACGGCATCGGCATACCCCCGGGAGAGAAGGAAAGGATATTTGAGCGATGTTTTGGGGAGAACACGGGTTTAGGGCTCTATCTGATCCGCGAGATCCTCGGGATCACCGGGATCGGCGTCGCCGAGAGGGGCGAGCCCGGGAAGGGGGCACGGTTTGAGATGCTCATCCCCCAGGGGGCATACCGGTTCTCGGGGTGAGTGTGCGGCCGGCAAAGAGTCAGGCTTTCTTGAGCGTGAACAAAAACGCCGCCCCGCATTCCGGCCGGCCCGGTATGCGATCCTTGACCCGAACCTCCCCGCCATACCTCTCCACCAGCGCCCGGACGATGAAGAGGCCGAGCCCCTGCCCGCTCCCCCTCGCCGTACCCCGCTCAAACCGGCGGAAGATCTTATTTTTCACCTCATCGGACACACCTGGCCCGGTATCCTCGACAAAGATCAACACATCGCCGCCCCGTTCCTCGACGCGGATGGTAATCTCGACATCCACCCCGCCGAACTTGACGGCGTTACCGATGAGGTTGTAAAAGACGGTCGGGATGAGGCTATCTGCCATAACGCAGGCAGAGGTGCCCTGGTAACGGATAAAGGCGCCGGGGAACCTCCCGATCCCCTCTCTGATGACCGCATCGATATCCACCGCCACCAGGTTGCGCGGCTCCTCAGAGGCCCGCCGGATGGTGGCGACGTTCTCGAGGATCTCGCTGCTCCGATCGATGCTGGCATGTAATCTCTTTACATAGACCTTCAGATCGCCTTCTGCGAGATCCATAAGGAGATCGGCGTACATACCCGAGACGTTGTTTGCGTTGCGGACATCGTGGGTCAGTATATCGATGTATATGTTCGCCTCGTCGCGCGCCGCCCCTATCTCCCGGCCCGCCCGGATGAGATCCTCGGTGCGGCGTTTTAGCGCCTCCTCTGCCTGTCTCCGCACGGTTATATCCCGGGTGGTGGCGAGGATTGCAGGCTCCCCCTGGTATGTTATAAGGCGTGCCGAGGTCTCGGTCGGTATGTGCCTCCCCTCGCGTGTGATCTCGGCGCTCTCAAAGACCATATGGCCGCTCTGCATGATTCTCCTGATCCGCTCAGGGATGAGAGTGACGAACTCCGGCGGCTTGATCATCATGAGGTCCATGGTCAGCAGTTCTTCCCGTGAGTAGCCGAGGCGCTCCGCCGCCACCCTGTTCGCATCAAGAAGCCTTCCCCTGAGATCGTGTATGAATATGGCATCGGCTGCGTTGTCAAAGAGGGCCCGGTACTTCTCTTCGCTCTCCCGCAGGGCTTCTTCAGCCTGGCGCCGCACGGTGATATCACGGAGCGACAGGAGTATCGACGGGTTACCCTCAAATATGATGGATTTTCCAATACTCTCGATCCATCGCTCTTCCTGCGATATCGTGAGGATCTTATAATACGCAACATACGCATCGGTCCCTCCTGCCACATGCTCAAAGTCCCTGATGACATCATCTCTCGATGCGGGGGCGACAAACTCCATGACGTTCCTTCTCCCTATGAGTTCGGAGGGGTCCCCGATATCCACGACTCGGCCTGCGGCACGGTTTGCAAAGAGGATCTCTCCCCCCGGATCGATGATGAGCGTGCCGTCAAGGGAGTGCTCAGCGAGAGCCCGAAACTTCTCCTCGCTTGCGAGGAGTGCCTCTTCCGTGCGTTTTCGTCTGGTGATATCCGTGAGGATGGCAATGGCTCCGACGATGACACCGCTGCTATCGCGTATGGGAGATGCTGATATGTCCACCCAGAGCGGTTCATGGCCCGGCCGGGTGACCATCACCTCTTCTCCCTGCACGGTCTCTCCGTGCAACGCCCTGCAGTAAGGGGCCGCCTCGAGGGAAAGCGGCGTCCCATCCGCCCGGAGGATTCCAAAAGCCTCCAGGCGCCTCTCAAAGTGGGCTGGATCGAGGGGGATCGACATTCTGCCGATCCTCTCACGCACCGCTTCATTCACCCGGACGATAGCCCCGGAGGTGTCGTATATGATGACGCCTGATGCTATCGCCGCAAGAGTCGCATCCAGTTCGGTGGCTCTCAGATGCTCTCTTTTCAGGGCAGCACGGAGCTCCTCCTCGGCCTGCTTCCTCCCGGTGATGTCGGCAAAACTCTCAAGGACGTGTGTCACCCGGCCAGATGCATCTTTCACCGGCTGGGCAACGATGTTGAACCAGCGCCCGTGATACGGAACGTACTTCTCTATCCTCGCAACCTCGCCCGTTGCAAAGGCGCGCCGTGCTGCGCATACTTCGCATGGCGCGTTCAGGCCTTCGAAGTAAGTGTAGCATTTTCGGCCGATGGGTTCCTGTTCGGGAAACGTATCGCGGACCTTCTGGTTGACCCATACGATCGTCATATCCGGGTCGACAAGGGACTGCCCCGTATCGAGCGCGGACAGGATGGCACCTACCCTATCCTTCTCCCGGCGCAATGCCTCCCCGTCTCTTCTGTGTTCGGCATTGGTCTGCCTGAGATCCTCATTCTCCCGCAAAAGTGCATCGATCTCGGCCTGGAGCTCGCTGATCCGCTCATCGGCGAGGTTCTCGGTATTTGGGGGGGTCTCCCATGAGCCCTTATCCTGTCTGTCGGGATGAAGGTTCCTCTGTGGCGCTTCCGGGGGTGCTGGCATATGATGGAACGGCTCCTACCCCGGGGCGGATACAGCGAATTTCATACTGAGGAGTGTCAACCGTAACACTATTAATTGTAGCGCTATCGGTTCGCTCCATATTTCTTCGTGGCAGTCGCCTGCCCTCTCCCTGAGTGGACCATCGCCCCGCCCTCTGCCTCCATCGCCGACGGCATAGCGCCCACCCGGTGCTCCCGGCTCTACGCGATCGCCCCGCAGACCGATGGCGATCCCGATACTTTTATAGAGGTCTGCTCCTTTCATCCCGGGTAGAAGAAGGGATAGAAGATGAAGGGTCTTGCGATGTTGAAGATCGGAGAGATCGGATGGATAGAGAAAGAAAAACCGGCATTTGGGCCGAGAGATGCCATCGTGAGGCCGCTGGCGCTTGCGCCTTGCACATCCGATGTTCACACCGTCTGGGAGGGCGCAATCGGAGATCGGCACAACCTCATACTGGGGCATGAAGCCCTCGGTATCGTGGAAGAGGTGGGGAGTGCTGTTTGGGATTTCAAGCCCGGCGACCGGGTCATCGTCCCGGCGATCACCCCCGACTGGGGAACGGATGCCGCACAGCGAGGATTTCCCTCACAGACCGGCGGACCCCTCGGAGGCTGGAAGTTCTCAAACTTCAAGGACGGTGTCTTTGGTGAGTTCTTCCACGTGAATCTGGCGGACTACAACCTCGCGCACCTCCCGGAGGGGATCTCCCTTGAGGCGGCGATCATGATACCGGATATGCTCAGCACCGGGTTCATGGGCGCCGAGAACGCTCACATAGAGTTCGGGGCCACGGTGGCGGTCCTGGGTATAGGGCCGGTCGGCCTCTCCGCCGTCGCCGGTGCAAAACTCCGGGGCGCCGGGAGGATATTTGCCGTCGGCACGAGGCCTGCCTCGGTCAAGGTCGCAAAGGAGTACGGTGCGACGGATATCGTCAGCTACAAAGAGGGGGATACCGTCGAACAGATCCGTAACGCTACAGACGGAGAAGGTGTCGACGCCGTCATCGTCGCCGGAGGAGGCCCGGGCATCCTTATGGATGCGATCAACGTGGCAAGACCCGGTTCGGTCATATCAAACATCAACTACTTCGGCCAGGGCATCGGCGATCGGGACATCCTCCCCCTTCCCCGGGCCGGCTGGGGGTTTGGCATGGCGGACAAGAACATAATGACCGGGCTCTGCCCCGGCGGAAGGGTCAGGATGGAGAGGCTGGCCGAGGTCGTTATGTGCGGGCGCATGGATCCCTCGCTCATGGCAACGCATGTCTTTAAGGGGTTTGATAAACTTGAGGAGGCTCTCCTCCTCATGAAGGATAAGCCGGAGGATCTGATCAAGCCGGTCGTCATCATGGAGCAGTAAAGACTCAAACTTATTTTTCAACCCGGTATCCCGTCCGCCGGCGACGATGGGCCCCTGCACCCCGGATCATCCGGCGGTTCTTATGCGCGGCTCCGCTGTAACGGGGTGGCAGCGGAGCAAAAATGCATCGGGCTTTTGCGCCGGCCCCTATCCCCATATCGGGTCGTTGCCGAACCGGTCCATCCAGTACCGGGCGGGGTTCTGCTCAAGATCCTTTGTGAGATCCTCGATTCGGAAAGAGAACGTCTGGTTCATGCAGTAGTCGACCAGGAGATCGTAGGCCTCCTTCAGGCGCAGGGTCATATCGTGGGACTTTGCCGGGTCGTTTCGCGAGACGTCGGGGTGCCACTCTTTGAGCCGCTCGCGGTAGCGGCTCCTGATATCGTTGAGGCTGGCACGGTCCCGGATGCCGAGCACCCGGGCCGCATCCCTCACCTGTTCGGCGGTAACTGCAGACATCAGGTAGCCATGAACGCTCACGCGGGAAAAGGCTGCCGGAATGATCCCTTTCTGGTCGCGGAGGGCTGCCGGGATCTCGCGCTGCACCGCATCGAGGATGAGCTCCCACCTGATGCTGGAGTAACCGTGGATCAGTCTGTCCCGCATCCTCGCCGTACTGTTTCAGGGAATGGCGGGATACCGTGCCCTGACCATTGGGGAGAGGTTCTTTGACGCCTCCCGATGACCTCAAGACTCCGGAGAACCGATCGCTTCATCATCTCATCCTGGACGATCTCCTCAAAAGAGCGGTCGGAAAAATTGGTCTTGAGAAACTCCCTCTCCCCGGGGATGTGGGCGAGGTACACGGAGTCACGCCTCACACCAGACCACCTCACTCTCCACATCCTGCCGGATGAGCGGGTCGATCCCCCCGACAATGAGCAGGTCGACTTTTCGCCCGTAGAGATCTTCCAGGAAATCGGCGAGCGCCATGAAGTTTCGAAACGTTAGGCGGTCCGGTGGTAGTTCGACCAGCACATCCACGTCGCTCTCCGGCCGGTCATCACCGCGGGCGGTCGACCCGAAGATGCCGGTCTTCGTCACGCCGAACCGTTCCCGGAGCAGCGGGAGCACTTCTTCGAGTTGAACGACGAAATTGCTCTTCTCCCCGCGTTGTGCCTGAGCCGTCATATGGGCTCTGCTCGCCCCCTGATCGTACCTGGGGTGAGGAGATGATGAAGATTGCCCCCCGCAGGACAGGGGGTGAGCATCGGTTCTCCCCCTTCCGCTTCTTCTCCTCGATCAGCTCGTTGAGCAGTTCCGCACGAGCTCCGGGGTTGTCGATCACGTCCTTGCCCATCGCCTCCTGCACATCCTCCCTGTCGCCTGTAAACGGTCTGCCGCAGGTGGTGCAGTAGTTCGCACGCGGGACGTTGATGGTCTTGCAAGCCGGGGCACTGCACCGGTTCGAGGTACCGCTCCTCCACTTCGTCCTGCTGGATGAGGCCGTACTTCCCGAGGACTTCTCTGTCGATGTCCTGGCCGGTGAGGTGGGCGGAAGGCTGGCGAACATATCGGTGTTGAGGTTTCCCCACATCATCAGTTTGATGACCGACTCCTTCATCCCCTGGTTGATGAGGTGCGTGATCCGCGAGTGCCGGAAGATGTGGGGGGTGATCTTCTTGGTGACGCCTGCCCGCTTTGCGATTTTATGAAACTGCTGATAGACGGTGGCATGCTGAAGCGGCTTTTTCCGGTAGGCAATGAAGACCGGGGCATCGCCGGCGGGTTCAAAGGGGTAGTCGTTTCTCCAGGTCGCGAGATAGGGGGTGGCCATGACCAGCCGCACATAGCGCTGGGTGTGGCATTTCGTGTCCTCGATGGAGACCACTATTCCGTAGGCGTCGAACTGCACCCGTCGCCAGGTGAGCCGGCCGAGTTCGCCGATACGGCACCCGGACTCGTAGAGGAGTGCGATGATCGCCCGGTCGCGTGAGGACTGGCAGGCCCGCAGGAGTGCTTCGATCTCTTCCGGCGAGAGCATCTGATCCGGGAGTTTGGTGTAGCGATCTACCCGCGGGGCCTGATCTTCCGGACCTTTTCGTATGAAAATGGCCTTGGGTCATTTTCATCCGGTGTGCCTGTGGCCTCCACAGGCATCATGTGGTTTTTTCCGAAACATCTGAGTATCCGTTCTCGATCAGCCAGAGGTAAAACCGTTTGAGAAACATGACGTAGTCGTGCAGGGTGTTCTGTTTGAACGGTCTGCCACGCTGGTTTTTAGCTTCTTTGATGGTAGCTATAGCCGAGAAGAGATCGCCGGTTGTTGCGGTTCGGTACGGGCAGATGTAGAGGCGCCAGTTGGTCAGATGCGATACGATCTTGTTCACCCTGATCTGGGTTAGCCCGTGCGATGCCTGGAGTTCGGTCACGAACTCGTTGATGAGGTCGGCGTCGTCGCGAGTGAGTGTGCCTTTGGCCAATGCTTTCCGGACAGCAGTACTGGCATAGGTTTTGTCGACGTAGTGGAACTCTCTGTCGGTTTGGGTTGGTGCTGTGAACGCTCCCATGCTGAAAACAAGATGCTGCTAAGGGGATTCGAACCCCTGTCGTCGGCGTGAAAGGCCGACATGATTG
>CAYPRO010000038.1:0-17148 GCA_964413225.1 uncultured Methanoculleus sp. | reverse complement strand
GAATGAACGAAAAAGAGGAAACCATTATGCTTTAAATGCCTGATTTGATGGCCTCGAAGTATCGTGGAGATTGTATGTCTGCACGGTCATTTTACACGTTTCTTAGAGCCTTTCCCCCGGAGAGGCGGGCCGGCGTGGTTCTGACCGTGAACCTGACGATGATCCAGGAGAGGTGCGGTGCACCTAGCAAAATGAGGATGATATGCGGTGGCCATTTGCCCCCTGCATCCCGGGAGTGGACCATTCTGTGCAGGGTCCGGCGCGCCCCGGCCCGCTTGCGGGCAGAGCCCACGACGGCGATGATGGCCGGCAGGGGATGCCCGCGGTAGATGATATGACGATCGGGGAGCCCATTTTCTGATCCGATCTGTTGATCAGGGTTGCACGATCCTCCAGACCTTTCCGGTGCTCCTGGAGGTGTCCGGCCCTCCCGTATCATTTGTTACCACATACATCTCGTGGTTGGCATCTTCACCGAACCCGCGCACGAACATACCCAGGAACTCATCGGTTTTGCCGGCGACCTTCAGTTTCTGAGATCTCCACATGGTGTTTCCCTCCGGTGTCAGGTCCGCGGCGGTCGATGGCCGCTTACTCTCGGCCCATCCTTCCGGGGGTGTTGCGACGATGAGGATGCCATCTCCCGTTATCCGACTATTTTTCGACCAGTAACCGAAGATGCACCTGCCCTGGAGTTCGGGAACGGTCTTCCCACGGTAGATATAGCCGCCGACGAGTACGAGACCGAGGTCATGACCGCCCTCAAAGATCGGGCCGATCAGCGGTTCGCCCCGGAGTCCTGTCGTTTTGCAGTTCTTTGGAGGCTGTAGCGGTTTGTTCGGGTCAAAACAGTGCGTTCCTTCGTGGATGTTCCAGCCGTGGTTTCCGCCCTTCACGATGACCTGAACGGATTCGAAGAGTTCCTGGCCCGCCTCACCGACGAAGAGTGCGTTGTTGCCGCCGGAGTCAAAGGCCATATAGGCTGGGTTCCGAAGCCCGTAGGCGTAGATCTCGGGTAGAACGGTGTCGTAGGCATAGGAGTCGAGGATCTCGGGCCGGGTTCTGACAAACGGGTTGTCGGGCGGTATGCCGTAGAGGCTGCCGGCAAACGTCGTCCACGTCGGCTCAGGCGGGATCTCCGTCTGGTTGACGTTCGCATCTCCGGTCGGGTTCTGCGGGATTGTCGCGCCATGGGTCTTTGTGCTGTTCACGTCGATCCGGAGGATCTTGCCGTAGATCTTGGTGAGATCCTGGGCGTTCCCTATCTTCGGGTTGTGCCCGTTCCCGGTGTCGTTTGCTCTCCCGCCATCCCCAAGGGATATGTAGAGGTAGCCGTCAGGGCCGAAGACGACCTGTCCACCGTTGTGGTTCTCGTAGGGTTTGTCGATGTACATCAGGATCTTCTCTGACGACCTGTCCACCCTGTTCGGGTCGCCGGGGTCGACCTGGAACTCGGATATATGGTTTGTGC
This sequence comes from uncultured Methanoculleus sp., assembly GCA_964413225.1. Taxonomy (GTDB): domain Archaea; phylum Halobacteriota; class Methanomicrobia; order Methanomicrobiales; family Methanoculleaceae; genus Methanoculleus. Next base: position 15,677 of record CAYPRO010000038.1, on the reverse strand, counting down.
AACTCCATCCCCGGGGAGCTTCTGGTCTTAAGGGCGCGCTGTAGAAAACGAATATCCTGCCGTTGTTCCGGTAATCCGGGTGGAATGCTATGGAGAGCAGACCGCGCTCGTCATACCTCGGGCTGAGTTCCACAAGGCTATCCCGGAGATCCAGGAACGGTTCGGGGAGCGTGGTCCCGTTCGCATCGATGATCGTTACAAAACCGGTCTGATCCACAGCAAAGCGCCTCCCCGTCCCATCGTTGGGTGATGTTACCATCATGGGCGCGGTGAGGTTCTGTGCGACGAGCTCAAGGCCGATCTCAGCCTTAAAACCCAGGATGGGTGAGAGGTTTGTCGTGGATCTGTTCTTCTCAAACTTCGCGGCAAGCGGAGATCTGGCGTTTGAGAGATCCATTGCACTGCTGGTTGTATACATCTATATACCTCCTTCTGCATGGTCTGAACACTCGCTGATATGGCTCAATCCCGCCTGCTGTGCACTCGCATCCGTGAAGGGTTCGAGGGTGAGGGGGGATGCTATAACTGGGGTACCTTTTGTCATGCTGGTCTTGGCATGGCATGAGAACATATAATGGTTATGCCGGATCATCCGGTGATATTCCTGGGACATGGAGTTTTGGTTTGTGGAATGCACCCTTCTCGGGCCAGATGGCTTCCTTATCCGCCGGTGGTATGCTGGCATCTTTGTATACAGGAATGCTGCCGCAACGGTGAGCGCGAGAGCACCCGGGCCATGATGATAGCCGGCAGGGAACCTGCATATAGTTCTCACCGTGACCCCCGCGTTTGACTTGCGGGAGATTTATATAGCGGCCAGCGATGCCATCAGGATCGGCAAGAATCTCACGGCGGGCACCGGCCGGATTATGGAGCCGTAATCCCGGGATGGAGAGAAAAAATGGGTTGGTCGGTTACTGCACGACGAAATTCCCATTCATCTGCTCGGGGTGAACGTCGCAACGGAAGTAGTAGGTGCCGGGATCGGATGGTGCTGTGAAGTGGTAGGTGGTCGTCTTCGGGCCGGTGATTATCTCACCCTTGAAGATGCTCTGGCTCGCGGATGAATCGGTGTAGACCGCGAAGTTGTGCGGGATGCCTGAGTCCTTGTTGTCGAAGTTCACCGTCACCGCCGCTCCCGCCGGCACCGTGATCGTGCTCTTGTCGAATGCGATATTCTGGGCGGAGAGATCGACTGTTGCGGTCTTGCCGCCCGCCGCGGTGGTGGTCGTGGCTGCTGCCGTCGTCGCCGTAGCGGCTGGTGTCCCGGTGGTTGTGGTCGCAGCCGTCGTCGCCGTGGTTGTGGTCGCAGCCGTCGTCGCCGTGGTTGTGGTCGCAGCCGTTGTCGCTACAGCAGATGGTGTCCCGGCGGCCGTCGTTCCTGTAACTGATGGTGTTCCGGTCCCGGTCGGTGGGGCCGTCGGCGGTGTGACGTTTCCGCCTGGCGTGGTGCACCCCGCGACCAGAACACCGGCGCTCACAACAAGGAGCGCCACGATGAGGATTATGTTGGGCCTCATGCGAGAAACCATAACGCACCCTGTATTTATATATTGCCCTTTCGAGAGGATCGCTCCTGCTGGTGGCAGAGCGGGTCGCCGGCATCGATATCGCCGCTCCGGGCGTAAGCACGGATCCTGCACCCCGCACCGCAGACCTCCTGCTCCCCACAGGTGTTGCATGGGCTCCCGGGATCTGCCCCGCCCTTTCGGAAAGCCGCAAGCACCTCATTGTCGGTGTCGTTCCAGAGATCGCTAAACGACCGGTTCCGTATGTTGCCCACCAAAAACTCCTCCGACTGCGCGAACTGGCAGGGGTAGATGTTCCCGAGGTGATCGATATTTGCCACCCGCCTCCCGGCGCTACATCCGCCCATGCGGGCAAGGAGGTTGTGCGCCCGATCGTATGCGGGGTGCGCATCTGCTTTTAGCCTCTCAAGCAACCAGACGCCATCCTGGGGTGCATCGACGGTCAAAAACTCCATAGCCGCAGGATCGGTTCGGATGGTCTCCCGATATATGAGGTCAAGGACCGCCTGCACCTCCTCCAGCCCGACCTGCAGATCGACATGGATATCGCTCCCCCGTCCACTCGGGACGAGCCAGTAGACGCAGAACCGGTGCACACCGATCTTCCGGGCAAGTGCGATCAGACGCCCGAGCTCATCGTGGTTCCTCTTCGTGACCGTGAACCGGACGCCGCACCGGAGGCCCACATCGATACAGTGCCGCAACGCCTGCACTGAGCGGTTGAAACTCCCCGGCACTCTCCTGAAAGCATCATGCGTCGCCGCCGTCGCGCCATCAAGGGATATCCCTGCATACCCGATCCCGATATCCCGAAGTCTCCGGGCGACATCGGGGGTGATCAGGGTTCCGTTGGTGCTCAGGGCCGCAGAGAGACCGCGTTTCCTCGCATGTGCTGCAAGATCCCAGAAATCCTCCCGCACCAGCGGTTCCCCGCCCGAGAAGAGGAGGAGCGGGACACCTGCCGCGGCAAGATCATCGATGAGCGCCGTCGCCTCGTCCGTCGTCAACTCATCCTCTCTCTGCCGGCCGGGCCCGGATCGGATGTAGCAGTGCGTGCAGGAGAGGTTGCACCGCGCGGTGATGTTCCAGAAGACCACCGGTCCACGGCGCTCTTTCGTAAACGCAAGGGCGCTGTGCGCCGCCGCCGGGCTGCTGACCGGTCCTTCCCCGTGGATGAGGTGCGTGAACCGGATCATCGGATCCCCTCCTGCAGGAGGAGCGCAAACCCAGGGGGTGTGCGTTTCAGTTCCCGGGTGCTGATGAGGATCGTGTAGTCGTCTATACCCGTCTCCCGGGCAAGGTGGGCGATGGAGCGATCGACACCGGAACGGTGCCGGCCGTGCAGAACGGTATAGAGGTTGTAGTCCCATCGGCCGGGGATGGTGGCACGTTCGTAGCAATGCGTCACCTCCGGTGACCGGGCCATGACACCCGCCGCCTGTATCACTTCCCCGGGCGGCACCCGCCATGCGACCATGGCGTTCGCCCGGATCCCGGCCTTCCGGTGGTCAAGCCGCACCGCGAGCCGCCGGATGATGCCCGTAAAAAGAAGAGCTTCTGTCCGTGCGATCACCTCTGCCTCCGTCATGCCGAGTTCCTCTGCAATCGCCCGGTAGGGTTCCTCCACCAGCGGAACACCTGAAAGAAGCCTGAGGAGGAGGGCACGGTCGCGGGCGTTCAAGCGCCATCCTCCCCGTCCGGGTAGAACCGGAACCGCACTCCTATCTTGAACCGTCGCACCGCCGGCAGATCGAGGAGATCGGCCCGGGACATGCCGATCCTGGCGACGATCCCGACAACTGTCCGGTGCAGGATGGTCTCATCGGGAGCGGCAAGCGTGAACCAGAGGTTGTAGTCGTGGTCACGGAGGTAGTTGTGAGAGACTCCGGGCTCCCGGTTGATGATCGATACGGACTCATCCACCCGATCCGGCGGAATCCGCATGCCGATGAGTGTGGAGGCCAGAAGACCGATCCGTGCCGATTCAAGGACCGGCGAGACGGTCAGGATGAGCCCCTCATCGGTGAGCCGGCGCACCCGCCGGAGCACATCGGCCTCCGGCGTGCCGATGCGATCCCCGATATATCGCCAGGGCCGCGGGACCAGGGGAAAGTCATCCTGCAGTACCTCAAGAAGTTGTCGATCGAGTGTATCCAGATTCTGTTCAGTCACGTTTCACCTCTCCGGGTTCGTAGGGGCAACAGGGATCTTCTGCCAGTATGTCGCCGCCAGGGTCAGCCGGGTGTATCGGGCCGCCGCAGGTATCGCCGCGCCGGTGCCCAACGCCGTATGCCCGTGCACGACACCCCCCGCAGGCCCGGCGGTACTCGCACCGCCCGCACTTTCCCCCGAGACGGTCGGGGTCGCGGAGGGAGGCAAGGAGTTCGGAGCCGTGCCAGATCGCTCCAAAGGTCTTCTCCCTGATGTTCCCGGCAGGGACGGGGAGGTAGGGGCAGGGGGTGACATCCCCGGATGGTGTGATCCGGCAGTATGCGGTGCCGGCGATGCATCCCCTGCCCCACCGTGAGAGGTCAAGCCCCATCCGGGCGGCAACCCGGATGAACTGCGGGGCGCATGTCGGCCGGATCGAGAGCCCTGGTTCTCGAGCATGTGCGAGGATTCGCTCGATCACTGCCTCATAGGCTTCCGGCGGTATACCGACGAGATCTTCTCCGCGACCTGTCGGGACCAGAAAGAAGAACTGGTAGTCGAAGACGCCGAGACCTTTTCCAAACGCTATGATCCTATCGATCTCGCCGGTGTCAAACCCATTGATCGTGGTGTGGATCTGAACAGGGATGCCTGCTCTCCGGAGAGCGTGGATGCCGCCGACCGCCTTCTCCCAGGTGCCTCTGATGCCCCGGAAGGCATCGTGAAGATCCGGATCCGTGGAGTCGATACTGACCGCCACCTTCCGTATGCCGGCATCCCGTATCCGGCTCGCGACGGCATCGGTTATGAGGACGCCGTTCGTGCCCATGGCGACCCGGAGTCCGTGCCCCGTAGCATACCCGGCAAGATCGAGTATGTCGGGGCGGAGGAGCGGTTCTCCTCCGCTGAGGACCAGGATCGGCTGGCCGATGGCGGCGATCTGGTCGATCAGGGTCATGCCTTCGGCGGTATCAAGGTCGTCGGAGGAGTCCTGCCTCCCTGCATCGATGTAGCAGTGGGCGCAGGCAAGGTTACACTGTGCCGTGACGTTCCAGGATATGATACGCGGGCCGGCGCCGGAACCTCTCTCCATCACTCTGCCCCGCCCTCCTTGCGCGAGAAGAGAGCAAGGAGCCCGGCAAAGAGCGCTATCAGGTCGAATGGCGGGAGGACGCTTGCGACGAGAGCATATCGCCCGGCTCTCCGGGGGTCTCCCCGGGTGATCGTCCTGTATGCCGCAAGCCCAAACCCGATCCCGGCAATCTTGATTGCGGCAAGGAGGAGCGCCCCCGCCCGGGAGACACCGGATTTTCCCATAAAGCCGCCGCCTATCCCGATGAAGAGGAGCGTCACAACCACAAAGAGCCCGAAGATCACCGATACGCTGATGAGGGTCCGGGCAATCCTCACCTCCTTTCCCATGCCTTCCATGCCGGGCCGTTCTTCTCTATCAGAGGTATTAACCTTTTCCCGGAGAGGCTTATACCGGTCGGGATCGATCCGGTGGCAGAACCGCGACGATGGCGTGAGATAGGTGGCGGGAGCCGGGAGTTCGACACGATTGTTGCAGTGCCGGACCTGCGAAAAGGAACCTGCGCGAAGGATAGGAGGGGTGGGGTCAGCCCCCACTCCAGCATATCGTTCCTGTTCTGTGTCACTGCGTGATGAACTGACCGTTCATGAAGGGATGGACATCGCACTGGAAGTAGTAGGTTCCGGGATCGGATGGTGCTGTGAAGGTGTAGTTCGTTTCAGCGGGCCCGGTGATGATATCACCCACGAAGAAGGTCTTGGAGCGGAGATTGCTGTCGTAGACCGCGAAGTTGTGAGGGATGCCGGAGTCTTCGTTGTTGAAGTGGACGGTCACGTTCGCCCCCGCGGGTACCGTGATCGTGCTCGTATTGAAGGCGATGTCATGGGCGATAAGGCCAATGGTCACAGCCTTCCCGGTTGCTCCTCCGGTCGCATTCGTGGTCGCGTTTGTGGTCGCATTCGTGGTCGCGTTTGCTGCGGTGATCGTCACGTTGACCGTATCATACACGAGCGGGATGAGCGGGGTATGGTCGTTGTGGACCACCTGGACCGAGAAGTTGTGCTTGCCCGGCGTCACGTTCTCCCAGGTGTAGGAGGTGTTCGTCGATATGGCGTAGCCACCGGTCTTCGGGACGGCTATCGCGCTTGCGTTCGTCGGTATCGGGGCGTCGAGGTAGTAGTGCAGGTGACCTTCACCCGGAGCGTTCGGCTGACCTGTCGGTTTGACCAGCGTGAAGTTCGTCAGGTTCACCTCAACCGTCACGTTCCCGGCGGGGATGCTGGCACCCTCCTTGGGCGATGTGATTGTGACGTTCACAGTCTGGTTTGCTGTCTGGTTCGCGGTCTGGTTCGTGGTCTGGTTCGCGGTCTGGTTGGTCGCATTCACATCCTGGGCGACCGCCCCGAAACAGAGCGCTACACACCCTATCACCAGGGTGAGGATCAGGAGTCTATTCACTTTCGTCATACGGGGCGGGGAGATGGAGGGAGACCTGATATACCTTTCGCAGGGTACTCCATCCGGCGCTGGGGAGGCCCCTTTAGCCGAAATCTTCCCCCATATGGGCCCGATTGCTCCCCGGGGGACAGGGTTAAGTAGGGGCTCGTCATACTCCCAACCATGCTGCGCATAAAAAGAATCTATGAAGAACCATCCGGGGATGATGGACTCCGGGTTCTCGTCGACCGGCTCTGGCCACGGGGGATCTCGAAGAAAGAGGCAAACATCGACCGATGGGAGAAGGAGATTGCGCCGACGACCGAACTGCGCCACTGGTTCGGGCACGATCCGGCGAAATGGGAGGAGTTTCTGCAGCGTTACCGGGTCGAACTTGAAGGTAAGATGGAACTGCTCGCCCGGCTCCGGCAGGAGGCAGGCGAGGGGACTGTCACGCTCCTCTACGCCGCCAAAGACGAGGAGCACAACAACGCAGTGGCGCTGAAACGGTATATTGAGGAGGGACCGGTTGCACCGATACGTTCTTGATGACTCCGGTCAGGTAGCCAGTCATGACCATGAAGAGCAACCGGATATCTTACCACGAATCGGCCCGAACCGCCTACGAACGGCTCAAAAAGGACGGCATGTCCAACGTCTGGGACCGTTACGAGGCTCAGGGCCTCGGCGGCGACCCAGACCGGCGGTGCGCCTTCTGCCAGGCGGGAGCCCGATGCGACTTCTGCTCAAACGGTCCCTGCCGCGCCGACGTAACCCGGAACTGGCGGGGAGTCTGCGGGATAAACGCCGATACCATGGCGATGCGGATGATGCTCCTCCGAAACGTCATGGGTGCCTCGAACTACCACTTCCACGCGGCGCAGGCGGTTCGGACTCTGCGGGCGACCGCTGAAGGCAAAACCCCGTTTTCCATAGTTGAACCGGAGAAACTCCGGACATTTGCAGGCCGGCTCGGTATCGATGCGAGCGGGAACGATGCTGATGTCGCTCTCCGGCTCTGCGACTTCGCAGAAGAGGACTTCCACCGGTTCACACACGAGCCGAGCCGGATCGTGGAGCGGCTCGCCCCGCCGGAGCGAAAAGAGGTCTGGAAGCGGCTCAATCTCTTTCCGGGCGGGATATACGGGGAGACGATCGTCGATACCGCCTCCACCCTCACAAACGTTGACGGCTGGTATGCGAGCCACGCCATGCGGGCGATGCGCCTCGGTATCGCGATGGCCTACCAGAGCCAGATCGTGCTCGAGTATATCCAGGATATCCTCTACGGCATCCCCCACCCGCATCCCATGCGGGTCGACCTCGGGGTGCTCGATCCCGATTATGTCAACATCCTCCCAAACGGCCACGAACCCTTCCTCGGGTTCGCCCTCATCGATCTTGCCCGCACCGACGAGTGGCAGGAGAAGGCACGGGCGGCGGGGGCAAAGGGGCTCAGGATCATCGCAAACATCGAGACCGGGCAGGAACTGATCCAGCGCCGGGAGATGGATGATATCTTCTACGGCTACACAGGGAACTGGATCATGCAGGAGGCGGTGCTTGCCACCGGGGCGGTGGATGTCTTTGCGGCCGACATGAACTGCTCGCTCCCGCTCGACCCCCTCTATGCCGAGAAGTACCACTTCAAGCTGATCCCGGTCAGCGAAGTCGTTGTATTCGAGGGCGGGGGCGAACGGCTTGAATACATACCGGAGGAGGCAAAAGAGCAGGCGACGACGCTCCTTTCGATGGGGGTCGATAACTTCAAAGAGCGGCATAGCACGATCGAGCCGATCCGGGGCCTCCCCGTCAGGGAAGCGGTGGTCGGGTTTGCACCCGAGAGCATCGTCGCGGCGCTCGGAGGAAGCCTCGACCCGCTTCTCTCCGCCATCAAGGACGGGACCATCCGGGGTATCGTGGGGCTTGTCTCCTGTACGACGCTGCGCGATACAGGGCAGGATATCCACACCGTCGATGTCGCGGAGAGGCTGATCGCCCGCGATATCCTGATCCTCGGTATGGGCTGCGGGGTTGCGGCCCTCCAGGTCGCCGGCCTCTGCTCGCCCGAGGCAAAGGAGAAGGCCGGGCCGGGGCTGAAAGGCCTCTGCACGGCGCTCGGCGTCCCGCCGGTGCTCGGCTTTGGAACATGCACCGACACCGGCCGGTGCGCCGACCTCCTCCTCTCTGTCTCTGATGCCCTCGGCGGCGTCCCCCTCCCGGATCTCCCTGTCGCCGTCGCCGCACCGGAGTATATGGAGCAGAAAGCGACGATCGACGCTCTGTTTGCGCTCGCGCTCGGCCTCTACACATACGTCAACCCGGTCCCGACCGTGACCGGCGGGCCGGCTCTCATCAAGCTCCTCACCGAGGATCTCCGGAATATCACCGGCGGTGTGCTCCGCGTCGAGACGGATGCAAAGGAAGCAGTAGATGGAATTGCCGGTCACATCGAGGAGAAGCGGGCGAAACTGGGGATATGAACATATCATATCCCTTAACCTGAACCCCGGCAGGATCTTTCCCGGGCAAGAATCGGCAGTCACTCCGCCGTGAACCCTTTCGGCAAGCTCGAGGGGGCATTCGCCGGGATATCCCTCGAGCGCTCCCGCACGATGGCGGTCGCCCGGATATAGCACCGGCCAGACCCCTTCTCGCTCACCTTCCTTGCCGGAGCCCCCGCGATGGTGATGCCTTCCTCCAGGAAGGAGGTGTTCACGATCGAGTTTGCACCTATCGCTATGCCGTCTGCTATCCGGATCTTCCCATAGACTACCACGCCCGGCCCTATGAAGACGTTATCACCGATCACCGGGCATGCGTCGTCGCTGCCGCACTGCGTGGCAAGGTGAACACAGTTGTGGATCCGGCAGTTCTCCCCGACACGGACATTCCCGTTCACGATCAGGGTGCCCACATGGGCTATGGAGAGCCCGGGTCCAAAGACGTTGGGCGGGATGTGAAAGCCAAGCCGCCGGCCGAGGCGGATATGCTTCAAGGTCAGGTAAAAGGTATACAACCTCCCCGGAAGGGATCGCCTGCAGTTGATGGAGTACTCAAGCTCCCGGAGCAGTCTCTGGAAACGCCATATGTCGTTTATGAACCAGTCGCGCCAGGTTCCCTTGATCTTTAATGCGACCCTGTCGGCCTCGACATAAAAGCGATAGTCCTCATAGGAGCGGATCATGTTGACTGCATACTTTTTCTTTCAGATAAATCTTTCCAGAGGATATGAACCTACCTTCGTTTACCACAGGCGCCGAGTTCCCGGCAGCAGCCCGCGCACATATCGCTTGCGAGTTGCCGGACCATCCGAAGGTTCCACGGTCGGCGGCACTCTTTTCTCTCTGGAGGGCAAAACCTGGAGCATACCCGGTGTATCCGACCTCGCCGGAGAAGCAAGAGGTGCACAATGAGTAACAAACCCAGAGGAGCAATCCCCCAGAAAGACAGAACATCATACGCGATCGTGCCGAGAACCCCCGCAGGGATAATCAGTCCCGAGCACCTGGAGAATATCATAAAGGTCGTCAGGCGCTACAACATACCCGTCATAAAGATGACGTCGGGGCAGCGGATGGTGCTCGTGGGCATCAAGGAGGAGGATGTCGAGAAGATCTGGAACGAACTCGGCATGACCGTCGGGCAGGCGACCGCACCCTGTGTCCACTACGTCCAGGCATGCCCGGGGACGGTGACATGCAGGTACGGCAAACAGGATTCCCTGGGTCTCGGAATCGAGGTCGAAGAACTCTATCAGGACATGAACCTGCCGGCAAAACTCAAGATGGGAGTCTCAGGGTGTCCGCGGTGCTGCGGCGAGAGTTACATCCGCGACATAGGGATCGTGGGGGACGCAAAAGGCTGGAACGTCATATTCGGGGGCAACTCCGGCGGCCGGCCACGGATAGGCGATGTTGCTGCAAAGAACCTCTCAAAAGAGGAGGCCCTCGATCTCATCCGCCGGCTCCTTGAGTATTACAGGAAGAGCGCGCGGCCAGGAGAGCGAACCGCACGATTCGTCGAACGGGTCGGATTTGATGCGATCAAGAGGGATGTCCTGACCTTCGCTCCCTACATACCGCTGGACTCCGCCGGCCCCAGGTAAGGGCAGAGGCTGCGGAGGGATCGAAGCCCGCACCGGCCGGGCGCCGGAGCCGCCCTTTAATCAGGAAGCCCCATCCTTCAGGGCGGGGTAGTTCACACTGTGGGCGATGATAACCGGTCCCCCGTGCTGGTCGGCCCTCTGACGATGCCGTAGACCCGCGCCTGGAGGGCTCCGCCCCCTCTACCCCCACAAATTAAACCCTCCAGCATCCCATATCCTCTGAAGAACCCGGGTGACACCATGCAGCTCTGCGCACTCCTGGAGCGAATTCTGCGATTCATCGGCCGGGAAGGTCGCGGCCAGCCCGGCGCCGGCCGAGAAGACGCCTGCTCTCTCATAATCGATCCCTTCGCCGGGGATGCAGGCGTCGAAGAAGGGCAGGCCCGCGATGGATCGGCAGATGCCATCCAGGCAGCCTGCCGCCGGATGCAGGGGGCGGCGACAAAGGGCGACCTTCTCCGCATCATAGCCGGCGAGATGAAGGCGTTTGACCTGCACGACCTTGAGATGATGAACGCCCAATTCGAGCGTAAAGTTGCAAACCTCCCACCGGACTACCGTGACCGCCTCCTTGAAAGCGTCCGCGAGGAGATCTTCTCGGCCCATCACCGGCTTGTTATCCTCTCGCGAAATGGCACAGGCCCCGGCATGGACGAACCTTTGGATCCGGCGCTCGGTGCCTACTGCTCAATGGTGGCCGAGGCCTGCGCCGCAAAAGCGCGGGAGAAAGACCCGAAGTACCTCTACCTGAAGTACCTCCTCTCCGGGTTCACTATGTTTATCCTCGCAGAACCCGCCCACCCGGTCGGCACCCCGTTCCCCGGCGGGCAGATAGTCGATGAGTGGGAGGGAACCTACCTCTGCCCGGTCAGGGATATGGCCGACGACGTTCCTTACGCACTCTGCCCCTTCTGCCCGGCGGTCCAGAGTGATGAACCGACCTATCCGGAGATGCGGGCCCATCGGCAGGAGCGGAGGCGGCGGGAGTGCCTCGATAACTACTGGACAAACTACAAAGGTTGAATATTGTGAGATACCCACATAAGCACTGGAGATAAACGCTATGAAGATTGTTGATGTAGCAAAGGAACCGATCGGCGCCAACCCCCACCACGTCGACGCCCGGAAGATCTACGACACCGAAAACGCGACTGCAGTGGTGATCACCCTTCTGCCCGGCGAATCGCTGAAGAAACACTCAACCCCGGTGGATGTCTTCTTCTATGTCCTTGAGGGGACAGGGATCGTCGAGATAGGCGGCGAGCGCGCAGAAGTCGGGAAGGATCACCTTGTCGATAGCCCGGCAAAGATACCGCACCTCTGGGCAAACGAGAGCGATAAACCCTTCAGGGTGCTCGTGGTGAAGGTCCCGCGCCCGACGACCGGGACGAAACTGCTCTGAGAGTACAAATGGTCATCGAATCGATACCGAAGGCCGCAGGGTTCATCTACGGCCTTCTTGCTTTTGTCGCTCTCGCCTGGCTCTGGTACTCGGGCCGGTTCACCCGGCGGCGTGCGTTGCCGTTCCTTGTCGTCTCGGCGGCTCTCGGGTTCCTTGTCTTTGCGCCGGTCTTTCCCTATCAACTGCAGATGATCGTCCTCCGCGATACGGCGGCGCTCGGGTCTCCGCTCCCTATGGCGCTCGGCGCACTCCTTGCCTTCATCGTCGTCGCCCTTGTCTTCGGCCGGGTCATATGCGGGCAGGTCTGCCCGGTTGGAGCCATACAGGAGCTCATGTACCTTGTGCCGGTTGAAAAACGCAACCGCGCCGAGAGCCGGACCCCGGTGATGATCCGGGCCGGCATCTTCGTCGTCTTCCTTGCAGCAGGCATAGGGCTCTCGGTGAGCCTTCTTGGACTCATAGGTCTATCGGACTTCTTCAACCTCGCGGTCGCTGGCGCATCGTTCTTTGTCTTCCTCGGCATTGTCCTCCTCTCCGCCGTCACCTACCGGCCGTTCTGCCGCTACGTCTGCCCTTACGGCGCCATCCTCGCCCCCGCGGCATCAAAGGCCCTCTACCGGCTCCGGCGGACAGATGCCTGCATAGAATGCCGGAAGTGTGAACGGGCGTGCCCGACAGGGGAGGCGGACCCCGCCGCCGGCCTCGGGGAGTGCTACCTCTGCGGCCGGTGCACGGAGGTCTGTCCGGTGGATGGCGCGCTCGTGTATGGGCGGGGAAGATGAGAAGAGTAGATAAGCGAGGGGCTCCAGAGTAAAAGGAGGAGCTGGTGCATCAATGGCTAAAGAGAAACGCGCAGAGTTGCAGGGAAAAGTTCTCCGGTTGCCGGAGCTCGTCGCCTACCAGGACGGGACCGTGGCAAGCAGGATGATCGTCAACAACCGGGCGGGGAGCATCACCCTCTTCTCGTTTGACGAGGATGAAGGGCTCTCGGAGCACACAGCGCCCTACGATGCGGTGGTGACGATCCTCGACGGCGAGTGCGAGGTCTGGGTCGCGGGCGAGACGTACCAGATGGGCGCAGGCGAGACGATCATCTTCCCGGCAAACGTCCCCCACGCCCTCTCCGCCATCACGCGGTTCAAGATGTCGCTCACGATGATCCGGGGGAGTGAGAAGGCATGACGAACGATAAGGAAGGCGATTATTGCACCGTCTGCGGCGGGATAAAGCCGGAGGCGATCAAGATCAAGACGATCGTCGTGGACGGGAAAGAGACCGGGATCAACCAGCTTGAGGTGATCATCACCGGCGTGTGGGAACTGCATCTTCCGGACGACACAGCGATTCGCACCGAGCTTCTGAGGAGGGCCGGGGTCTTCAACTACATACCGACGAAGAAGAAAGAGGCATACGCCGACGCCCTGCTACGGGCGTACAGGGCCGCCCTGGAGTAATAGGGCGGGATCGAATCTCATCGACTACCCCCACAAGTTAAAACCGGGGGAAAAGGAAAGAAAGAGTAAACTCTCCTCTACAACCCCCACCCCGCTCTTCAGGCTATAGGCTTTCGGGGAGCAGAATTTCGCAGAATGCCGTTGCATCGCGACTCTTTGCTCTTCACCCTATAACCTTTAGTAGGGGATAAGACTCTTCAGACTCTTCATGCCCGCCATCCCGGGTGTCGTTCAGCGGCGAACCGTTCTCATCATAGCCACCCTCGCCTCGTTCCTCACCCCTTTCATGAGCTCGGCGGTGAACATCGCTCTCCCGTCCATCGCCTCTGAGTTCGCCCTCGATGCCATCTCCCTGAGTTTCGTAGCCTCATCCTACCTTCTCGCAGCTGCCATGTTCCTTGTCCCCTTCGGCCGGTTTGCTGATATACACGGGCGCAAACGGGTCTTCACCCTCGGTATCATCGTCTTCACCACATCAGCCCTGCTCTCTGCTCTCGCGCCATCAGGGCTTGCGCTCATCTTTTTCCGGTTCATAGAGGGTACGGGAAGCGCCATGATCTACGGTACCGGCATCGCCATGATAACTTCGGTCTTCCCATCCGATGAGCGGGGGCAGGCACTCGGGATCAACGTCACTGCCATCTACATCGGTCTTGCTCTCGGGCCATTCATCGGCGGTTACCTCACCGAGTTCCTCACCTGGCGGAGCATATTCTTAACAAACATCCCCCTCGGCATATACGTCATTTATCAGATTCACCGCCATCTGAACGAGGAGTGGGCTGACGCACGCGGGGAGCGGTTCGATATCCCCGGATCGGTCTTTTACAGTGCGACACTCCTTGCCATAATGTATGGGTTTTCGCAACTCCCAAAGGTCAATGGCATTTTGGCCCTCATCATCAGCGGAGTGTTCGCCGGAGTTTTCTATACCTGGACGATCCGGGCGCCATCCCCGATTCTCAATATCCCTCTCCTCGCATCTAACCGGGCATTTACCCTCTCCAATCTCGCCGCCCTGATCAATTACGGGGCGACGTTCGCCGTCGGGTTCCTCCTCTCCCTCTACCTCCAGGTGGTCAGGGGACTTGACCCCGACACCGCAGGGCTCATCCTGATCGCACAGCCGATCATGCAGGCGCTCTTTTCCGCCCCGGCCGGGAGGCTCTCCGATCGGATCGAACCGCGATATATTGCATCGGCCGGTATGGCGCTCATCACATTTGGCCTCGCCTTCTTCACGCTTCTTGCGCCAGAGACTCCTATACTTCACATCATAGCAAACCTTGCCCTCCTCGGGTTCGGGTTCGCCCTCTTCTCCTCACCGAATACCAATGCCGTCATGACCTCGGTCGACCGATCTCTCTATAGCGTTGCATCCGGTATGCTCGCTACCATGCGGACGACCGGGATGATGCTCTCCCTTGCGATCGTCACCGTTGCATTCTCCATCCTCATCGGCACCACCCAGATCGGGCCGGAGGTCCAGAAGCCCTTCATGATGAGCCTCCATGTGACGTTCACGGTCTTTACCATCCTCTGCACCCTGGGCATCTTCGCCTCTCTCGCCCGGGGCAGGGTGCGGGGGTGACCGTCACCGTCGCATCCTCCGATGCTGTAATCCGCCGGCAACCTTTCGTAACGGCGCCCGCTTCGCGCACAACACCTCCAGACCCGGAAAACAGGACACCTCGCGTTCCTGCAGGGGCAGAGAAGCGATCGCACATGTCCGGGCTGCCCTATCCCCCCGGCAGACGATCGAGGCACCGGGGGATAAGGCATGGTCACCATCGCCACATCCCTCCCATAGATATCGCATGCAGGCACGATTACAGCCTCGGCCTGCACCCGGCGATGATGATCCTCCGCCAGGGTCAATCCCGATCCTCGCATCGCGGGATGATCTTGTAACTGTCCGGCCTATCAAAAAAGGGGATTCAGGCGCTGATGGCAGCCAGTGTGCCATCTTCGCGCATGAATAGCCAGTAGCCCATGGCCGGGAAGAGTTCCTGGTCCTCACCCTGAGGTCCTTTCAGACCGTTGATGAGTGCCGGCTGGTAGTTCTGGTTCTCTGCATCGTAGCCGACGATAGAGACCCAGCTGCCCTCTACCGATATGAGCGATTCGTTTGCGCTCATCGGAGTGAGATCGGAGTAGCCTATGGCATTCCATCCCCGGGAGAGATCCTTTGATGCGGGAACCATCACCGGGTTGGTGCTGAAGTTCAGGTGCACAGTCATGGCACCAGTCGAGTAGACCCAGTAGCCCTCAAGGACCTCGAGGGGCGCATCTGCGCTCAGAGCCTCAAAGCCGGCCTCCGGGGTGTAGGTGTAGAGCTCCCTCCCGCCAGTGTCGACATCACCGAAGACCTCAATCGCGGTGTTGTTGCCCTGCGAGAGCGGCCTTGGGATGGAGACGAAGTTCCAGCCTTTGTACAACTCGAGATCCATGCTCTTTACCGGCACCCCCGGCGTCACCGTCGGTGTCGGTGTGACGTTCACCGTCGGTGTCGGGGTGACGTTCACCGTCGGTGTCGGGGTGACGTTCACCGTCGGTGTCGGGG
>CAYPRO010000037.1:6961-20253 GCA_964413225.1 uncultured Methanoculleus sp. | reverse complement strand
CTCCTCGGGAGGAGCGGCAGCGGGAAGAGCACGCTCCTGAACATACTCGGCGGCCTCGACGCTCCGACGTCAGGAGAGGTCCGCATCGAGGGTAAATGCGTCGATTTTGGCAATCAGAAGGCTTTGATCGCTCTTCGGAGGGAATCTATCGGGTTCATCTTCCAGAGCTTCAACCTCATCCCGGCCCTGACGGCGCAGGAGAACGTGGAGTACCCCCTCCTCTTCAACTACCACGATAAGGCCGCCAGGGCCCGGCGGGCGGCCGACCTCCTCTCGCTCGTCGGCCTTGAGGACCGGGCTCACCACTACCCACGGGAGATGAGCGGCGGTGAGCAGCAGCGGGTGGCGATCGCCCGCGCTCTCATCGGAGAACCGCTCATCGTCCTCGCCGATGAGCCGACGGGGAACCTGGACTCAAAGACGCGCGACGAGATCTTCGATCTGATGCGGCAGGTGAACCGGGAGCGGGAGACGACGTTTCTGATCGTCACCCATGAGCGCGAGCTCGGGAACCGAACCGATCGCATCATCGAACTACTCGACGGGAGCGTGGTCTCGTGATCTTCGGTAGACTGATCGATTACCTGAAGATCTCGGCTCATCAGGTCGCCCGGAAGCGTATGCGCGTCTTTCTCACCGCCCTCGGCATCGCTATAGGGGTCGCTGCCGTCGTCGGGACCGTCTCCCTCGGGGAAGGCGTCCGCTACCAGGCGGTGGAAGCGATCAAGGAGCAGTCCGACCTCACGCTCATCGAGGCGACAGCGGATATACGCGATGGCGCGATCCAGTTCATAACGCCGGCAAAGATCAGCGAGCTCGAGGCCATCCCCCACGTGGAGGCATCTTCGGCGGTGGTCAGAGAGGCATACACCACAAAACGGCAGACTTACCTCGAAGTCATGGGGATCGATCCTGCCGGGATCGAAGGCGTGATCCGGCCGAAATTCCTGAGAGGCGAGCCCCTTGAGCCCGGTTCCCGGCAGGCGGTGCTCGGCCACGACATCGCCGAGACGCTTCAGCGCTACGAAGGGGTCAGGTTCGGCGACACCATCCTGATCCTCGTCCGGCACTATGACGCTGACGGCATGCCGGTCGATGAAGAGGTGACGTTCACCTTAGTCGGCGTGCTCCAGGAGCGGGACGATGCGTTCGACCAGGTGATGCTGATCGACCGCGGGATAGCGCAGGATCTGCGCGGGGACGAGACGGCATTCGACGGTATCCTGATCCGGGTCGATCACCCCGAGGAGGTCTTCGGCGTCGTGGATGAGATCAAGGCGCTCGGTCTCGCCGCAGAGGGCGCATTTCAGCAGATCGAGTCGGTGAACCGGTTGATGGATGTCGGCGTCCTCATACTGGCGTTCTTTGCCGGTGTCTCCCTGATCGTGGGGGTGCTGATGATCGTCAACACGATGGTCACATCGGTCTTTGAGCGGACGCGGGAGATAGGGATCACCATGGCCATAGGGGCCTCTCCGGGCGATGTCGTCTCCCTCATCCTCGCCGAATGTTTCTACATAGGCCTGATCGGGGGGGTGCTCGGGGATCTCCTGGGAATCGCATTCACGGGCGTGATCAACACATTTGGAAAACCATTCATCATCGCCCAGCTCGGCGATACGTTCTCCACGTTTGCCGAGGGCGACATCACCCTGATCACGCCCGAAATTCTCACTATCGGTATGGCGATCGCGATCGTTCTCTCTCTGGCCTCAGGCCTCTATCCGGCGTTGAAGGCTGCTCGTCTCAATCCGGTGGCGGCGATACGGACGGGGGCCTGAGATATGAAGAACAAAAAGCTGCATCTGTCCGCCATACTCTTGTTAGCCCTGCTGCTCGCCCTGGTCCCCGCACCCGCGGCGGCCGATCAGTACGTGGGCGGCATACCGCTTGAGACAGTGGAGAGCAACGTCGTCTCCGGCGGGCTGTGGCACGATTCGTTCGTGGGAACCGCCATGGAGCGTGAGGCCACAAAGCACTACTCACTTCCTTCTTTCACGGATATACGGTGGGCGCGCCTCTACGTCGTTGTCTACTGCGGCCATCAACAGAACAACTACGAACACCGGGCGACCGTGAAATTTAACGGCGGATCGGGGATGCAACGACTCGGCACCGAGGATCTCAGGAAGCCGTACGTCTTCGAGTACCACGGGGGCGAACCGGCCTGGGTGAACAACCACTGCAACCGGGTGACGAGCGATTACCTTATGTGGTACGACGTGACCAACCTCATCACCGGCAGGAATCCATCCGCTGAGGTTGTGGTAGATCAGCCGGAAGGGTATAAGGGAACCTTCGACGGGAGGATCAAGCTCGTCACGCTGATCGTCGCCTACGACGACGGCGACGATGATGAAGTGTACTATTGGGTGAACCAGGGACACGACGTCCATTCCTACTACGTCGAGGAGAGTATCGGCGAGACCTTCACGGGCGAGACGACGTTTGCGACCTATGATCTCACCGAAGACGACGATGAGCGTATCCCCGCCGCCGAGTTCTCGGCCATATACATGGCAAGCCAGGCAGGAGAGTTCACGTTCAACACCGAACTGCTCGACGCCAACCCGCCGCAGGGGGCTTACTCGGGCTACCAGACGTGGGATGTCTCCGATCTCCTGGAGCCCGAGACGGCGAGCACGTTCACCTATACGCGCGACCTCAGCGTCTCCGGGGGCAGCGGAGAGCACCAGGGTTTCTTCAAGATCCCTCTCGCCCTCCTCTCCATCCGCTACCCCGAGAAAGAAGTCGGATCCATCTGGGTGACATCGGCGCCCACCGGTGCGGCGATCTTCCTCGACGATGAGGCGATAGGGCGGACGACGAACACGACGATCACCGGCATATCCGCCGGTGATCATTCTGTCCGGGTCGAGCTGGAGCGCTACCGGACGCCCGACGATCAGTGGGTCGCGGTGAGTAAAGGCACGAACGTCACGATCCACTTCACTCTCAAACCTATAACGGGCAGCATCAGTGTGACGAGCGAACCCCCCGGGGCCTGGATCTACATCGACGAAGAGAACATGTCGGTCGTAACCCCGATGACGCTTGAGGATCTGATCATAGGCGACTATACGGTGGGGGTGAAGTTGGATGGGCGCGACGACGCTTTCCAGACGGTCACGGTTCATGAGGGTGAGACGACCGCCGTCGACTTCAGGCTCCAGGCCGGCGGGAGTGACTCCGGTGGTGGAGAGACCGTAGACTACGGCTACACGGGAAAGAGGCTGGGTATCGTCGCTTCAGGCACGCTTTACGGGAATCTGACTTACCACGACTTCAGCGGTTACACAGGGCTCATCCATGCCGGTGAGAGCAGGGAGTTTACGATCCGTCTCCCTGCCGTGGAAGATACTATCAGATGCGCCCGATTATATGTCTACACCACCTGGGGGCACGATGAGAAGAAGAAAGAGGCCACAGCGGTCAGGATCAACCTGAAAGTCGACGGAAAAGAGATAAAGGTTGACCGTTCCTATAACGACCGCAAAAACGAGGGGATATACAACTACCTCCTTGAGACCCACGCGTTCAACGTCACCTGTATTCCAGGCGGCATCGCCGGAGAACACACTGTGAAGGTAACAAATGACGGGAGGAAAGACGATGTCTTCGCCGCCTACGGCCTCGGCATCCTGGTCGTCACTGAAGATCCTGCCGAACCGGAAACGACATATTGGGTCGCGGAAGGGGCGGATACGGTCTTTGCCAGCCTGAAATTCGGGACGACGCCCGAAGATTGTACGACGAGAGCGGTCTTTGAGGATCCCATCGACCTTGCCGATACCGGCGCGGCGCGGCTCATCCTCGTATCGACGGCCGGCTCAGGGATGGACGACGATGAGCACCGTATCGCCTTCAACGACGGCGAGTGGTTCAACCTGCTCAACGCAGGTTCATCGGCGATCAGCGTGGCCGATGTGGATGTGAGACCCTTCCTCAGGCGGTCAAGGAATGAAGCAGGGATCCAGAGCCTCATAACCGCAACGAAAGGGGACTATATAGAGAACCGCGCCATCATCCTGATGGTCAGGAAGGGTAGTCCACCGGATGGCTATGACATGAACGTAACACCCGAGGCGGGTGTATCCAAAACTCAGGCGACTCCCGCCGCCGGATCAAGGTTTGCCCTTAACACAACGAACGGGCGGGTTGAGGCCACGCATATCGTTGCCGATGGTGGGGCAGCCCGCCTCTACATCCCCGAGGGGACGGCGATCATCGACGGCACCGGGAACCCGGTCTTGACGGTGACGCTGCAGAGGCTTGTTTTTGGGGATGCAGGAGGTTTTGAGCGGGCTTACGCGATCGGCAACGAGGATATGGCAAGCGACATATCCCTTACGCTGACCATCTCTGCGGATGAACCGGGGGGCGTGATCGTCAGGTACGACCATTCTTCGGGCACCTGGCAACCGCTGGCGACGAAGATCGATACGGCGGGCGGCAGCGTCTCTACACAGATCCGGCAGGGAGGGAACTATGCTGTCCGGTATGATGAGTACGCTCCGGCGGCGACCACCCTCACCGGCGGGTTATTCGGGGTGCTCTCTATTCCCACCGAAGGGTTGCCCGGCCGGCTGATCGAGGCTGTAACATCATTTCTGGGGCTCTTTGGCATCATTCATGCCGATTTTTTTCCGGCGGCAGAGCCCGTTCTGATGACGCCCGCCTCAACCCCTGAGCCCACGCCGGCAGAGCCTGCGATCGATATCACCACTATGCAGTTTAGCCTCTCTGTTCTCTCCGACCCGCCGGGCGCTCTCATCGATATCGACGGGATGTACACCGGAGCCGTGACGCCGGCAACCTTTGCGCCGCTTTCGGGCGGTAACCACACGATCCGGGTCTGCATGGATGGCGTCGAGCCGGTGGAGCGGTTGATTATGCTCGATCACGACGATGAGATCCTCATAGAGCTTCCGGGGGCCAGGGTGGCCTCCCCGGGCCCGCTCCGGACCTGGGAGCAGAACCACCACGGCGGCATCTACGTCGACTCGTATCCCGGGGGAGCGGAGATCCTTGTCGACGGCCAGAGGGTGAACCGGAAGACTCCTGACATCGTATACGCTCTCAAGGAGGGGTTGCATACCGTCAAGCTGCGCATGGAAAAGACCGTGTTCAGTTCCGAGAAGGAACAGGTCTGGGTCGACAAAAATGTCATGGCACGGGTGACGTTTACCGGCGGCAACGCGGATCTGGTGCGCTCGATAACGTTTGAGTCAAATGAGTACATGCAGAAACCCTTCTCGATCAACGGGAGGTATTTGGGCGACCGATTCCCGAAGACGGTCGATATCAGGGGGATCGGGGGGGCATATATCACCGTCCGCGAGAACGAGTGTTATCGGAGTTACAGGATACCCGCCAGCGTCGAATCGAACGATACCGTCACCCCCGTCTTCTCCGGTACGCCCTGCAGCCTCCTCGTGACATCGGCGCCGGCAGGAGCAGCGATAGCGGTTGATGGGTTACAGACCGGGTTTGCCACGCCGTATTCCATCGGCAACATATCGGCGGGGAAGCACCTGGTATCGATCTCAAAACCCGGGTACATCCCGGCAGAACAGGAGGTTCTGCTGACGGCCGGCCCTAGCGGTGCCACGGTGAAACTCACCCTCGAACCTTATCCCTGGGGGTCGCTTGCGGTATCGAGCGCCCCTGCGGGCGCCAGGATATATATATACGGGCGGGATACCGGCGAGGTGACGCCCCATACCTTTCACTACCTCGATATAGGGAGTTACTCGGTGAAGGTGACGGGGAGGGAGGGGTCAAAGACGATCGATGATGTCGTCGTCTCACCATATGCGACCACAGAGTGCCATGCCATCCTCACCGGAAGGTGAGATCGGTCCCACCCTTCTCGGGCCCGGGATGGCGCGATGATGTTTGACCCCATTGGTTCCGGCACGTAGAACGGTTCTTGCTCTGGAGCGAGCGCGCAGGTTCATGGGGATTTGCCGGTACGCCCCGAATTGTGGGGCAGATGGTGCAAAGGCCGCCCGGAGGACGACTTCCCTCCTCTGATCGGCGCGGGAGTCCGGCAGCCCGGATCTCTTCCTGTTCCAGCAGCGTCCGGCTCGATACGATTCTCCGCCGGTGTGATGAGAATTATCGAAATTCATACTCAAATTAGTAAATTCATGATAAATTTTATGATCAGGTATGAATGATCCTGATTTATATATGACTAAATGGAACTTTTTTATCATCCCATTTGACCATCGACGCCTCCCCCCTCTCGCCGGGGCTGAGTGTCAGTGCTGCCGGGCAGTATGAAGCAGGAGTTGAAATGATGCAACAAAGATATATGGTGTTCTGCATGGCCGCGTTGCTGTGCGTAATAGCGCTCGCCGCACCCGTAGCGGCGGAGGTGACCGCAGGCGATCCTATCTGCGACCTGACCATCGCCAGTGGACCGCTCCCGTCTCCGGGCACTGCAGTCTTTGCCCTTGAGCCGAACCTGGTGCGGTTGGTCGTCAGGAACGATGGGCCCGACACGGTGACCGACATTATGGTCACCATCTATGCAAACGACGTCTCTGATACGGTCCCGGTCAACACCAGCACCATAGCATCCCTTGCAGGCGGGAAGCAGGCCACTATATACATCCTCGATCCCACCATCCGGGAGCACGACGGCGGGACGGTGGCCTACACCGCCGCCCTCGATCCGATGAATATCATATCCGAGACGGACGAGACCAACAATGTCGCCGTCGGCCAGGCCAGGGATCTGCTCTACAACGGCTACAAGGGGAAGCGCTACTGGAAGGGCGGCAACGATGTCACGACAGTGCGGACATACGACATCCACGGCGACATCATCCACTCCTTCGGCGACAGTCGATATATGCCCGGAAGCTTCGGCGAAGCCGGGTGGACGGACTACACCGTGACCTGGACGGCGGGCGACCTCCCGCTCCCGGCGGGCGCGACGATCCGCGATGCCTGGCTCTACGTGCCTTACTGCTGGGACAACACCCATGTGGCGCCCGATGGCATATCTATCGACTTCAACGATATCCCGGTTTCTTATGCGAACTGGTATAGAGATGTGGCGAACTTCGGTGTATACAGCGATTACGTCTACGGCCTGATGACCTACAACGTGACCGACCTCTACAAGGCCAGTTCCAACAATACGGTGCTTTTTACGCGGGCGGATGCCCGCGCCAGGATATCGCCGGCCGGGTTCACCCTTGTCGTGATCTATGAGGATGCCTCGGCCACCCGAAAGCAGATCTTCGTGAATGAGGAGTTCGACCTCCTCGGCGCCGACCGGTTGAACTATGGCACGGATATGGGTGAGGCGACGGCATATGTGCCGTTCTCCGGCATGACCATTGTGCCGGAGGATGCCGTCCGCGCGAGCCTTACGACGTTCGTCCCGTGGGGCAACGGCCCCGAAGGCAACCTCTACTTCAACGGTAGAGAGATCGGGGCGGGGGTATGGGACTTCGACGCCACGCAGGTGGCCGTGGATGAGCGGGAGGTGACGGAGCACCTGAGCGCGACCGGGAACGAGGCGGCGATCCAGGGAGACGAGGAATGGGCTTCACCGACGATGGTCGCGGCACAGACCTTCCTCGTGGTGGAGTATGCCGATGAATCCGGCGATGTGCCGGTTGCGGAGTTCACTGCAACCCCCCTGAACGGGCTGGAACCACTTTCGGTACAGTTCGCCGATACATCGGCCGGTTCACCCACTGCATGGGTCTGGGAGTTGCGATCCTCCGGGACCGGCGAGGACTGGACTGATTTTTCTACCGACCGGAACTCTACGCACGACTTTGCAGCGGGAGCCTACGACATCCGGCTCACCGTGACGAACGCCCGCGGAAGCGACACCGTGGCAAAGACTCAGTACATATCGTCCTCTGCGGGAGCAAGACGCCTCGCCACGATCCGGAGCGGCACCGTCTCGGGCGATCTCTATGTGGAGGCGTACGGGGGATGGGGCTCGGGGATCATAGGGGCAACGAACACGCTAAACCGGACGTTCACCCTCCCGGTATACACCGATATACAGTGGGCACGGCTGTATGCGGTCGTATATGCGGCGGGCACGGATAACCGGGCGGGGACCGTGACCGTCGGGTTCGACGGCGATGGCGACGGAACATATGATCTGTTCGATACCGAGAACCTTGCCACGGCAGGTGATAACACAGCCAGCGTCTACCCGATCAACGATCACGCGAACAGGCAGTACTCGGACTACATGTTCTGGTACGACGTGACCGATCTCATCGGCTCACAGAGCCCGAAGGCTGAGGTTGTTGTAACCCCGGAGGCAACGAACTTCGACGGCCGCATCAAGGAGCTTGCCCTCGTGGTCGCCTACGATGACGGCGATGATGATGTGGTGCATTACTGGGTGAACGATGGGCACGACTGGCAGGCAAAAGATGCCACGGGGGTGACATCGACCTTCGCCACCGATGGGCTTGCCGCCGGTTGGACGGATGCAACCCTCAAAAACATCATGCTCTCCACGAAAGATGCCCTGTACACGTTCAACGGTGCCGGCTGTACGGGCGCCGACGCACCCGGGTACCTCGGGGTGAACATCTGGGATGTCAGGGATAACCTGACCGCCGGCAGCGATAGCAGCCTCACGTACGTACCGAACGGCGGGTCATACAAGACAACGCTTGCAACGCTATCCGTGAGGTATCCAGGCGCATTCCCCGACCTCGTGGTCACCGGCATCGCCCCGAACGCCGGCGAGATCTTCGCCCACGAGCCAAACAACATCACCGCAACCGTCGCCAACGTCGGTGATGCAGCTGCAGGCGCTTTCGACCTGAAGTTTGCGATCAACAACGATACCACTGTGGTCTCAATCACCGGCCTTACCCCGAATGCCACGACGACCGTCGAGATCACTGATCCTGTGATCCGACCATTCGGCGATGCCGTGACAATTACCGTCACTGCTGATGCTGCAGATGCAGTCCTCGAAGCAGACGAGACGAACAACGCCGCAACCATCACCAAAACCGCTGTCTACAACGGTTATAAGGGCAAGCGCTACACCGACGGCGGCGATCTGACGACGCAGGCATCCTTCTCGGGCCGGTACAACATCACCTATTCCACCGGGAACACCGCCTACTGCGGAGCACCGTGGGCCGAGCAGACAAAGACCTGGACTGCTGCCGATCTCCCTATCCCGGCCGATGCTATTGTTGTGAGCGCCCGGCTCTACCAGGGTTATTCTTACAACAAGATGGAAGATGATCCAGCTTTCACGCTCTCATTCAACGATAACGTGGTCACCCCCGCGGCAACATACAGCGACATCAAGAACTTCGGGTCGTACAGTTTCCCCTATGGAATGTACGTCTACAACGTAACCGAAGAGTTCGATCCGGCCGGAAACAGCATGAAGCTCACTCCTGAGGCCGGGAACAACTACGCCATCTACGGCGCCTACCTTGTCGTTGTGTATGAAGATGCCTCGGCGACCAGAAAGACCATCCTGATCAACGACGAATTCGATATGCTCTACGCCTACCCCACCTACGCGGTCACTTCCGATGAAGCGACGGCATATGCGCCCTTCACGAGCGTCGATACCGACGATCTCCTGAGCGCCCGGGCGGTTGCCATCCTCTACTCTGCCGGCGATACCGATAAGAGCAAGTTCTTCTTCAATGACCAGGAGTATGCCGGTTTCTGGACAGACTACCAGGCAGGCCCGCAACTTGGGTTTTCCACCTACGATGTGACCACTGCAGTCCGGGACGGAACAAACGAAGCCCGACTCCAGAGCTACAACTCCGGCACGAGCGGCGATAATATGTACGCCACCACCGTCATACTGGTCGCCGAGTACACCGACCTAACATTCCCCGACCTCGTGGTCAGCACCCTCACTCCGAACAAAGGTGAAGTCTTCTCCACCGCTGAGAACACCTACACAGCGACGATCACCAACATCGGCACCGGCGACGCGGGCGCGTTCGATGTCGAGTTCAACGTCAGCGGTGAGACCGGCACGGTCGCCGTCGCCGCCCTTGCGGCCGGCAACACCACCACCGTCACCTGGACCGACGAGACCGTGCGCGCTGCAGGCGACATCGTGACGATCACCGCCACCGTCGATCCCGACGGGCTCATCGATGAGGCAAACGAGGAGAACAATCAGCTCAGCATTGAGAAGACTGTCGTCCACAACGGCTACCGCGGCATGCGCTGGACCGACGGCGACGATATAGCCACCGCCGTCACCTACGACGTCTACGGTGACCTCCTCTGGTCGACCGGCAACAGTTCTTACCTCTCCGCCGGCACCAACTGGGCCGACTGCACCGTTGCCTGGACGGAAAGCGACATTGAAGTCCCAGAAAACGCCGAGATCGTCGGTGCCCGGCTCTACGTCCCCTACACCTGGGACAAGGGCCCGGTCTTCCCGGATGATGTCACCCTGACATTCAACGGAGAAACTGTCGAGCGAGAAGCGTTCTACGAAGACGAGAAGGGGTGGGGCTCCTCGACCTATCCCTACGGCATGACCGTCTACGACGTGACGGATGCCTTCAGCGCTGAAGGCAACACTGCCCTGCTGACAAACACCTTCCCCGGCGGCGGCAACGTCTCGATCCGCGGGATGCTGCTCGCCGTCGTCTACGACGACGGAGTCACTGCCCCGCACACCATCATCATGAACGAGGGCTTTGATCTCCTCTTCGGCGGCGATGCCCAGGGAACCACCCCCGAACAGGCGACCGCCTACGCACCGTTCCACGACGTCGACACGGCGGACGCCGTCTCCGCCAACCTGGTCACCGTCGCTCCCGGCGCCGGATCGACCAAAGGGGATCTCCTCTTCAATGACCAGACCTGGACCCGTGTCTGGAACTACGCCGGCACAACCCAGATCGGCGTCGACGAGCGCGACGTGACGTCTTTCCTCGCCGGCGAGAATCTGGTCGGAATCCGGAGCGATGCCGACTACATAGAGGCCGCTGCAGCATTCCTGATCATCGAGTATCCAGCCGAGGCAGGCGAGATCTTCGTCACCTCGACCCCCGCCGGCGCGGCGATCTGGCTCGACGGCGAGGATACCGGCGAAGTCACTGATACTATGTTGACGAATGTACCGGCCGGCGCTCACACCGTCCAGGTGAGCCTTGATGGCTACCTGGATGCAAAGAAGACCGTGACCGTCACCGCGGGAGCGACCACATCGGCTCACTTCAACCTCGATGCTTCCGCGATCATCCTCCAGCCCGGCTGGAACTTCATCTCGACACCAAAACAGCTCGCCGATGGAGCGAACACCATTGCAATCTTTGACGGCGTGGATACCGCCAACCATTCGGTGCTGTACTACAACGGGAGCAACCGGTGGGAGACGATGAACCGGGAGGAGGTATTCCGGCCGCTCGATGGGGTCTGGATCTACGCAAACGGCACCTACGAGATCCCGCTCGCCTTCGCCGCCGCTTCGACCTCCCCGCCGCCCACGAAGTACCTCGATGAGGGCTGGAACGCGATCGGGTTCTCCGACATCGTCCCCGAACCCGCGGTCACCACGCTCCGGTCGGTCGAGCCGGCCTGGACGCTCCTCTTCGGCTGGAGGGCGGGAGAACAGGCCTATGACGTCTCGATCATCCGCGGCGCGAGCGATCGGCACGGCGAGACGCGGGAACTCTTCCCGACGCAGGGCTACTGGCTCTACATGAACGAGGCGGATACCCTCGCCGCCATCGGGGCGTGAAGGTGAAATCGGTGAACGTACAGCATAGGGCCCTGGTCCCGGTCCTCCTCCTGGCCCTCATGATCGGGGTCGCGGCGGCGGGAGGAAAGATCCCTCCCTCTCTCCCCCAGGAATTCTGGGGCAACGTGGCGATCGATGGCTCGCCGGCACCTGCCGGCACCGTGATCACCGCCCTGATCGGGGATACGACATGCGGCTCAATCACGACGATAAAAGTCGGAGAGTACGGCAGTTCCAGCCGATATGAAGGAGGCCGCCTGATCGTCAGTGCGACCGACGACCAGGTCGGGAAGACGATCAACTTCCTCATCGACGGGCGGACAGCGCGGGAGACGACCACCTTCACGCCGGACAGCACGACACGCCAAGATCTCTCCGTTACCGGGGAGAGCACGCCCCCGCCTTCGTCTGGCGGCGGCGGATCGCCGGGGCCCGGACCGGTTACCGTAGAGACCTCCCCACCGACGGCATCCGTCGGGCGGGCGTCCCTCCCCCTCTCGGCGACGGGTGAAGTCAGCGAGTCGGTGACGGTCGGGACCGGCGACGGTGCCGGCTCCCTGACCGTCGCCGAGGGGACGCGTGCCCGCGACAAAGACGGAAACCCGCTCGGCGAAGTGACCGTAGCACGCTCCGATGCCGCTGGCATCCCGCAGGCTCCGCCGGGAACGGCGATCGGGTTCGCCCTCGACTGCGGGCCGGCCGGCGCCACCTTCGATCCGCCGGTCACCCTGACATACGCCCTCTCCGAGGAGGAGTGGGCGAAGATCGGTGGTGCCACGCCGAAAGTGATGTGGTACAACCCCGGGACCGGTGAATGGCAGGAAGTCCCCGCAACTGTTGATGCGGCAACCCGAACCGTGACGGCGCAGGTCTCGCACTTCAGCCTCTTTGCCCTGACGTGGGCCGCCGCAACCCCGGCGGAAGCGACCACCGGCACCGCGCCCGGCAAAACCCCGCCCGGACCCGGTTCGGAGCAGCCCACGGGGGGCGAAATCCCGTGGGCGCTCATTGCGGCCGGAGTCCTGGTCGTCGCCGTCCTGGCGGGATGGTATATCCTCAGGAAGCGGTAAATCGGGCATCCTTTTTTTCTTCGCATCAAAGGCGGGCGGCTCCGCTTCACGGCAAATTGGAGATTTGCCTGTCAGGAAACTCTCGTTCGGAATTTTCGTGCACGGAAGATGTTCCGCGTCATCCCCCAACCTCTCGACCGGGGACTGCCCGCGCCGCCCCTTCACCCCCACATGGCGATCAGGATGTCCGGACGAGCAAAGGCCGATCCCGGGCAGGTCAGGCAGCGCCGAGCAGCCACTTCCAGAGCGGGATATACCGGACGGTCCCCTCCCTCTTCTCCGTGTCTTTCGTGAGAAGGATGCACGCCCGCACCCGGGAGTCGTGGAGGTCTGCAAACTCAAGCAGTGCTCTTTCCTCCCGGGTGGGGAGGGCATCGGTATACGAGACGTTGTTTGCCGAGAGCGGCCGGTCGGAATTTTTAAGGCTTTTTGGGTGCTACACGTGAAGAGTCGGAGTACAACACAACCCTTATCTTCCATAA
>CAYPRO010000037.1:0-6951 GCA_964413225.1 uncultured Methanoculleus sp. | reverse complement strand
AATGTGCTATGGTGTACTATGGCAACGACGATCCAGCTCCAACCCGAGACCAAGTCTCGTCTGGACGATGTGAAACTCCACCCCCGGGAAACCTACGACGAGACACTCAACCGCCTCCTGGACATGGCGTATGATCCGGAACCACTCTCCGATGAGTCCATGAAGAAAATTGAAGAAGCCTTTGAAGACATACGGGCCGGCAGAGTTCGTCCCTTCGAGGAGTATGTTCAGGAACGGGGCCTATGATATGGCGCCTGCTCATCACGGCGGGTGCCGAGCGGGACCTCAATGAAATCCCGGAACCTGATAGCAAACGAATTAAGGACGAACTCTATGCTCTGGCAGATGAACCGCACCCTAAATCTTACGTTAAAAAAATGAAGGGGCACTCACGCAATCCCCTGTACTCTTTTCGTGTTGGGCAGTATCGAGCGATCCTCACCATCGAGGGCAATACAATGATAATCACCCTGGTCGAGGTCGGAAACCGGAGTAAAGTCTATCGAAAATATTGATTGTTGTTCTTCTGCCACGACTACATTGACTTCATCCGCCTCTTTCTTTGCAAAGGTGTGAGCAGGTTATACCATTCAAGATTTACGAGGAAAACGGGCAGACGAGCAGGTGCAGGTACCGCGAGACAAGAGTTTTTGAGGTTCCGGCCGCTTCGACAACCGTCCTCGCCGCTGCTGTCCGCTGCCCTGCCATATATCGGAGGATGCGTATCCGTTCTTCGGTCTTGAAAAGCTCGCTTAACCCCGTTTCCCTCATGGTGTTTCTCATCCGCAAACAAAATGTTTCTGAGCCGGGAACATCTTCCGGACGGCCGAGAGGCTTCTCCCGGCACCCGGGGGTATGGTGGCGCCGCTCCCCCTCAGAACAGAAGAAACACCAGCACGATCGTGATCACCTTCGCGGCCATGCTCGCCGCATACGTGATCAGAGAGATCCTTGGTATAACCGGTATAACGATCCGGGAGACCGGCGAGGCCGGCCAGGGCGCGCGGTTCGAGATCGCCATACCGCAGGGACAGTACAGGGTCGGTTCGGCGCAGGCGGAGGATAGGGCACCCGTAACGGTGCCGGGCAGATAGCGACCTTCGGCCCCTTCCCCCGTAAGCCTCATACGTCTGGCGCCGCTTCAACGCCCTCATCGTTGCCGGAGCGTTCCTCCTCCGCGATATGGCGATCCCAGACCCCGTACCCTGTCCATCGCGCCGGATCCGTCCGGGTCATCATACCGCCCGGCATCCTGACGCTCCCCCTCCTTCATCGTTGTGTGGATCAGGGAGCGGATCGAGGGGCCAGTGAAGAGTGTTTCGGATCGCGGCATCGACCTGCAGATTGCCGCGGGCGTCTGGCTATACTCTATAAGTCCCTCCCCCAGGAGGTCAGGCAGGCTCCGGGTGGCGGCATCGGCAAACCTTCCCGTGCCTGTCATAGGGGCCACGGCCACAAGGCGTCGATCGGCCCCAGCGATCGGCGTGGCGCGGGAATCGGATCCCGTATGGAAGAGGGGGGCGACGGGAAGGTGTTCCGGCTGGCATTCATCCGCCGAAGCCACCGGATAGGCCAGGGCCCACCGATCCGGCGGACGGTGTTGCGCACCAATGCGCTGGCATCGTTCGTCCTGACTTCGAGCGGTCCCCCCGCACCGCAGTAAAAGAGCGGTCGGGAATCCTCAACAGGTCATTTCCGGGTTTGCCTATCGCCTCCGGGAGAATAAACCTGGCGGCTCTGCGGGAACGCCATTATAGCCCCTCTGTCCTGCTCTGAATGGAAGGTTTTTCTACCCCGGCATCCCTTCCTTCAAGAGGAGATTTTATGGCGATTGACTGGTACCAGGAGTTTGTCGATACGGATTACGCCCCGGGGCCCGATGAGCTCGTAGCCCTCTACTACTTTGAGCCGGCCAAAGGGATCAGCCGCGAGGAGGCCGTCGGAAGGATCGCATCGGAGAGTTCGACCGGGACATGGACGACGCTCTTTACCATGCCCCCCCGGATGCGGGAGCTCCAGGCGAAGGCGTTTGATATCGAGGGTAACTATGTAAAGATTGCCTATCCCCTCGCCCTCTGGGAAGAGGGGAATGCGCCTCAGCTCTTAAGCGGCATAGCCGGGAACGTCTTTGGTATGAAGGCGCTCGACCGCCTCCGTCTGATCGACGCCTCGCTCCCGGCCGGGTACCTCCGGCACTTCAGAGGGCCGCACTTCGGCATCGAGGGGATACGGGATATGATGAAGGTCCGGGGCAGACCGCTCACGGGGGCGGTCCCGAAGCCGAAGGTGGGGTTCACCGCAGAAGAGCATGCCGCAGTTGGGTACGAGACCTGGATGGGCGGGTTTGACCTTGTGAAGGACGACGAGAACCTGACATCCCAGCCGTTCAACCGGTTCGATGATCGCGTCCGGGCCATGTCCCGGCTGCGCGATAAGGCCGAGCAGGAGACAGGCGAAGTGAAGTCCGCGCTCATAAACATAACGGCCGAAACCGGAGTAATGGAGAAACGGGCAAAGATGCTTGCGGATTACGGTTGGAACTACGCCATGATCGATGTCGTCGTGGCCGGGACCGCCGCCGTTGCGACCCTCCGGGACTACTGCTCTGATCTCGGGATTGCTATCCACGCCCACCGCGCCATGCACGCGGCCTTCGACCGGGACGAGAAGCACGGTATAACGATGCAGTTCCTGGCAAAGATCATGCGGCTCATCGGTGTTGCCCAGCTCCACACCGGGACCGCCGTCGGGAAACTGGTCGGGACGCGGGCTGAGGTGACCCTCCTTGCGGATATGCTCCGGGAGAAGCATACGAATGCCGTGGAGCACATGGCCCTCGATCAGGATTGGGGCGCCATCAAGAGCGCTTTCCCCGTCTCATCGGGCGGACTCCACCCCGGGCTCGTGCCGGATGTCCTCGATATATACGGCAGCGAACTCGTCCTCCTCGTGAGCGGCGGCATCCACGGTCACCCGAGAGGTACGCGGGCCGGCGCAGAGGCCACCATGCAGGCTATAGAGGCCTGGCAGGAGGGCGAGACCCTCGATGAGAAGGCAAAGAAGGCCGCGGCGCTCCGGGAAGCCCTCGAGAAGTGGGGGTATTATAAGCCGAAGTGAGGGGGTCTGGTTTTGAGACAGGGGAGGGGGCACACCCCCTCCCCGTCAGCCCCACCCCCATGGCGATACTCCCACGGTCCACTGCACGGGGACAACTCGGGAGAAAACGGGTTTGGGTTATCCTGTAACTCATCCCAACCACTGTTTTGGCCGGTGTGACTTGCACCCTCCGCCAGTCGAGATCGCGTGGATGGTTTACGTGGGGCTATCGCCATGCACTGCCCCCGGCCCGTGGTGTGGGGAACGACTGTCTGTAGGACGAGAGTTCGAGCACCGAAGGTGCGGGTGAGGAGGCCGGAGGCCGGGAGGGGTGGGGTAATGAGGTGTTCGGATCTTTGCGCAAGACAGGGGAGGGGGAGACCCCTCCCCGTCAGCCCCACCCCCCCAGGGGCGATACTCCCACGGAAGCCGTGCCCGGAACCGCGGATGAACAGGATCTGTCTCCTACTTAACCACGACTTTTACGTACAACAGTCTTTGTTTTGCAGATCAGCCTTGCCACTACCACGTAGCCCCATCAACCGATTTCCCCTGGTATCGCCACGCACTGCCCCCGCCCCCCTTGGGGGCGCGGGGGAGGAGCGCGAAGCGCGGGTGGGGTGGGGGGTGATCAGGCGCAATTCAAAGTTCCCAGGCAATCAGAAACTTTCGGTGTTCTGTCCCTCCGAAAAAAGTGCTCTTTTCCGAGTCCTCTCACGCCCTCGCCGGACCCTGCCGCTCCGGGCACCCTTCCGGAGCCGTCGTCTCCCCGGCGCGTATCTCCCCCGCCAACCCCGCGAGCCCCTCGCGGAACTCGTCGATGTAGCCCTGCATCGAGAGGCTGCCCTCCGGGAAGGGGCAGTCGATGTCGTAGAGCCGCTCGATCATCGGGTCGGAGGGGAGGAGGTCGACGGTGATTCCGGTCTCCTCTGCGGCCTCGACCATCGCCTTCCGAAACGGCCCGATGCAGTAGGCGAGCCGGTGCCGGTAGGTGTCGCGGGTCTTCTCAAGATATCCCTTCAGCCGGTAGACCTCGATCCGGTGGAAGTCCCGCCGGACCCGCTCGTCCGTGGTCTTGCCGAGCATGTAGTGGTAGTTCCGGTAGGGGTACATGCCCTCGAGCTCCGCAGGCACGGTCCCGCAGGTGCCGAATATGACGATATGGTAGTCGGTCGGGGCGAGGACGCCGTCGATGATCCGCCGGAAGAGTTTATGGCTCGGGCTCTGGCTGTAGGGTTTCCGCACGGCGCAGGGGAGGAAGAGGGCGATCTCTCTTTGCGCCACCCGGTAGTCGTCGATGATGAACCGGTAGGCGTCCTCGAACTCCCTCCGGTAGAACGGCGGGTCGAATAGCTCGATATCGTTCCCGTGCCGGTCCTGCACGATCCTGGCCACCCGCCGGGGCGCGCCCGCACCCGGCACTATCCGCTTTTCCCGCATGAAAAAGTCTTCCCCGTTGAGGGTAGAGCGTTGGCCCGGGAACTGCAAAAACCTGACCCTTCCTGGTGCCGGTATCAGGGCCCGGCCCGGGCGCGAAAGCCGTGGGTCGCTGCATGAAGCGCGCCGGCAGAACAGAGGGAATGATGCCGTGGAGGCTTCCTGGACGCCCCTTCCGCCCATGGGGGAGGGATACGGCCGGAAGCCGGGTTAAAAGAGAAAGATGTAAATATTTGCACCCACGATGGTGTGTTTAGTTCGTATAATTACGAACCAATCATCCAGCCGGCCCCCGGGCCGGAGACCTTAATGAAAAAAGGAGATATGAACCATGAACTCCGAAGACTTCCAGAAGATCATCACGAACGCTATCGACAGCGAAGTAGAGTCGTACACCTTCTACAGGTCGGTCGCCGACAGGGTGAAGGATGCAAACCTGAAGACGCTCTTCCTCGACCTTGCCGAGGACGAGAAGGGCCACCGGGAGTACCTCCAGGGTCTGCTGCTCCGCGATGTAAATCAGATGCACTTTGTCGCGGCCAGGGACTACAAGATCACCGACTCCATCGAAGAGCCCGAGCTCTCGGTCGATATGAAGCCGCTCGACGGCCTGGTCCTTGCCATCAAGAAAGAACTCCAGGCAGCCCAGATGTACACACAGCTTGCCGCCGCCTCCGCGGATGCAGAGCAGCAGACGGTCTTTGTCCAGCTCGCAAACATGGAGAAGGGGCACAAGGCCCGGCTCGAAGACATCTACACCAACATGGCATACCCTGAGGCGTGGTAACCGCCACCGCCCCTTCACGTCATCTTTCCTCGCAGGGCGGGTCCTCCCCGCCCCTGCGAAAGGAGACCTGTTCTCTCACCGGGATGGTCCCGGTCGCGGGCGAAACGCCCGGGTAGTATTTAAAAATTTTGGATCGCAAATGCCTATGAGCTCAGAAGATCAAGTTATCAGGACAGGAGAATGAAGAAGATCACCATCAAGGGGGCGCGGGAGCACAACCTCAACAATATCACCGTCGAACTCCCGCGCGACCGGCTCATCGTCCTCACCGGGGTGTCCGGATCGGGCAAATCCACGCTGGCCTTCGACACCATATACGCCGAAGGCCAGCGGCGTTACGTGGAGTCGCTCTCAGCCTATGCACGGCAGTTCCTCGGTCTGATGAAGAAACCGGACGTCGACAGCATCGATGGACTCTCGCCCGCCATATCCATCGAGCAGAAGACGACGTCGAAGAACCCCCGGAGCACCGTCGGCACGGTCACGGAGATATACGACTACCTCCGGCTCCTCTTCGCCCGGGTGGGGATACCGTTCTGCCCCGAGCACCATATCCCCATCGAGGCACAGTCGCCGGAGAAGATCGCCGACCATATCGCCTCCGTCATGGTCGGGACGGTCACCATCCTCGCCCCGATCGTGCGGCAGAAGAAAGGAACCTACCAGCAGGTCTTCAAAGATCTCGACCGGGAAGGCTATACCCGGATCAGGGTCAACGGCGAGATCCGCCGAACCGACGAGGATATCACCCTCGAGCGCTACCAGAAGCACGACATCGACGTGGTCATCGATCGCCTCTCCGTCGACGATCGCTCAAGGCTCGTCGAGGCCGTCGAGAACGCCCTTGCAAAATCCGAAGGGCTCGTCGTCGCCGTCGATGAAGATGGACGCGAGGAGACCTGCTCATCGCTCATGGCCTGCCCGATCTGCGGTATGGCGTTTGAGGAGCTTCAGCCCCGTATGTTCTCCTTCAACAGCCCCTTCGGCGCCTGCGAAGAGTGCAACGGCCTTGGTATAAGGATGGAGTTCGATCCCGGCCTGATCATACCGGATAAGAACAAGTGTATCGCCGACGGCGCCGTCGCGCTCTACCGAAACTTCCTCGACGGCTACCGGAGCCAGTACCTCGGCGCCGTCGCAAAACACTTTGGGTTTTCGGTCCTGACACCGATCAAAGACCTGACCGACCGGCAGTACAACGCCCTTATGTTCGGATCGCCCGAGCCCCTCTACCTCTCGATACAGACGAGGAACGGGGATGCGTGGTCGCGCTCCGGGGCATGGGAGGGGCTTGCGCCCCAGGCCGAACGGCTCTACCACCAGACGGAGTCGGAGTACCGCCGCCAGGAACTTGAGAAGTTCATGAGGATCCTCCCCTGCCCGAAGTGCGGAGGCAAACGGCTCAAAGAGAAGGTGCTTGCCGTGAAAGTGGGCGAGAAGTCCATTGTCGATGTGACCGATCTCCCTGTCACGGGAGCGCTTTTGTTCTTCCGGACCCTCGAACTCACC
This sequence comes from uncultured Methanoculleus sp., assembly GCA_964413225.1. GTDB lineage: Archaea > Halobacteriota > Methanomicrobia > Methanomicrobiales > Methanoculleaceae > Methanoculleus. The sequence continues at coordinate 122 of CAYPRO010000037.1, read as the reverse complement.
GGGAGCGAGTATGAGATAGCAAAGCAGGTCTTAAAGGAGATCGTCGCAAGGCTTGAGTTCCTGGAGCAGGTCGGCGTCGGCTACCTGACCCTCTCGCGGAGCGCCGGCAGCCTCTCGGGCGG
>CAYPRO010000036.1:0-21214 GCA_964413225.1 uncultured Methanoculleus sp. | reverse complement strand
AGGCGCGCCGTGGGCGTAAAGCGCGGGTCGCAGACGATGATGGTCTTCCCGGCCTTCTTTGCCTGGAGAACGCGGCGGCCCGCAAGCGGGTGCGCTTCAAGGCTGTTAGCGCCGATCATGAAGATGACGTCGGCGTTCAGGACGTCCTCGAAGGGGTTCGTCGCGGCCCCGGAACCAAACGAGAGCGAGAGCCCCGCGACCGATGGCCCGTGGCAGATGCGCGCGCAGTTGTCGATGTTGTTGGTCTTGAAGGCCACCCGCGCGAGCTTCTGCATGATGTAGCACTCTTCGTTCGGAGTCCGGCACGAGACCTGGAACCCGAGTGCTTTCGGCCCGTACTTGGCGTTGATCTCCGTGAATTTCTTCGCGATGAGATCATAGGCTTCGTCCCAGGATGCTTCCTCGAACTTGCCGTTCTTCTTGATGAGAGGCTTTGTCAGCCGGTCGGGGCTCTGGACGAACTCCCAGCAGGTTGCTCCCTTGGGGCAGAGCTTTCCTTCGTTGATCGGGCTTCTCTTGTTGGGTTCTACCCCTACAAGCTTGCCGTCGTTCACCACAAGGTTAAGGCTGCACCCTACACCGCAGTAGGGGCAGGTCGTGGGAACGTACTTTAACTTTCCATTGGTTTCTGTCATTCACATTCTCCCGATTGTTGCATTCAACGTCGGTTATCACGCATGTCAGACAGGGCAGACATGCACACAGAGTAGTTTTACTTTAATAAGTAACATATAAATTTAAACTTACCCTTTTAACATTTCAGGATATATGATCGTGTATACTTGATTCATATTCGGAGCCGGACAGGTTATTCGGGATACGGCGGCTCATACCGCTGATATACCGATTAGATGCGATTTGATTCACCATACTCCGCTTATACCTTTCAGATGTAAACTAAATTTAATTTAACGATCCAAAATGTTTACAATCAACCTTGACCTAATACTCTTCTGTGCAACCGAGACTGAACCATACATGGAACGATATAGAGGCCAGGCTCAGGTCTAAAGGCTCCTCCCCGGAGATGATCGAGCACTTCCGGCAATGCATCGATTTTCATACGTTCGCAGCCCCCGGGCTCCTTGTCGGGGTCTTCATGGTGGATTACGCCCTGGAACTCCTCAACCCTCCCGGGGATGAGAAGATATACGCCGTCTGCGAGACGACAAAATGCCTGCCCGACGCCCTTCAGGTGATCGCCCACTGCACAACCGGCAACCATCGCCTCAGGGTGATCCCGATCGGGAAGTTCGCCATCACCATGAACAGGCCGGCAGAGACCCCGCTGGTGGATGGGATCCGGGTCTACGTCGACGGTGAGAAGATCGGGCGGTATCCGACGTTTGCCCTGTGGTACACCAAAGACCCGTGTTTTGACCCGCGAACAAGGGGCTCCGCTCTGATCGACGAGCTCATCGATGCCGGGCGCGATATCCTCTCGTATGAACGCGTACGGGTGAAAGTACCCAAGAAATGGCCATGGAGATCGGCTGTCTGCTCCATATGCGGCGAGATGGTCCCAAATAACCTGCTCGTCGACGGAGCCTGTGCCGACTGTCGGTCCCAGTCCTACTACGAGAAGACCGCCTGCTGAAAGGGAGAATATCACCCGAAGAGACAGTTTATAGGGATAAAAGTCCACCATCGCAATACACCATGGAGATCTTCCCCATCGGGATCGTGCATTCCAGCATCCGCTCCCGGAACGATATGCCGGTCCAGGGCATCGACGCCGAGATCGAGGTCTTCCCCGAGTACGTGGCGGCGCTGGAGGGCATAGCGGAGAACTCGCATCTGATCCTGATATGCTGGCTCCATGAGGCGGATCGGAGCATCTTAAAGGCCGTGGCCCGGAAGGTCTCGGATGACCTCCCGGAGAGGGGGGTCTTTTCCCTCCGGTCTCCGGTGCGCCCGAACCCTCTCTCGGTATCGATGGTGCGGTTGCATGATCTCCGGGAAGGGCGAATCCTTGACCTTGCAAACGTCGATCTGGTCGACGGGACGCCGGTGATCGATATCAAGCCCTACCAGAGGGGGTGGGACTGCATATTCTCCGCGACAGGTCACGACCGGACGGAGAAGATCCGGATGATGGGACCCTCCGGATACCGCGAGAGCCTCATCCGCGAGGCGTTGAACTACCACGGAGACCTTTGCAGGGGCGTGGCGGTCGCGGTGCGGATGGCGGAGGCGGCGGTGCGCATACTCGGGTGCGATCTTGCGGCGCCGCAGGTGTCGGTCGCGCCCGGCCCTGACCCTCACATCGCCGACGCCCTTATAGGCATTACGGGTGCGCGCCCGGGAAACCGCCGGCTGAGGCATCCGGGCGGGGAAGACTGCGCGTTTTTTGGGCCGGGGGTGGAGGTGACCTTCCACCTTCGGGATGCCCCGGCAGATGTCGAGGCCATCCTTGCAGCGCGCGAGGAGTCGCTCTTCGACTGTGAGGTCCGTGCCAGGCGCGATTGATTATACCATATGGGCGAGAGTTTCTCGCCCGCCATACCATAAAGGAGTCATGAGTATGCCACGCCGATACTTGAACCTTACACCGCTTCCGGCGGCGCTCGCGGCCATGCGGCGGGCGTTTCCCCCGCCGGATCATGTCGAGACCGTGCCGCTGCGCCTTGCCGTCGGCAGGGTGACGGCAAAACCCCTGTATGCGGAGTACTCCGTCCCCTCGACTGATATAGCGAAGTTCGACGGCTACGCGGTGAAGAGCCGGGATACACCGGGAGCGCAGGACCAGAGGCCTCTGCCGCTTCTTGAGTATGCCTGCATCAACACCGGCGAGATGCTTCCCCCCTCGTTTGATGCCGTCATCATGGTCGAGGATACCTGGGACGACGACGGTAAGCCCTGGATAAGGAAGTCCGCCGCACCCTGGCAGAACGTCCGGCATGCCGGCGAGGATATCCGCGCCGGCGAACTTGTCCTCCCGAAAGGCCACCGGGTCAGGCCGTTCGATCTCGGCGCTCTCGCGACATACGGCATAAACAGGGTAGCCGTCCGGTCGGTTCGTATCGGGATCGTACCGACGGGGAGCGATCTCGTCCTGCCCGGCACGGCGCCCGCACCCGGCCAGACTATAGAGACGAACACCCTCATGGCGGAGGCCTACCTCACCCGTATGGGAGCGACATGCCATCGCTACGGAATCGTCCCCGACGACCCCGACCTGATCCGGGGCGCTCTGGAGACGGCGGTCGCCGAGAACGATATCGTCATACTCTCTGCGGGCTCGTCGGCCGGCTCACGGGACTTCTCCCGAGATGTCGTCGGCACTCTCGGTGAGATCGTCCTCCACGGCATCGCTCTCCGGCCGGGAAAATCTGTGCTGCTCGCAAACGTCGGCGGTAAACCGGTCCTCGGCATGCCGGGCTATCCGGTCGCCGCGCAGACCATCCTCAGAGAGGTTGCGAGCGCTCTCCTTGCCTGGTGGGGGCTTCCGGCGCTCTCGGGGGAGGAACTGTGTGTCCGGCTATCGAGGAGGCTTGCGTCCGATCTCGGGTTTGACGAGTTCGTCCCGGTCTCGGTCGGGCGGGTGGGCGGCACCTGTTTTGCGACACCGCACCCCCGGGGGGGCGGCATACAGATGGCGGTGGTCCGGGCAAACGGCTACATCCATATCCCGGCCGTTCGCGAGGGTATCGAGGCGGGAGAGGAGGTGCGGGTCCGGCTCACCGTTCCTTCGGCAACAATCGCCCGCACGCTCATATGTGTCGGCGTGCGCGACCCCGCAGTCTCCGAGCTCGGCAACTGCCTTGCGGATGCCGGCTATCTCTTCCACTGCTGCAGGGCCTCGACGGTTGGAGCGGTGCTTGCTCTCCGGGCAAAGACCTGCCATGCTGCGTCGGTCTCTCTTGCGGAGGCGGCATGGGAGAGCCAGGTGCTCCGGTACCTGCCCGATACGGAGGTTCTCCGGGTGCAGGTGGCCCGGACGGAACTCGGGCTTGCCTTTGCCGGCGATGTAGATTCCCCGGCGTCGATCCGGTTCGTCAACCACCCGAAGGGTACGGCGGCGCGGTTCCTCCTCGATGCATGGCTGGAGGGTGCCGGCATGACAGCCGGGCATGAGGCAAAGACCCCTGCAGCAGTCGTCGCGGCCATAAGGAACGGGTTTGCCGATGCAGGCGTCTGCCCGGCGGCCACGGCGCGGGAGGCGGGGCTCCGGTTCATTCCGCTCGGCTATGAGACGCACGACCTCCTTATCCGTGAGGATCTTTCTGCGGATGAGGGCGTCGCATGCCTCATCCGGGTCGCCAGGTCGCCGGAGTTTCAAGGGCGCCTCCCCGGCCCGGCGGCCGCACATACCGCCTGAGGGTTACGCGAAAAGATCTGCTTTGGCATATACGTGAGCAGTCTATCCCCCGGAGCACCGCCGGCGGTCGCGGAGCTCGGCCTTTTCGTTATCGATCCGGCGCCGTATGCACTTTCGGAAAGGAGATATCGAATCGGGAAGGATCACTCTTTATGCCTGTCAGCGAACAGACGCAGAACCAGATCATGGCGGTCCTCCGGCGGATGGCGGAGGCGACAGCAGAGAAGGATGTCGATGGCGTGGTGGCGCTCGTCGATCCGGGTCTCCGGGCATTCGGGACCGGTCCTGACGAGAAGGCGATCGGGAGAGAGGCCTACCGCCGGCATATCGAGCGAGATTTTGGGCAGGCGGAGGCGATCAGGCTTGAATTCTCCGATGTGCACATAGGTGCCGAAGGAACGGTTGCGTGGGTCATGGCCGATATGGTATACCATATCGTCTCCGGCGGCACCCCGCAGACCCTGAACGGGCGGTTGACGGCGGTGCTCCGGGGAACCGGCCACGCGTGGGTCTTTGCCCAGCTGCACTACTCCCTCCCGGCGGGGAACCAGGAGGCGGGGCAGTCGTACCCGGGGGTGTAACGTTCGGGATCGTTTGTGATGCCGTAGCGAGCCGTCACAATCTACGCCTCGCCGGTCTGCACGAATATGAGCAGATCTCTGCCCGACGGTCCTGATATGACGAGTCTATCACATTCAACGCGGTAGGATGCGGCCGCGGCAAGGAGTTCCCGGTATCGGCTCTCCTGCCCCGCTGCAGGGTGTGTGTCCACGGTGGCGACCGGCTTTATTGCGGTCGCAGCATCGTCGCCGAATACGATGATGGGCTCCTCCCCGGGCAGGGGAGCTATGACAGAGCCGTTATCAGCGCAGTACCCGACCAGGCGCCACGCCGTCCCCGCCGGCGGCTCTGTGGCCCGGCCGGCATCGTCAGGTGGGGAACCCATCCCGCCGGGGTAGCCGGCCGAGACGAGGCATGTCGCGACGATGATCAGGAACGCAACCTTCGCGGGTATGTGGAGCCTCTCTCCCATATTATCGCGGGTAGACATGAGGGATAAAAGAAGAAAAAGTAATCGATTTGCATTGAGATAATATCAATTGCCCTCATTTTCTACGCGGGGCGGAGAGGGCGGCGTTCGCCGCCCGCTGCCATGCCTCATGCCCGGTATGAGAGGATGGTCTTTCCAGCCTCATCGAGGAGGTCGAGCCGGTCACCATTTATGCTGTAGCCAGCCACAGACTCAAGGAGGGTGAGATACCGGGTCTCCTGATCCATTATGCCAGGCTCGCCGCAGTACATCTTCGTGCTCACCGGCGGCGATACCGTGAGGTTCGTGCCGTTGAGCGCATAGCCGGCTCCGTAGTGGTTGCAGCCGGCCGATCCTGCGATCTTTTTGTCCGGGCTGAAGGTCGCGGTGACCGTCGTGCCGGCGATCACCGAGGAGGCTGAGTCTTTGCCGGTGTTGTAACTGTCAAGCAACCAGTCTGTCCCGACAAGCGGCGCCGGCGGGGTCGCCTTTGCATGCACAAAGGAGAGCAGAGGGGTGCCAGCCGCATCCGTCAGGGTCAGCCGATCGCCCTCCACCCGGTAAGAGGTGACGTTTGCGAGGTGACCGATGTAGAGGCCCTCCTGCTCCATAACGCCAGGCTCGCTACAGTACATAAGGGTGCTGAAGAGCTCCGAGACGGAGAGGTTCGCGCCATCGAGGGTGTATGAACCGCCGTAGTGGTTGCAGCCGGCGTTCCCGGTGATCTTTTTGTCCGGGCTGAAGGTCGCGGTGACCGTCGTGCCGGCGATCACCGAGGAGACTGAGTCTTTGCCGGTGCTGTAACTGTCAAGCATCCAGTTTGTCCCGACAAACGGGAGATCGGGTTTTTGTAAGGTCTTCTCAAAGGCCAGTATATCGGTGCCGTTTGCATCCGCAAAGATCAGCCGGCCGCCCTCTACCCGATAAGAGGTGACGTTTGCAAGGTGGCCGATGTAGCGCTCTTCCTGGCCCATAACCCCGGGCGGGTCCATGCAGTACATAGCGGTCCTGAAGACAGACCCTACGGTGAGGTTTGCACTATCTGCGATGTAGTCTGCGCCGTAGCTGTTGCAGCCGGCGTTCCCGGTCATCCTGCCATCGCCGCCAAAGACCGCCGTGACCGTTGTAGCGCTCTCGACCGGGATCATGGCGCCGCCCTCACCGACGAGGTCTACAAGAGTCCAGGATGTCCCGGCAAGGGTTGCCGACGTCTCCTTTGTGAAGACGAGCGTCGTGGCGCCGGCGGCATCGGTGATGAGGAGCCGGTCGTTCTCGACCTGCAAGCCCGCCGCCGAGCCCAGGAGTTCCATGAACCGTGCTTCCTGCTCCATGATGCCCCCGGGCTCTTCGCAGAATTTCAGGGTCTGAGAGAGCGTGGAGAACGAGAGAGCCGTGCCGTTCAGATGGTAGTCGCCGCCGTACTGGTTGCACCCGGCCAGGCCCGCGATCTTGCCGTCGTCGCCGAACCGGGCGGTGATCTCCGTTCCCGGCAGGACCGGGACGAGCGTGCCGTTCCCGTCGAGGTAGGAGTCGAGCAACCAGGGGACTCCGGTGAACCCGGCGGCTGTACCGGGAGTCGACGTGCCCGCCGTGCATCCTGCGGCGACGATTGCCGCCACAACGACGATAAAGAGCGCCGCCGTCGCGAGGATGTAGTTTCTGTTCCTTCTTCTGTTCGGTGCCATACACCACAATATAGGCGGGAATGGTGATAAATGAATGGTAAACTACGAAGAATATCGAACCTATCCGGGGCCGGTTTTTGAAATCCGATGATTATACGGACTATCAGGATCGGAGTTATCCGACAACCCGATAGGCGGTCTACGATCTCCTCCGCCGGCTTTGCGGTACTCCGGCTGCTCCCGGCAGGTGGCTTCTGGGTATACACGGTATTTATCCCGGGCGGGAGATATACCGGTGCGGGAGATGAGTATGACGATAAAACTGATCCTGTTACGGCACGGCGAGAGCACATGGAACAAGGAAGGGCGGTTCACGGGCTGGACCGACGTAGATCTCTCTTCCCGGGGCATGGATGAGGCCCACCGGGCGGCGGAACTCCTCAAAGAAGGTGGGTATACGTTTGGCACCGCCTACACGTCGGTCCTGAAGCGGGCGATCCGGACGCTCTGGATAGTCATGGACGACCTCGACCTCATGTACGTTCCCGTGTACCGGTCGTGGCGGCTGAACGAGAAGAGTTACGGCGCCCTGCAGGGCCTGGATAAGCAGGAGACCGCAAAGAAGTACGGCGCCGATCAGGTTCACCTCTGGCGCCGGGCATACGATGTCCGGCCGCCGCCACTTGCGTGGGACGATCCCCGGCACCCCCGGTTCGATCCCCGCTATGCCGGCCTCGACCCGGCGACCCTCCCGGCGACCGAGTCCCTGCACGACACCCTCGACCGGGTGCTCCCCTGCTGGGAGAGCCATATAGCGGCGGAACTCCGGAAGGGCAGGCCCGCCCTCATCGCCGCCCACGGGAACAGCCTCCGGGCGTTGATCAAGTATCTGGATGGGGTCCCGGATGACGAGATCGCGGACCTCAACATCCCCACCGGCTATCCCCTCGTATACGAACTGGATGAGAACCTGAAGGCCATCAGGCACTACTACCTGGGCGACCCCGAGGAGATCGCGGCGGCTGCCCGGGGCGTGGCCCGGCAGGCCGGGGCGAGGTAGGCATAGCGGGGATCGCGTGTATCGGCATCCCCGCCCCCTCCCGGGGCAGAGGCAGCGATGGCGATACCGGGGGAAGGCCGTGCCGTGAGAACGCGTATGTCGGCCTCGTGGAGACGATGGGGGTACCTGTACCCAAATCGGGTGTTATCATCGCCCTCCACCGGACATCTCTCCCCGGATTACAGGGGGGGCGCCTCAAAACCCTGTTTTACGAGATAACTGGAGATGATCTCAAAGATTCGCTCTGCATCCTGCACGGTTCCACCTGCAGAGGCCTCACCATACGTCAGACCATAATCAGCGGCTTCCCGTGCAATCTTCGCTCTCCGGAGGTCGGATGTGATTGCGGAAGGCAGCACCCCTCTGTCGGTGAACAACTCCTCGATGGCGGTTATGAGGCATTCATGACTCTTCTCGACGTAGCCGGCGCTGAAGAGCAGTGATTTGCAGAAATGGAACATGGAGTAGTATGCCTTGATTATGGTCCACTTGAAGTCGGACTCAAGGAGCGACTTCTTCGCCGAGTCGAGATCTCCCTTTGCTTCAGCAAGCTCCCTCTCGACCATCCCCCTGCTCGCGGGCCGTTTGACCACACCTCGGCGACTCAAACAATCCTGGAACTTGTACGACATCGCTCACCCGATAAGAACAATACCCTGCCGTATACTATCGAAGAATTGGGCGTCCCCGGCCTTTAATTGGTAGGTTTCGTCCGGCGTGTTGATGATCGGGGAGAAGTCACGCGCAAGGGTGTTCTGGTGCATATGTAAGATCTTCGATATAGGTTCTTTATCGAAGGCCTCGATATAGAGGTCGATATCGCTCGCGGATGTATCCTCTCCTCGCGCACAACTTCCGTAGAGGATAACGTTCGTCGTCATACCCCGCAGATCCCGGATGAGGGTCTGCAACTCAAGGAGCGTGAACCAGACCTTCATCTGCCGCAGGAGGATGCTCTCCATGTTTGCCTGGTAGAGGGCGAGGTTTCCCACATCTTCGCGGGTGACCAGATTCACCGCTTCGAGATCCTTGAGATTTTTGCTGATGAGCGAGACATCGCGGTGCACTATCCGTGAGATCTCCCGGACGTGAAACTTCCTCGTATAGTCCCTCCCGAGCAGGACGAGGAGGATCAACGATGATCTCCGGAAGAGCGATCCGTATGCGTCAAGAAAGTCCCAGGGATTGATGTCGTCGGGCGGGGTGTTCCCGTCTGCCCCCGATATCTCTTCATTGGGGAGCTGCCGATCGGAGATCTTCTGTTGAATATATTTCAACGTATGTTGATTTTTCGTCATCATTTGTTGAGTATATGTCCACGGAGTACATAAAGGTATACTGGTTTGCATGACCGATAGGGCGTATGTCGCCCTCCTCGCCCCGCCCCCTCCCCGGACATAGCGATGAAGAAGCTGGCGCGATCCTGAAAACCGGGCACCCGCTCCATGCCGGCGGTGACTGCAGCCATCAGGCGGTCATGAACGCTCACGCGGGAGAAGGTTGCCAGAACGATCCTTCCGGTCATACCGGTTGATCCCCCGGAACGCTACTGCATGGCGGGAGCCTGATCGAGGGGAGGGGGAGTCTATCACCGCCGGCATGGAGCGGGGGCAGGGGGTTTGCAGGGGTTCGCCGGCGCCGGGCCTGGCCGGCGGTATCCGGGGAGATGAGCGCTACAACCACAAACAATCAGGGTTAATATCTTTTCCGGCCATCTCTTAGCTGCATGGATAATTCTCAGCACGTCGCCGGCTTCATAGGGAATGTTTTGGATGATGTTCTTTGTGATGATCTCAAACACTCTATATACCCCGACGTGATCCTGCCGTTCACGGTCCTCGCCCGTATCGACCTCGCGCCGACCAGGGAGAACGTGCTGAAGGTATACGCCGGGCTGAAAGACGATATCCAGAATCCGGACGGCATCCTCAAACATGAGTCGGGCTACACCTTCTACAATACATCGAGATACGATTTCAGGCGACTCCTTGACGATCCGAAGAATATCTATGAGGATCTTATCGACTGCAAGACGCCTATCGCCCTGATGAGCGGCAAGCAGATGGTGAGTCTATATATCGAGCACGATATCGGGGTGTTGCGGACGAATTATGACCTCATCGACCTTGAGGAGGATGAAGAATGACAACAGTAGATAACAGAGGGGCCGGGACAGTATGACGTTCCGGCCCTATGTCCCGGAACCTCTGCCCCCGGCCGGCATCGACTGGGAGAGCCACGTACCACAGATAGCGTCGGCAAACCGCGCTCTTGCCAGATATGACGGCGTCCTCCAGGCGATACCGAACCCACGGCTCCTCCTCTCCCCGCTCCTGACAGAGGAGGCGGTGCTCTCGTCACGGATCGAGGGGACGCAGGCGTCGCTTGAGGATGTCCTGCGGTTTGAGGCAAACCCAAAGGAGCCGATCGGTGGTGCGGCTCTGGCCGACATCCAGGAGATCATCAACTACCGCGAAGCGCTCAACGCTGCAGTGGAAGCCCTGAAGGCCCGGCGGCTGGATCTGGCACTCGTCTGCGACCTGCACCGGATCCTTCTCTCCGGCAGCCGGGGCATGGATCGGGAGCCGGGATGCGTCCGCACGATTCAGAACTTCATCGGCCGGGATGCCCGGATCGAGCATGCGATCTATATCCCGCCGGCGCCCGGGGATCTGCCCGCGGCGCTTGCGGACTTTGAGGCCTACCTTCAGGGCGATGAGTTGGACGTTCTCGTCCAGCTCTCCATCCTGAAGGCGCAGTTTGAGATCATACACCCGTTCTGTGACGGCAATGGGCGTATAGGGCGGATGTTAGTCCCGCTGATCCTCTATGAGAAGGGGCTGATTGCAAGCCCGATGTTCTACATCAGCGCCTACCTTGAGCGGAACCGGCCGGTCTACTACGAGCGGCTGCTCGCGGTATCGCGGGACGGGGACTGGAACGGCTGGATAACGTTCTTCCTCCACGCTATCGAGGAGCAGGCGGGGACAAACGGCCGGAAAGCAACGGCGATCCTCGACCTCTACGACGAGATGAAGCGGACGGTGCCGGAGGTGACCCGGTCGCAGTACGCGATCGCCGCGATCGATGCGCTCTTTAAGACGCCGGTCTTCAGTTCGGCCGAATTTTACGAGCAGGCAGCGATACCACGCAGAGCTGCGGAGCGGATCCTCCAGCAGCTCCGTGAACAGGGGACCATCGCCGTCCTTGAGGAGGGCGGGGGGCGGCGTGCTGCGACCTATGCCTTCCCGCGCCTGCTTGCCATCACCGAGGGGGACCGGTTGTGAATACCCTGATATCTGCAAACAGTTTTGTGTATATCAAAACCCCCATCCGATATACACAAACCATGCCCCGGAGGTGGTTGTGGGACGCTCGTGACCCACAACGGAATTTGTGCGACACCTATGACCCACAAAAAACTTTGTGCGACGCGGAATGCACTTTTGTGTCGCACAAAATGGGTAGTGCGACATGGGCGACGCACAACGATCGGACCCGACCGGCCGCCGGGCCCCTGTATCGCGGAGCGGGGGTGGCGGTATGAGCGCAAAGGACGGCGTCGGGTTCGCGATCGATCCGGGGAAGGTGCGGGCGTGGAAGCGGTATCCGGCGTATAAGGACTCCGGGGTGGAGTGGCTCGGGGAGGTGCCGGCGGGGTGGGAACTTATCCGATTGAAACAGGCCATGAGGATGGTTACCCAAAGGGCAACCGATCAAAACTCTAACAGTAATTATATCGGCCTTGAAAATATCGAATCGTGGACGGGACGGTTGATTGTTGGCGAAGATACACTTGATCCAGAAGGACAGTCTGGATCTTTTGAACCGGGTGATGTGCTCTTTGGAAAGTTGAGGCCGTATTTAGCAAAGGTGCATAAAGCCACGGTAGACGGGATGTGTTCCACAGAAATACTTGTCCTCAGGCCAAAACTGGTGAGTCAGGACTATTTATTTTACTATTTGCTCAATTCTGAGTTTATTAAAACCGTCAATTCTTCGACGTATGGAACGAAGATGCCAAGAGCAAACTGGGGTTTTATCGGAAATTTGCTAATTCCCAATATCTCATTGCAGGATCAAAGCACCATCGCCGCCTTCCTCGACCGCGAGACCGCCCGGATCGACGCCCTCATTGCAAAGAAGCAGCGCTTCATCGAACTCCTTGAGGAGAAGCGCCAGGCCGTCATCAGCCACGCCGTGACGAAGGGGCTTGACCCGGATGCGGAGATGAGGGATTCGGGGGTGGAGTGGATCGGGGAGGTGCCGGCGGGGTGGGAGATCAGCAGGTTGGGATTGATCTCAGAGTCGCTTCAAACGGGACCGTTTGGCAGCCAGTTACATTCTTCTGATTACATCGAAGATGGGATCCCGGTAATTAATCCCTCTAACATTCAGGATGGAACTATCGTTCCGGACTCAAAATGCACTATCGACGATAATAAACTGAAGAGGCTCATTCGTCACCGGCTTACTGCGGGGGACATTATCTTTGCAAGAAGAGGGGACATGGGGCGATGCGCCTGCATAACCAGGGAAACAGAGGGCTGGCTGTGTGGCACAGGGAGCATACGGATTCGCCTTAACAAGAGTGCACATCCTGAGTTTGTGATGGCATACCTCAGCACTCAGGGTGTTAAAGGCCATCTCCTTATTGAATCGGTCGGATCGACGATGGACAATCTGAATACGAGTATCCTTTCTCGTATACCTGTTGTATTACCCTCTCTTGAGGAGCAGAAAGCCATAATGGAGAAAGTTTCAGTCAGGATCGGCCAGATAGATGAAATGCTATCAAACACCAGCGAATCGGTATCAAAACTCCGCGAATACCGCACCGCCCTCATCTCCGCCGCCGTCACCGGCAAGATCGATGTCCGGGGGGAGGCGCCGGCGGCCCCCTGACCTTTCTTCCTCCCGCAGACCCCCGATGCCCCCATTCAGCCACTGGCAAAAAGCCCGATCAATAAATTGATGTCTCCTCATCGCCCAGTTACCATTATCAACCATACAACCGGCTCCCGCGCCCCCGGGATGCCGGAGAGGAGGCACTCAGATGGTCGCGACAATCACCGAAGCGGACTTTGAAGAGACGATCGTAAAGACCCTCACCGGCGAACTCCCGCCGACCCTCGACGAAGAGAACCCCTTCGTCAACCCCGGCACCCGCTACCGCCTCCGTGCGAGCGCCGACTACGACCGCGACCTCTGCCTCATCCCCGCCGACCTCTGCGGCTTCATCTACGCCACCCAGGCCGCCGAGTGGGAGAAACTCAAGCAGCAGCGGGGTGCCGAGACCCGCCGGGCGTTCCTCGCCCGCGTTAAGTCCGAGATCGAGAAGCGGGGAACCATCGATGTCCTCAAACGCGGCATCCGCGACCTCGGCTGCACTTTCCACCTCGCCTACTTCAAGCCCAACTCCGGCCTCAACGAGACGCACCAAAACCTCTACCGGCAAAACATCTTCTCGGTCATCCGCCAGCTCCACTTCTCCGCCCGGACAAAGCAATCCCTCGACATCGCCATATTCGCAAACGGCATCCCCATATTCACCGCCGAACTCAAGGATCCGCTCACCGGCCAGACGGTCGAGCACGCAATCCGGCAGTACCGAAAAGACCGCGACCCAAGAGAACCGCTCTTTGCGCACAGGCGGTGTCTCGCCCACTTCGCCGTCGACCCCAACCTCGCCTGCATGACCACCCGCCTTTCGGGCGAAAAGACCGCCTTCCTCCCGTTCAACCGCGGCGACCCTACCGACCCCGACCACCCGGAGAGGAACCCGAACAACCCAAACGGCTACGACACCGCCTACCTCTGGGAAGAGGTCTGGAACACCGAAAGCGTGCTTGACATCCTGGAACACTTCATCCGCGAAGTCGATGAGCGGGACGAAGACGGCAGAAAAGCGGGTAAAAAACTCCTCTTCCCCCGCTACCACCAGCTCAACGCCGTCCGCCGCCTCATCCTCCACGCCCGCTCACACCCCACCGGAGAGAGTTACCTCATCCAACACAGCGCCGGGAGCGGCAAAAGCAACACCATCGGGTGGCTCGCCTACTACCTGGCCACCCTCTACGACGGCGATGACCGGCGGCTCTTCGACTCGATCATCGTCATCACCGATAGAAGGATCCTCGACCAGCAGCTCCAGGAGACTATCCGCCAGTTCGAGCAGGTCAAAGGCGTCGTCTCCACCATCTCCGGCAGGAAAGCAAAAGGGCTCTCCGAAGCATTGAGCGAGAATAAAGACATCATCGTCGTCACCGTCCAGACCTTCCCGCACGCGATACACGAGATCGCAAAACGCCCCGGGAACCGGTTTGCCGTCATCATCGATGAAGCCCACTCATCCCAGACCGGCGCGAGCGCACGCAGCGTCCGCGAAGTCCTCTCCCCGAAAACTCTCGAAGAGGCCGAGTACCACGAAGAACCCGAGATCGACGACGAAGACCTGATCAACAACCAGATCGAACAGTACCTCAAAACCACTCAGCGCCCGAAGAACGTCTCTTTCTTTGCCTTCACCGCCACCCCGAAACAGAAGACACTCGAACTCTTCGGGCAGAAGAACCGCATGGGCGAGTTTGAAGCCTTCCACCTCTACTCCATGCACCAGGCGATCGCAGAGAATTTCATCCTCGACATCCTCGAAAACTACACCACCTTCAAGGTCTACTTCAACCTGCTCAAGAAGATCGAGGGCGACCCCATGTACCCCAGGAGGAAGGCGACCGCCCTCCTCCGATCCTACGTGGATCTCCACGAGCACGCCATCAACAAAAAGTGCGAGATCATCCTCGACCACTTCTCAAACGAGGTGATGCACCGGATAGGCGGGCAGGCCAAAGCCATGATCGTCACCCGCTCCCGGCTCCATGCCGTCCGATACAAGCGGACCCTCGACCGGCTCATCCGCGAAAACCGCCTCCCCTTCAACGCCCTCGTCGCGTTCTCCGGTGAGGTGCCGGACCCCGACCTCCAGGAGAAGTTCACCGAAGGCGGCATGAACGGGTTTTCAGACCGGCAGACGGCGGAAGAATTCAAGAGACCGGAGAACCGGCTTCTCGTCGTCGCAAACAAGTATCAGACCGGCTTTGATCAGCCGCTGCTCCACACGATGTACGTGGACAAGAAACTCTCCGGCGTCGCCGCCGTCCAGACGCTCTCCCGGTTAAACCGGATCCACCCGCAGAAGAGCGAAACCATGGTGCTCGACTTCGCAAACGACGCCCAGGAGATCGAGAAAGCCTTTGCGCCTTACTACGAAAAGACCCTCCTTCAGGAGCCGACCGACCCGAACAGGCTCTACGACCTCCAGTATCAACTCGACCAGACCGCCATATACACCGCAGACGACGTGGAAACATTCGGCAACGAGTACTTCGCGGAAAAGGGCAGGCAGGAGACGCTCCATACCATCATCCGGCCGGTTGCAGAGAACTACACGCACCTTGAGAAGGAAGACCGCGAGGCGTTCAAAAAGACGCTGCGGCAGTTCGTCAACCTCTACGCCTTCCTCTCGCAGATCATCACCTTCCAGGACGTAGCGCTTGAAAAATACTACCAGTTCGCCCGTTACCTCCAGAAGGCTCTTCCAAAGGAGAACGAACGCCTCCCGGTCGATGTGATAGAGAACATAGATATGGACTCGTATCGGATTCAGGAGACCAGCAGCGGAAGAGTCATGATCAACGCTGACGGGACTCTGAAAAAGCCCGATGAGAAACCCCTGCATCCCCTGCCGGAAGAGAAGATCCCTCTCTCGGAGATCATCCAGTACATCAACGAGAACTTCGGCACGGACTTCACCAGCGAGGACAAAATCGCCTACTTTGCCGACGATATGGAGAAGAGGTTGATAGATAATACCACGCTGCGGCAGACGTTCAATCCGGAGATCAACTCAAAAGAGAACGTCCGCATCGCCTTCAATAACTTCTTTGAGGAGACGCTCGTCGAGATGCTTTCTACAAACAAGGAGATCTTTAAAAAGATCAATGACGATGAGGCCTTTGCCAGACTCTTCAAGGATTACATGTTCAACCGCATCTATGTCCAGATCGCAGCAGGAACCGGATAACCTCAGGGAACGCTGAAAGACGGGACTTAGCATGAGGGACGAATAATGTATCGATTTCTTGTCGTCGTGAGCGAGACCGACGGCAGTTATTCGACATACTCCCCGGATCTCGCCGTCGGTGCGTGGCCTCCGGAGCGACCCGCGAGGAGGCGGAAGAGCGGATGCACGAAGCAATCGAACTCCACATCGAGGGGCTCAGAGAGGATGTGCTCCCGATTCCGCCATCACAGTCTTCGGCAATTTACGTAGCGGTCGGCAGAGGATGAACTTCCCCGATCATCAAACCTTTTTTCTCCAGTATCCGGGTGACGTTCCAGGCTGTGAGTGATGGTAGTTCAGGCATGGGTTTCGACGGCGCGGGTGTGCTTCGGCAATTCTCAGCGGCGATCCCCTCATCTTCCTCCCGGGGAACCTGAGGTAGAACTCGATGGTCTCCCGTGCCGTTGCTATCGCCTCATCGCTAGTCTCCCCATAGGTGGCACAGTCGGGATAGGTCGGCACGGTGACGGTATACCCGCCTTCTGGTTCTCCTCGGAGGAGGATACGACAATTCAGGCATCCCATCAGATTACACCCTGCTTGCGGCAGTCATTATCCGATGAAGAGGTATCGGTGCGGGTGTCGATCTGCAATTGAGACCCACGAAGAGCACATGAACAGATGAGATGGTCGGCCAGAATCTGTTGGTCAAGTATTATCACGACAAAGAGAGATGCTATTCTATCGGTGAGATCATGAGGACGTTCACAGCCGTGCTTTACAGAGAAGAGGATATGTATATCGCACAATGCCCTGAGGTCGGCACTGTCAGCCAGGGCAGGACGGTTGAAGAGGCGGTGGCCAACCTCAAAGAGGCTACGGAGCTGTACTTAGAAGAATTTCCGCTGGAAGGCAGGAGACGGCCGATCATCACGACGTTTGAGGTGGCTGAGGGTGCCCGGGCTTAAACCCGCCTCAGGCGAAGCAGTTATCAAGATACTCTCGAAACGGTATGGATTCACCGTAAGCGGGCAATCCGGGAGCCATGTTCGCCTTTCAAAGGTGATACCGAGCGGCAAGGCAGGGTCGTCCCGCTACACAACGAGCTGAAGATCGGTACACTTCGTAACGCCCTGAAACTGGCAAAGATCGATCCTGAGGATTTTGCCCGATATCTTTGAGAGGGGCCTTCTCGACTGGCTGCGCTGAACCTGTCCCGTATAACAGTGTTCCTCTCACAAAAGACCCTCAATCTCTTCCCGCTCAATCCCGGCCTGCTTGAGGATCTCCAGGAGCGTACCAATCGGGAGGTCTCGCCCGTGCACCGGGACGGTGACCCGGCGCTTTGTCCCCGGTTGATAGAAGATGTGATGGCTCCCCTTCACACGGTCCAGCACAAATCCTTTCTTCTCCAGAATCCTGATGACTTTCTGGGCCGTAAGTGCCGGAAGTTTAGGCATGGGCTTCGACGGTGAGGGTGTACTCCAGGAGCCCTTCCTCGGTGGGAATTTCCTCACCCTTCTCCTGGAGATGCTCAATGTAGAGCTCGATAGCCTCCCGTGCCATCTCTATCGCCTCATCGACGGTCTCCCCATAGGTGACGCAGCCAGGAAGGGTCGGTACGGTGACGGTATATCCGCCCTCCGGCTCCTTCCGGAGGAGAATACGGTAGTTCAGGTTTCGCATTGCATCGCACCCCACGGATCACGCATATGTAAGACGTATGTATGGCATATGCATGATAATGGTAATACATTACCCGATGATCTATAAAGAGTATCCATAAATACAGCCTATTTTTGGGAGGCACTGAAGAGCCCCCTCACCTCACTCCCCCCGCATTCCACTCCCGGACGAGTCTCGCATAGCACCCCTCCCACACCTTCGCCTGCGCCTCCCGCGAGCGGTAGATCGCCTTCTCCGTCCCGCAGACATCACACCGGCCGAGTTCGACCTTCGTCCGGGAAACTATCTACCACCCGAATTCCTCGCGATTGTCCCGCCACGAGCGCTCTCCCCCGATGACGTTTCCACCGGACTGCAACGGCTCCTACCCGAACCGCTGCCGGGCCAGAAAAAGGGCTCGATGGGCCAGCCGGATGCAGAACGCTGCTTCCTCTTCACACACGAGCGATCCGCTGTACTGAACGTTGTGCCTGGCGACCCGTAGTTTGTCAAAGGCGTTCAGGAGATCGGCGATCTCAGGATCGTCGCCGGATGTATGCCGGACTGCGGTAACGAGACAGGCGTGGCTCCGCTCGACGTAGCCTGCAGCGTAGAGGAACGCCCGGACACTATGAAACGCACTGTTGTATGCGGCAAGATGCGCCATCTCGTACTCCTCGATCGCCACGTTCTTCTCCGCCGCTCGAAGGAACCTCGCCGCGGATGCGAGAGAGCCGGGGAGACGCTCCACCGCTCCAGGGTCGGCGCGGATGAGGCCACGATCGACGCACTCCCGCCACCTCATAGGCGGACCCCGGTAACGAGCATGTGGTTTTCGAGGACACTCGCGACAAACGGGTCGCCTTCCTCCTTCATCCGCTCCCACCGATAGTAGGGAACGACCGTCACCTGCACCTCGCGGCCGGTCTCCGCTTCCAGTACCGGCACCCGGCCGTGATCGACCTGGCCCTCGTCGCCGATGATCAGGATGTCGATATCGCTCTGCTCATCGAAGGTCCCCGACGCGGTGCTCCCGTAGACCGCGACTACGATGCTCTCGGGGGCGAGCTCTTCGATGCCGGCCCGGACGAGGAGGAGAGCCATGCAGGTCCGTTTCAATTCCCGGGCGGCAAAGGAGTCGTTATCGAGGGAGAGAAGCCTTGCCGTGCCGAGGCGTGTTGCGGTGAGCAATCCGTCGCGTTCGAAGGCATCGGCGTATGACTTGACGCTTCCCGGACTGACCCCAAGTTCCCGGGCGAGTTTGTTGATGTGGATCTCGCCTGTGGGGTGGGTGAGGAACCAGGCGAGGACCTGGAAGCCAACGAATTTCTCGAACTCGCGGAGCATACAATATGTTGAATAATCGTTCAATATATTAAATGATTGTGGAGCACGGACTCCCGCCCCGGCGGAGCCGGGCGTCGTGGCGGCCGCCGGGACGATCTGTGGGCTCAAAGATCCCGGGGTCGCGAAAGAGCGTCTCATCGGAGCGCAGCAGGGAGGAGCGCATCATACGACAATCTGGAGAAGAGGGGATTATTAACGGTGAGCCGGGCGCGGGGTGAAAGTGGAAGGAGGGAGGAACCGGAACCCGACGAACTTCTCGAACCCTCGGAGCATATAACATATTGAATGACCATTCAATTTATCTTTCGGGGGTGAAGGGGGCGGAGCGAGAAGACCCCACCCTTTAGGGTGGGGATGGAAGCGGAGCCCCTTCGTCATATTCCCGGTGAGTTACCAGAAGAAATATATCGTTGTAAGGACGAGTAGTGCCTGTATGCTTCAAGCCCACAAGTATCGGATGTACCCATCTCAGGAGCAAATCTCACTCCTCATGCAACACATCCATGCCTGTCGGTTTGTGTACAACCATTCTCTGGAGCAAAAGATCCGGGCATACGAGCAAGAGGGTCGTAAACTCTCCTGTTATGACCTGAATGACCGTCTTCCTGCCCTCAAGGAAGAACACCCATGGCTGAAAGAAGTCAACTCTCAATCACTCCAGAATGCCAACAAGAATCTTGATAACGCTTTCACTCGATTCTTTCGTGAGAAGAAGGGATTCCCGAAGTTCAAGTCGAAGAAAAATCCCGTACAGTCCTTTCAGGTACCCCAACATTATACCGTGGACTTCAAACGGGGTTGGGTCAAACTCCCAAAGATTGGCGAGATCAAGACGACCCTCCATCGAATCTTCACCGGGAAGATGAAGTATGCAACGGTTTCGGTGACTTCGACCGGGAAGTGGTTCATCAGCATCCTCGTTGATGATGGAACCCCCGAACCCGAACCCGCGCCATTCACGCTGGAGACGACTCTTGGGATCGATGTCGGTCTGACCGATTTTGCCATCCTTTCGACCCGGGAGAAGGTCGAGAACCCTCGGTTCTTGAAAAACTCTCTTCAGCGCCTGAAGGTGTTACAGCGGAGAGTGTCACGGAAAGTGAAAGGATCGAAGAACCGAAAGAAAGCAATCCAGAAACTTGCCCGATGTCATGAGAAGATCACAAACCAGCGGAGCGATTTCCTGCACAAACTTTCCTATCGAGTTGTAGGCGAGAACCAAGCCATCGCAGTGGAATCGTTGAACGTATCTGGAATGCAGAAGAATCACTGTCTTGCTCAGAGTATCTCCGATGTATCGTGGAGTACCTTCTTCACGATGTTGGATTACAAGTGCCAGAAGTACGGGAAGACTCTCCTGAAGATCGGACGATTTGATCCGTCATCAAAGATATGCAGTACCTGCGGATACCTCAACCGGGATCTCGCTCTTAAAGACAGAGAGTGGATCTGCCCCGACTGCGGCACTCACCACGACCGCGACATCAATGCGGCAATCAATATCAAGAAGTTCGCCCTCCAAAAACAGAACCTTGTTGGTGTATTAGGTGTGGAACGCACCGTCGAGCCTGTGGACTCGCTCCCGATGGGGAGGGGGATGAAGCAGGAAGCCCCGCCCTTAAGGGCGGGGTAGTTCACGAAACGGTAGTGTTGCACGGATGTCCGTTCCGGAGGAGCTGAATGGTTACTATTCGAACAGGATATCCCTGCCGCGTCCTTCGGCGTCGAGGACACCCGGGCGGAGTATGAGAGACTCAAAGCACAGGGTGTGCAGTTCACGTTGGAGCCGACGGAAGTCGTTCCCGGGTGACCATCGCGGTCCTCATCGACACCTGCGGCAACCTCATCCAGATCCAGACGCTGCAAGGGTAAGGTATCTCATCGGAGGCAACTGCCTTCTGAAGGGTGGGTTCCTCAATTTTTAACCTTGCACAAAACCGGATGAGCCTCCCCGGAACCATAACAAAATTGTTATATAACACATTTGTTATATATTATCTTCATTGGTACATCATGCTGCCCGTAGGAAGCCCCGCAACAGGAGATGATTTCGTCGACCGCGAGCGCGAGACCGCGTTCATCCTGAGTACCATCAAGAATGACC
>CAYPRO010000035.1:20585-22445 GCA_964413225.1 uncultured Methanoculleus sp. | reverse complement strand
AATTACGCCGAAAAGCATGCCATCAAATGAGGGTACTCTCTGATTTGAAGGGCTCACTTCGCGCCCGGGGGCATCCAAAATACTATATAGCATGACCCCTATCCCCTCGCCCCGTATGAGACTTCATACACAACGCATGGCCATCCTTGCATTAGTGGTCTGCCTGTGCCTTATCGGGGGCGCAGCAGCCCAGCAGGGAGGAGCGAACAACACTACTGCGTCGCCAGCGGCGACGACCCCTGCCGGTGGGTCGGGCGTTCCCGACCTCACCAATGCTGGTGCGCCGCAGGCAGTGAAACTCGTAGGCAACAACACACCGGTAACGACGTTCGGGAACGTCTCCGGATTCACCCCGAACGTGAGCCTGAAACTCGTAGCAAACAACTTCACCACCGCGCCGATGATGGTTACGACAGCGCCGGGCGACGATTCCGGCCGGCTCTATGTCGTGGATCAGATCGGCGTGGTTAAGATCGTGGAGGCAAACGGAACCGTCGCCAGTGAGCCGTTCCTGGATATTAAGGATAAACTGGCAAACCTCTCTCCGACGTACGATGAGCGCGGTCTGCTCTCCATAGCGTTCCACCCCAAGTACCAGGAGAACGGCAAACTCTACGTCTTCTACAGCGCGCCGTTGAGAGATGGAGTGCCGAAGGACTGGAGCTGCACAAACCACATATCCGAATTCCAGGTCGAGAAGGATAACCCGAACAAGGTGAACACAACCTCTGAGAAGATCCTGCTGTACATCGATAAGTCGTACCAGAACCACAACGGCGGTGAGCTCGACTTTGGTCCCGACGACGGCTACCTCTACATATCGGCCGGCGATGATGGCAGGGCCAACGATGTCGGCAACGCGCACAACCCGTTGATCGGCAACGCCCAGGATCTCACCAAGATCTACGGCAAAGTTCTGCGGATCGATGTCGACGGCGGAAACCAGACTCCGATGACAAGCCCGCCGGTGGTCAACGAGACCAACCAGACCAAGGACTTCCGCGGGTTCCTCCAGCCGACGAACCCCACCTGGACGACAACCGAGGGCCGGTTCTACACCATACCGTCAGATAACCCCTTCGCGACCACCAAACCGCCCATCCTCGATGTTTACGCCTACGACAAAGTTCTTCCTGAGATCTACGCTTATGGGTTCAGGAACCCTGCCTTTATGTCATTCGATTCGGAAGGCAAGCACGCTCTCCTTGTATCGATGGCAGGCCAGGATCTCTTTGAGTCCGTCCTCGATGTCGTGAACGGTGGGAACTACGGCTGGAGCATCCGCGAAGGCACCCACTGCTTTGACATGAACAACTCGCTGCAGACTCCGGCAACCTGCAACAAGACCGGATACCAGGGCGAACCCCTGATCGGCCCTGTCGTCGAGTACGGGCATGATGTCGGCAACGTTATCGTCGGCGGCGAGGTCTACCGCGGCAAGGATCTCTCGGACTTCACAGGGAAGTTTGTCTTCGGTTCCTGGAGCTCGACCCTCAACTACGTGACGCCCAACGGCATACTCTTCGTGGCCACGCCACCAGATGGCTGGGAGGGCAAGATCCCCACCACGGCAAAGGATCTCACACCGGCGGATAACACCATGTGGACCCTTCAGGAGCTGAAGGTTATCGGCAATCCCACCAATGAGTCGACCGGGCGTTTGAAAGAGTTCGTCCGCTCGATCAGCCGGGACAACGATAACGAGATCTACCTGCTGACGAACACCGTCGGTGGTCCGAACTCATCCACGCAGACGGGCAACCTCTGGAAGTTCGTGCCGCCCACAGCCGGAAACGTAACGACGAACACAACTGGAGCAGGGACCACCCCCTCCTCCACTTCGGCCGTGATACCCCACCA
>CAYPRO010000035.1:17492-20485 GCA_964413225.1 uncultured Methanoculleus sp. | reverse complement strand
CACCGAGGCACCCCACCACACCGAGGCACCCCACCACACCGAGGCACCCCACCACACCGAGGCACCCCACCACGATGAGGTTCACCACAGCGAAACTGACCCTGGTGGAGTCAATTATGGCAATATCAGCCAGATCTGGGGCTTCCTCGAGCCGCCCGCCAAAGACCGGACTATCTGGAACCTCCTCCAGGCGACCGAGGTAGCCATCCCCTTTGAAGAGACGCCCATCTACGGCAACTTCACGATCTTCATCGATCTCCTCCAGACGACGGGAGTGTACCAGATCTTAGAGGGACAGGGGCCGTACACCGTCTTTGCCCCGACCGATGATGTGGCGTTCGCATCGCTCCCTCCCGATGAACTGAGTGCTCTGACGACGGAGAACGAGACCGGGACGATCAACCGCACCGCAGTCGCCCTGAACCATATCGTGAACGGATCGTATAATGTGAGCGACCTCAAGAATGAGACAACGCTTGTCACCCTTGCGGGGAACAACCTCACCGTGAATGCAACCGATGGCGAGGCCCGTGTCGACAACGCCACGATCTCCATCCCCGATCTCGTCGCAAAGAACGGGGTCATCCAGGGTATCAACCGGGTGCTGATCCCGAACGGCACAGGCGGGTCAGTAAACCGCTCCTGATCGTGCCCTTTCGCGGCAGTTAACACCGACAATCGGGTTGTGCAGTTTCGCGGCTGCTCCAGGATGACAGGGAGAGCGTTTTCCCGGCAAAGTCGCACAATCTTACTCTCTTCTCGCGGATATCGCCGCAACTCGAGTGCCTTTTACACCTTACCCGGGCCTGCTCGTTCCAGAGGTTACCTCCTATCTCAGATACCAATCGTTGCGACCGGAGCCCGGGGCTATGCAGACCATTCCTGGTGCCGCCTTCATGGGCACGGATGAGCGGCCTATACCTCCCCCTGGGGGATATCCCATCGCCCGAAAAGGGCATCTCCCTTCTGTTTCTCCATATTCAAGGCTATAAATGACCGATTCCATCCAGCTCATGTTCGGATGAAGCGCCGTACTCCCGGCTCACAATATATATATATGCCAATGTGCATCAGGCCCCCGGCTTTGAGGTGGCTTTGCAGGGCACCAGAAACCCCGGGGTACCTGAGCTGATCCGGGTTAGAAATTGGAAATCCAACGCGCGCCTTCCTCAGGGCCGGAGGATAGAGATATGAGACCAACCTTCCGGCAGATGTCAATCATCTGCATGGTGGTCGTGTTCCTCCTGCCGTTCGCGGCAGGCGCTCAGGAAAATTCTACACAACCGGCCAAAGATGACTGGCCGATGGTGAACTACGATATGGTCATGAGCCGGAACAGCCCGCAGACCGCCATCACCAAGGATAATGTCGATCAGTTGCAGGTGAAATGGATCTTTAACTCGATGTACATCATCGAGAACCCGCCGCTGATCGTGAACGACACCGCATATATCGAGAACAACGCGATGCAGGTATACGCGCTCGATATGGAGACAGGCCTTTCAAAGTGGAAGTATGACATGAATGTGACCCGCCTGGACGCTCAACTCCCGCGAGCCTCAGGGTCGCATGGCATGACCTACCAGGACGGCGTGCTGTATGCACCAAGCGGCCCGAACGGAACGGTCGTCGCACTCGATGCCAGTAACGGCGATCTCATCTGGGAGTCAGCGGTTCTCATGAACGGGACCGCCTGGAGGCTATCGGCACCCCCGGTCGTCTGGAATGACTACGTTATAGCGGGATCTGCACTCGGGGATGACCCGCCTTTCGGGTTCCCGGCAAAAGGATCGGTTACTGCCCTGCATCGGGCAAACGGCTCCATCATCTGGCAGATCCCGACCGCGGTAGGACCCTGGGTTGAGGGAGAGAACGAGACTTCAGAGAACGGCGGTGCAACCACCTGGTCCGGCGGCGCTGTCGATGTGGAGAAGGGAATCATATACCTGCCCTGTGGCAACCCGGCACCTGACTTCATCGCCACATCCAGACCTGAACCAACCAAGTATTCGAACTCCCTGATCGCGGTAGAGATTGCCACCGGTAAAGTCCTCTGGGATACGCCGTTCGTGGCGACGGGAACAGTCTTTTCGAATGCCACGATCCCCGACACCCACGACTGGGATACCGCCTGGGGCAGCCATCTTGTCACTGCGGATACCCCGAACGGGACTCAGAAACTCGTGATCGCTCACAACAAACGCGGCGACCTGATGGCCATGAACGCCTCGACCGGCGAGCCGGTCTGGTGGGATAACTTTGCCGTGACCTACAACATCGATAAACCAGCTACCCCCGATGGCAAGTACGTGACCTGGCCCGGGCCTGGCCACGGCTTTGAGGCATACACCGCCGTCGACAACGATACGCTCTACGGTGACATCAGCAACATGGGAATGCGCTACTTCTCTACCGATGACGATGTTGCACCGGACTTCAATGCCATCGCAAACGGTATCGGCAACGGTTCGATAAACGCTATCGATATTGCGACAGGAAAGATCAAGTGGAAGCGTGAAACGCCGTTCCCGACCTGGACCTCGCCGCTCGTCACAAACGATCTGGTCTTTGCCGGGCACATCACGGCGACCGGTAAGCCGTATCCCTACAACGCGTTCGGCGGCCCCACGAACTCTCCGATAATGCCATCCGGCATCCTCCTCGCGCTCGACAAAAACACCGGTGATGTGCTCTGGCAGGCCAATGTCGGTGCGCAGGTTGGTATCGGTGGGCCATCTATCGGGCGTGGCATGCTGCTTGTGCCGACCGGCGGTATTCAGACGCCGAACACCGGCGGATATGTCATCGCATTCGGGCTCCCGGAGAAGACCCCTGTAGACTTCTCGAAGAAGGCAGAGGAGGCCGCCGCCCAGATGACCCCGGTCCCGGGACGAGTTCTGCCTCCCCCACCCACCCTGGCCGTCCTACCCGGGGCACCGGCAGCAAACCAGACCACTCCAGCGGCGAACCAGACCACTCCAGCAGCAAACCAG
>CAYPRO010000035.1:0-17392 GCA_964413225.1 uncultured Methanoculleus sp. | reverse complement strand
ACCACTCCAGCGGTAAACCAGACCACTCCAGCGGTAAACCAGACCACTCCAGCGGTAAACCAGACCACTCCAGCGGCCGGTAAGGCTGTGACCATCGCTCTCTCTGCACAGAACATCAAGTTCGACAAGAGCACAATCACCGTTCCGGCAGGAGCGAATGTGACCGTGGACTTCAACAACGAAGACCAGGGCATCCCGCACAACTTCGCGGTCTACACCAACGCCTCCGCGACCGATAAGATCTTCTCAGGTAAGATCATCACCGGCCCGGCAACGGCCACTTACACCTTCACAGCGCCCGATAAGGCCGGCACCTACTTCTTCCGCTGCGACGTTCACCCCCAGCGGATGACCGGGGACTTCGTCGTGCAGTAACTGCGCCCACCGACGGGGGATCTCCCCGATCCTCCCGTTCCTTGCCCTGAATGCGATCCAGCGCAACATTTATATCTGGTGCTTACCATGCCCGGACTCCTGGAGGACGATCATGCAGACCGGGAAAGAGTCGCCAGCATCCGATAAATATGACTCGCGCGGCGATATCAGAAAAATCATCGGGATCCTGGCTGCGCTTGTGATCTTCATCATCGTCCTCTACGCCTACATCATACCCCTGCAGGGGGGATTCATATCCTCAACAGCGATACGGGCCGACGACCTTCTCGGAGCAGATCCGCAGTTTGAGGAGCAGCTGCCGATCCAGGAAGTCGACCTCGGGGCCTCCGGCCGGTCGATCTTCATCGCGTTCGTTATGCTCACCCACATCCTCTTTGCGAACCTGCACCTCGGGGGAGCCTGGGTGCTCCTCTCGCTCATTGTCCTCTACCTCGCCTCCAGAAAAGAGCAATACAGCCGCCTTGGGAAATCTATAGCACTCTTCAACGTCATCCTCTTTTCGGCCGGAGCGACGTTTGCAGCGGCGGGAGTGCTCTTCTTCATATCGCTCTATCCGACGTTTGCCACGAACGCCTTTCACATATACTGGTGGCCGCTCCTCATTGAGGCGATCCTTTTTGGGATCGAGATCTTCTTCATATACACACTCTGGTTCTCCTGGGCCAAGGTCGGATCAGCCTGGCACGTCCTCTTTGCCATCGGTTACCCGGTTTCGGTCTTCTTCCAGACGTTTGCTATAGACACCCTCATCACGGGGATGCTGACTCCGGGTGCAGAGACCATCACCTGGGGATCAGCTGGCCTCCTCAATATGCCGTGGGCCGAGTACCTGCTCTGGTGGTTCAACGCCACTTTCTGGCCGCTCCATTTCCACCGGGTCGCCGCCGCAACCTCTTACTTCGGGTTCCTGCTCGCATTCATCGCGATGCTCCACTTCAGGGATCGAACCGATCCGCCGTCAAAGAGGTACTGGGACTGGGCCGGATCGTTTGGCATCCTCTGGGGGCTGGTCGGCCTCGTTGTCCAACCGCTCCTCGGCCTGTGGTACATGTACTCCATATTCGCGCATCAGCACCAGGCCTTCGCCAACATCATGACCGGGCCGAGGGCGTGGGAGATGCTCATGATGATCGGTTTTCTGTCGCTCCTCATCGTCACCGTCTCGGTCTACTTCGTCGAGCGGCGGGAGCGTCTCCTCATCAGGCTCGGACGCCACGACATCAGGAACCTCTTCAGGGCGTTTGCCATCGTCGCCTTCATAGCTGGACTCGTTCTCGTCCAGCCGGCGTGGCTTGGGGGGATCATGCAGTTCGATCCCGGAACCTGGGCAAATCCGCTCGGGCTCATGTACTACAAACACATCGCCATCATCATCCTGATAGCCATCGGGGCGATCATCCTCGGCATCGACCTTCTGGTCCTCCGCAGATACCGGGACGAGGAGTGGGGCAACCTCTCGCGGGCATCGTGGGCGGCAGCGCTCATCGCCGGAGTGCTCGGTTCGTGGATCGTCATCACCATGGGGTATGTCCGGGAGTCGGCGCGTTCTCCGTGGCTGTTTTACGGAATCATCCCGGTGCCCGGGAACCAGACATATCCGACGCCGGTGCCGCCCCACCAGATCTTCGTGGTCTGGATGGTCGCCCTCGGTCTGGCCTTTGCGGTCTTCTGGTTCACGTCACGGGTGACATCCTACCACCCGGAGCAGGAGGAGAAAGTATGAACCGGGAGCAGAAATTGGCCTACACCATGTGGATCGCGATTGCGATCTACATCGGGATAGCGATATACGTCTTCTGGCACTTTGGGTTCACGAAACTGCCCCCGCCGCCGATTTAGAGGAGGTACAGAGATGGTTGCGCCGGAAACAAGGAAAGTAGAAGAGGAGTCCGGGAGGAGGTTACGCCTGATATCCGCGATCATCATAGCGATAGTAGCCTACCTTATATTTCTTGCAGTCGTCATCGTTCCGCTCCAGGGCGGAGAGATCTCCTCAACGGCCATCCTCGCGTCAGACCTCGCAGAGAAGATCTCACACTTTGCTTCACCCGATCTCCCGATCCAGGATGTTGATATAAGCAACATGGGCCGCTCCATCATCATCGCATTCACAATGCTGATCCATGTCGTCTTTGCAAACCTGCATGTCGGGGGCGCCTGGGTCATCGCAATTACGGCGCTCCTCTACTTCCGCTATGGGCGCATGCGCTACAAGAACCTGGCCCGGTCGCTAACGCTCTTTGTCCTCATCCTCTTCTCGGCAGGGTCGACGTTTGCGGCCGGCGGTATGATGGCCATCATCGCGCTCTTTCCCGATCTCTCCATGAACGCTTTCCACCTCTACTGGTGGCCGATATTCATATACTTCCTCCTGTATGGGGTCGTCATCACACTGCTCTTTGTCTTCTGGTTTGCCTGGGATAAGTTCAGGCCAGGCGTGCACCTTGCGCTCGGGTTTGGCTACGCAATAAGCGTCTTTATCCAGACCATCACCATCGATACGCTTGCTTCTGGCATGCTGACACCCGGCGTAAAATCGCTTACCTTCACCGAATCGGGGCTGCTCCCGATGCCGCTCGATCAGGCCATGACGCTCTGGTTCAACCCAACCCTCTGGGAACTCACCTTCCACCGGGTCGCCGCCGCCGTCGCCTTCTTCGGATTCCTGATCGCGGCGCTTGCGACCACCCACTACGTTAATCAGAAAGACTTTGCCGCGAAGAAGCAGTGGGACTGGGTGGTGGCATACGGGATAGCCTGGGGGCTTCTTGGACTGATCATGCAACCCGTCCTCGGGCAACTCTACATGAATGCCATTCGGGAGAACACGCCGACAGCCTTCATGATGGCCATGCACGGCCCCCGGGCCTGGGCAATGCTCATGATGGTTACGCTTCTTGGCGGCCTTTTTCTGACTATCGGGACATATTTCCTCACCCGGCGTGATCAGCTCCTCTCCCGGCCGGAGAACCGCACCATCCGGACGGTCTTCAAAGGGTTCCTGATCATGACCGCCATATCCGCGTTCATCCTCGTCCAGCCGGCCTGGCTCGGGGCGCTCTTCATAGATGATCCTGGGGCCTGGATAAACCCTATCGGCGGGATGCCGTTGAAGTACGTCGCCCTCTTTGTTATGGCGGCGATCGGTACCGCGATCATCATGCTCGATATCGTCGTCCTGACGAGCGAAGAGAAAGAAGGACAGTGGGGGTATCTCACCCGGGGCTCGATCGTCGCCGCCTTCACGGCGGGTATACTTGGGACGGCGATCGTGAACGTCATGGGATTTGTGCGGGAAGCGGCACGCGCACCCTGGACGTTCTACCAGATCATCCCCGTCCCGGGCGGCCAGGCCTATGCGACCCCTCTCCCCCTGCCGGTGATAGCCGGGGTATGGGTGATCGTGATCGTGCTCTCGTGGGCGATCTTCTGGTACGTCGCAAAGGTGACGGCATACCATCCAACCGAAGAAGAATCCGTCTGATCACCAATGGAACGTGGACAAGCCGCGTTTCATGACCGCCGCCACCGTATGCTCGGGAGCAAGGTCGGGCGATCCGGCATAACTATTATATGTTCTCATGCCATGCCCCGGCTCGCATGACAAAATTTACCCTTGTCATAGCATCCCTCCTCGTCCTCGCGCTCATCATGGGTGCGGGTGCACAGCAGGTGGGATTGAGCAATACCAGCAGCACCAACGAGAGTTCAGACCAGACGACAGGAAGTATGCAGAATGCAACCGGCAGCGGAACAGATCTCACGAACGCTGGATCCCCGCTTGCCGCGACGTTTTCAAACAACGAATCCCATACGACTCTGACACCTATCCCGAGTTTTAACGCCGAGATCGGCCTTGAGCTCGTCGCGGCGAACTTCACCGCTCCCATGATGGCCACATCGCCCCAGGATGGGACAGAGAGGCTCTTTGTCGTGGATCAGATCGGCCTTGTGAAGATCATCGATGCGAACAAGACGATGCTCCCCGAACCATACCTGGATCTCCGCGATAACCTCGTGAACCTCAACCCGACCTATGATGAGCGCGGCCTGCTCTCCATAGCGTTCCACCCCGAGTACCAGCAGAACGGCAAGGTCTACGCCTTCTACAGCGCGCCCTTAAGACCGGAGGCTCCGGAAGGGTGGAGTTGCACAAACCACATATCCGAGTTCCAGGTTGATTCTGAAAACCCGAATGCGGTTAACATATCATCTGAGAAGGTTCTGATGTACATCGATAAGCCCTACGAGAACCACAACGGCGGCGAGCTCGCCTTCGGCCCCGATGGCTACCTCTACATATCAGTCGGGGATGGTGGAAAGGCAAACGATGTCGGGAACGGGCACACCCCCGGTATAGGGAACGCCCAGGATCTCACGAAGATCTACGGCAAGATCCTCCGGATCGATGTGGACAGCACCGAGACATGGGGCCTACCCCTGCAGAATGCGACTGGAAACCAGACTGGAAACCAGACAGAGAACCCGTCCGAGCCGACCTGGACAACGTTTGCCGGCAGCCTCTACGGCATACCGTCCGATAACCCGTTCGTCGACACCGAGCCCGAGATCCTCGATTCTTACGCCTACAAGACGGTCCCGCCCGAGATTTACGCCTACGGGTTCCGAAACCCCGCCTACATGGCCTTTGATGCCCGTGGCGCCAACGCTCTCTTTGTCGCTATGGCAGGGCAGAACCTCTTTGAATCTGTCCTGATCGTTTTAAACGGCGGGAACTACGGATGGAACATCCGCGAAGGCACACACTGCTTTGACCCGAACGCCCCCACAGCTCCCGGGGGATCCTGCAATATCACCGGGCTCCTGGGTGAGCCGTTGATCGGCCCGATATTTGAGGGCGGCCATGACCTCGGTATAGTCATCGTCGGTGGCGATGTCTACCGCGGGAACAGTGTCGTCGGGCTCCAGGGCAGGTACATATTCGGCTACTGGAGCGACAGCCGGACAGTGGGGAACGGCACCCTCCTTGCCGCGACGCCGCCGGCAACGTGGGCTGCGCCGCCATCGACCGCAGCGGACCTGACCCCTGAGGAAAACGCCATGTGGGATGCCCAGATAGTGAACGTCACCAACCGGGATAACGAGACACTGGGCATGTTCCTGCGCGGGTTTGGAGAAGACATCAACTTGGACATGTATGTGATGACAAACGACGTGGGGGGTCCTGACAACTCCACGAGCACAGGCAAGATCTGGAAGATCGTGCCGTTCACAGCCGTCACGCCGGCGACGCAGACTGCAGCAGGGGACATGACACAGAACATGACCGGAACCGCAGCAGGGAACCAGACCCGGAACCAGACACAGAACCAGACCCACAGGGTATAGCCGGCGCCACGGCCGCAGAGAGAGGAATGGGAGCAGGTGTAACACTCTCCCTCTTCCTTCAGCTGTAGCCTCGTGACTTCGGCCGGGAATGCCCGAAGCATTTATGCCCTGTGCGCTGCTCTTATCCCCGTCATCCCTGATGACGGGTGTGTACGATGTACCGGCAGATCTTCGTAGGAGTGGATGGCTCTCCCTGCTCCGATCTCGCGGGGGAGACGGCCCTTGTTTTTGCCGCAGCCACCGGCGCCGGCAGGTGCACCGGCTGTCATGTGTATGCCGCCCGGATGCACCGGCGGCGTTTTGAGGATATGGAGCCCGGCCTTCCGGAACATTACAAGGAAGAGGAACGGCTTGACTCACTGCGGGCGACGCATGACGACCTCATATCGGGGGGTATGGCACTCATATCGGATGCGTACCTCGCGCCGCTCGCGGCAAAGGCCACCGGACGGGGTATACCCTTTGAACCGGTCACGGCCGAGGGGAGGGGATACGTCGAGATCCTCCGGCTCATCCGGGAGCGCCGGCCGGACCTGGTGGTCCTCGGCGCGACCGGGCATGGAGAGACACCTGAGGTGCCTATGGGAAGCCTCGCCGAAAGGGTTCTCCTGTATGCCGGCACGGGAGACCTGCTGCTCGTGCGCCGGCCGTGGAACCTGAAAGGCCGCCCGATCGTCGTGGGCGTGGACGGGAGCGCCGCAGGCTACGCGGCCCTGCACCGTGCAGCCACGATCGCCGCCGCGTTCGATGCGCCGCTCGAGGCGGTGGCCGTCTATGATCCGTACTTCCACGGCGGCGTCTTCCCGATCATCGCCGATATACTGCCCGATGAGGCACAGCGCCGGTTCGATTTTCCGGCCCAGGAACGCCTCCACGATGAGATCATCGATCGGGGTCTCGAACAGATCTACCGGCGGAATCTGGAGCGTGGGGCAGCCCTCGCACGAACCCTGGGTGCCCGGGTCCATACGGCGGTCATCGCCGGCAGGGTCTGCCCGCAGATGCATCACTACGCCGCGGCCAGGGGGGCGGGGCTCCTCGTTCTCGGGCGTTACGGCCTGCACCGGGAGAAAGAGTCGCTCATCGGATCGAACGCGCTGAACCTTGCCCGTATGAGCACCACAAACGTCCTTGTCGTCGCGCCGGAGGATACCCCGATCGCGGTTCCGGATCTCCCCATCGACGCCATGCCCTGGACACCGGAGGCCGAGATCTTCCTCTCGCGGGTGCCACCGTTTGCGCGGAAGATGGCGCGGATGGCAATCGAGGAGCATGCACTGGCGCAGGGCCTCTCCAGGGTCACGAAGGATGCCGTCCGGGATGTTGCCCGGCGGTCGGGCATGGGGGGTGGCCATGCAGATCCCTGATGCACAGGTGGTGGTTTTGGCCCGGAGAAAGAGGTTTGCGCCGGACTTTCACCAGCACATCCTGCAAGGGAGGATCGTCGGAGAGACCGTCCGCCCGGGCGACCGGATCCTCGTCTATGAGGTCAGGGAGACCGTTCCCTCAGGGGCGGTGCGGGTCACCCGGTCGACACATCTTGAGTTTCGGTGAGGGAGAGGGATGGTTGTCGCCCTGCGGGATGTGACGAAACGGTTTGGAACCCTGCGGGCGCTCGATAGGGTCACGCTCGATGTGGGAGAAGGGGAGATCCTCGGCCTCCTCGGGCCCAATGGGTCGGGGAAATCCACCCTGTTAAAGGTCATCGCCCGCCTCATCCCTCCCGATGAAGGGACCATCGCGCTCCCTTCCTATGGGCGGGCGATGATGCGCCGCACCGGGATGCTCTTTGATCATGCCGCCCACTGGGAGACGCTCACCGGCTATGAGAACGCCCGATTCTTCGCCCGCTCCTACGGCATGGATCCGGCGGCGGCACATGACCGGCTCGAAGACCTCTTCTCGCTCTTTGAACTTCGGGAGAGATGGGACGACCCGGTCTCTGCATACTCTTACGGTATGCGGCGAAAACTTGGGCTTATCGAGGCTCTGGCGCATGAACCCTCCCTCATCCTCCTGGATGAGCCCTCGATCGGCCTGGACTACCGGGCACGGGCCACCCTTGCCGGACTCCTCCGCGCGGCGGCCCGGCGGGGCGCCACGGTTATACTCTCGACAAACGACCTGAACGAGGCGGCAGATCTTGCCCGCCGTGTCGCCCTCTTCGACCGGGGAAGGTTGCTCATATCGGGGGAGCCGTCCGCGCTCATAGGATCGCTTGCTGCAAAGGTGACGATCGACCTCCGGCTGAAGGCGCCGATCGATCCCCGGTCTCTTGCGGATCTTCCCGGCGTCGAGAGCGCGGGCGCACAGGAGGGAGAGGATGGCTACCACGTGACGGTTATAGCCGCGCCGGACGGGTCAGGCCCATCTTCCCTCCTCGCCCGGGTCGTCCATGCGGTGGCGGGAGAGGGCGGGGTGGTCGTGGGCGCCGATCTGCGGGCCCCGGGGCTTTTTGATGTCATCCTTGCGTATACAGAGGAGGGGCCGGATGCACCCTGACTCATTCTTTCAAAAGGAAGTCCTTGAAGATCTCAGGAACCGCCGGGGACTCCTCCTCAAGTTTGCCCTGCCGGCAGCGCTCCTGCTTCCTCTCATACTCGCCGGAGTACCCGTATCTCTGCAGGCTGCCGGCATAACGGTCGCCGTGATCTTCTCCGGGGTCTTTGGGTCGTCGATCGGACTCGTCCGCATCCGAGAGAGCGGCATGCTGGAGCGGATGGCCATGCTGCCCGTCTCGCCCGGCCGGTTGACCGCCGGGTACGTCTTCGCAAATGCCCTCCTCGATCTGGCACAGGTCTCCATCCCCTTTGCCGCCTTCCTCCTCGTCCACCCGCCGGCCCCGGAAGGGGCCATATATGCGATCGTATCCCTTGCATCCGCTGTGGTTGCGGCAAACGCCCTCGGTGTCCTGGCAGCGGCCATCCCGAACTCGTCGAGTGAGGGGCATATCTACGCGATCGTTACGGTCATGGCCGCCATCGGCCTCTCGGGGCTCATTATGCCCGCCCCGTACACGCAGGGTCTCCTCCCGTTCTGGTATCTCCATGCGGCTCTCATCGCCGCTCCCGGGGCGTTTGCCCTTGCTCCGGCCCTCGCCACCATCCTCCTTGGATCAGCGCTCATGCTCTCCCCCCGCCTGTTCTGGCATTTGGCGGGTAACCTTTAAGCCATCTCAACCCCCGTGGGGATCCGGATCGCACCCCGTGGGTTGCCATACCGGGGGTGCAGGAGAGATGAACTGACGATGACAGACGATCGTATCCACGCACTTCCGGCGGTCCGGCGGTGGCTCGGGAACCCCGCTGCCCGCGCCCTCCTCCGATTTGTCGCCCGAAACGACGATTGCGGGAACCGGCTTGAGAACGCAATCCGCTACTATCTGGACCCGGCCGACGATGACATCTGCTGGAAATGCAGGCTTGCGGGGAGCATGGTGGGGCATACCCTCCGCCGGAGCAGCGACCTATTCGGTGTGAGCGAGGAGGATATTAAGAAGGGCCTTCGTGAGACGGTCTTTTTGAGAGGGTTGCAGAACGTGCTTACAGGGATCGGCCGCTACGGCATCACCATGCCCCAGATCGTGAACGCCCCCTTCATGGTGGTCTGGGACTTCACCCACAGTTGCAACCTCCGCTGCATCCACTGCTACCAGGATGCACAGAAGGCTCTCCCCCGCGAACTCGATACCGAGGAAGCAAAACGCCTCGTCGATGAGCTTGCGGATGCTGGCGTTGTTGTCATCGCCTTCTCGGGAGGAGAACCGCTCATGAGAAAGGATTTCTTCGATGTGGCTGCCCATGCCCATAGCCGCGACATATACGTGGCGCTCGCGACAAACGGCACCCTCATCACACCGGATATGGCAGGAAAGATACGGGATGCCGGCGTCGAGTACGTGGAGATATCCGTGGACGGAAAGAACGCAGAGAGCCATGACGCCATGCGGGGGATCCCGGGCGCGTTCGACCGGGCCATCGCGGGCATCAAAAACTCCGTCGCGGCGGGATTCTACACATGCATGGCGACCACGGTCACCCGGACCAACTACGCAGAGATCCCGGACATATACACTCTTTCAGCGGATCTCGGCGTGAACCGGCTCATGTGCTTCAACTTCATACCGACGGGGAGGGGTAAGGAGATGGCCGGCCTGGATATATCCCCTGAGGAGAGGAGAGAACTGATGCGCTATCTTATGGCCCGGACCCGGGAGGGGAAAGGCCCCGAGGCGCTCACCACCGCACCGCAGATAGCACCCGTGGCGCTTGCCGATGAGAAGGGAGTTCCCGTCGGGCATTTTTACGCCGGAGAGGCGATAGAAGGGAAGACCGGGCTCCTTGCCGATTTCATAGGCGGATGCGGTGCAGGAAGGCTCTACTGCAGCATCGAGCCTGAAGGAAACGTCCAGCCCTGCGTCTTCATGCCGATCGTCGTCGGAAACGTTCGGGATACACCGTTCCTCGATATATGGCATTCATCGGACGTGCTGCAGAAGTTGCGGGACCGAAGTCTGCTCTCGGGAGCATGCGCCGATTGCGGTAACAAGTATATATGCGGCGGGTGCAGGGCCCGCGGATGGGCATACTTTGGGGATATCCACGCGCCGGACCCCGGGTGCATCAACAATCGCGACTGCTGGGAGTCGCTCCTTGTGGGCGAAGAACCCGCCCTGCCCGATCGTCCGGCCAAAAAAGAGGGTTAGTTCTTCCTCCTCCGCCAGAGGAGGAAGGCGAGCGGGGCGAGGAAGGGCGCGTAGACGAGCGGTGCCGCAGGCGCCGTCGTCGCCGGCACGGTGGTCGCCACCGTCGTCGACTCTGCAGTCACGTTCGTCGTGGCATTTGCCACTCCGCCCGTCGTGGTGTTCGTCCCCGCTGTTACGGTCGTGTTTGCCGGTGCTGCGGCGGCGATGGCAAACGTGGAGAACCCGGGCGTGGTCGCGCGGAAGCGGCACAACCCGCCCTCCTCACCTATGAATACGGTGTTGAGGGGCTGCCAGACGCCGCCGACACAGCGCATCAGCGTGACGTCTTCTGGGTCCATGTTGTGATCGCGGAGCCACGCGGCGGGGATGGTGAACTCGATCACCGCGTTCTCGATGTCAGCAGGGTTGGCCCAGTAGAGGGTGATCTCGACATACTCGTATATGTCGCCTGCGGGAGGTGTCGTCCCGGAGGGCGCCGTTGCCCCCTTCACGGTCACCATCAGATTCGGGATGGTCTTTGCTGCCATGATGGTGATGCTGCCGACCGATGAGGTGGTGCTTGAGAAGGTGAACGTCTCGCCGCGCATCAGGTTCTCGCAGATCCCCGCGTCGAACGTGGGGCCGCTGTCACCGCCGCTGCCACCATCGTCATAGTATGCCGAACCGCCGTTCTTTCCGGGGTCGTCATAGATCGGTGCGGCCGTGACGCTGACCGCCGCGGTCCCTTTCACGCAGCCGGCCCGGGCCTTAACGTCCGCCGTTCCGCAGGCGTATGCCGCAAAGAGGCCGGCCCTGTCGATGGTGCCGATGGCCGGATCGGAGCACGACCAGATCACCCTGACCCAATCCATCTCTTCGTCGCACTGGTCAAAGACCGTGGCGGCGAACACCCGGAATCCCCCGGGCGTAAGCGCGGCCGTCGCGGGATCGACCTCGATGCAGGCCGGGACAGCGATTGAGGGTTCAACGGTCACACAGGCAGAGCCCGAGATCTCGCCCGCCGATGCGATGAGGGTCACATCACCGTCCTCGATGGCGGTGAAGAGGCCGCAGTCATCGATCGTGCCGACGCATAAGTCGCTGCTCTCCCAGGTGACATCGACTTCCGGCATGGCGTTCCCGAAACAGTCATAGACGGTCGCGGTGAGCAGGAGGGTCTCTCCGGCCGGGATGGTAAAGTCAGACGGGCTGACCGCGATCCACGCCGGGACCGGCGATGCTGACCTGACCGTCACGACCGCGGTCCCGGTCTCCCCGTTCTGGGCGGGCACGATATCGGCGGATCCATCGATCGTTGCGGTGATGGTGGCGGTACCCTCACTGAGAGCGACAAAGAGCCCGTCCTCGTCTATGGTGCCGACGGACTCGTCGTCACATGACCATATGACTGTTCCAGGCAGAACGGAAGTGGCCTGAAGGTCACTGGATGTCGTGGTGAACCGGCAGGTATCTCCCTCGTAGAGGGTGATCGCCGGCGGAGAGACGACGATTCCGGGGGCCGGATAGACGACCGTTACGTCGGATATCCCGGTGACGCCGTTGGCTGTTGCGGCGATGGTCGCCGTGCCCGTATCAAGGGCGATGAACTCTCCGTCCGCATCGATTGTGCCTACGGATTCGTCGTCGCACGCCCAGGCGAAGACGACGTCAGGCATTGTTTTGCCGCGCTGGTCATAGGCCGTTGCGGCGAATGTCTCCGCATCGCCGGCATTCAGGGTGATGGCCGGAGGCGAGACCTCTATCCGGGTGAGGATCGGTTCATCGCAGCACACGGTGACGGTCGCCGTGCCGGTGGCGCAGTCGCCTGATGCGGTGATGGTCGTCGTGCCTGCACAGAGGGCCACGAAGAGACCGCACTCATCGATGGTGCCGACAGACGGGTTGCTGCTTGTCCAGGTGAGCTCGGCGTCCGAAACGACCTCGCCATAGCAGTTGAACGCTATGGCCTCAAACTGCAGTTCGTCTCCGGCGTCGAGAGTGGCCGCCGATGGGACGATAACTACCTTTGCGAGCGCCGGCTCTGCGGCGACGACTGTGACGGCCGCTTCTGCAGAGAGGTCGCCCGCCGTCGCGGTGACGGTCGTCATGCCTGTAGAGAGAGCGGTGAAGATGCCATCTGCACCGATGGTCCCGACGGCCTCATCGCTGCTTGTCCAGGCGACAACACCAGCGGATACGACGTTGCCGTTCTGGTCGCAGGCGATGACGATGAACTTCTGATCATCGCCGACATCGAGGGTGGCCCGCGGAGGCGTGATCTTCAGGCTCGCCGTCCCCGGTTCGGCCTGATCCCCGGCGGTGACGGTGACGGTTGCGGTCCCGGAGACTTTGCCTGACGATGCGGTTATGGTCGCTATGCCCCCGGCGAGGGCGGTGAACGTTCCGGTCCCGTCGACGGTACCGATCGCTCCGTCGCTACACGTCCAGGTGACCGCAACGCCGGTCATGAGGCCGTCGAACTGGTCGTAGCATGCGGCGGCAAACGCCCTGGCTCCGCCGACCGCGACGGTGGTCGTGGATGGCGTGACCGTGATCCTCTCAAGGACCGGGTTTTCGGCTGTGACGGTGACGGTTGCGGTCCCGGAGACTTTGCCTGACGATGCGGTTATGGTCGCTATGCCCCCGGCGAGGGCGGTGAACGTTCCGGTCCCGTCGACGGTACCGATCGCTCCGTCGCTACACGTCCAGGTGACCGCAACGCCGGTCATGGGTTTGTCGAACTGATCGAGAACGGTGGCCTGGAATGTCCTGGTCTTGCCGATCCCGAGGGTGGCCGTGGCCGGCGTGACCTCTATGGTTGTTACGACCGGCTCGACCGACGCTTTAGGTTCATAGACGAACATGTAGAGGTTCGAGCTGGGGCTTGCGCCTCTCTGCCAGACGATGTTGTTGCCGCTGACGGCGGGATAGAGGTGCTCATCGTAATTTTCGTCAGGTAGCCGTACTGATCTCTCTTTCCCGGATGCGAAGTCATACAGGTATATGCCCCGCCCGGGTGTTCCATCCGGCCCCTTATCCCGCATATCCTCCCAGACAATGATGTTCGCGCTGATCGCAGGAGAGACCTGCCCGGAAGAGTCATGGGTGATCCTCTGCACTCCTCCGGATGGGTCTGCGAGATCGGTCATGTATATCTCGGCGTTACCGTTCCGGTAATCTTCCCAGGCTATGAGGCTTCCCGAGAGTGAGGGCCAGGACTGGCTGCCCGCTCCAGCGGAGGCATAGCCTGTAGTGTCGGCTCTGATATCGTAGTATCTGACCTTCTCTTCCCCGCTCTCCACCCAGGCTACATACTTCTCCGAGAGTGCGGGTTTAAACTCGGTCTTGCCACCGGGGATCTTTGTCTGAGCGTTACAATCGATGACCTTCTTCACGCTCCCGGCAGCTATGTCATAGAGGATGACGTTTGTCCTGCCACTGCTGTCGTCGTACCAGGCGGCGTAGTTCCCACGGACGTTGGGCATCCACTGGTTGCCCGTCATGCCTCCTGTAAGCAGGGTAGCCTCCCCTTTAGACTGTTTATAGAGGTAGATGTCCCAACCTCCATTCCTGTTGTCCTGCCAGACGATGTAGTCGCCTGATATGGATGGCCTTTCCTGCGAGGCAGGGTCGGTCGTTATCTGCTTGCCGGTGTAGCCGGGCGATTCCCGGAATTTGTCTATCGTCCCGGAGTAGATATCCATCTGATCATTTCGATTATCTTCCCAGACGATCACGTTACCGTCGATATCAGGGTGATTCTGCGCATAGTTGAGGAGACGATAGATATGCTCCCCGGACGCAGGTTCTGCCGCCATAACCGGCGGTATCAGCATCCCGATGACGACAACTGCGCACAATAGTGCCAGGTGTGTAACCTTTGCCATATTCTTCCCCCTTTGTCTCTTCTCCGCCCTCCTTGCAGGACCGCGGTACATACCCTCCGGTATGCACAAAGGACTCGCGAGAGCAGATGCTCAGGTGAGCACCCGGTTGGTGGAGTGCGGAATTCGATTTAAAGCCCGGTCATAGGGTAGCCGGTGAATGGGTGAATAGCGGTATAAATATATATCCTTTACGGTGATTTATTCTCATAATTTTATAATCCAAACTGGAATTTTTGGTGCTTCCTCAGGGGTGCAGGGGGTACTGGAACGGTCATATCCGGTCTGCACCCTGCCGGGGATCGGGGGGCGCTGGCAGCGGTTCTCCTCCGAAAAGTCGATTTATTCGTTGTATTTTTTGCCAGAACTTTCGAGAGGGCGGCTGGCCGGCACATCGCAGGCCAGGCAGAGGTGTGCGGCCCGGCCAGACTTCGGGTCCTCATACCTCTGCCCGGGTGTGGGGTCGCGACGGGGCATCTGCATCGAACCTCCGGATGCCCGCGGTAGCGCCGGGGTGGTCGGGGAGATCCATTCCGCCACAACGCCGGGAAGGGGATCTTTTTGTCAAAGAACCGGGAGGAAAAGATGCGGGGCGGCCTTCTGGACCCGGGATGGGGAGTGCCCCAAAAACTACTATTGCATGGCCGCCTTCCGTTGCAGGGGTTATGGCGACTGCTCCCGGCTGAATATGTGCGGTATCCGGTCAGGGCAACAACACCCTTCCCGGCCTCATCGATAAAGCCGCGGGCACGGCCCGGGCCTCACCGGCGTGATTGTTCCTTGCGGATCGCTTCGATAGTCACGGTCTTTTCCTTGCGCCGGATCATCTGGCCAGGCAGCTCATCGTGGCTCTCCCCTGCCCCCTTTGAGGTCGTTCCCATCCGGGTTTTTTCACGGGAATGCGCCTGATCCGGCTGTCGGCATCGCCTGCGGCCGAAGATATGCACCTCTGCGGGTTGCTATGGTATTTGTTGGTATTATGAGCACCCCTGACGGGCAGGGTGCTCACAGGGGTAGTCAGGGTTGCTGCCTTAACCCGGAGAGACGCCCGGGGGTCGAGGGTTCCTGATAGAGGTTTTTGCATCATGGGGCCTCGCTTCACATCACTTTACAGCGCGTTGCAGTCGGCGGTGTCAGCCGGCAGACGGCTTAATGGTGTTTGATTGCTGTTTCCGCCTAAAATTCTGGTATCCCGGGATCGGTTCCGGCATTCTGATCTTCACACTCACCCACCCCCGAACCGGTGCCGGTGACTGTGTGTATGTTCTGCTTTAATTCAGTACCAAGAGGGAGACGCCTCTCTCTATGTACAAATGTTGTCAGATCTGGCACCGTTTTGGGCCGATCGATCATTGCAACCGGTGCTCAAAATTCTGTGTAAATCTGCTGCAATGCTGTAACATTGCTCCTGTCCCGCCATCCGTGACCAGCGGTGTCAGGGAGATTGGGGTGGCACCGATAACCGTTCTCATCGCCCCAGAAGGGTTGCCACCCGGTTCGCCTCTATGCTGCACCCTGTTCCCTCGCTCTGGAGCGCTATCAATTTGACTTTATTGCCGGCGGCTACAGGCAGGGGATAACGAGTTGTTCTTCAAGTCAACCTTATCGGAATTGCTGGAGGCAAAAAGAGTGTTTATCCATCTCCGCACGATACGTTTCCAGTAAATTGTTGTGGTAACACCGTCGAAAGTTGCATACCGGTTGTTTGATGCCGCCCCAACGGCTGTAATAAGATTTGACTGACCGTGCAATACACTGCGTTGCTTTCTCATCCCTCCTGATAGGCATCGGACTTATGTCCTGGTGAATCAGGCATCTGCATGGCGAGGGTCGCCCCGAGTGCCTGGTTCGGGTAAATTACCCCGATAGAGGCGATATCAAATGTAAACCCTTTGTTTCCCCCGCGGCCACATGCCATATCTCCCCGCTGCCCTGTGGCGAGATGACCCTCGCGCTATATTAAGAATTTGCACGATAGTAGTGCACGGATAGTTTGCAATGTCGCTATGCATCACGATATGCAATGCAAATGAATATATGCCCCGGTTATGACTATGGTCCGCATCCTCTCTCCATACAAATCGAATGCCTTTCCAGCCGCGAAATTGCTGGATAACAGAGATCTCCTGCAACGATACCGCAAGTTCGGTCCTCTTTCAGGCGTTTCCAAATGACAAGATTTACGTATACCCATCTCCCATTCCTGTGCATGGCCGTACTTGATCTGGAGCGGATGAGTCGGATCAAGCAATACCTGAAGCAGCATCCAAGAGGGATGACCATCAAGGATGTCTCCTCTAAGATGCACATGAACCGGAACCTTGTAGCAAAATATCTTGATATGCTCCTCATATCCGGGCAGGTCGATATGCAGGTGATTGGAACTGCAAAAGTGTATTTTCTCTCCCATCGCGTCCCTATATCTGCAATGCTTGATTTTTCCTCGGATATGGTCCTCGTTCTTGATAGCAAAAACCAGATCGTGAGGATCAATGAGCCGATGCTTGCAGCACTCAACCAGGACCAGGAATCGATCGTCGGTATCGATATAAACGACTCCCAAAACCCCCTTTTTTTTTGCCGCCTTGAAGAACAATCTTCCGTCGTCGGGGTCACCTGACTCGCTAGAGAAAGTTGTCGAGATCTGTTGCGTTCTGCATGAGGAAGAGCGCCATCTCCGCGTGAAACCGGTGCCTATGGTATTTGAGGATGGGGACCTGGGCACCACGCTGATCATGGAGGATATCACCGAACAGGTCGCCTATCAGGAGCAGTTGCGGGTGAGCGAGGCACGGTATCGGGGCATCGTCGAAGACCAGACCGAGTTCATCATCCGGTGCACGCCGGACGGAACCGCCACGTTTGTGAACGACGCATACGCCCGATACCTTGAGGAGAACGCGGAGCACCTTACCGGAGGGGCCTTCATACCCGGCATCTGCAATGAGGATATTCATCTGCGGGATCAGGTGTTCCAGACCCTCAACCGTGACTGCCCGATCTCTACATTCGAGTGTCGTATACGAGCCCTTCAAATCAGAGAGTACCCTCATTTGATGGCATGCTTTTCGGCGTAATT
>CAYPRO010000034.1:0-24232 GCA_964413225.1 uncultured Methanoculleus sp. | reverse complement strand
AGGTCGGCGTCGG
Source organism: uncultured Methanoculleus sp. (assembly GCA_964413225.1). Lineage (GTDB taxonomy): Archaea > Halobacteriota > Methanomicrobia > Methanomicrobiales > Methanoculleaceae > Methanoculleus. Next base: position 24,219 of record CAYPRO010000034.1, on the reverse strand, counting down.
CTACCTGACCCTCTCGCGGAGCGCCGGCAGCCTCTCGGGCGGGGAGGCGCAGCGAATACGCCTTGCTACGCAGATCGGATCGAACCTGACCGGGGTGCTCTACGTCCTCGATGAGCCCTCCATAGGGCTGCACCAGCGCGACAACAGAAAACTCCTCGAGACACTGCAGCGCCTCCGCGATCTCGGAAACACCCTTGTCGTGGTGGAGCACGACGAAGAGACGATCCGGAGCGCCGACTGGGTCGTGGATATGGGACCGGGGGCCGGGCTTCACGGCGGCAGGATCGTCGCGGAAGGGACGCCCGATGCCATAGCGAGAAACCCCGACTCGCTCACCGGGCGCTATCTTTCCGGCGACCTCAGGATCGAGGTTCCCGCGGAGCGCCGGCAGAGCGATCGGTTCATACGTCTTGCAGGCTGCCGGGAGAACAACCTCAAGAAGATCGATGTCGACATCCCCATAGGCGTCCTGACGGTCGTGACCGGCGTCTCGGGGTCGGGGAAGTCCACGCTCATATACGAGACGCTCTACCGTGCGCTTATGCAGAAACTCCACGGCTCACGGGAGTGCCCGGGAGCATACGATAGCCTTGCCTTTGACGATGATATCGACAAGGTGATCGTCATCGACCAGAGTCCCATCGGGCGGACGCCGCGCTCAAACCCGGCGACATACACCAAAGTCTTTGACGAGATCCGGAAGGTCTTTTCCGAGACGAATGAGGCGAAGGTCCGGGGCTACAAGCCCGGCCGGTTCTCGTTCAACGTCAAAGGCGGACGGTGCGAGGCCTGCCAGGGCGACGGGCTCATAAAGATTGAGATGAACTTCCTCCCCGATGTCTACGTCGAGTGCGAGGAGTGCAAGGGAGCGCGCTACAACCGCGAGACCCTCGACGTGAAGTACCGGGGTAAGTCCATAGCCGACGTCCTCGACATGAGCGTCGAAGAGGCGATGGTACTCTTCGAGAACATCCCCTCGATCAGGAACAAACTTGAGACTCTCTCGCGCGTGGGTCTCGGCTACATCAAGCTCGGCCAGAGCTCCACCACCCTCTCGGGCGGCGAGGCCCAGCGGATCAAGCTGACCCGCGAACTTGCAAAGAGGGCGACCGGAAAGACGATCTACCTCCTCGACGAACCGACGACCGGGCTGCACTTCCACGACGTGAAGAACCTGATCGCCGTCCTCGACGACCTGGTTGCCCGGGGGAACACGATTGCTGTGATCGAGCACAACCTGGATGTGATCAAGTCGGCCGACTACATCATCGACCTCGGCCCCGAAGGCGGGGATGCCGGCGGCGAGGTCGTCGCGACGGGAACCCCCGAAGATGTGGCGAAGGTGAAGAGAAGCCATACCGGGGCATTTTTAAAGGAGATCCTCAGGAGACCATGATCGACCCGATAACCCTGCCGGCCGAGCCCGGGTGCTACCTCTTCTCCGACGCAGAAGGAACGATCATATACATAGGGAAGGCAAAAAACCTGAAGAAGCGCGTGTCGAGCTACTTCTCCCGGCACGACCTCGACTCAAAGACGCGGCGCCTCGTCGCCGCCATCGCCGGGCTTGACTTCATCGTCACCGATACAGAGGTCGAGGCGTTCATACTCGAGAACACCCTGATCAAGAAGCACCAGCCGAAGTACAACATAGACCTGAAAGACTCGAAGAGTTTCGCCTACATCCATATCACCGACGAGCCCTACCCCCGTATCCATGTCGCCCGGGGCCCTGACGGGAGCGGCCGCTACTACGGGCCGTTCGTCTCCGCACGGGAGCGCGACGACCTCTTCCGTCTCTTAAAGTCGCTCTTTGGCCTCCGGTCATGCCGGCGCCTCCCCCGGCGGGCGTGCCTCCGGGCCCACATTGGTTCGTGCAGCGCCCCCTGCGTCGGGGCGATCGGCGAGGAGGAGTACCGGGAGCGGGTCAGGAGGGCTGAAGCGGTCCTCAAAGGGGATATCGCCGGGCTTATCCGGACACAGAGAGAAGAGATGGCGGTTTTTGCAGAGCGGCAGGACTATGAGCGGGCGATGGAGCTCCGCGACCAGATATCGGCCCTCGAGGGACTCAGGGAGCGCCAGAACGTGGACCGCCAGAAGACCTACAACGAGGATATCATCAACTACATCGCCCGCGAGGGAAGAGTCTATCTGATGCTCTTCAACGTCGACCGGGGAACGCTCTCGGGGAAGCGCGATTACACATTCGACGAGACGGAGGGATTCCTTGAAGAGTTCCTTGCCCGCTACTACGCAGAGAACGAGCCGCCGGAGGAGGTTATCCTCCCTGAAGCTGTGGACGACGCCGTTACCGGCTACCTCTCCCACCTCCGGGGCGCAAAAGTCCGATTGGTCGTGCCGCAGCGGGGCGAGAAGAAGAACCTGCTCGACCTGGTCAAAAAAAACATCGAGATCGGGTTCTTTGGCGAACAGATCAAACTCGATGAACTGAGGCGCCGCCTGCATCTTCCCGAGATCCCCGAGGCGATCGAGTGTTTCGATATATCCCACCTCTCCGGGACGGCTATGGTGGGATCGATGGTCCGGTTCCTCCACGGTAAGCCCGACAGGAGGAACTACCGGCGGTTCCGTATACGGACGGTCGAGGGTATCGATGATTTTGCCGCCATCGCCGAGGTGGTCCGCCGACGGTATACACGCCTGCAGAAGGAGGGCGGCGAACTCCCCGACCTGATCCTCATAGACGGCGGGAAGGGGCAGCTTGCGGCGGCAACCGCGGTTCTCCGGGAACTCGGGATCAAAGTCCCGATCGCGGCCATAGCGGAGCGTGAGGAGGTGGTCTTCGTGCCGGGGTTCTCACAGCCTCTGCCGCTTGACCGGCACGAGAAGGCGTCGCTCTTCCTCCAGGAGATCCGCGACGAAGCGCACCGGTTCGCTATCGCCTACCACAGGATTCTGCGGAAGAAGACGGTAACACCATGACGGAATTCAAACTCAAGGCGGACTTTAAGCCCACCGGTTCACAGCCCGATGCTATCCGGAGACTCACCGATGGACTCGATCGCGACGAGCGCTACCAGACCCTCCTCGGGGTCACGGGCTCGGGAAAGACATTTTCGATAGCAAACGTCATAGAAGGGGCCCAGAAACCCACTCTCGTGATTGCGCACAACAAAACCCTCGCCGCCCAGCTCTACAACGAGTTCAAATCGTTCTTCCCCGATAACCGGGTGGAGTACTTCGTCTCCTACTACGACTACTACCAGCCCGAGTCCTACATACCGAAACGCGACCTCTACATAGAGAAAGACGCCCAGATCAACCCGAAGATCGAGCAGATGCGCCTCGCCGCCACTGCATCGATCCTCTCGCGGCCCGACACCATCGTCGTCGCCTCGGTCTCCTGCATATACGGTCTAGGGAACCCCGCAAACTTCCAGGGGATGGGGTTTGAGGTTAAGGTCCACGACAGGGTGCGGCGAGACGACATCATCCGGAGGCTCATCGATATACAGTTCGAACGAAACGACATCGAGCTCATGCCGGGCCGGTTCCGGGTGAAAGGGGATACCATCGATATCATCCCTGGCTACTTCAACAACATCATCCGCATCGAACTCTTCGGAGACGAGGTGGACCGGATCAGCGAGATCGACAAGAACTCAGGCCAGCGCCTCGAGGCGATGGATTACTTCTTCGTCTACCCGGCCCGCCACTTCGTCGCCCCGGAGGAGGAGAAAGAGAGGGCAATCGTCTCTATAGGGGAGGAACTCGTTGAGTGGCTCCCGAACCTCGGCATGCTTGAGTCGCACCGCCTGCGCCAGCGCACCCTCTACGATATCGATATGATCCGCGAGACCGGGACCTGCAAGGGGATCGAGAACTACTCCCGCCACTTCGACGGGAGGAAAGCCGGCGAGCAGCCTTACTGCCTGCTGGACTACTTCCCAAAAGACTTCCTGATGGTGATCGACGAGAGCCACCAGACCCTGCCCCAGGTCAGGGGGATGTACAACGGCGACTACTCGCGGAAGAAGTCACTTGTGGACTACGGTTTTAGGCTTCCGTCGGCGTTTGACAACCGGCCGCTGAAGTTCGATGAGTTCTCGGGGTATATGCGAAACGTCATATTCGTCTCGGCGACACCGGGCGACTACGAGCTCGGACGCTCAAGCGTCGCAGAGCAGATCATCCGCCCGACCGGGCTCGTCGACCCGGCGGTCGAGGTCCGGCCTATCGAGGGGCAGATACCGGATGTTATCGCCGAGATCCGCACCACCATCGACCGCGGCGATCGCATACTTCTGACGACGCTCACAAAGAGGCTTGCTGAGGAGCTCTCCGAATATCTGGCCGATCAGGGGATCAAGACCCGCTACCTCCACTCAGAGATCAACACCATAGAGCGAACCGAGATCATACGGCAGCTCCGCCTCGGGAAGTACGATGTCCTCGTGGGGATCAACCTTCTCCGTGAGGGCCTCGATATACCCGAAGTCGGATTTGTCGGGATCCTCGATGCCGACAAAGAAGGTTTCCTCCGCGATGCCCGGAGCCTTGTCCAGACGATCGGGCGGGCCGCCCGGAACGTAAACGCAAAAGTCGTGCTCTATGCGGATACCATGACCGACTCGATCCGTAAGGCCATAGCCGAGACGGAGAGGCGGCGCGCGATGCAGCTTGCCTACAACGCCCGGCACGGCATAACGCCGCAGACGATAAAAAAACCGATCCGGGAGAGGGAAGTCGATATCACCGATATCAAGCATATCCCGAAGCAGGAGATACCGAACCTGATCATAGAGCTCGAGGCCGATATGCGGGAGGCGGCGGAGCGCCTGGAGTTCGAGCGGGCGATCGCTCTTCGCGATACGATCAAAAAGTTACAGGAGGGGGGCGCGGTAGAGGCCAGACGATGAGGTGCTCTCAGAGTCAGGAAGAGCGCACCTGCTCCTGGCCGCCCCTTCTTTCACGCTCCGGCGGGCACCGTAACCGGCCGGGCCTGCCCTTCTTCAGGCAGTATGATCCAGAGCAGGATGTATATGAGGATGCCGGGGAAGAACCCTGTGGGCACGGTGAAGACGACCCAGATCACCCGGATGACGTTCGGGTCAATCTCCAGGTATTCTCCTATACCGCCGCATATCCCGGCGATCCATCTATCGGTCATCGAACGGGTCAACCTCTTCATGAATAATCTCCTCGAATGCTCATTTTACCGTCTCAGTAATAGATGTTTCCCCTGCAGGAGGCAAAAGGAGGATGAGGGGCCGGCGCATCACCCTGATGCCGGGCGGGCGGCGCTGCGCTTCCGTCGCCCGGCGCGAGCCTTCCCTGCCGGAGCACAGGCATCGCAGCCACCGCAGGGGGGCCTGAACTCCTCCCCGAAGTACGCAAGGAGCCTCTCTCTCCGGCACCCCGCCGTGGTGCAGTAGTCCACCACGCTCTGCAGCTTCGAGCGCGCCACCTCGCGCCGGAACTCTGAAGGGAGATCGCGGTCGATGAGGGATCGGAGGCGCTTTGCATCATCGTCGCGATAAAAAAGGATGCAGTCGCTCTTGCCCCCGTCCCTTCCCGCCCGCCCGCTCTCCTGGTAGTAGGCCTCGAGCGTATCGGGCATATCGTAATGTATGATGAACCGGACATCCGGTTTATCGATGCCCATGCCGAACGCACTCGTCGCGCATATGACCGGAGATTTTCCGTGCAGGAACCGATCCTGCGTCCCGGCCCGGGCCGCCGCCGTCATGCCGGCATGATAGGGAAGCGCCCGTATGCCATCGCCCCGGAGCCGGGCCGAGAGTGTCTCGGCCCCATCCCTTGTCGCGGTGTAGACGATTCCTGTGCTGGCCCTGCGGCTCTGCAGGCAGGCGCGAAGTTGTTCGTATGGCTCTTTGCTCTTAGGGATGACGGTGTATCTGAGGTTCTCCCGGTTGAAAGTCCCGACATAGACCGACGGATCCGAGAGATTGAGCTGCCGCGCTATATCATCGCGGACATCCGGCGTCGCTGTCGCAGTCAGGGCAACCATCGGGACACCCGGCAGCCGTTCCTTGAGGGCCGAGAGAGACCGGTATTCCGGCCGGAACTGGTGCCCCCACATCGATATGCAGTGCGCCTCGTCGACCGCGACCAGCGTGACGGGAAGGGATGCGATGAGCGTGAGGAAATCATCACTGACCGCCTTCTCCGGCGAGACGTAGAGGATCTGGATCAGGTTCTCTTTGAGTTCTGAGAGGATCCGGCGTGTCGTTGCGTAGGACCCGGATGAGTTCAGCGCCTCGGCGCCGATCCCACGGGCCTGCAGATCGTCGACCTGATCCTTCATAAGGGCAATGAGTGGCGATATAACAAGCGTAATGCCACCGCCCATGAGCGCGGGGATCTGGTAGCAGAGCGATTTGCCCCCTCCGGTCGCAAGCACCGCAAGGACATCCCGCCCGGCAAGGATATCCTGGATTATCTCCTTCTGGTAAGGGTTAAATTCTGTATGCCCGAAGTAGCGCTGCAGGATGAGATGCAGGCGATCCATCACTCTATATTGGTGCTCCAGCGGCATAGTATATTCGACCCCGGGTATCCGGCGGGATGGAGCCGGATCCGGCAGGGAGCCGGCATGGTCCGGGCACGAGGAGGATCGTCCGATGCCCCCGGGCCAATCGGATCGTCTGCTGGTATGGCTCCGCGCAAAAATCCTCAAAACACGATGAGACAGCCTCTAATCGGAGACGCCATCCCAGAACCCGGCGATGGCGGAGAAGATCCGATCCCGAAGGTCGGTTAGCTGTCCCTCGTCGGCCGGGTGCCCCTCCGACTCGTAGAGGCCGCGGTTGATCTCGATCTGGATCCAGGGGATACGGGCCCGCCGGTAGTGTGCCACCGATATGAACCCGCCTCGGAAGGGATCGTTCATGGCGATCCGTCCTTCGCCATCGAACTCAGCCTCAAACGACCGGGTGAGCGCCTGGAGCCACTCCGGCGGGCAGGTTACAAGACCGCCCCTCTTCACCGGTCTTCCCTGCCGGTCCCCCCGGTTGCTCAGGCAGAAGAGAGGGCGCGGGCGCCCGGCATCCTGCCTGACCGGCGGAGCCTTCGGCAGCATGCTGTGGCAGTCAAACGCCATCTTTACGGGCGAAGTATCGAGGGCCCCGGCCAGACGGTCGTGGAACGGGTAGTAGTAATCCTTCAGGAGAGTCCCTATCAGTTCCCGGTCGGGAACCTGCCCCCTCCGATAGACCGGGGTTCCATCCTGCGTGATGACCTTGACCACGCCGTCCTGAGAGCGCGGCGGATAGTCATAGGGTGGCCGGTTGGTATCGACGAAGATCCGCGATACATCAAAGTCGACCAGCACTTCCGCCCTATCATCGAACCCGTAGAGTATGCGGGTATGGGGATCGCTGTTGAAGACGATCTCCTTCTTTGAGAGGCTGACGAGCCTGCGGACTTCAGGGGGAACGGAGACGCCGCCGTGGGGGATCGAGAAGAGGAACGGATATCGGTCGCTCAACCTCTACCCCTCCTGTCGGGACATCTTTTGGAACTGACGCTCATCGTGTATTCAACCTTATTTATATGGAAAATCTGATACAAAAGTGCACTGGTCAGGGATGCTCCGGCAAACCCAATCACTCGATCCGGGGTGAACTACCTCCGGTTAACCGGAAGCCTCCTCGCTGATGCACATGGATCGCCTGCTGCCTGCACGTAAACCACCGCACGGCCTTGCACCGGCGGCTTTTTTGCCCATGCCGCCTCCCGGCCTTGCGCATACATAATAAGATAGGACACCTCTCTATCATCAGGAGAAGGGTTTCAGACGATGAGCGGCACAGGAAGAGAAGAATGGTCGTCGACGCTGGGCTTTATCCTTGCAAGCATCGGCTCGGCCGTGGGAATTGGGAACATATGGCGGTTTCCATACATCGTGGGCTCCAACGGAGGCGGTGCGTTCCTTATCCCGTACCTGATCTCCGTATTCCTCTTCGGCCTTCCCCTGATGGTGCTGGAGTTTACCATCGGCCGATCGACGGGGAACTCGGTGGCCTCCGCTTTTGAGTCCCTGCGGCAGCGGTTCTTCGTTGTGGGCCTTGTCATCGTCGTCATCGTCTGCCTCATCCTCAGCTACTACCTCGTCATAACGAGCTGGGTGCTGGCCTATGCCCTCTTCTTTGCCCTCAACCGACCGGTGGATTTTGGTGCGTTCACCGGATCCTATCTCCCGCTCCTCTTCTTCATCCTCTCAGGGCTTGCCATATTCGTGACGGTGCGGTCAGGGGTCCGGGAGGGGATCGAGAGGATCTCCCGGTATCTCATCCCGGCCCTGATCGTGATCCTCCTCTTCCTCGTCACCTTCTCTCTCACCGAACCCGGGGCGCTTGAGGGAATCCGGTTCTACCTTCTCCCGGACTACTCAAGACTCGCCGATCCGGGCGTCTGGGCCGCGGCGTTCGGGCAGGCTTTCTTCTCGCTCTCGGTGGGTATGGGCGTCATGCTCACCTACGGTAGTTATCTCAAGGAGGGAGGTCTATTTCGGAGCGCCTCCATCATCGCCGTCGGTGATATGGCGATTGCAGTCCTTGCCGGGCTCATGATCTTCCCCCTCGTCTTCACCGCGGGGGTCGACCCTGCGGCCGGTGTGAACCTCGTGTTCGTCACCCTGCCCTCCGTCTTTATGGGGATGCAGTTTGGCATGGTGCTCGGGGCGCTCTTCTTCCTGATGCTCTTTGCCGCAGCGCTCACATCTGCGATCTCCATGCTTGAGGTTCCGGTGGCGACGCTTATGGATTCGTACGGCTACCCGAGGAGACGCGCGACGCTCCTCATGTTCATTGCAGTCATGCTTCTTGGGCTTCCGTCCGCCCTCAGTTACACCGCCCTCCGGTTCGAGATGTTTGAGGCTCCGTTCCTTGACATCGTCGACTATACGTTCGGGACGATCGGCCTCATCGTCGCAGGGCTGATCATGAGCGTCGTCGGGGGATGGTATATGAACCGCACCCGGGCCTGTGCAGAGATCGGCGGGTGTGGGTGGCAGCAGAGGATCTATATGGTGCTCATCCGCTACTGCGTCCCGACGATCCTTCTCGTCACGCTGGCCGCAACCCTCCTCCAGACCGCTCTGTGAGCAAGAGCATGCGCGGCCATCCGTCCCCGGGTCACTGCAGGCACGGAGGGAGCGCCAGACGCCGGCGCATGCAGTGAGCCGGGGTTGCCGGAGAAGAGTAGGGGTATATCCGTCCTACCCTCCCGGATACTCCTCCCCCGTGCACCAGACCTCAAGCACCGTATCCTCTGGCCCAAACCGATCGGCATACACCTCCGGCGTCGTGCCCTCATCCATCCATACGGTGTCGGCCAGATGGTCCCCACAGATGCGGTAGAGGCAGCGGTACCTCCACGGTGATCCGGGTCTTGCGTCCCGCTCGTATATCTGCCGGGCAAGCCCAAAAGAGCAGAAGATGCCTTTTTCAGGCTCGAAGAGGACCTCTTCGACGTAGCGCTGGATGTACCACCGGAGCTCGGAGACGAGGGCAAGCGCACTCCCAAGGGAGGCCGTCCGGACACGTATGCCGTACTCGAGCCTGTCGGGCTGATAAAAACGGAGGATACCCCTGCTGGTCTCGGACTTGAGCAGGGTGGTGTAGAGATCAACCCCCTCGGGCTGAATGAGGAGGACGTTCATCGCATAGGTGTGGGCGCGGGTGGTCGATAAGGGTTCCCTTGAGGCGTGGCATCAGTGCAGACGAAGATCCGGATCTGGGTGCAGAAACAAGTGTGAAGGGTAGGGGTTTGTCTCCTTCAAAAGAGTTTTTCACGGAGAAACCGGGGGAGAAGGAGGTCTCCCCGTCAGATATACATGCGGGTATCGGGAACCGCCACCTCGCGCTTCACTTTCCGAAACGCCATGAGGAAATCCTCATGGTCGACGGCATCGGCATCCCGCCGAACCGCCATCATGCCGGCCTCGCGGCAGATCGCCTGCAGTTCCGCACCGGTGGTCTGCTCGGTGATGCCTGCGATACCGGCAAGATCCACGTTTCTGGAGAGAGACATCCTCGAAGTGTGGATCTTCAGGATCTCAAGGCGCGCCCCGGCATCCGGGAGGGGAATTTGTATGATGCGGTCGAACCGGCCCGGGCGGAGGAGGGCCGGATCCAGCATATCGATACGGTTCGTCGCCGCCATGATACGGACGTTGCCGCGGTTCCCAAAGCCATCCATCTCAGCCAGGAGCTGCATAAGCGTCCTCTGGACCTCGGCGCTGCCGGATGTCCCGTCGTTCGTGCGCATGCTCCCGATAGCATCGATCTCATCGATGAAGACGATCGCCGGGGCGCGTTCCCTGGCAAGGACGAAGAGTTCCCGGACGAGCTGCGCACCCTCTCCTATGTATTTGTGGACGAGTTCGCTTCCTGACATCCTGATGAACCGGGCGCGGGACTGGCGGGCAACGGCCTTTGCTATAAGCGTCTTCCCGGTCCCGGGCGGGCCGTAGAGGAGGATGCCTTTTGGGGGTTCGACGCCCACACGCTCGTAGATCTCGGGTTTCGTGAGCGGATACTCGACTGCCTCTCTGACCTCTTCGATCTCTTCCTTCAGGCCGCCGACATCCTCGAACGTGACGCTTGGCTGCTCATCGAGCTCCATGACCCTGACCCTTGAATCGTATGTGTTGCCGATCGTCCTGACAACAGAGAGCGTGTTGTTCACCGCGACCTTCATGCCGGGTTTGAGGATGCGGTGGAGCTTCTCGCTGACCGTGGTGACGTACTCCTGGTTGTTGCCCTGCTGCCGGAGGTAAACCTCGCTGTTCCCCAGCACATCAACCACAGCGGCAACAAACAGCGGCACCCGCTTCAGCTGACCGTTCTCTTTGCGCAGTTGCATGACCTCCTTATCGAGCAACTCATTTTTTAGTTTATAATCCAGGATCTGCGCCTTCAGGTCCTGGATCTGGAGGTTGAGCATGTCGTGCTCGCTGCCAGGACTGCGGCTAACGGATTCGTCCATGTTACTCATATAGTTGGATCTCCAACCACATTATAATGGTGGCAGTGACCATGCAGGGCAGAGGCATATCCAGGGGTATCGGGAGTGGAGATCTCCTCATCTCGCCCGAACCCATATCGTTTCTCTCGGGTGTCGATCCCGAGACGGGTATCGTCATCGAGCACGGACACCCGCTTGAAGGCCAATCCATCGCCGGGCGTGTGCTCGCATTCCCCTACGGGAAGGGGTCGACGGTCGGGTCCTACATCATATACGCGCTCAAGCAGAACGACCAGGCCCCTGCAGCGATCATCAACACCGAGGCGGAACCGATCATAGCGGTCGGTGCGATCATCGCAGGGATCCCTATGGTCGACCGCGTCCCGCCGGAGTTCTCCCGACTCGCTCCCGGCACTCCGGTGACGGTGAACGGGGATACGGGTGAGGTATCATACGACGCGAAGACATAACGCCCTCCGATACCGGATCACGCGAAACCTTATCTGGAAGGATCACATCTCTCTACCCTATCCGCGATTGTGCGGGTGGTTATCCTTCAGGGAGTGTGATCGTCATGGCAAAAGTGAGGCGATATCGCTGCAAGTACTGCAACTACATATATACCCCGGTGCGAGGAGAACCGCACCGGGGTATACCGGCGGGAACCGAGTTTGAAGACGTGCCGGATGACTACGTCTGTCCGGTCTGCGGCGCGACAGGCAAAGGCCAGATCGGAGCGTGGGGGTTCGTGCCCTGGGAGCCGACGAAGTATGTCTGCAAGATCTGCGGCTACGTGTACAGCAAAGATCGCGGCGAACCGCATCGCGGCTACCCGAAGGGTACGGCGTTCGAGGACCTGCCGGAGGATTATACCTGTCCGGTCTGCGGGATGGACCCCAGGATCACGAGTTTCCACGGACCTGTCGGTAAGTCGCAGTTCGATCCCATCTTAGATGTCTGATCAGAGAGACGATCCGGCCATTTATGCTCGGTCCCCCGGCAGTCTGCCCGGAAGCTACGGTTCAGGTCTCGTCGTGAAGCGCGCCCGTCCCCCGGCGGCAGGCAGCGCACCCGACGGTGCAGGAGCACGGGTTCGGTCGTCTCCTGTGCCGGCACCCTCACGTGCAGGTTATAGCACCCGACCGGGCGGAGCAGATCCTTCTTGCGCTGTCTGTGGGCCCGGATCCGGAAGATCTTTCTCTTACCCGGGTATCCGGGTCTACGGGATAAACCGGTCTTCTCAAATAGTGGCGGATGCACCAACACTTAGGAAGAGTACGGTTACCTGCAGGAAGGTAATTGTCCCTACAGAATGGAGTGTTGAGCACTCATGCGATGCACAGGCAGCGGCGGATGATATCGGATGGATTTTCTCGGTAATATTCTGGGTCAGGGGAAGAACGCAAACCCCTCTATAAAGCAGGGCGCCTCTCAGTTTGAGGCTGGAAACTACGGTGAGGCGGTGAAGAGTTTTGAGAAGGCGCTCAAGATCGATCCCGAGAACGGTCTGGTCCGGTTTTCCCTTGGCCAGGCTCTTGCCTGCCTTGGCAGAGACAGTGAAGCAGCGAACTGGTTTTTGAAGGCTCTTGAATCGTCTCCCGACGATGCAGGAGTGCTGCTGGCTCTGGGGCATGCCCTTGCCCGGGTGGGCGACTACGAGGAGGCGGCCGTATGCTTTGGAAAGATCGTTGAGAAAGCACCTGCCGATACGAACGCCTCATACTGGCAGGGGGAGATGATGGAACGCCTCGGGCGGTATGCCGGTGCGGCGGCGGCCTACACGCGAGCGCTTGAAGGGGACCCGGAGAATACCGTTCTGCGGGAGAGGCTCGGGCGGATGCTTGAGCGAACCGGGGAGTTTGGGGAGGCAGCGGCCAATCTCGAGCGGATCTTCAAGAAGAACCCCGACAGCACCGATATGCTCGCAAGGATCGGAACCTCTCTCCTGTACAAGGGGGATTACCCCCGGGCTATCGAAGCGTTTGGCCGTGCGCTCGATGCAGAGCCCCGCAACCTCGACGCTCTCTACGGCAAAGCCCGGGCACTCGAACACCTCGGCCGGTTTGCGGATGCCGCCGGCTGCTACGGAGAGATCGCCGCCATCAATCCGGAGAACATCCCCGCCTGGTACCACCGCGGTTCGCTCCTTCTCCGGGCAGGGAGGTATGCGGAAGCGATGGAATCCTTTGATAAGGTCGCTATTGCCGATCCGGATCACATCGCGGTGCGCTACTCCATGGGCCTTGTCTATGATATGCTCGGCCGCTACGACCGGGCGCTCAAGAACTTCGACCACATACTGAAGCACGACCAGAGCCAGGTTCACGTATGGTATGCCCGCGGGATGGCGCTCTTCGCCCTCGGCCAGTACGCGGGAGCGCTTCGATCGTTTGACCGCGTGCTTGAGAACCGGGCTGTGGCCGGCATGAAGTGGATCGGGAGCGGCACCGATCTTGCGCTCTTTGAGAAGGATGAGGTGCGCCCCTCGGAGAAACAGAAACCGCTTAGATCCGATGCCTTAAACGAGATCGTCCTGAGGTTTAAGGGGGCTGCGCTCCTCCACCTTGGCCGGTATGCAGAGGCACAGGAGAACTTTGAGCAGATCCTCGAGATCGATCCCGGCAACATCCCCATCCTGCAGCAGAGCAGCACCGCCCTCATCCATCTCGGCAGGTACGGGGAAGCTGAGCGCTATCTGAATACGATCCTTGAGAAAGAGCCGCATAACGCCATCGCCTGTTCGATGAAGGCGGATATCCTCGAGGGCCTCGGCAGGTACGGCGATCTGCTCGCTACCCTTGACCGGATGCAGGATGCCGGTGGGGACGATCTTCACCTCCTCTACAGGAAAGGGGAATCCCTTATGCATCTCTCCCGGTACTCGGAGGCGGCGGAGGCGTTTGGCACTCTCATCGATCTCAACCCCGGTGATATAGCGGCAGAGATGGCCAGGGGAGATGCGCTTATGCACCCTGGCGAGTACGAGAAGGCGTTTGCCTGCTATGACCGGGTGGTGGAGGAGAATCCGGCCGACCGCGCTGCCTGGCTTGGGCGGAGCGCGGCGCTTGAAAGACTCGGACGGTACGCAGAGGCACTAGCATCCATCGATCGTATAGCAGAGGCAAATCCCCGGGATACTGGTATACTTGCCCGGAAGGCGCGGATCCTCGAGTATATCGGGCGCCATGCCGAAGCGGCTGACTGTTACGAGGCGCTCCTTGAGGCGGATCCGGGCTCCGGGGGCTACTCGATGAACCTCGGGATCGTCCTTGCCACACTCGGCCGGTATGGAGAGGCCGCCTGGCGGTTCGGGCAGGTCGCCGCGGCCGACCCGGAGAACCACTTTGCGCAGTACAACCGGGGCCGGGCTCTGGAGCGTATGGGGCAGTATGCAGATGCCGCTGAGTGTTATGCGAAAGTGACCGGCGGGCGGCCGGGAGATACCGGCGTCTGGTTCGCGCTTGCCGCCGCTCTTGCGCGGCTCGGCCGGTATACGGAGGCGATCGGGTGTTGCGACCGGGTGCTCGCCTCTGACCCCTCAAACGCGGCGGCTATCAGAACACGGGCGGATATGCTGGAGGCTATCGGCAGGCACGAGGAGGCGGGCGAAGCGTATGAGCGTTACCTCAAGATATCTTCTGATGACCGTGATGCGAGGATGGCGTTTGGCATGGCGCTTGAACGGGGTGGGAAGTTCGGTGACGCTATCCGGCAGTACGCCCTGGTGCTTGAGCGCGATGAACGCGACACCGGGGCATGGTACAGCCTCGAGAGCGCTCTTATGCATATGGGGCGGTACGAGGAGGCGCTTGAGTGTTCTGATGCCATCATCAGGGCAAACCCGGAGAACCGGGCTACCCTGCAGCGGCGCGGGGAGATCCTCATGTGGCTCGGACGTTACGCCGGGGCGGTGGAGTGCTTCGAGAAGGTGATCGCGGCCGACCCTGCCGATACCCTCGCCCTGCGGAGGCTCGGGGAGGCCCACGAGAAGGCCGGCAGACACGAGGATGCGCTTACCACATATACGCGGGTGCTGGATCGGGAGCCGACCAGCATCGAGGCCCTCCACGCCCGCTCATCGGCCCTCATCCACCTCGGGCGGTATGGGGAGGCGGTCAGGTCGATCGATAAGATCATCGTTCTTCAGGCCGAAAACCCGGCCGCCCTCTTCATGCGGGGGACGGTGCTCGAGAAGGCCGGCAGGTATGATGACGCCCTTGCAAGTTATGAGAAGGCGCTCTCGGCCGACCCGGAGAACGCGGCCGTCTGGAACGCGACCGGTATGCTCATGGATACACTTGGCCGGCATTCTGATGCTGTCACTGCGTTTGATGCGGTGATCGAGCTGGGCAAAGGAGATGCCAATACATGGCTCTGCAAAGGGATCGCCCTCGGCCATCTGGGTCGATACGACCAGGCGGTCGCATGCTTTGATCGGATCATCGAGGCAGACCCCCGCCATGCCCGGGCATGGTACCTGAAAGGGAGAGTACTCGATCGGCAGGGGAGGTTTACAGACGCTGTGGAGTGCTTCAAGAGGGCGGTCGAGCGTGGAGAGGCTCTATGAAGCAGAAGCGCGTGCGCGGGATCATGCTGCTGCTCGCAGTCGCCCTTGCGGCCCTCGCCATCACATCGGGCTGCGTTAATGGCGGGCAGGCGCAGGTGAAGTCGGGAGACGCCGTGCAGGTTCACTATACCGGCACATTCGCGAACGGGACGGTCTTTGATACATCCGCCGGACGGGAACCGCTCGGGTTCACCGTCGGCGGCGGCAGGGTAGTTCCCGGGTTCGATGCAGGTATCGTGGGGATGCGCGAGGGAGAGTCAAAGACCATCCACATCCCGGCCGGCCAGGCATATGGGCCGTATCGGGAGGATCTCGTCTTTGTTGTCGATCCGGCCGATATACCCGGCGGGGAGAGCCTGGTTCCCGGAGATCAGATCGGGATAACCCTTGCCAGCGGACAGAGGCTGCCCGGAAGGGTCGTGGATGTATCGCCCGGGGCGATCGTCATAGATGCGAACCACCACCTTGTAGGTGAGGATCTCACGTTCACCATCAACCTCATCAGGATCGGGTAGCATCCGCCTCTTCCTTCTCCCCGACTGCCTTCGGCGTCACGAGCACTTTGTCGACCCGGTGACCGTCCATATTGAGAACCTCGAATCGGAGATCGTTCCAGACGAACCGATCCCCGATCTTTGGAGTCCGTTCGAGGTACGTCATGACAAAACCGCCGAGTGTCTGGTAATACCCGCGCTCCTCCCCGGGCAGAGCCCCCACGTTAAGGAGGTCGCGAAACTCGTCGGTCGGGAGTAACCCGTCGAGAATCCAGGATCCATCTTCACGGTGAACCGCTGATTCTCCGTGCGGGTGCCCGGCCGGAGGGATATCACCGACGATCGCCTCCATTATGTCGTGCACCGTGACAAGCCCCTCGATGCCCCCGTACTCATCGGTGACAAGGGCGATCCGTGCTCCAGATGTCTTGAACTCGTCGAGGATCGAGAGCGCCCGGGTACTCTCGGGCACAAAGAAAGCGGGTTCGATCGCCGCCGCGATGTCGGGGGGTTCGCCCGATATCATCCTGGACCAGAGGTTCCGTATGGAGACGGTGCCGAGAAGGTTATCCAGATGCTCACGATAGGCCGGGAAGTATATGTGCCGGGATTTGACCATCTTTCTCCAGTTCTCCTCGAGGGGGTCCTCCACATCCACGGCCACGATATCGGGCCGTGGGGTCATCAGCACGCTGACCCGCCGATCGCCGAGGCGAAAAACGTTCTCCACCATATCCTGCTCCTCCTCCTGGAATATGCCGGCCCGGGTGGCCTGTCCGATGAGGATACGGATCTCTTCCTCGGTGACCCCCGGGCCCGAAGGCTGCCGGACTCCAAGCACCCTGAGCACCGCCTCGGTTGAGGTGGCGAGCACCCCGATAAGCGGCGCTGCGATCCGGGAGAGGAACCGCATCGGGCGGGCAACGAACGATGCGGTTCGTTCGGCGCTGCTCATGGCCACCCGCTTCGGCACCAGTTCGCCGATGACGAGCATCAGGTAGGCGATGACGATAACGACGATTGCGACCGCGAGCGGGCCGCTGTAGGGAGCAACAAGGGGGATATCGGCGAGCACCTCCACGAGAGGCTCTGCGAGCGTCGCTCCGCCGAAGGCTCCGACCAGGATCCCGATGACGGTCATGCCGATCTGGGTGGTGGAGAGGAACCATGTTGGGTTCCGGGTAAGCTCGAGGGCAGCAGCCGCACCCGCATCGCCTTTCGCGACCTTCTTCTGGAGGCGTATCGTTTTTGCAGAGACGAGTGCAAGCTCTGCCAGCGAAAAAAAGCCGTTTGCAAGTATCAGCAGGATGATGATCAGTATATCGGTGGCAAGCGACATGGTTATACTCTCGCTGGCAGGGGTCCTGACCCGGGATTACTCCTGGCGTCGCTCCCGGCTATACCTCAGGCCCACTTATGCGTATCGATGATATGGGGCTGCAGCTCGATAGGATCCTCCTCCACGAAAAGTTTATCATCGCCGCACCCGGAGTCCGGGTCGGTGATCGGTGATGGTCAAGATCGGCGAAAACGCCCCGGAGTTCTCTATACCGGACCAGAACGGGAAGAGTATCCGGCTATCAGATTTCCCCGGGAAGCAGGTTATCCTCTCGTTTCACCCGCTGGCCTGGACAAGTATATGCGCCCGGCAGATGAGGGCACTGGAGGCGAACCGTGAGGCGTTTGCCGGTCTCAACGCCGTCGCTCTCGGCATCAGCGTGGACTCCATCCCCTGCAAACGGGCGTGGGCGGAGAGCCTCGGCCTCAAAAAAACCCGGCTCCTTTCGGATTTCTGGCCTCACGGCGGCGTGGCGCAGGCGTATGGCGTCTTTGATGATGAGAAGGGCTACTCAAGGCGCGCTGGCATCGCCATCGACGAGTCCCGGCGCGTGATGTTTGCGAAGGTCTATCCGGCGGCGATGGTGCCTGATATGCAGGAGATTCTTGATCTTCTCCGGGCACAGGAGCAGGTGCCGCAGGTGTAGTGAACCGGCCTCTTATGGGGAGATCATATCTGGCCGACGCACCTTTCTGGCAGGGTGCGCCCTCACTGCAATACAGAAGACGATCCGAAAAAGGGTATCCTTCAGGCGAACATCTCGCCGAAGGTGGTATGGAAGTGGTGCCGGTCGAAGTCCATAGCGAGCTTATCGATCGCCTTCATGAAATCATCGCCACTGACCGTATCGCGCTCCATCCTGATGGCGAACATCCCCGCCTCCATGCAGATCGCCCGGAGGTCGGCGCCGTTCTTCCCTTCTGTAAGGCGGGCCACTTCCGGGAGATTGACATCCTCGCCAAGGCTCATGCCCACGGTGTGGATCTTTAAGATGGCAAGCCTCCCCTGGTGATCGGGAAGCGGTATCTCGATCATCCGGTCGAACCGGCCAGGGCGGAGGAGGGCACGGTCGAGGATGTCGATCCGGTTGGTTGCCGCTATGATCTTGACATCTCCCCGGTTATCAAATCCGTCCATCTCGGCCAGGAGCTGCATAAGCGTCCTCTGGACCTCGCGGTCTCCCGATGTCGTCGAGTCGTTCCGGTGCGCACCGATCGCGTCTATCTCATCGATGAATATGATCGACGGCGACTTCTGCTTTGCAAGCTCGAAGAGCTCCCGGACCAGACGGGCCCCCTCGCCGATATACTTCTGCACGAGTTCCGAGCCGACCACGCGGAGGAAATGTGCGTTCGTCTGGTGTGCCACCGCCCGCGCAAGGAGCGTCTTCCCCGTGCCGGGCGGGCCGTGGAGGAGGACGCCCTTCGGTGGGGAGATACCGACCCTCTCAAAGAGATGCGGCTTGGTCAGGGGGAGTTCGACCGCCTCCCTGATCTCCTCTATCTGCGGTTCAAGGCCGCCGATGTTCTCGTAGGTCTCATCTGGCGACTCAACCAGTTCCATACCGTAGATCTGCGCGTCGTAGCTTGTGGGGAGCACATCGACGATGGCAAGAGACTGCTGGTTGAGTGTGCAGCGCACACCTGGTTTGAGGAGATCGGGGTCGATGAGCTGCGATGTACGGACCAGGAATCGTGGCCCTGCGCTGCTCCGCACGATCACCCGGCTGTTATCGATAACATCAGTAACCGTCCCGATCACGAGAGGGGGGCTTCTGAGTTGTTCGATCTCGCTTTTGAGTTTTCGGAGCTCTCGCTCATAGCGGATCTTCTGAGTCTCAACGTATCGTTTCTCGGACTCCATCTGGCGGAACTGTTCGCGTAGCTCCAGGTTTCGGTTTTCGAGGTTCGTTATCCGTTCCAGGAGGTACTGGTAGATGTCTTCACCGGTATCCTTGTCGGGTGCCTGCCGAGCGATATCTCCCATAGGTCTCCTCGATTAATTATATAGGTTAAAATGAATATAAAGTTGTTTGCGAGACTTATGCAGTGTGAACTATGCGGCGCTCCCATACAGGGGCTGCCGAAAACCATCCAGATCGAGGGTGCAGAGCTCTGCGTCTGCGTCCGATGCGCAAAACACGGTACAGAAGTCCAGCAATCGCGCCGCAAAGGCTCCCCGCAGCAGAAGCCGGGAGTCGCCGTCCCGCAGGCCCGGAGGAAGCCGCGGGATGTCTTTGACCTGATGGAAGGAGAGATCGCCGACGATTACGCCGACCGGATCCGAACTGCCCGCGAAGGGAAGGACTGGTCCACCCTCGATCTCGCTCAGGCAATTAAGGAACGCGAGATCCTGATCAAGAAGATCGAGAAAGGAGACCTCATCCCTGAGGACGACGTCCGGAAAAAACTCGAAAAAGCACTCAGTATCCGGTTGATTGACTCGGCCGAGGACAGCACCTCCGCCGGCGGGCCGGGCCGGGTGAGCATGACCGTTGGCGATGTCATATCATTCAGGAAGAGCCGCAAATAAGGCCTACCTCATACTTTCTTTCACGGAGAGCCGTCTCATTCTGGAACCGTGCTGTTGTGCAGGACATTCCGGCATATTTTTATATGGGAATGCGTAATGGTACACACAATGCGTGGTGAATGTTTTTTCGCCGGTGACCGCTTTTATTTCGGTTAGCGGAGTAACCATCATCGCAGGAACGACACAGCAACTTTTATCCGCCGGTATCTCCTATCACGGAGCGGCAGAGTTCTATCGCTATTTTACCCGGTTTTAAATCTATCCCGGAGACCGTACTCACTCGATATCCCGGGAGGACTGTGGTTATGAGAGGAAAAGAGATTCGTCTGGAACGTATCATGGATCGGAATACCGGCAGGACCATCATCGTGCCGCTCGATCACGGCGTGACGCTCGGCCCCATCCCCGGTCTGGTCGACATGGGGAAGACGATCGACCTCGTCGCCGAAGGTGGGGCGAACGCGGTGATCGGCCATGTGGGGCTTGCTCTGCACGGGCACCGGGGGCATGGGCGGGATGTCGGCCTGATCATGCATCTCTCGGCAAGCACCAGCATCGGCCCCGACCCAAACGATAAGGTGCTCGTGAACACCGTCACAAACGCCCTGAAGATGGGCGCCGACGGCGTCTCGATGCACATAAATGTCGGGGCTGACTCCGAGGCGCGGATGCTTGCCGATCTCGGCAGTGTCGCTGTCGCGTGCATGGAGTGGGGAATGCCGCTCCTTGCGATGATGTACCCGCGGGGCAGGAAGGTCGCGGATGAACATGACGTCGAGAGCGTCAAGCTTGCCGCACGGGTGGCGGCGGAGCTCGGCGCCGACATCGTCAAGACCGTCTACACCGGAGATCCGGACTCGTTTGGAGAAGTGACGCGCGGCTGCCCCGTGCCGGTCGTGGTCGCGGGTGGGTCAAAGACTGACGACCGCGCGATCTTCGACCTGGTGGAGGGCGCTATGGAGGGTGGTGCCGCCGGAATATCGATCGGGAGGAACGCCTTCCAGCACCCGGCGCCCGACCGCCTTATCCGTGCCGCAGCGCTGATCGTCCATGAGGGGCGGTCGGCAGAGGAAGCAATGGAAGTTTTGAGGATGTGACTGATATGATTGGAAAAGAGATCCGTCTGGAGCGGATCATGGACCGGAACACCGGTCGCGCCGTGATCATCCCCATGGATCACGGGTTTACCCTGGGCCAGATCGAAGGGCTCTGTAACATGACCGAAATAGTCAACGCAGTGAGCGAAGGCGGAGCAAACGCCATCGTTCTCCACAAGGGCATGGTGAAGGGGGGTCACCGGAAGCACGGGAGGGACATCGGTCTCATCGTGCACCTCTCCGCAAGCACATCTATGAACCCGGACCCGAATGATAAGGTACTCGTCTGCACCGTGGAGGAGGCGGTCGCGCTCGGCGCTGATGCGGTCTCGATCCACATCAACCTCGGCGCCCCTAACGAGTCGCGGATGATCGAGTCGTCGGGCGCGGTTGTGCGGGACTGCAACCGCTGGGGGATGCCTCTCCTGGTCATGATCTACCCCCGCGGCAAGGGGATAGACTCCACATCGCCGCAGGCGATCGGGCACTGCGTCCGGGTGGCAGAAGAGCTCGGGGCCGACATCATAAAGACGAACTACACCGGGAACCCGGAGACGTTTCGCAAGATCACCGCCGCCTGCTCGGTGCCGGTGATGATCGCCGGCGGCGAGAAGGGAGGGGATCTTGAGACGCTCACGACCATCCAAGACGCCATCGGGGCGGGCGCGGCCGGCGTCTGCATGGGAAGGAACGCCTTCCAGCGCGAGGACCCCGCCCGGTTCATAGGTGCGATCTGCCGGGTGGTCCATGAGGGTGAGAACCCGGCCGACGCTCTGGGGCGTGGGCGATGAGGCAGTTCTGGGTCGATATCAGGCCATGGAGGAAGGATCTCGCGACCACCGCGATCGAGAGCGGTGTGGATGTCCTGGTCGTCGACGATGCCGCCCGTGTCCGGGAACTCGGGCGGATGACGACCGTCGCGGAGAATGGCGACCTCATCCCCGGAAAAGATGTCTTTTTTGTCGACATCACCGATAAGGCGGCCGAGGAGGAGGCGCTCCATCTCTCCCGGCAGGGGTATGTCATCGTCCGGACACGAGACTGGACGGTCATACCGCTCGAAAACCTCGTCGCACAGTCGGATCGGATCATTGCCGTGGTCACGACCGCCGATGAGGCGGCGATCGCCCTGACTGTTCTTGAGCGCGGGACGGCGGGCATCCTTCTTACGACCGATGATCCGGCGGAGATCCGGCGCGTTGCAAAAGTGGTCGCAGGTTCGGGTGCAGAGGTCGGGCTCACAACGTTTGAGGTGACCCGGATCATCCCCGTCGGTATGGGGGACCGGGTCTGCGTGGATACCTGCTCGCTCCTTCTCGACGGGGAGGGGATGCTCATCGGCAACACATCATCGGCGTTCCTTATGGTGCACCCCGAGACACTGGAGAATCCCTACGTGGCCCCGCGCCCGTTCCGGGTGAATGCCGGGGCGGTGCATGCCTACATCCTTCTCCCTGACGGGAAGACCGCGTACCTCGCCGACCTTGCGGCGGGTGACCGGGTACTCATCGCGGAGCACACCGGCGCGACCCGCGAGGCGGTCGTCGGCCGGGTGAAGATCGAGCGCCGCCCGCTCCTCCTTGTCGAGGCGAAGACCGACGATGCAGTTGTGAGCCTGGTCCTCCAGAACGCCGAGACGATCCGGCTCGTCCGCGAGGATGGATCGGCCGTATCGGTCGCAAACCTCGCGGTCGGTGATAGGGTGCTCGGCAACGTTGCGGAGGGCGGGCGGCACTTCGGCATCGCCGTCGCTGAGACTATCCGGGAGAAGTGACGGTGATGCGTGCGGGCATCATAGGCGGCACAGGGCAGATGGGGCGGTTCTTTGCCGGGGTATTTCGGGCGGCCGGCTGGGACGTGATCGTCTCGGGGAGGAAGACTGCGCTCACCAGTCGGGATATCGTAGCGGAGGCGGATCTCGTAATGGTCTCGGTGCCCATCCGCGCCACCGTCGGTGTGATCCGGGAGGTTGCAGGGCTGCTCTCGGAGGATCAGATCTTCTGCGATATCACCTCCCTCAAGGTCGAACCGGTCAGGGCGATGCTCGCCTCACGCGCAGAGGTGATCGGGCTTCACCCGATGTTCGGGCCGGGTGCCGCATCGCTCCGGGGCCAGACGATCGTCGCAACACCGGCCCGGTGCAAGCCAAAGACCCTCGATGGCCTCCTCTCCATCTTCCGCGACCAGGGGGCGGCGATCACCCTCTCGACGCCGGAAGACCATGACCGGATGATGGCGGTGATCCAGGGGCTCACCCACTTTGTGACCCTTGCAAAGGCGGAGGCCATCCGGCGAACCGGCACCGATGTAGGAGAGACCCTCGCGTTCACGAGCCCTGTCTACCGGATAGAGATGGGGTTTGTTGGCCGGCTCCTTGCTCAGGACGCAGGACTCTACGGTGACATTCTACAGATGAACCCGGCCATCCCGGAGGTGCTCGGCGAGTTTGAGGCGGCGATCCGGACGCTCCGTGAGATCGTGGAGTCGGGCGACGACGAGCGGTTCCGGGCGTTTTTTGCCACGAACGCCGGCCATTACGCCTCCTATCTTTGTGCCGCAACTGAGGAGACAGACGACCTCATCAACCATGTGGTGAGCCGATGACGGTCCTGACACTCGGGCCGGCCGGGACGTTCAGCCACGAGCTCGCGACCCATCTCTACGGCGAAGATCTTCATCTCCTGCCGACCATCCGCGCCATCATGGAGCGCGTGGCGACCGGCGAAGCAAGAGGCCTCGTCCCGATCGAGAACTCAGAGGCCGGCGGCGTGGGGGAGACTCTCCAGGGTTTTCTGGAGTTTGATGTCGCCATCACCGGGGAGGCTTACATGCCCGTCCGACACCATCTCGCGGCCAGGGGAAACCCCGAAGGCCTTGGCGTTATCTACGCCCACCCACAGACACACGAACAGTGTTCCATCCTCCTCGATAGCCTCGGGGTGGAGGTTGTGCATACGAGCAGCAATGCCGCAAGCGCCGTCGCCATGCAGAGAGATGAACGCGCCGGCGCGGTCGTCTCTGAGATGGCGGCGGCGATATATGATCTCCCTATCGCCATCCGGGATATACAGAACAGCCGGGAGAACATAACCCGGTTTGTGGAGATAGCCTCTGCTTCCCGGAGGGATATGGGGTGCACGAAGTGCAGCCTCCTCGTGGACCCAAAGACCGATCGGGTCGGCCTCCTTGCCGATCTGCTCGGCGTCTTCGCCCGGCGCGGCATCAACCTGACCCGGA
>CAYPRO010000033.1:0-25899 GCA_964413225.1 uncultured Methanoculleus sp. | reverse complement strand
TCGATCAGATCCAGCTCCTGTCATCCCGTTGTGACGAGCACAACTCCTCAATCGACATCAGCCCTCCGTGAGGAGGGTTCGTCTTTCGCTTTCTCTGGTACCTTCTGCACCCTCCTGCCGCGAGTCTCATACCAGGTTATATGATGGAACCAGGGAGTTTCAGGAGATCAGAGGCACGTAAAGTGCCAGCCTCCCGCTGATTCGGGGCCGAATTGTGCAGAGCGGTTTCTTAATCATTGCTTAAAAGGAGATATAAACTTTGTTGTCCGTTCTTTCAAAAAATTGTGCCGGATGGGCCTTCCGGGAGGTGCGGCACCGGTTCCCCGGGTTGAACAGCTGATTGGATGAACAAAAGGCTGTAAGAACGTCGTTATCGGAAAGCAGATGGGAAACATACTCTCCCGGGGTTTTAGCTCCGGCAGGGTTGCCCTGGCACAGAGCCGCACATATGCGCGCGCCCCAACGTCCATGTCACCCGAAGTAGAGATCGCCATCCTGGTTGATGTAGACCTCGACATCGTCACGGACCTGTCTGCCCCTGAACCGGTCGGGATTTGCATCCCTGAGCCTGTTGATGAGCGATATCGTGTCATACTTGACCTTCACCCCCATCTTCTCGGCTTCGGTGTATATGATCTCGGGAGCTTTGAGCAGGTCAAGGCCGCCCTCGAGCGTGCAGAGATGTGCGGCGTCGAGCGTGTAAAGGAACTCAAGCGTCTCGCGCGCACGCGATATATTCTCAAGCGCAGCTTTCTCGATGGTACAGACGTTTGCCTTTGAGGTCTTTATGATATCCGCTATCTGTTGCTGTGTCAACCCTTTCTTCCGGTAGCGCAACACCTCTTTCTGGCGATCGGTAAGCAGACCTTGTTTCATCAGGATTATATGTGGTCACAGTAAATTTAAACACTTTTCCTTAACCACCCCTCTCCGACCAACTTTCCCGGGGCATTTCAAAATGTTTATATGAGAATTTGGTGATACTATCGTGTTCTCAAATTTTGAGAGGTGTTAAAAGTGGTTGTTAAAGTTGGAATTGCAAAACTGGGAAATATCGCCAGCGGTGTAATGGGAGAACTCCTCCTCGACGAGCGTGCCGACCGTGAGGATATCATCACCTTCATGGCGACCTCCGGCACGAAGCTGCAGCCTGAGGATATCGACCGCGTGGTCAGCAACATGAAGGCATGGGGCCCGGATTTCTGTGTCGTCGTATCCCCTAACGGCGTTCTTCCCGGACCCACCAAGGCCCGTGAGGATCTTGCAGCGGCCGGTATACCCTGCATCGTCATCACCGACGATGTCACCACCAAGAAGGAGCAGTTCGATGCGCTCAAGGCGAGCAACTTCGGCTACATCATCATGAAGGCCGACGCCATGATCGGCGCCCGCCGCGAGTTCCTCGACCCCATCGAGATGGCGGACTACAACGGTAACCTTGTCAAGGTCCTCGCCATCACCGGCGCGTTCCGCAAGATGCAGCAGGAACTCGACAAGGTGATCGACCAGGTGAAAGCCGGAAAGAAGGGCGCAGACCTTGCGCTCCCGAAGGTCGTTATGACAGTCGACAAGGCTGTCGATGGCGAGTTCACCAACCCCTACGCGCTCGCGAAGGCCCGTGCCGCCTACGAGATAGCACAGTCGGTCGCCGGCGTCAACGTCAGGGGCTGCTTCATGACAAAGGAGTGGGAGAAGTACATCCCGATGGTCTCAAGCGCCCATGAGATGATGCGCCAGGCCATGCTCCTCTGCGAGGAGGCTCGTGAGCTCGAGAAGTCGATGGATGCGGTCATCCGGAAGCCCCACAAGAAGACCGGCGAGATCGTCTCAAAGACGAAGCTCATCAGCAAGCCCGAGTAAACCCTGCACCATCTCTTTTTTTGACCGGCGCGGTCGGAGACCCGACCTGAAGGCCCGGGAGGAATGCCGTGGCAACGGACCTGTTCGGTCATCCGCCCCCAGGCTACGAGGCGGCCCCGAAAGCCACTTCTCTGCCACTCATGCCTGCTATGCCAACCCGCGCAAAGGATGCAAACCGGCATGGCGGTTCCCCGGCCTCAAAAAAACCCGTTGCACCGTTCACGGCGAGAAGATCATCATCCGCTCTTCCGTCATATCCTCGATAGCGTATCTCGGCCCCTCGCGTCCGGTGCCTGAACCTTTGACCCCGCCGTA
Organism: uncultured Methanoculleus sp.; assembly: GCA_964413225.1. GTDB lineage: Archaea > Halobacteriota > Methanomicrobia > Methanomicrobiales > Methanoculleaceae > Methanoculleus. The sequence continues at coordinate 23,724 of CAYPRO010000033.1, read as the reverse complement.
GGGGGCATGGTCCATACGGAACGCCGGGACATCGTTGACCACCAGTCCGCCGACCCGGAGGTCGGCAAACGCCTGCGCGATCCGCCGGGTGTCGTGGGTGAAGATGCCGGCCTGCAACCCGTAGTCAGAGTCATTTGCGAGCGCTATAGCCTCATCAAATGTCTCGTAGGGGGTGACCGTCACCACCGGGGCAAAGATCTCGATCCGGTTCACCGCCATGGCAGGAGTCGTGTCGAGGAGAACGGTGGGAATGAAGAGTGAGCCGTCATGGGTCCCTCCCGTGACCACCTTTGCTCCCTGTCCGATCGCCTCCTGCACCTTTGCATACGCCGTGCAGGCGGCGTTTGCCGATATCATAGGCCCCACGCTGGTGCCGGGATCGCGCGGATCGCCAACGGTGAGGGCTCTGACCCGGTCGACAAGAAGCGCAAGCGCTTCCTCGAATATCGGCCGGTGGAGGTAGACCCGCTGCACCGATATGCAGACCTGGCCGGCGTTCGAGAACCCCCCGGCGACGATCCGGGCAACTGCAGACGGTATGTCGGCGTCAGAATGGACGATCACGGCAGCGTTGCCGCCGAGTTCCAGCCCGATCCTCTTACGACCGGCGATGCTTTGCAGGTGCCACCCGACGGCCGGGCTCCCGGTGAAACTCAGGCAGGCGATCCGGTCGTCCCGCACCATCCGCTCCGCGAGATCGCTCTGGCAGGGAACGACGCTGATCGCCTCAGGGGGAAACCCCGCATCGATCACCATCTCCCCGAGGATCAGCGTGGAGAGAGGGGTTGCCGATGCGGGTTTCAGGATGATGGAGTTTCCGGCGGCGATGGCCGGGCCGAGTTTGTGGCAGGCGAGGTTGAGCGGGAAGTTGAAGGGCGTGATCGCAAGCACCGGGCCGAGCGGGAACCGGTGAATGCACCCGATCCGCCCTTCGCCGGCCCTGTTCCAGTCAAGAGGAAGGATCGTGCCGTCTATCCTGCGCGCTTCCTCGGCAGAGATCTCGATCGTCTGCGCGGCGCGCTGGACCTCATTCTCCGCAAGGACCCGGGTCTTTCCCGCCTCAAGGACGATCGTCTCCGCGAGTTCCCGGAAGCGCTCCCTGAGCAGATCGGCCAGGGCAGAAAGGACCGCCGAGCGGCGGTGGGCCGGGAGGCGCCGGGTGACGGCAAATCCACGTTCTGCAGAGCGTATGGCATCCTCGATATCCTGGCTCCCGGCAAGGCAGGCCCGGCCGATCACTTCGCCGGTGCAGGGGAACCGGACATCCAGAATGTCGGTGCTCGTTTGCCATTCTCCGCCGATCAGGAATCTACGCGGGTTATTCATGATGGGAGAGTCGCTACGCCGCAATATGAGCGTTTGGCTCTGAGGGGGAGCTGCACGGCCCCGGGAAAACACTTGTAAAATCTATGGCTTCTTTCGGAAGAGAGCGCCGAGATCCTCGGGGAGCGTCATGATGACAGGTTCCAAGTGCAACCGCTCCATGAACGCCGAGTCGCACATGGAGAGGCCGTTTGGGTTTAACCGCGCGATAAGGGAACAGAAGGCGTGGTGGCCTCGTCCTGCCCGAGGGGCGTCAAAGAAGATTGAGGCGTTGAATGCGTATGTGCCAAGGCCCCGGTAGAACTCGATGATCCGGTTGATCCCGCCCGCCAGTGGCTCGATGTAAGGTTCGAGGTCGGCAAGCGCCGATACCGGGAGGACGCCCCGCACCTCCCTCTCGCCGAGGGGGACGGGGTTTGCCGACCAGAAGATCTCGTCTTCAAAGAGGAATCGGTCAGAGGAGCGCTCATGCTCCACGAGGTCGTCCCAGTAAAGGTGGCCGTGGTCGAGGAGATACCGGCGGCCGGCGGTTATGTAGAGGCCTGCGAGAAGGGTGGGTTCTGGGTCGGCGATGCCCTGGAAGTGGGGGTGGACGATGCTCGCGCCGGCAGATGGGAGGTAATTCCAGTTGATACTTGCGTAGCCTTGATATCCGGCCAGGGCTTCTGCCGCGCCGAATAAGGCGTCGGTGATGCATCGGGCATCAAGCCGGTCGGGCGCGTGGTCGGGCGTGATCACCGTGACCACGTGGCGCTCCGCGTAGGGGTAGAGGTTTGGGAACGTCACGCTCTCCCCGCGCCGCAGGCGGGTGCCATCTGCAAACGTCGGCGTCGAGGCATCCAGTGTATCGGGGCAGAAAGGGCAGCCGTCATGAGAGGAAGAGAGGGCAGGGGCGGTATCGATCTGCCGTTTGATCCGGGCGGGGCTGATCCGGCACCGGATGCCGGTGAGGGACTCCCGGCGATACTGGAGGGTTCCCCGGATAGTCCTGATCTCGCGGACGGTGAACATGGCCCTTCATACTCCATTTGGCGCGCAGATCCTATAAAACCCTGCCCGGATTGCCGGCGGCAGATGCTGGATGCACCATGCGGGGCGCAGGGCACCTAAAAGACGATCCGTACAGGATCTTCGCCGGGGCCTTACCGTTTCAGAGAAAAAGAGATGAGGGTTTTTCTGTTTCAGACGATGTACTTGCCGAGCAGGCGGATGGAGTTGGTCATGTCGGGGCCGAGCGGCGAGCCGAATATGATCTGGGTAACTCCAGCCTTTGCGAGATCCTCGCACTTCTGCTTGACGACATCGGGGGTTCCGGCGATGGTGAAGGCATCGATCTCCTTGTCGCCGACGAGGCCGCCGACGGTCTTGAAGTCGAAGCGTCCGAGCGCCTCCTTGATCTTCGCGACGTTTGCGAGGTCAAGGCCGTGGCGCTTGAGGAGGTCGGGCGGGGAACCGGCGGCGATGAACGCGGCTACAATCTTTGCGGCGTTCCGGGCCTTCTTCTCGTTCATGTCGATGGACATGGCTGTGTAGGCACCGACGTCGAAGGTCTTCTTGCCGGCTGCTTCCATGGCCTTCTTGATGATCGGGATGGCGACATCGAAGTCCTTGGGGTTTGAGGCGTTGATCAGGGCGCCGTCACCGATTGTGCCGGCGAGCTCGAGCACCTTGGGCCCCTGGGCGCCGATGTAGACGGGGATGCCCTTCTTGCCGGGCAGGGTGACGCCGGTCAGCTTGGCGCCGTCGTAATCGAAGAACTCCATCTTACCGGTCTTCTTGACCTCTTCACCGGCGAGGAGCTTTCTGATCTGCTCGACGCCTTCCTTCAGGTGGCCAACGGGCTTGACGGGGTCGATCGCGAGCTTCGGGAGAGTCGAGAGATCGCCGGGCCCGATGCCGAGGACGGCACGTCCATCGGAGATCTCGTTTAAGGTAGCCATGAAGGATGCGATGGCGGCCGGGGTATCGGTGAACGTGTTCATGATGCCCGGTCCCATCTTGATCGAGTCGGTATTTGCCGCGATCATGGCGAGGGTCGGGTATGCATGGCGGTTGTTGTAGTGGTTGGTGATCCAAGCATAGTCGATATCCTTCGACTCCGCAAGCTTGGTGTAGTTCACCACCTGCTTGACGTTGATTGCTCCGGGCACAAATTCAATTCCATATGTAGTCAAGGCTATACACCTCATTGAGTAGTTACGTGCAGGGAGTTATATATATTACCATTTTGTGCTCGCCAAGCGACACGTAGCACACATGTAGTGCAAAATGGTGAGATGTAAAGGGTTTAGAGCGGTATCAGGTGATTCTCCCCCCTTATCCCATAGATGGCGCCAGCATGGGAAGAGAAGATCGAAAAGTTCAAATACCACATATCTGTGAACGGGTGCGCTCCCGGCTCAGAACGTACAGAAATATATAAGTTTGTCTGCCCACATACTCATCTATAGTTCCGGATGATATGCGCGCTCCCTTCCGCGTCAACGGTCATCCCGGGTATGCGAAGGTTCGAGGATCGGGAGTAGAAGAGATGAGGGTGCTGGCGATCGGTCTGGGCGGCGCCGGATCACGGGTTGTGGATAACCTCTACGACCATGATCGGCGGAGCAAAGTCTGCTGCATGAACGCTGTAGCCATCGATATCGATCCGAACTCTCTGATCCAGCTCCGCCACCTCCCGGATCCCGCGAGGATCTTCTTCCCACGGATCGATCCGGCGGGCCGGGGCGAGATCGCGAGCGTGATCGATATCGAGGAGGTCATGACCCGCATCCAGGGCATGGATACGATGGAGATCGATGCCATCCTGCTCTGTTGCGGGCTTGGGGGCAACGTCGCTGATATCGCGCCGCCCATCATAGGCGAGCTCCGGAAGTCCTATATGGAACCGATCTTCACCCTTGCCATCCTGCCGTGCCTCAGCGAGGGGAAGCGGGTCTCGGCAAAGGCTGCCGATGACCTGGATACGCTGCTTGGGCTTGTCGATGCCGTCATCCTCTTCGATAACGAGACCTGGTCGCAAAAGATCAGATCTGCCGTGGCTGCAACCAGAAGAGAGAACACGGGGTTCATGAAACAAGTCCGCAAAAGCCCGTTCCCGGGGTCGCTTGATCCACGGACCCAATACACCCTGCTCAACGAGCGGATCGCCCGCCAGATCGGCCTCATCCTGCGCGCTGGCGAGTTCAACGAGTCCGGCCTCGATGTCGCCGAGGTCGTCTTAGATGCCGGAGAGGTGCTCAACACCCTGCGAGAGAACGGCCTCGTTGCGGTCGGCTACGCCGCCGAACGCCTGCCATCAGGCTGGCTGGACCGCTTCTATCGCCGGCGATCGCTGAAGTATTTCATCCAGGGCTCCCAGGAGAAGGCGGCCCGGATCGTCTCGCTCGCGAAGAAAGCGGTCTATGAGGATATATCGGTCCCCTGCGATCTTACAAGCGCCGATAAAGCGCTCGTCCTGATCGCGGGGCCTTCTGCCGAACTCTCGATGAAGGGGTTTCAGACCGTCAGGAAGTGGATCGACCGTAACATTGCCGGCCTTGAGATGCGTTCCGGTGACTACCCGGTGAAGAACACATCGTTTGTCGGGATCATCATCGTGCTCTCGGGGCTCGCGAACGTTCCCCGCGTTGAGGATATCCGGGAGATCCGGGCCGAGTACCGGCTCGAGTGCGAGGAGGAGGCGCTGAAAGCCGAAGGGGAGATAGTCCGGGTGCCGGAGGCTGATGCCCTGAAGTTCGCCTCACCCCCTGAATCGGCGTTTCTTGAGGAGAGTGATACTATATCGGAACAGTCTACAGCGGAAAAGGATGAGATGATCGTGCTCATGGGCAGCGGCAGAAGAGATGAGCCGGGTAGAGACGAGACCATCGATATGCTCCCGAAGGCCACAAAGAACCTTGATGACGGCGCCGTCATCCTCCCCCCAAAACAGGGCGGGAGGGAGATTGACCTTGCCGGGTCTGCATCGGTTACTTATTCTGTGCCCGCGCCGAAGAACTCCACCTTCAGCCCAAAGGGCATCAAGATCGCGAAGGATGCTCCGCAAGATGATGCAGTGCTCTATTCCGCACCTATCCGCCCAGTACAACGCCCCAAAGACGGGGCATTTGCCGGCGATGCGGTTGTGCTGGACCGCGGGGTGCGGCGGCCACGCGATGGGGTCCTCGATGAGCCCGATCTCCATATGCGCGGGGCGACTCCCGCACCGAGGGATGCCCCTCTGGATCAGACCGGCCGGGGGTTCGGCCATGGTGGGCCTCGCCCGAAGGAGGTGGACCCCTCCCGCGGGAGGCTTGACGTGATCGATTCGGCCAGACGGCCGAAGAAGAGGCCGGACGACGACCGCGACGACGGGATCACCTGGATCCGATAGTATCCGTTATCTTTTCAAATGGTGTGGTTCCGGCCCCGATCTCGGTCCTGAGGGCGTACCCCTTCTCAACGGCGTTTGCCACCATGTTCATGCTGCTGAAGGCGACGACGGAGAGTCGGTAGGGGTGGCCCGGGAGGTTGAACTCCCCGATCCCGTTTCCTGCAGGGAAGGTAAACCCGCACTCCATCATCAGGCCGGCGGCCTCTTCCACCCTATCCCGCGCGGCCGCCGGGACCATACGGACGTTTGCGAGCGCAACACCGGTCCCGGTCGTCACCAGCCGGTTGATCGCGGTGAGGCGGGCGGATACGAAGAGGTGGAGCGGGTCGACCGAGGTTCCCCGGTAGCCGATGAGGTCGAGGAAGCCGGCTGAACCGTTCCCGTCAACGGCCATCCTCCCCGCATACTCAAGTCTTGCGGGTATGCCCATCTTCTGGAGGACACCGTCGAGGGTGATGCTGCAGGCCGTCATGATGCCGACATGGTCGTCGGGTATACGGGGGTCGGTATCGATGATCCGGTAGGTGCCGAGGAACCCGTAGCCGATCCCTGCCACCTCATCGAAGGCTGCCGTGACGCCGGAGAGATCTTCTTCCCGAACGAGGGAGAGGTTGTAGGCGATGCTTCCGGTTCCGGTCGCCGGGTCGAAGGTGCTCCGGAAGGAGAGCTGCTCAAGCCTCGATATGATGAAGCCTATCCGTTCGTCGACGAGTGCGCTCTCGCTCTCGGCTATCCCGGCCTCGGTGAGGATACGCCCCCGGTTTCCGACCTTCTCCGTGAACCCCATCTCGTCGAGATACTGGAGGTGGTACTGGACGGCGCGGTCGCTCAGTATGAACCCCCGTTCGGCCATCTTCTCGCTCAATCTCTTGGCGCCCAGGGGTTCGTGCGATTCGGCGAGGATCCGGAGGATCTCAAGGTACTTCCGTTCCGATCGTATGGGCGGGCTCATATTGTGTGCACCGCGCCGAGGCTATCCTGGTATCTGCCCGAATAAAGTCGATCGCCGCTTTTGACTTCCTGTATGATCATCTGGACGATCCGATCTCCTTCTGTGAGGGTTACGGGTTCCGGCCCCATGTTGGTCAGGCAGAGGGTGAGCTGGCCGCGAAACCCGGGGTCGACGAACCCGCCGCCGATGATGATGCCCCGGCGGGCAAGCGACGAGCGGCACCGGAGGGTTGCCGCAAGGTCGGCGGGGAGTTCCACCCTCTCTATGGAGGGGACGAGGGTGCATGCATTGCACGAAAGGACGGTTGTCCCGGCTGCGCGGAGGTCGTATGATGCGGGCTGCTCTGATGCGCTGTGGTACGGCTCGATTATGAGGTCGCCGTCTTTGCGCCTGCGAGCGATCTCACTGGATGAGAGGATCATTGTACAGAGTACTGGCATAAAAACGCTTAATAACCTACGATAGAAACCCATGTGGGGACCCATGGGGTAGAGGACATCCTTTTGGGCTTCGAACCCAAGGACGCGGGTTCAATTCCCGCTGGGTCCGTTATTTTCTTCCGGGTATGCCCAAAAATTTGGTTATGAGAGCCTGATATACGCCTCCGGCCGCTCGCCGACCGATATCGGGGGGAAGAGCAGCCCGGCGTCGGGCGCATCGTCGGCCGACGCGCGTATCCGGACCCGGTACTCTCCGGGCGGGAGATCCCTGACATCGAGCGTTGCGACGCCCCGGGTTGTGGTTCTGTCGGCGGTTTGGGTATCGAACCATACCCAGGAGAGGCCGCCGTCATTTGAGTACTCCGCGATCTCGGTCACGGTTTTTGTCCCGGTGTATGATATGTCCCAGGCGGCCGTTATGAACTCCAGGGCCGGCCCGGGAGGGGTGTAGCGCGGGTTTGAGAGGTGAAGCGTCCCGAAACCGAGGCCGGTGTCGGTGAGGTCCGGCACGGCCGTGATGTATGTGTCGGGGAGGTCGAGCTCTGCTGCTCCGCCGTTGAAGCGTATCGTTGAGTTGGGCCCGAATATGTTTATGTTGCCGTCGGTGAGCACGCGAAGGCGGAACTTCGCCTCCCAGATCTGGTCGAGATGGACGGTGCCAATGTCAAAGGCCAGGGTGTGGGTGTTGTTCCAGTCGTCGGTCTGGTCGATGGTGGGGAAGGAAACGATATCGTGATGGCCCGTCTCGTTATCGACCCAGCTCCTGATGGCGGTCGATATACCGTCTTCGTAGATGTAGGTGAAGACGCCGGATCCCGGGCGATATTCATCGTTGACCCGGATCGTATCAAAGTCGAGGGTCATCATGGTGTCGACGCCGGCCTCGGTCTTGAGGTCGCCGGCGATCTCGGTGTAGATCCGGGCAAGATCGGCACCGGTAACGGCATGGTAATGCTTGCCGCCGGTCGCCTCCGCAAGGGTATCCATCGTCTTCCAGGTGGGGCTCTTCCGGGTGATGTCGTTTGAGAACGATATCATGTATAACCGGACGTTGTTGGTTTTTGCATAAACAGACATATTCTGCAGATTGTTCGCGAGCTCTGAGAACTTATAATAATTATCTTGGGTCGTTTCCCAGTCTTTTTTGTTAGAACCTGTGCCTCGCGCGAGCGGGTCGCCGTAGTAGTTGTACTCGCCATCGGACATCAGGATCACAGCATGTACGGCATCATGATCCGAACTTTTGTTCGCGATCATCTCCTGAATGGCAACATACAACGCTTCCCGCGTAGCGGTATATAATATGGGTGTAAGCCCGTCGATAACGCCATTTATCCCCGAATAATCGTAAGTCAGCGGCAGATCACAGGAGGTGCTGGTGCTGTACGAAACCAGGCCGATCTTATCCCGGGTTGAATTCATCCGCGTAACGAAAATTTGTGCTGCATCCTTTGCTGCCTCCATCCTCGTCTTCGTCTCACCTTTATCCTTTTTATTCATACTCAGCGATCGGTCCATCACCAGCACAACATCGATCGGGTCCGGATACATCGCATACCCATCCCCCTTCAGCCGGATGGTGACGTCGATCGTATCGTTCACCTCGACCGTCTGGTTGATGGCGCCCGTCTCCACGGAGAGGTAGGGGTAGTTCATCCAGGTCAGTGTAATGTTCCTGGTGATGTCGCCCCATGTCGCCCGGACGGTCGCCGTGCCCTTTGCAGAGGCCAGTTCTCCTGCCTTAGGCCTGGCAAACGATCCGGGGATGAACCTGGCTATGGCGTAACCGTCATCGTCGGTATCAACCGTTATACTGTTTTGTTCTGCCATCTCAAGGGAGGGAGCCCCGATCTGGGTAGACCCGCCGAGGTCGATCGAACTGACATCGAGGGTGAACGTCACCTCCTCTCCTGCGACCGGGTTTCCCTTGATATCCATCACCTTGGCCCGGAGTTCCGAGACGGTGTTTTTATCGAGATCCCGGCTCGGCATCGACTGCGGGCTTGCCGAGAGGAGCATGTTCACCGGGTCGGTATGGATGAACTCGACGGTTTGCGATGTGGTCACGCTTGCGTTATCCACGGCCGTTGCCGTGATGACGACACTGCCGGTGCTGTCCTTTGGGCCGTAGGTGAGGCGGGCGATGCCCATGCCGTTCGTTGTCAGGGTGTGGCTCTCTCCGAGGGATGTGTTGACCCGGAGGTCGCGGCCGGCCGCCGGGTTGCCCCAGGCGTCAAAGAGCCTGCATGTCAGGGTGAAGGTATCCTCACCGTTTGCAGGCTGGTAGGGGAAGGGATCGGCATCCGGGCTGACCGATATGTCGATTTCGGCGGGAAGCCCGGTGGGCAGCCCGCGAACGGATATGTAGCGGTCAAAGGCGCCCGGGTGAACGGTCATCCGGATGATGTTTTCGCCGGCGGTGCGGCCGGTCTCAAGGTCCGCCAGGACAAAGCCCGTGGCGTTGATCGTCCGTTCAAGTTCGCGCACCGGCACCCCGCCATCGTCGATGAAGGTGGCATCGTCACCGACCGAGCCGACGCTGAAGTGCACGGTCTCGGCGGTTCTTCGGTCGTCCACCGGGTTGCCGTGCCGGTCGGCAAACCGTGCGACGATGGTGGTGCGGTCGCCTGCGGTCACCTCGCCGTCGTAGTTGAGGTACGATACCTGGCCCGGGGTGTCGTGATCGATCTTCTGCTCAAACGTCGCCTCCGCCGCCCCGGCACGGGCGGTTATGACGGCGACGCCGCTCGTCTTATTGGCGGTGAACCGGGTGACGGTGGTCCCGGATGCGCCGGTGGTGACGGTCGCCGGCGACAGATGACCATAAGCCGGGTCGACGGCAAGCGCCACGGTGCGGTTTGCAAGCGGTGTTCCGCCCTCATCGAGCACCCGGACGGTTATTCCAGTCGAATCGGCCCCGTTTGCCACCAACCAGTCAACATCGCCCGAGAGGATGATCCGCCCGGGGTCGGCCGCACCCACCGCAGGAATGATCAGGCCGAGCAGGATCGCGAGGATGATTACTTTTTGAAAATCCATAGTGAGATCAGAGAGCCGTGATCCCACACCATATATATAAGAGTTTTTATTTGCCCTCGATCGGGTCAGGGCTCAATAAACCGGCAGATATAGCCCCGATTGACGATATGGCATATATTTAAATTTAAATTTTACTGAAATAGAAATACTGCCATCACCTCCGGGAGCGAAACAGTCATATAATCATCACCCTCGCTATTTTTCGCACGTTACAGACGATGAATGAGGGGAAAATTAGGCCCGAAGCACCAAACACATCAAGAATAAAATCATTTAATGGGAAAGCGGAATGCTCCTGAGAGGGAGATCCCCACAATCCTTAAATATAGTGCCATACAGGTAAACGGGAGGGCGCCCGGGCGCCGGCCCGGGGCCGGAAGCACACCCGGGGGGCCGCAGGAGCAGGACGGTATGTGCCCGGTGCAAAAAAGGAGGGAACGTTATTCGATCCTGATGTGGGAGCGCGACAGATCCTCGGCATGGACCCATAAACAGGTCGTATCTTTAGTTGTTTTCGCATCACGGGCCGATGCGGTCACGGTTATCCAGTATTCTCCCGGTGCGAGATCTCTGACGTCCATCAGGGTCGAGTCCGTTGTCGTATTAGCCTCGGTCACAAATTTCTCGCAACCAAGGGTCTTTCTGAAGAAAGTGGTCGATGACCGCATATCTTCGTATCGAGAATGAGCAAGGGATATGGTGACCCCCCTGGTGCCCTTGTAGGTGGTATCCCAGGTCAACGGGACGAGGTCGACGTAGGGTCCGGAGCCGGCTTCCGGCCCGGTAAACCCTACGGCAAGAGAGGACGATCTGATCCCAGTGTTGGTCAGGTCGGGGAAGACCGTGATATACGTATCAGGGAGTTCCAGCGTCTCAGTACCACCGTTGAACGAGATGACCGCGCCCGGGCCGAAGATGTTGATGTTGTTATCGTCGCCCGGCTCATAGGATGTATTCACTGCAAGACGGAAGGTCGTCTCCCAGGTCTGGCCGAGGTGGATGGTGCCTATATCGAAGTTGAGGTTCTTATCCCGGTTCCAATCAGCAGTCTGATCGATGGTGCCATCGTAGAGAGTATCGGTCTCGGTCAGGTTGATGATGTGGGTGGAGATCCCGTCCTTGTGGATGTACTTAAACACATTAGCTGCAGGTATAGGGGCCCCATTCACCTCGACGTTCTCAAAGACGGTCATCGCGGTGTCGACGCCGGCCTCGGTCTTGAGTTCGCCGGCGATGCGTTTGTAGATCTCGGTGAGTTTTGCACCGCTGGGAGCATGCTCGTAGAATCCGCCGGTTGAGGTAGCAAGTATGCGCATCGTCTCGTTAACCGTCTTGCTGGGGTTATAGGCAAACGTGATCATGTAGAGCTTCACATCGTTAGCGATGGCAAATCGGGACATATTCTGGTTGGTGAACTCACCGTTAGTGCATTTCCAATAACTCTCCCCGGATTTCTTGGTGAGGGTTCCACCAAGGCCGTCATAATACCGGTACTTATCCGATTCCAATGTGTTGCCGCTAAATTTCGGACTTGAGTTTGCGGGATACCCCGTCCCGTATCCAAGCGGGCTTCCATCGTAGTTCCAGTCACCATCGGTCATGACAATCACGGCTTTGATGGCGTCGGATTGTTCCTGATCCTTCTGCATGAGGATCGCCTCAAAAATCCCCCTCCGCAACTGAGTTCCGCCACTCGCTGAAAGTGCATTGATACTTTCTTTTATTGAATTGAAATTTTGTACCAAATTTACCTCCTTTTTTGTGTCACTGGAGAACGAGACTAAACCGACACGATCATTTTCGGGACTCATATTATCAATAAATGTATTGGCTGCGTTTTTCGCAGCCGTCAGCCTTTCACCTGATTTATCCTTAGAACCACTAATAGCATAATCCATACTCCCCGATTTATCAATGACCAACACCACATCAATCGGATCGGGCTGCATCGCATATCCATCCCCCTTCAACCGGATCGTGACGTCGGTTGTATTCTCTACCCCATCCGTACTATTCACGGAGACCGTCGCACGGGAGATCTCTGTCTCGACAGAGAGATACGGGTAGTTCATCCATGTCAGGTTGATATCCCGGGTGACATTGCCCCACGTCGCCCGGACGACTGCATTGCCATTTGCAGTAGCGTCCCAACCCGGTGTCTTCCGATCTTTCGTGAACCCGCCTGGACAGAATTTGACGATTGCACATCCGTCGCGGTTGGATATAGCGCTCTCAGCCTCTAATTTTTGATCTATGGTCTGGTTATAGGGAGTGGAGCGATTCGCGATGATCTCAAACTTCACCATCTCCCCCGCGACCGGGTTTCCCTTGACATCCATCACCTTGGCCCGGAGTTCCGAGGCTGAACCGGGATTGACATCCCGGCTCGGCATCATCTGCGGGCTTGCGGAGAGAAGCATATCCACCGGTTCAGTGCTGACAAACTCAACCCGGGTGACGTTGGTCACACCCGGATTCAGGGCGGTCGTTGCGGTGATGGTCACAATACTGACGGTATCCTCAGGCCCATAGGTGGCCCATACCTCACCACTATAACTTGAATAGATGAGCTCTGATTGCCCATGTGAGGAATTCACCCAGAGCCCTTTACCCGCCACGGGATTCCCGTATGCATCATACAGCGTATACATCAACGTTACCTTATCCACTCCATTGGCCGGGACCGAGGCAGATGGAACTATATTGCAGGTGATGCTTGCCGGCACGCCGTCCGCCGTGCCGTGAATGGTGATGTATTGGCTCATGATCGGTGCCGGCGGCTGGATATAGATGATATTCTCCCCGGCCACCGTACTGACCCGAAGCGTCGCGGTTGCGTTCCCGATCTCATCCACCAATACCTTCTCACCGCCGATGAAGGCGGCATCGCCCCCGGGCGAACCCACAGCGAAGCTTACGTTCTCGGGGGTACCTCCCAGGGCTTTCTCACGCTTACCATCCACGACATTTCTGTATCGATCCTCCATCCGGACGGTGATCTTCGTCTCCCCCCCGGCGGTAACCTCCGGATCATACAAGAGGCTGGCAACCCTATACGGTGCCGCGTGGTCGATATGCAGGACAGTAGCATTCCCCAGGGTCACATCAAGATCCCCGCATGTCGCCGTGACCACCACATCCCCGGCAACAGTCCCGGGCCTGAAGGTCACCGCCGCTTTTCCATCAGGACCACTCACCGCGTGTTCGGAGGATATGCTACCATACTCGCCATTCACCGTAAAATCGATGGCAACCCCCTCAAACGAACTGTTTCCGGAGGTGCTGTTCTTGACCTGCACGGTGATGGTTGCGGCATCCGTGCCCCCCGCCGTCAACCACTCTCGATCCGTGCTTATCGCGATGCTATCAGGTATCAGTGCCCCGGCCGGAGCCGCAAAAAGGAGCAGCCCGATGGCAAGGTACGCATACACTCGTATATCCATACAACACCACACGTGCTTCTGACACACCATAGTATATAAAGTTTTTCAGCACAATAATCGAAAGAGAGGGCTCGTTTCACGAATCGAAACAATATTTACAGGAATCGAATATAATATATAATGTGGTCAGCATGGAGGAAAATAAGAGATGTTTCTTCACCCCCTATCAGAAAATATCCTTTCTGCCGGTGGCAGATCCTACCGCCAGACTCTAAAAGATGCTCCCTGGAGAGGGATCGGGAACAAAAAGAGAGTATTTAGAGGGCTTAGAGCCTATCTCGGCCACGCTGCGGTTTGTTCCGGTTCTGTCCGGCTTTTCGGCGCTGCACCATGAGAACCGCACCGAGGACGACGGCAGCGACAGCCCCGATGCCGGCTGCAATCACCCAGATGTTGAATGTCTGCTCCATCACGAGCGGGACCGTGAACTCGGTCGAGCCGAGGGGGATCTGGACATTGGCTGAAACGTTCTCGTAGCCTTCGCGCGCGGCGGTGACGGCATACGCCCGGTTCGTCGTGAGTGCTGTCCTGAGGCATCCGAGACCGTCGGTCGTCCCGGCGATCTGACCATCGATGACGATGACCGCATCGGCGACCGCCTTCCGATCAGACCCCTCTGCGCGGATGATCACGCTCGCCCGATCATACTTCAACTCGGCTACGATATCCTCACCTTTCCCGGAGATCTGGCGCATCTCGCTCCACTCACCATAGCCGGATATCCTCACAACGATCTGGTAGGTGCCCGCCTGGATATCGGGGAGCGCAAACCGGCCATACTGGTTGGTCCTCCCCTGGAGCGTCCCGTTGAGGAAGACCTCCGCCCCCTCGACCGGTTTCATCGCCTCGTTGAAGGCCGTTATCGAGACAGGGTATGCCGACTTGGAGAGGTGTACCGGGAGAAGTACATCATCCGCGCCAAGATAGCGCTCTTCCTGGTAGGGCTGGTAGTCCGGTGCCGTGATCTTGAGAGAGTATCGCTTCTCCCTCTGCAGATGGAGAGGCAGTTTGCCGTCAGCGTCGGTCGTCCCGGCGCGCGAGGCATCGACATAGACCTCCACACCCTTGAGAGGGGCGGATGTCTTGCTATCCCGGACCTGGATCGCAAAAAGGTCGCTTGAGAAGAGCCAGTACTGGACGACCCTGCCGCTGTTCTCCATCTGCACGGTCTTGGAGAGGTCATAGTAACCCGGCGCGCGGATCTCGATGTTGTAGAGCCCACCCGCCCTCACCGTGAAGGCCGCACTCCCGCTGCTGCCGGTCGTTCCAGAGCTTGAGACTCCGTTGCCCTCGATGCGCACCAGGACCCCGGTGACCGGTTTCAGGGTTCCCGCATCGTAGAGCTCGAATGTGAGGGTTTCATCCTTGCGGGCCATGTTGACCGCGAGGTTGGTCCTATCGGCACCGACGTAGTCCGTCCAGTCCCGATACCCCGACCGCACCACCTTCAGCCGAAGGTCTTTATTCCCGGAGTGGACGTAGGAGTAGGTTCCATCCGATGCAGTGCTCCCGGTGTAGTCGCCGTCGACGTATACGGAGGCGTCGGCGAGTGCGCTACCGGTCTTCTCGTCGGCCACGCTGATCCGCAGGGTAATGGCCTGCGCCGTACAGCAGAGGAGGAGGCAGGAGACGAGGAGAACTATGATGAGACGACTTTTCACCATGCTGGAGTGTACTGCGCTCAAAAATTTGAGTGCATCGGTTTACACCCAGCGCTCGGGCGGAACACGCTCGATGACCATCCCTTCGACGAGAACCGGCATCAGCGTCCGGCCGACCTCGATTGCGCGTTCAAGCCGCCATTCCCGGTCTGCGTATATGGTGAATATGGGATCGCCCTTCCTGACCCGGGTCCCTTTCTTTGCGTGGATCTCAAGCCCCGCGCCGTGGTCATAGGGTGAACCCGCAAGGCGGGCAAGCGTGACGAGCGCGCTGTTGTTGAGCTCGATGACGTAGCCGTCCTGCGGCGCCCGGACAACAAACCTGTAATCGCCGGGAACGATATCATCGGCCTTCACCGTCGGGTCGCCGCCCTGGATCTCTATGATCTGTTGCATCTTCTCAAGAGCCTTGCCGCTCTTGAGGAGATCTTCTGCTACCCCGGCACCCTGGCCGTAAGCCGCCTTGCCGGCCATCTCAAGCGCAATCCCGGCAAGCGATATGCTCTTCTGGATCAGGGAGTTGGGTTCGGTCGCCCCCTCGAGGACGGCAAGGGCCTCACGCACCTCAAGGTTCGGGCCGATGGTGCGGCCGACGAGCGACTCACCGTAACTGAGCGCACACTCGACCCGCATGCGGAGCCGTTCGCCGATCTCGATGAACTCCCGGGCAAGTTTCCGGCCATCCTGGACCGTTGCAATCTTCGTGTTCCGGCCGACCGGTATATCGATGACCACGATGTCGGCGCCGACGGCGAACTTCTTGGCCATGACGCTTGCGATCATCTGGCCCCGGGCGTCGATCCTGAGCGGGTATTCGTATGTGATGATCTTGTCGTCGGCGGGGGCGATGTTCGTGGCTCCCCCCCAGACGATGACGCCGCCGATCTTCTCGGTCATCTGCTGCACCTCAAGGGCCGAGAACGAGACGGGCGCAAGGACCTCCATGAGGTCTGCGGTTCCACCGGCGCCGGTGATGGCGCGGGAGCTGGTCTTTGGAATTCGCAGACCGCTCGCGGCGATGATCGGAGCGATCAGGAGTGTGATCTTGTTTCCGGGGACACCGCCGATGGAGTGCTTGTCGACGACGGGGTGTCGGGTGAAGTGAAGGCGATCCCCGGTCTCGACCATGGCGCGGGTCAGGTACTCCACCTCGTCTATATCCAGGTCGTTGATGTAGGATGCCGTGACGTAGGCGGTGATCTCGCCTGGCGAGAGTGTATCGTTGACGATATCCTTTACGATCTCGAGGGTCTCGTCCTTCGTGAACCGGCCGCCATCCATCTTCTTCCTTATGTATGAGAGGGATGCCGGCCTCTCGGCGCCCCGCACCTCGACGGGTGTCCCCTCATCGACGGTGAGCGCGGCGTTCACCGGACGGTAGATGCCGATGACGCCGGGCTCGATGAGCGAGCCGGTTGTGCCGACATGGGCCTGGGCGGTCTTTCCCGTCGCCTCATCGACGATCTGTATACGGTCACCGTCGCGAACCCGGATGGTCCGTGCGTCGGTGATATGGAGGAGGACCCCCCGGTTGGCGATATCAAGCAGCTTTGCTGTCAGTTTCATACGAGTGCACCAATCCTGGTTGAGATTGAGATCTCGTACTACTTAAGGGCGGCTGATCGGGAGAGGAGGGGCGGCAGGAGAGTGGAGCGGTGGGGCTCCGGATCGGCATAGCAGGGCCCGGCACATCCGGAGGCGGATTGGCTTCTCCGGGTTGCCGCCCGGTATATCGGGGGCCGGCCTTTTCGGGCGGAGAGCGGTGTTCGGATCTCCTGTATTCCCGCGGAGAAGAGCGTTATTGCCTGTATTTCACGCCGGCTGTTCTTTTGGTGACTTTGTCCGGGAGACGGCTACACCTGGATGCCGACCCGGGAAAGAGCACCCTTGATGGCAGCAAGCTCCTTCTTGATCTCCGTAAATTCATCGTTAAATGCCTGATTTGATGGTCTCAAAAACTGAGTATCACTCCCGCAACACGCGTCCGTTCTTGCCCCGCCAAAAATCGGTCAGAGGTGCCTTATACGCTTCAGGAGATCCCCGGCGCTTGCCTTTTGCTGGCGCCGTTTCATATCCGACCATATTCGGTGCTGTTTGTAGAGCCAGAAATCAAGGTCGTCAGGATCCTCTGCATAGACAATGCAGTGCCGCTCAAGTATCTCTCCGCGGAGATACCAGGGGATCTCATCATAGATGATGATATCGTACTCTTCAGGGGCGAGGAGCATCCTCTCATGCACCGCGATCCTATCCGCTCTATCATCTAAGATCAGGCAGATGTCGATGTCGGAGTGTGGGTCTGCGTAGCCCATAGCGCGTGAACCAAAGAGCAGGATAGCCCTGATCGATGGAAGGAGATCGCCGAAGTGGTCCAGGATCAGATCCCATTCAGCCATACAAGCACCTCCTCTGAAAACCTGCGCAGGTGAGGCATAAGCCGCTGCATCGCAGTATATGCGATATGGTCGTTGATACCGTCGTACTCGTGGATCAGGCGGTTTCTTAACCCGTTGGCAGATCTTATGTCCTTCCCGGTCTCCGGATCGATGATTCCTTCGGTCACCAGGTAATCCAGGTTGGTATAGTCATCCTGTGCAGAGGAGTGCAGCATCCGGCGGATGAGCGCACAGATATCTGTAACCGTCTCCACAGCCTCCTGAAACTCTTTGTAGAGGGCCTTGCGCAGGATGCGGTCGCTCATTACAGCATCAGATAGGTGGCGCTCGATGAACTCTATCCTATCGATGAGCACCTCACTCCTCTGCAGTATCCGCTCCCTGATCCGGGCTTCCATGGGGAATATTCTCCCGTCACATCAATAATACTTCTCACGACTCGATCTTCCCCTCGATCTGCGAGCATGACGAACCCCTTCAGGCTATCTGCCATCATCAGAAGAGGGGAACGTATCGACTTCTCCCGGA
The DNA here is from genome assembly GCA_964413225.1 of uncultured Methanoculleus sp. GTDB lineage: Archaea > Halobacteriota > Methanomicrobia > Methanomicrobiales > Methanoculleaceae > Methanoculleus. The sequence continues at coordinate 5,567 of CAYPRO010000033.1, read as the reverse complement.
CGGTTCTGATCGGAAAGGTGCTCCAGCCGGATAACCCGGTGCGCCATGACAGCGACTTTTCCTGTATATCGAGAGGGTATAAGCATCCCGGTACCGGCCCTGATCTGTCGGAGCGGTTTAGCCGGCTTACGCCTTCTCTGCTCCCCTCTGGCATGCAAAGGAGAAGATCCCGCCATGTTTTTGGGTGAAAAGAGTAGAAGTGTCGGCCTCTGGGCCCACGGTATGTAATACTTACATCGACAGCGGTTCTATCCGCTCTCCTGCCCAAAACCTCTACGCCGTCGGTGAACAAGGCGTCCGGACAGGAATCGCCCTCTTCCGGCCGCCGGTTGGCGGAGCTGACCCTCGGTCTGCCGTCGAGTGAAGGGTGCCGGCCGACGTTTCGGAGCCCCTCGATGGGCGGCATGAAGTCCGGGAAGAGGTCTTTTTTATCCGCAAACGGCATCTGGATCGCGAGGGTCACCGCATCGCACCCGGCGATTCTGAAAAATCGGCGATGCAGGAGAACCTCCCCGCACCGGCGACCTTCCCGAGCAGTTCCAGAAGCCCCGGCTCCTTGCCCGGAGGGCGACTCTCCGTGGTTCTGCAAATCCCAGAAGGGTGTTGACTGGCAGTTCGCTACGGAGGATGCGAGAATAAAACTCAAGCGACTCTACCCGGTAATCTTACAAGATTAGGGGGTAAGGAGCAATAGCGACACCCCAATCAGATGTTTCGGTAAATCCTGTTTCGGCGCCCGACACCGATGACATTGATCACCAGAAGGCTATCTATGATCGAAAAAACTGCCCGGTAATCCCAGACCCGGAGCGAATAAAACGGTGGGTTATCCGGACCTTTCAGTTTTTTGAGGTGTGCTTTCGGGTCGGTCTCGCCGGCGATCGATGCAATTTCTTCAACTATCCGGATCGCTATAGAACGCGGAATGTTCCTGAGGTTGTGGCGGGCCGTCGCAGTGATGACCACCCGATAGGTCATTCCCCCTTCAGCTCCGCCATGACCTCATCCAGAGTGTAGACTCTCCCGGCACGAAGATCTTCAAGCGACCGTTCGAGATCCCGGATCGCCTCGTCGCTGAGAGGCTCCTCATCGACCGCCATATCAACCAGGCGCCCGATCACCTCGTTATACGACTCCCGGGGATGGGTTTTCAGGGCGTTGAGCCGGTCCCGGAGGCTGGTATCGATCCTGACTGTGATGCTTGTCATACAGACGTATACTCATGTCTACACTATGAAGGTTTCCACGATTGCGAGCCGAATATACCCTAGACTGGTGGAGGCGTGCTGGTTGAGAGACCGCTGTGCTGCCGGCGAGGTCTGGGCCGGGCGGCTGCCCCCTCGCCCGGCAAGATCCACCGCCCCCGGGATAATCGAGAGCCGCCGTTCTCCGCGCGCTACCCCTCAAGCGCCCTGTTGAAGAAAGTGTATCCATGATCAGCACAGAAGATGATTCAACCCGCTCCACCCCCGAGGTGAACACCTTTCCTTCTGGTAGCCGCACCCCCGTGGTGAGCCGGCCGGTGATAGAGTAACAGGAAGTTGCTGATCATGAAAATCACCTCATCCATCTGTCGCACATCGTTAGAGGGTCCGAACCGGTTGCACTCACCGTTCATAGCATGAGCTCCTTTATGCCCCGCCAACATCCCCCCATATAATATACGACAATACACTTTGGAACCTTGAACTCTCCTCGCCGGCATGGCCTGAGCCGTGATCGTGCAAGAACAGTCTGGAGCATGGTTCAAGGAGGTTAACTATAATGGCCATGGAGAGTAAGGAGAATATTATAACCTGCACCATAAGGAGCATACAGGCTCTGTGCCGCCTTTTTTGTGGGTTAGTAACTGTCCTCCGGGGGCAAGCGAGTATGACATTTGACAACTCAGAGATCATCATATATCAGACCGATGACGGACAGACTAAGATTGATGTTTTGATGGAGGAGGAGACCGTCTGGCTATCGCAGGCACAAATGGCGGAGCTGTTCCAGACAACGAAACAGAATATCAGTCTGCACATCAACAATGCTTTTGCAGAAGGCGAGCTTGAGCCGGATTCAGTTGTCAAGGAATACTTGACAACTGCCGCAGACGGAAAAAATTATCGTACCAGGCATTACAACCTTGATGCGATCATCTCTGTCGGCTATCGCGTAAAGTCGCTGCGCGGCACACAATTTCGTCGCTGGGCGTTGGGAGTCCTGAAAGAATATCTCAAAAAGGGCTTTGCGATGAATGATGACCTGCTGAAGAAAGCGGGCGGCGGCAACTACTGGCATGAATTGCTGGAACGCATCCGCGATATCCGTTCCAGCGAGAAGGTTTTCTACCGGCAGGTGCTCGATCTCTACGCTACAAGCGTAGACTATGACCCGAGAACGCCGGAATCGCTGGAGTTCTTCAAGATCGTTCAGAACAAGATTCATTTTGCAGCACATGGCCACACCGCCGCCGAGATCATCTCGCAGCGGGCCAATGCCGAATTGCCCTTTATGGGCCTGACTGTTTTTTCCAGCGAACAGCCGACAAAGGATGAGATTGGGATTGCCAAGAACTACCTGACCAAGGAAGAACTCACCACGCTGAACCATATGGTGTCCGCATTCTTCGACCTTGCAGAGCTTCGGGCGATGCAACACCAGCCGATGTATATGCGCGATTGGGTAGTTGAACTGGATGATTTTTCAAAGCGGTACGGTAAGGGCATGTTATCCGGTGCAGGGATAGTCAGCCACCAGGAGGCACTTACAAAAGCAAAAGCCGAGTATGCGAAGTATCGGCAAAAGATTGCAGGTGATGTATCGCCCGCCGAGCGGGACTTCCTTACAAGCATCAGGAAGACTCAAAGGCAGCTGGAGGGCAGGAAGATGCAAAAGGATGGGGGCACGGAGAACTGATACACATTCTCTGGCAAGGATTGCCAGCGGTAAAAAAGAGGTCTTCCGGGTCGGAATCGACCTCATCCAGCCCGGGATTGGTGGGGCGGATGAGGTGAACTCCTGGAGAACGCCTCCCCCTGAAGACCAGCCGCGACTCCCTTCGTCCCCCTCACTAGGAAGACCGTCCGGGTATCATCTGGCGGGGACTACGCCATCCGGACTGCGGTCAAGACCCTGGCCGACGCCGTCGTCGCGCTGGAGGGAGGGGATAAGATTTCTCGCTTGTTTTCCTCCAAATTGATGAGGGAAGGGCTATCGACATCCTGATCATCGGCGACGAGAGCCAGGTCGACCACGGCCGGGTGCCGGCACTGGAGGCGGAGACCGACCGCGATGTGCAGTTGACGGTCGCTCCGTATTACCGATGGGAAAGGATCGCCGGCCTTCCTTCGCTGTGCAAGCTCGCTGCCGTGCATGAGCGTGTAGTTGATCTCACGGTCGATTGCCCGCTCGCATCCTGCCGCTTCTCCGGATCTCATCTGTTTATTCATCGTCGATCGGGTTCACGACCTCAAGCGTGCAGATCCCGGAGAAATCACGTTCATTTCGGGTGACCAGTATACATTCATGAACCAGAGCGGTGGCTGCAATGACCGCGTCGGGGAGTTTCATCCCACAGGCCCGGCACAGGTAGATGGCGCGATCTGCAATCGTATCGATCAGAGGGTATACTTCTGCAGAACGGATGAAGTCCTCGGCTATCGCATACCCTTCCGGGGTATGCTTCTTCCACCCGAGAAATTCGATCTTCGTGATGATCGAGATCCGAAATGAAGAGGTGAGCATCTCTTCGATCTCGTTTACTCTCTCCGGTGGAACGGCATCTGCAAGATAGTAGATGAGGATGTTCGTATCGAGTAGATACCGGCTCATATCCGGTTCCATTCATCCCGCAGGTTTCGAGTCTCAGCCTCTAAATCGACGTTTAAACCCCTGTATATTCCCCGGTACTTCCCCGGATCCAAAACCCCAACCCGTTTACCAGCGGTTTTTTCAGCAGTCAGGCTGTTCCAGAGGTCGATGGGCACGATAACGCCGGTCTTTCTTCCTTCTGCATCGCAGATGTATTGTACTCCCATGCCGCATACTCCAGGATATGCAGATGTGGGTGTTCCAGACAGATGATACTTTTCCCGCTCCGATCTCCTCTTTCGGGAAAACCTACTACCGTCCGGGAAACGAAACGTCACCCACAGGAGAGGGAACCGCCCCGGCTGCCGGCTCGGGAAAAACGAGACAGGCTTGAACATAACTCTCCAAAAGTACTCTATCGAATAAATGCCGATTATATGAGTAAGAAGTCCTTAAAGGAGGATTTAACGGTGCCCTTATGGTCCGGGTCGATGGCTTCAAACCATATCAGGGGCAAACCATGCTGCTCCCCCCTCTCCGTTGATGAATTCATCCCTGCAGGTCACAAGGCACGTATAATCAGTGCTGTTGTCGACCGGTTGGATCTCAACAGACTCTACAACACGTACTGCACCACCGCCGGTCAGGATGCCTACGATCCCCGGATGCTTGTGAAAGTCCTCTTTTCAGGCTGTGCCAGAATTCATAATTTCGGTCATGAGCAGATAGCTCCCGTTCCATAGTCTGGTGCCATGATCTGTACCTCATATCCTCCAACACGACCACTTCTATAGCATGAAGGAGCCTCCATCCCTCCATCATAACCCAACATCCCCGCAACCGAATTCACCCCGGAGGGCGATCCTCTTTGTACTATGGGAAGGCTATTGATCCTCTCAATCGGTACATTTCTCCAGATAACCCCCAGATTATGGCCTATCGTATGTTCTACCCGATGGACTTAGAGGATTAAGAGACAACGTGCACCAGGAGGAATCCGACCTCCAGGGGATAGTCAGATATACGCAATCTCCAGGGAAGTTTTTCGGATAAATTCCATCGGGATGAGTGAATGGTGCATGGAATGAGGGAGTCTCATGTCTCGCAAAGTATATCCCCTTGAAGGGCAGACACCATGTGTATGCAGACGATAGAAGTATCCGATACGATTTATCAAGAAATTCTCTCGCGTAGAAAAGGGAGGGAATCAATAAGCAAGACCCTTGAGCGCGAGTTAAAGCCTGTCAAAAAATGTGCGAGAGTCGCCGAGTTGGAGGGGTTAAGAAAACAGCCGGGATCTGATATATCGGTTGTTGAAGAAAGATTGGCTTCTAAAAGATTGATATCTAACAAGATTTAAGCCAGTTGTGATACTTTTTTTCGGTCATAATCTTTAGAACTGCTGCATATCTGTTCGGTTCGCCCCCTTCAATGACATAAATCACGACATGGTCGTGGGGAACATGCAACCGCCAAAATCCCTTACAATTTCCTTTTAACTCATGTTTATTGCATGAATTTATACTCACAAACAGATATTCGCCAAGACATTTTTTGATTTCACCAATAATATTCTCCGCAATGGAGAGATTTTTTTCAAGATATCTCTCCACACCTCGTTTAATCTCAATCTTTGCCATAGTATTTTCCTCAAGAATATCTTTGTAACCAGTATACTAGCGTATCCCGTGCCTCCCATAGAATACCGTCGGTTTTGTGAGGCCATCAAATCAGGCATTTAAAGCATAATGGTTTCCTCTTTTTCGTTCATT
>CAYPRO010000032.1:22754-26758 GCA_964413225.1 uncultured Methanoculleus sp. | reverse complement strand
GCGGGGGTTTTGTACACCGATGTTGCTACATACACCGGGTTTCCCGAGATGATGCACGGACGGGTCAAGACCCTCCACCCGAAGGTGCACGGGGGGATCCTCGGCCGCCGCGGTATCGACGACGCCGTTATGCAGGAGCACGGCATCGAACCGATCGACCTCGTGGTGGTGAACCTCTATCCATTCGAGGCGATGCGGGATGCCGGACTGACGCTCGATGAGATCATCGATTACATCGATATAGGCGGCCCGGCGATGGTGCGGGCGGCGGCAAAAAACCACAAATTCGTCGCGGTCGTGGTGGATCCCGCCGATTATCGCACGGCGGCGGATGCGATCCGGCGGGGCGGCTTTACGGGCGATGAACGGCTCCGCCTTGCCGCGAAAGCATTCTCCCGGACGGCGGCCTATGATGGTGCGATTGCAAACTACCTCACCGGCATCGATCGACCGTTCCCAAAGACCCTCACCGTCCAGTTCCGAGACGGGAGGGCACTCCGTTACGGCGAGAACCCCCACCAGGCGGCCGCCGTCTACGGTGATGCCGGCATCGCCGCGGAGCAACCGCTCCAGGGGAAGGCGATGTCCTACAACAACTACCTCGACGTCGATGCCGCGGTCGGTCTTCTCCGGGAGTTCGAGGAGTGCGCCGTCGTCATCGTCAAGCATAACAACCCCTGCGGTGTGGCGACCGGAGAAAACCTCCTCGATACCTACATCGCCGCCCGCGAGGTCGATCCGGTCTCGGCCTACGGCTCGATCGTCGCCATGAATCGCGAGGTGACGGCGGATGTCGCCAGGGAACTCACCGGGACGTTCGTCGAGGTTGTGGTCGCCCCATCCTATTCGCCCGAGGCGCCTGGCATCATGAAGACAAAAGAGAATATGCGGGTTCTCCGGCTGCCCGAACCGGTCGCGCAGGATGAGATCCGGAGCATCGATGGCGGCGTTCTGGTTCAGAGGACGGAATCTTTCCGCGAGGACTGGCGGGTCGTGACCGAGCGGGAGCCCACCGCCCACGAGATGCAGGCGATGAAACTCGCCCTGAAGGTCTGCAAACATACGAAGAGCAACGCCATCGTATTTGCCGATGAGAGAGCGGTCATCGGGATCGGGGCCGGGCAGATGAACCGGGTCGAGTCGGCGGAGATCGCGGTCAGGAAAGCCCGAAGATCTCTTGCCGGCTCGGCGGTCGCCTCAGACGCCTTCCTTCCCTTCCCCGATACCCTCGAGGTCGCGGCGGCGGCGGGCGCGACGGCGCTCGTCCAGCCGGGCGGCTCGATCCGGGATGCGGAGGTCATCGATGCAGCGAACCGGGCGAACATCGCCATGATCTTTACCGGCGTGCGGTACTTCAGGCACTGAAGAGCCGGTCAGTAACATCTTTCGTATGAAAATGGTCTTGGGTCATTTTCATCCGGTGTGCCTGTGGCCTCCACAGGCATCATGTGGTTTTTTCCAACCGTATCCACCATGAAGATCGAACGGATCCTGGATAACAGAAGGCGGTTCCTTGACCTGCTGCTCGCGGGAGACGAGCAGGAGTCCATGATCGACACCTACCTCGACCGGGGGGATATGTTTGCCCTCTATGATGGCGATCTTAAGAGCATCTGCGTGGTGACAGACGAAGGCGATGGCATCTGCGAGTTGAAGAATATCGCCACCTACGAAGCGTACCGGGGTCGGGGTTACGGCCGGCGGCTTATAGAGCACATCTTCGAGCACTACAGGGGCCGGTGCCGCATCATGTTCGTTGGCACGGGAGACCTTCCCCACATTCTCCGGTTTTATGGGCGTTGTGGCTTTACCGTCTCCCACCGGATCGAAAACTTCTTTGTCGATCATTACGACCACCCAATCTTTGACTGCGGCGAGCAGCTCATCGATATGGTCTACCTGCAAAAGAATCTTTGACTTCTCCGGGGCCGGGAGGTCTCTTTTCTGCCGGATCCCCAAACGATTATATGCTCCCCCCTCTCTCCATGACAAAAAGTGGTATCGATGGACTACGGTAACATCATCTTTCGGTCGTTTGAGTACACAAAAGAGGCCCTCTGGGGCAGATGGTTGCGGTGGGTGCTCCTTATCATTCTCTCGCTCATCCAGGTCTTTACTCTGTTTCTCATACCGTTCTACAACGGCTATATAGTCCGGGTGCTCTCCGGCCGGCGGCCTGCCCCGGATGTGAACGACTGGACCCGGCTCTTTGTCGACGGTTGGAAGTTGAACATCATCACCCTGATCTACATGATCCCGACCATCTTGGTTCTGATATATTTCGGGGTGCTTGCGGTCGTCTCCGCCATAGCGGCGCAGGGGATGGGTAATCCCGACGTATGGGCGTCAGCCGTCGCGGCCGCCGTCACCGGGATCGTGGTCGCGGCCATCATCTGGATCATCACATCGTTCATATACCTCTTTGCTATCGTGCGGTTTGCCCACACGGGGAGTTTCTTCCAGGCGTTCAACCTCGGGGCGATCTCTTCGCATATAGGACGGATCGGGTGGGGGCCCTGGATCCTTGCGGTCATCATCCTCGCCATCATCGGCCTCGTGTATGCGGCTGTAAACGGTCTCATCGCATCGATACCCATCCTCGGCTGGATCATCGACCTCTTCCTCGGGGTGGCGTTCGGCATCTTCCATGCCCGCTATCTGGCCGCGATCTATGAGAGCGTTCCGGCGTCGGGGTAAGACTCAACCCCATTTGCCCTGACCCGGATCACCACTTTTGAGGCTCTGGCGACCCCGGGTGGGGTGGGCGCTATCGCCGGTGCCGGGGTCGGGAATATAGGTCTCGTGGCGCTCCTGCTCTTATCGGAGAAATTTTTACCAAAATTCACCGGTTAAGGGGAGGGTGATCGCCCTGTTTTTAAAAATAATTGAGATTCTCTCCCGGATTCAACCCATATGTTTATATCTCGTTTCCTCACATTTACACGTAGGTGATACACCTATGGACTACGGTACTGTAATCTCCAGGTCATTTGAATATACCAAAGATGCCCTGGTAGGAAAGTGGATGCAGTGGATCATCCTGGCTGTCCTGTCGCTCGTGCAGATGTTCACGCTCTCCTTAATCCCGCTTCTTTCCGGGTATGCCGTGCGGGTGCTCGCCGGGAAGACGCCAGCCCCTGAGATTGACAACTGGGGACGGCTCTTCGTCGACGGCTGGAAGCTGAACATCATATCGATCATCTACATGATCCCGGCGTTCCTCGTCTTTCTGGTGCTCGGCGGTATCGGCGCAATCGGCCTCATTGCAAACGAGATGGCCGGCGGCGATCCGACGGCGGCAGGCGCTGCATTGCTGGGCATCCTTGGAGGCATCTTCCTCTCAGGTCTCGTCTCGATCATCATGTCGATCATCGCCCTGTTTGCCGTGCTCCGCTTCGCTCACACCGACAGCTTCGGCGAAGCGTTCAACTTCAGCGCGATCCTCTCGCATATCGGTAAACTCGGGTGGGGAACCTGGATCATCGCGATCATCGTCCTCCTCGTCGTCGCGCTAATCTACGGTTTCATCGTGGGCATACTCAGCGTGATACCCGTCCTGGGCTGGTTCATCATCCTCTTCCTCAACGCCGCAGCCATCATCTTCTACTCCCGGTACCTCGCCCAGATCTACGAAGGCACCCCCGCACCCGCGTAAGGACAGAGTACCCCTACCTTTTTTTTGTTGCTACCGCACCATGTCACCTTATCTTCAAAGACTTTGATGCGTGAGGTGCAACGCCAACAACCAAAAAGACGGCGATAGCCCGGCTTTGTGAGGCCTCCCCCTCCCCGGGGGCAGAGGGTCACCCATACACTTCGCTGGCCCGCCTCCGGTCATCTCCCCATACACCGAACCGTGGGAGTATCCCCCCTGGGGAGAGGGGTCCGGGGAGGGGGCGGAAAGCCCCTCTCCCGGGGCAGAATGTCACCCGTACACTTCTCCGGCACCCCCCACCCCGCCCGCGCTTCGCGCTCCTCCCCCGCCCCCTCCCGGGGGCGTGGGC
>CAYPRO010000032.1:0-22654 GCA_964413225.1 uncultured Methanoculleus sp. | reverse complement strand
AGTCATGGTGATACCCGGAAAAGGCCGTATCCGGGAGAGCAAACCCACGCGCTGGATTTTTTCTCAGGTTCTCCCCATACACTGGACCGTGGGAGTATCGCCTCCGGGGAGAGGGGTCCGGGGAGGGGGCGGAAAGCCCCTCTCCCCGGGCAGAATGTCACCCGTACACTTCTCCGGCATCCCCCACCCCGCCCGCGCTCCGCGCTCCGCCCCTGCCCCCTCCCGGGGGCGTGGGCAGTCATGGTGATACCCGGAAAAGGCCGTATCCGGGAGAGCAAACCCACGCGCTGGCTTTTTTCTCAGGTTCTCCCCATACACTGGACCGTGGGAGTATCCCCCCTGGGGAGAGGGGTCCGGGCAGAGTGACCTCACGTGAAACTACAAAGGGTGCGAAGAGGGGCGAACACATACACCCGCCAAGGATCTCTCTACTTAAGTGACGACGAGCACTACGACATCACGCGACATCCGACCGGCTCTCTTCTAAACCCTGTTCTCTTCTTCACGAACAAAACAGCGCGTTTATCCCTCAGAAGGACGATTTCTATCCGGATATACGGTGATACCCATGGACTACATCCGAATGCTCAGCGACTCCTTCGACTATACAAAGGAGGCCCTATGGGGCAGGTGGACCCGCTGGTTCCTCCTGCTCGTCAGCGCGATCATATTCCCGCTCATATACGGCTACACGGTACGGGTCATGAGCGGCGAGAAACCCGCCCCCGAACTCGAAGGCTGGGTCGGGCTTTTTATCGACGGCATCAAGCTGATCATCATCACGTTCGTCTACGCAATCCCGATCTGGATCCTCGCTCTCATTCCCCTTGCGCTCTACCTCATCCCGGTATCGGTAACAACGGCCTCGACAACAGCAGCCCCGGCAGCAGGCTCCGGATCGCTCTTCAGCCCGGAGCTCGGCCTCATCATAGCCCTGGTCGTCCTCATCCTCTTCGTCATCGCCGCCGTCGTCGTCGCCATCCTCTCGACCTTTGCAATGGTCCGGTTCTCCCGGACGGGGAGGATGGGCGAGGCCTTCAGGCTCCGCGCCCTATTCGCTCATATCAGCCGGATAGGGTGGCTCGACATATTCATCGCCCTGCTCGTCGTGGGAATCGTGCTCGCGATCGTCGAGTTTGTCCTCCTCCTGATACCGCTCATCGGCATAATCCTCATCCTTCTCCTCACACCGGCGTTCATCATATTCACCTACCGCTACGTCGCCCTCATATACGAGAGCGTTCCTGCGCCGGCATAGCCCCCCTCCCTTTTTCCCGCTTCCCCATCCCGGATGCCCAACCTTTAAATGCCGTCACCACCAATCATTCTCCTGGTGAAACCCACTATGAGTGATTGTTTTATTCGGTGAATCGATCCGCTTTTTTGACACCACATTACGGGACGGCGAACAGACACCCGGTGTCTCTCTCACGCCGGCCGCAAAACTTGAGATTGCAACGCACCTCTCCGACATCGGCGTTCACGTCATCGAAGCCGGCTCAGCCGCCGCTTCCGCCGGAGAACGCGAGTCCATCCGCATCATAGCCGATGCCGGGCTTGCCGCCGAGTGCTGCACGTATGTCCGGGCCCTTACCGGGGATATCGATCTCGCCGCCGATGCCGGCGCCGACTCCGTCCATCTGGTCGTCCCGGTGAGTGACCTGCACATCAGCACGAAGCTCCGCAAAACCCGAGAACAGGTTTCTGACATGGCATGGAGCGCTGTTGAGTATGCAAAGAGCCGCGGCCTTATTGTGGAATTGTCCGGCGAGGATGCATCCCGCGCCGATCAGGCGTTTCTCGCGGAGATCTTTTGCGAAGGGGTCAAGCGAGGCGCGGACAGGCTCTGCTTCTGCGATACCGTCGGGCTCCTCACGCCCGAGAGGGCGGCCGAAGTCATACCGCCGCTCCGGTTTGCCCCGCTCTCCATCCACTGTCACGACGACCTTGGTTTTGGCCTCGCAACCACCGTCGCCGCCCTCCGTGCCGGAGCCTCATGCGCCCACGTCACCGTCAACGGCCTCGGGGAGCGGGCGGGAAACACGGCCCTCGAAGAACTGGTTATGGCGCTTGAAGTCCTCTACGGGGTCGATACGGGGATTGCGACCGAAGACCTCTATCCCCTCTCGACCCACGTCGCCCGTCTGACCGGTGTGCCGCTTGCGACCAACAAACCGATCGTCGGCGAGATGGCCTTCACCCACGAGAGCGGCATACACGCCCACGGTGTGATGCGGGACGCAAGCACATACGAACCCCTCCGGCCGGAGCGGGTGGGAAGGAGGCGCCGCATCGTCATCGGCAAACACTCGGGGTCAACGGCGGTCGAGGCCGCACTCCACGATATGGGGTATGCCCCCGACGGTGCGCAGCTTGCAGAGATCGTCAAGAGGATCAAGCAGGTCGGGGATGCCGGTATGCGGGTGACCGATGCCGACATAATGACGATTGCCGATACCGTCATGGCGATCGAGTTTAAGCCCTGCCTTGAACTCCGCCAGTTCACCATCGTCTCGGGGAGCAACGCGGTGCCGACCGCATCGGTGACGATGCTCGTCAACGGCGATGAGGTCACGGGCGCTGCAGTCGGGACCGGGCCGGTGGATGCTGCAATCCGCGCGCTTCAACGATCGGTCTCGGATGTCGGCGGCATCCGGCTCGATGAATATCGCGTCGATGCCATAACGGGCGGCACAGATGCCCTCGTTGATGTATCGGTAAAACTTTCCAGGAACGGGAAGACCGTGACGTCGCGGGGTGCGCGAACCGACATCATCATGGCAAGCGTCGAAGCAGTTATCGCAGGGATGAACAGATTACTCAGGGAAGAGAATGAAGACCGGAGCCAGGACTCTGATTGAAGCGCTGCAGCGTGAAGGGGTAGATACCATATTTGGCTACCCCGGCGGCGTGGTGTTGCCGATCTACGATGAACTCTACGACTCGTCGATCCGGCACATTCTGGTAAGGCATGAGCAGGCAGCGGCGCACGCGGCCGACGGCTACGCGCGTGCAAGCGGTCGCGTAGGGGTATGCCTTGCCACATCCGGCCCCGGCGCATGCAACCTGGTCACGGGTATCGCGACGGCCTACATGGACTCCATCCCGGTCGTGGCACTCACCGGCCAGGTGCCGACCGGCCTCCTCGGGAACGATGCGTTCCAGGAGTCAGATATAACCGGCATAACGATGCCGGTCACCAAACACAACTACCTGGTGAAAGATGCCGACGACCTCGATCGCGTGATCCAGGAGGCATTCTACATCGCCCGAACCGGCCGGCCCGGCCCGGTGCTGGTCGACCTCCCAAAAGATGTCAGCACGGGTGTGGTCAAGAACACAAAGCCTCTCGCAGAGACGGTCTCTCTCCGGGGCTACCAGCCCACCTATCAGGGGCACATCCGCCAGATCGATAAAGCCCTCGACCTGATTGTAAGAGCAGAGCGCCCGATCGTCTACGCCGGTGGTGGGGTGGTCCTCTCGGGAGCGTCGGCAGAACTCCTGGAGTTCATCGAGACCGCCGCGATCCCGGTGACGACGACCCTGATGGGTCTAGGCGCCGTCCCGGGCGATCACCCGCTCTGCCTCGGTATGCTCGGTATGCACGGCACCCAGCCCGCGAACTACGCAGTGACAGAGTGCGACCTCCTGATCGCCATAGGTGTCCGGTTCGACGATCGGGTGACGGGCAAGATCGAGACATTCGCACCGAAAGCCGCAGTCGTCCATATCGATATCGATCCGGCGGAGATCGGGAAGAACAAACCTGTCGATGTCCCGATCGTGGGAGACGTGAAGACAGTGCTCCAGGCGTTTCTGCGGCGGATGGAGAAACGCGGCGATACGGCGAACTGGGTCACCCGGACGAACACCTGGAAGACGCAGTACCCGCTCCGCTATCGCGACGACGACCATCTCCGCCCGCAGTATGTCGTGGAGCAGCTCTCCGATCTCCTGAAGGGGGAGGGGATTGTCGTGAGCGAGGTCGGCCAGAACCAGATGTGGACCGCCCTCTATTACTGCTTCAAGAAACCCCGGACCTGGATCACCTCCGGCGGCCTCGGGACGATGGGCTACGGGTTCCCGGCGGCCATCGGTGCCCACTTCGCCCGGCCGGATCTCCCGGTCGTCGATGTCGCCGGTGATGGGAGTTTCCAGATGAACATCCAGGAACTCGGGACGGTGGCCCATTACCGTATCCCTGTCAAGGTCGTGATCTTGAACAACATGTACCTCGGCATGGTGCGGCAGTGGCAGGAGCTCTTCTACGACCGCCGTTACTCCTACACAGAGCTCCCGCCGGTGGATTTCGTCAGGATCGCAAACGCCTACGGCGTCGATGGGATCCGGGTCGAGGAGAAGGCCGGTGTCCGTGAGGCGCTCAAGACCGCTCTTGCCGCCGACGGGCCGTTTGTCCTCGACTTCCGTATCGAGCGGGAGGAGAACGTCTTCCCCATGGTCCCTGCGGGGGCTGCGATCAACGAGATGATCGGGGTGAGGCAGGAATGAAACTGCACACGCTGAGTGTTCTCGTTGAGAACCGGGCGGGTGTCTTAAGCCGGGTAGCCGGCATGTTCTCGCGGCGGGGGTTCAACATCGAGAGCCTGGCCGTCGGGACCTGCGAGGAGCCGAACATGAGCCGGATCACGATCGTCGTCAACGGCGATGACGGCGTCGTCGAGCAGGTGATGAAACAGACGAACAAACTCATCGATGTCATAAAGGTCTCCGATCTGACGGAGCGCGAGAGCGTGGAGCGTGAACTCGCCCTCATCAAGGTGGCGACGGAGACCGGCCCGGCCCGCGCCGAGGTGATGCAGATCGCTGATATCTTCCGGGCTCAGGTCGTCGATGTCGGTGCAAAGACGCTGGTGCTCCAGGTGACCGGGGATACGGGAAAGATCGACGCGATAGAGAACCTCCTGCGCCAGTACGGCATCAAGGAGTTCGTCCGCACGGGTAAGATTGCCATCCTCCGCGGCTCAAAGACAGTGAAAAGCTCCAAATAAACCCCTTTTTGTTACGATGCACACCCTGCCCCATCGGGGCAATCTTTTGCCTCATCGGGGCGATCGCGTTATCACATACGACAATCATACATTGTTACTGCATGTTCTTCGGACTACCTCTCCAGACGGGAATTGTCGTGGGCGGTGCTATTGCCCTGGTCATCGTGGTGCTCGCTTTCTGGGGGCTCAGGTTCAGGGAGGTTCCCTGAATGGCGGACCTCACCGTGCTCGCCGTAATCGGAATCTACTTCATCGTGCTCATCGGCATAGGGAGCTGGGCATCCAAAAAGATCCACAACACCGAGGACTACATCCTCGCCGGGAGATCACTTGGGTTCTGGGTCTTCACGATCCTGATCGTCTGCTCGATCTGCAGCGGGATGAGCCTGCTCGGTGTGAGCGGATTTGGATACACGTCGGGCTGGCCCGGGATATGGGAGCAGATCTTCGTCCCGCTTGCGGCATCGTTCTGCATCATCGCCTTCGGGGTGAAACTCCATGCCCTCGGGGGCGAGCGGGGTTACCTGACAGTCCAGGACTACCTAGCTGAACGGTTCGAGAGTCCGCGGGCGCTCCGGGGGCTCTCGGCCGTTGCGGGAATCATCGTCTCTCTGATCTATCTTGTGGGGCAGTACGCCGCGATCAGCATCGTCCTCATCTGGCTCTTTGCCATACCGCACTGGCAGGCGCTCCTCATCGCCGGGGTCATCATCACCGCCTACACGGTCGTCGGTGGACTCTATGCCGTATCGTGGGCTGGCCTCATCCAGGGCGTCATCCTGATCTTCGGCGTGCTCCTGATGGCCCCACCGGTCATAATGAGCGCCGGCGGGCTTGGCCATATAAACACCGTGCTTGTCGGGGCTGACCCGAACTTCATCGAACCATGGTTTCCAACGGCATACGCCCCGTATGCCTACGCGACACCCGAATTCCTCGTCTCGTTCGGTGTCCTCCTTATGGTCGGGCTTGCCTGTGCGCCGCACGTCGTCAACAATGTCCTCGCCGCAAAAGAGGCACGCTACTTTAAGTGGGCGCCGCTCGTCGCGTTCGCCGTCTACGCGGTCGTTATGTTCCTCGTGAAGTTCGTCGGGTTTGCCGTCCGATCGCTCGTCGAGGAGGGGACGATCGCCCTCCCCGCCGCCGTGAACGCGCAGGACTACTCCTTCATCGTCGGCGTCGAGTATGCTATGCCGAACGTTGGGTTCTGGGCGCTTTTTGCTGTGATCGTCCTTGCGGCGGTTATGTCCACGACCGACCGGCTGATGCTCACCGTCGGGACCTCATTTGCATGGGATATATACAAAAACATCCTCAGGCCCAAAGCGACCGATAAGGAAGTGCTCTTAGTCTCAAAGATCGCCCTCGTCCTCGGGGCCGGTGGCACGCTTTTTCTTGCAATCAACCCGCCTGAGATGCTCGCCTGGCTGATCTGGATGGGGATCGGGGTGATGCTCGCGACGTTTGCGGTCCCGCTGCTCGCCGGACTCTACTGGCGCGGCGCGACAAGAGAGGGGGCGATAGCAAGCATGGTGGTCGGACTTGTCGCATCCGGCATATTCGGCTACTGGCACCAGTTTATGTCGCCCCTCTCCATGCACTTCAGCTTCTACGCGCTTGCTCTCTCGGCCATCACAATGGTCGCCGTGAGCCATATCACCGCCAAAAACTCCGAAGAGATCCTCAACGATACCCGAACCGGCTGGTATATCCAGTCGCCCGGCCCCTCCCTGCGGGCCGCGAGATCGGTCGACCGGGACTCACCCCGCAGGCAATGACCTGAGAGCGCTCCCCGATATCAATACCTCTTTTTGCGGGGTCATGCCGACACCGGAGAGTTTATCCACAAAGACCAAATTTCCCCTCTTTTTGTAAGATGGAGTTCGTGAAGACCACAATATAGTATCTTCCCGATCGGGTTGCCCCGACAATGTATCAGAGAGATATCCTCATTCGAACCGATTGTGTTATATGTTAACATGCCACATACTGACACAGTATGTTCTTCGCGCTACCTCTTCAAACGGAAATCGCCGTGGGCGGCGTTATCGCCTTGGTCGTCGTGGTGCTCGCCTTCTGGGGGCTCAGGTTCAGGGAGGCATTCTGATGGCGGACCTCGTCACGCTTGCCCTGATAGGGATCTACTTCGTCGTGCTCATCGGTATAGGGAGCTGGGCATCCAAAAAGATCCACAACACCGAGGACTACATAGTTGCCGGGAGATCGCTTGGGTTCTGGGTCTTCACGATCCTGATCGTCTGCTCGATCTGTAGCGGGATGACCCTGCTAGGTGTGAGCGGGTTTGGGTACACGTCGGGCTGGCCCGGGATATGGGAGCAGATCGCCGTCCCGCTCGCGGCATCGTTCTGTCTCATCGCCTTTGGGGTGAAACTGAACGCCACAGGAAAAACACGGGGTTACCTGACCATCCAGGACTACCTAGCTGAACGGTTCGAGAGCCCGCGGGCGCTCCGGGGGCTCTCGGCCATTGCGGGCATCGTTGTCTCTCTGATCTACCTTGTGGGGCAGTATGCCGCGATCACCATCGTGCTCGTCTGGCTCTTTGCCATACCGCACTGGCAGGCGCTCCTCATCGCCGGGGTCATCATCACCGCCTACACGGTCGTCGGTGGACTCTACGCCGTATCCTGGACGACCCTCTTCCAGGGCGGGATCCTGATCTTCGGCGTGCTCCTGATGGCCCCGCCGGTCATCATGAGCGCTGGCGGGCTTGACCACATAAACACCGTTCTCGCCGGGATCGATCCTAACTTCGTCGAACCCTGGTACCCGACGGCATACGCCCCGTATGCCTACGCGACACCCGAGTTCCTTGTCTCGTTCGGGATCCTTCTTATGGTCGGGCTTGCCTGTGCGCCGCACGTCATCAACAACGTCCTCGCCGCAAAAGAGGCGCGCTACTTCAAGTGGGCGCCGCTAGTCGCGTTCGTCATATATGCGGCCGTTATGTTCCTAGTGAAATTTGTCGGGTTTGCCGTCCGATCGCTCGTCACAGAGGGGACGATCGTCCTCCCCGCCGCCGTGAACGCTCAGGACTACTCTTTCATCGCCGGCGTCGAGTACGCTATGCCGAGCGTGATGCTCTGGGCGCTCTTTGCTGTGATCGTCCTTGCGGCGGTTATGTCCACGACCGACCGGTTGATGCTCACCATTGGGACATCGTTTGCGTGGGACATATACAAAAACATACTCCGGCCCAAAGCGACCGATAAAGAGGTGCTCTTAGTCTCGAAGATTGCTATCGTCCTTGGCGCCGGCGGCACGCTTCTCCTTGCGATCGACCCCCCGGCGATGCTCGCCTGGCTGATCTGGATGGGGATCGGGGTGATGCTCGCGACGTTTGCGGTCCCGTTGCTTGCCGGGCTCTACTGGCGCGGCGCGACCGGGGGCGGAGCAATCGCAAGCATGGCGGTCGGGCTCGCCGCGGCCGGCGCCTTTGGATACTACTCCAAGTTCGTAGGGCCGCTTCCAATGCACTTCAGCATATATGCGCTCGTGCTCTCGGCCATTGCGATGGTCGTCGTGAGTTATATCACTGCCAAGAACTCCGAGGAGATCCTCAACGATACCCGAACCGGCTGGTTCATCCAGTTGCCCGAGAGCGCTCCGCGGCCGGCCGCACCGGGAGAACCCTGGCTCACCGAGCAGGATTCGCCCCGCCGGCACTGATTGAGAGGCGCTCTGGCGCCAGACCCAGACCTCACTTTTTCCGCCGCCATACATGCACCGTCAGGCTGGATTACACCACCGCTTCTTGCGTGGACCCACACCCCTCCGGGTTCTCCCGCAAAGGCAATATCTATGTGAGCATACACTTATCCAGGGTGTGATCCCTCAACAGTGCTCCGTGAGATTGTCCCGAGCTGATCGGCGTGTTCAGGACGCCTGCAATCAGACCCGGATTGTCCAACCGCCCCACGTAAATATCGCCGGGGCGTCGGAAAACCCCGGCATGTCACAACCGCTTCTCCGGAACACCTGCAGATGCGACCTCGTGCCGGCCATCAACACCGCCATCAGGATATGTGATGCTATGAAGACCGCCATCTTTTACTTCACCGGGACCGGCAACTCACTTGCCGCTGCAAAGAAGATCGCCGTAGCCCTCGGAGACTGCGAAATTATCGGAATCGCCGCACTCAGGGATACCACGGGACCGATCGTTTCTGATGCTGATCGGGTCGGGATCGCCTGCCCGGTCTACTTCTCCGGCCTCCCGGCCATGGTGGCGTTGTTCGTGAAGCGCCTCGATACCGCATCGGCAAGATATGTCTTTTCGGTCGTCACGCACGGGGGAGGCGGAGGCGCCGCCGCCCTCCGGCAGCTCGATGGGATCCTGAGGAGTAACGGTACAAAAGGGCTCGATGCGGGATTTGCGGTGCATATGCCCGGCAACTGCATTCTGATGTACGACTCTCCTGCAGGAGAGAAACGCGATCGCCTGCTTGCCAGGGCAGATACGGATCTGGAGGGGATCGCGGATCGGATCCGGCGGGAGGAGAGGCCGGGGCTCCCGGGCTCGCCGGTCACGCGGATCATCCGTGCTCTCATATACCCCTGGTTTCTCTCCCATGTTCACGGGGACGACCGTAGGTTCACGGTGACCGGGGACTGTACATCGTGCGGCACCTGTGCTGCCGTCTGCCCGGCAGGGAACATCGATATGATCGACGGGAAGCCGATCTGGAACCACCGTTGCGAGCTCTGCTGCGGATGCATCCACCTCTGCCCGGTTGAGGCGATCCAGCTCAACGTGATGCTTGGGACGGAAGGGCGGGGACGCTACCGGCACCCGGACGTTACGGTAGCGGACATGGAGGCACAGCGTGGGGGTCGAACCGCACGGGAGAATCAGGTGATGTATCCCACGGATCGTTTGTAAGGGTGACTATGCTGTACTACATCGATGCAGAGAGAGTAAGTCTCGATGACCTTCAAAAGAGGATTACAGAGACCGATCTTATACCGAGCCGCTGTTTGTTGCTAGAAGAGATTGACGGAAAATTTCAGAGATTGAAAGCGCATGGCTTTGCAACTCTTGCGGATCTGCGAAAAGGTTTGAAAGACCAAAAAAACATACCGGTTCTTTCAGAAGAGACTGGAATCGATACGGCATACCTGACATTGCTGCGCCGGGAGATCGCAGGTTATTTCCCAAAATCATACCGTTTAGGCGTTTTTGATTGGTTCCAGAAGACCGATCTCGACAAACTGGAAAGCAAGGGGTTGAAGAATACCGTTTTACTCTACGAAACTCTGGCCTCCTCCGAGAAACGAGAGGAGGTTGCAGTCGCTCTCAGCATCGATGCCGACGTTATCGATTCTCTCTGCGTGCTGGCCGATCTCACGAGAATCCAGTGGGTAAGTCCCACAGTAGCCAGGATGCTGGTCTCTGCCGGGTATAAAGATGCAAAAACAGTTTCAGATGCAGATCCGGAGAGGTTATTTGCCGATCTCAATCGAGTCAATAATGAGCATAACTACTTCAAGGGAACGTTAGGCCTTAGAGATGTCAGACGGCTGGTGAGAGCAGCATCGTATATTTCGTAACTCAGCAGGATATCAAGACGCTGCGAGAACGACGGTGGTCACATCGTGATGCTCCTCGCCTGCCCGGTCGAACCCGGCGAGGTTGCAGCGTTCACCCCCGCGTAACCCTCTCTTCCCGCAAGGTATATCCTCCCGTATGCTCCAGATCCACATATAGAACGAAAACTGGCGAGGCCATGCATATCTGTGTCATTTCCGGGAGCCCCAAGGGCGAGAAGAGCGTCACCCTGCAGTATGTCCGGTTCCTTGAACAGGCGTTTTCGGATCATACTTTCTCGATATTCCATGTGGGACGGGATATAGGGGCGAGTCAACGACAGAAAGAGGCGTGGGATATGTTGCTTGCCACGGTGAAGGAGTGCGACGGCGTACTCTGGGCGACACCTGTCTACGTCATGCTGGTCCCTGCGCAGCTCAAGCGTTTCATCGAACTGATAGAGGCCCGAAACGCAGCGGAGGTATTCTCCGGGAAGTATGCCGCTTGCCTCACCACCTCCATCCACTACTTCGACCACACCGCCCATGCCTACCTGCACGGGATCTGCGACGACCTCGGGATGCACTACGCCGGCTTCTGCTCCGCCCACATGGAAGACCTCCGGAATGAGGCGTTCCAGGAGCAGTTTATCCTCTTTTTCTCCGATTTCCTGGAGGCGATCATCGAGCGGCGGCCGGTCCAGAGGGTGTTTCCGCCATTACCCGCAGCTCCCTCAACCTGCATCCCACCACGCCCGCCGGCCGCGGTGGATACCCGCGGAAAACGGGTGGTCATCCTGCACGATGCAGAACCCGGTTCCGGCCTTGCGGCGATGGTCGTCGGGCTCGCAGCGTGTTACGCCGATCCGATCCAGGTTGCCCACATCAAGGACACCATGATGAAAGGCGGCTGCCTGGGGTGTTGCCGGTGCGCCTTTGACAATACCTGCATCTACGACGACGGGTTTTTGGCATTCTGGGAGGAACGTATCGTTCCAGCTGATATCCTGGTCATGGCCGGGACCATCCGGGATCGTTTCCTCTCGGCCGCCTGGAAGCAGTTCTTCGACCGGAGTTTTGCGAACGGCCATGTTCCGGCATTCGAGGGAAAGCAGATCGCGTACCTGGTGGAAGGGCCGCTTGACCACCTCCCGAACCTCCGTGAGTTCCTCACCGGCCTTGTGATGATGGAGAAGGCCAACCTTGTGGGGATCGTGACCGACGAGCCGGGCGAGATCGGTGCCGCCCTGCATGCCCTCGCCGAACGCTCCGTGAAGTTTTCGGAACGTGGATACATCGCACCGGTAACCTTCCCGGCCGTGGGCGGCCACAAGATCTTCCGTGACGAGATCTGGGGTGGGATGCGGGCGATCTTCAAGGCGGATGACCTGTATTACCGGCAGCACGGGCTCTACGACTTTCCCACCCGGGATTACTTGAAGAGGATCGTCACCAGGGTGACCTCCCTTGCGATGAGCATCCCCTCCGTCAGGCAGGATGTGGTGAAGAGGATGCCCGACTACATGGTCCAGCCCCTTCAGCGATCGATACAAACGAGCACGGTCCTCGCGAGAAGAAAGACAAAATAGGGGTTTCCGGGTCGCCCGGAGGAACGCTTGATCCCATACATATCACCGTACGCCCCCCGCGGATCGCCAAAAGGGCGCCGCGTTTGCAGCCCGGGTTCTTCCCCGGAGAGGTCAATTCCAGGCAGAGCGGATGGTCAATCATATATGGCTTTGGCATTATACAATATGAGCGTGAAAACGGCAGTACTGGGCGGCGGTCTCACCGGGGTCACGCTGGCCCGCCTGCTCCACGAACGGGGCGACGATGTGATCGTCCTCGAGCGCAACAAGACGATCGGGGGGCTCTGCCGATCGAGGACGCAAGCGGGTTTCACGTTCGATCTCGGAGGATCGCACATCATATTCTCACGCGACGCTGAAGTCCTCTCCTTCATGCTCTCGGTCCTCGCCGGGAATGCTGATAGGAGAAAGCGGAATACAAAGATACTCTATAAGGGCCGCTACATAAAATACCCCTTCGAGAACGGCCTTGCGGACCTGCCCGCCGAAGACCGCTTCTTCTGCCTCAACGAGTTCATCAAAAACCTCATCGCCGCCGAGAAGGGCGAGACCCTGCCGCCGGCAAACTTTGCGGAATGGATCGTCTCCACGTTTGGCCGGGGCATCGCCGACTGCTACATGCTCCCCTACAACGAGAAGATCTGGAACTATCCGCCGGATAAGATGTCGCACCACTGGGTGGAAGGGCGGGTCCCCCGCCCGCCGGTCGAGGATATCATAAGGTCGGCCATCGGTATCGAGACCGAGGGCTACACTCACCAGGCGATCTTCTCCTACCCGATAGAGGGCGGGATCGAGGCGTTAATCCGTGCGATCGCCGAACCGATCCTTTCCGCCATACGAACCGGCTTTGGGGTCACATCCATCCGCGAGGAGGAGGGCGGGTTTGCCATCAGCAACGGGAGAGAGGCGATCCATGCCGAACGGGTGATATCGACGATCCCGCTCCAGAACCTCCTCCCCTGCCTCTCGGATGTCCCGGCCGGCGTGCAGGCTGCCTGTGATGCCCTCCGATACAACTCGCTCTGCTCGGTCTTCATCGGCCTATCCGGAGGGGTCCCGGGTATATCCTGGCTCTACGTCCCCGATGAGGCGACTGGCCTCTTCAACCGGATATCGTTCCCCTCTAACTACAGCACGAAGGTCGCCCCGCAGGATCACTCATCGATCCTTGCCGAGATCACCTACAATGACGGCGACGCGGTGTCGCAGATGACCGATGAAGCGGTGATCGATCATACTGTTCAATCGCTCATAGCCGCCGGGATCGTCCCTGCACGGGATAACGTCATCTACACCGGCATCGAGCGGCAGGAGTTCGCCTACGTCGTTTACGATATCGATTACATCGAGAAGATCAGGATCGTCAGGAAGTTCTGCCGGGAGCGAAAGATCGACCTCGTCGGCCGGTTCTCCCGGTTTGAGTACCTCAACATGGACGGCTGCATCAGGAGTGTCCTCGATTTCGTGAGGGAAGGTGAATGAGGGTCAACATATTTGTCGAAGATTTCCGCTTCCTGCGCTACATAGGGTGTGCGACGGCGGCACGGACCCTGTACAATCACCTCTCCCGGCTCCCGGGTATGGAGATCTCCCGCAACCTCTACCACGGCGACTTCGACCTGACCCACTACCACACCTTCGGGCCCTGGGCGATGTACCACCTGAAGTTCACCGAAGGCATAAAGGTCCTGACCGCCCACTCGACTCCCCGGTTAAACGAGGGGAACGTCGCCTTCTCAAAGAGGATCAACACGATATACCCGAAGGTCTACCGGCAATTTGACCATATCATAACGATATCGGAGCCCTGCCACCGCGAGACCGAACAGCTCGTCCCCGATATACCAAAGACCCTCATACCGAACGGCATCGACCGGACTTACTTCAAGCGGGATAAGAAGAAGAGGAGGTCATTTCGCGATGAGTACGAGATCGATCCCGGTCAGAGGGTGGTGCTCTCCGTCGGGCAGCAGACCCCCCGGAAAGGCATATACGACTTCCTCGCCCTTGCCGAGCAGCACCCAGACATGACCTGGGTCTGGGTGGGTGGGTTCCCCTACGGGACGCTCTCGAAGGATTACGCGAAGATTCAGATGCTCAAAGCACACTCCCACGCAAACGTTATATTCACCGGGATAATCGACGATATATCCCGGGCATACAGCGGGGCGGATCTCTTCTTCATGCCATCGCACGCCGAGACGTTCGGCCTTGTGATCGTCGAGGCCCTCTCGGCGGGCCTCCCGGTCATCGCCAGGAATATATTTGAGTTCCATGAGATCTTCGGTGATTCGGTCCTATTCTTTGGGAACCTTGAGGAGGCACGGGCCCTCGTGAACGACGATTCGGCCCTGCAACGCTGCGCCGCCAGGGCCCGTGTCTCGACGGAGAACTACGACATCACGCTTATAGCACAGCGGCATCAACAACTGTACCGGGAGTTGATTGAGGGGTGATCTCGGTCGTCGTTCCGACATACAACGAGGAGCAGAACATCGAACGTTGCCTGCAGTCTCTCGCCGATCAGACGATCCCGCGGGAGACCTACGAGATCATCGTCGTCGACGGAGGTTCAAAAGATCGGACCCGGGAGCTTGCAATGCCCCTTGCCGATAAGGTCTTCATCCAGACGAGCAAACGTGTCGGAGGCGCACGAAACGACGGGGCTATGGCCGCCGCAGGCGACATCATAGCGACGACCGATGCCGACTGTATCCTCCCCCGCGACTGGATGGAGCGGATCGAGAGGAACTTTGATGAACGCGAGATCGTGCAACTCTACGGGACGGTTTGCCCGATCGAGGGTGGATTTCGGAACCATCTCTCGCTTGCCGGAGCCAACGTCTTCTCGCGCCTCGGCTACCACACCCGGACGATCTACTTCACCCTCGGGTGCAACACGGCGTTCGACCGCGAGGCATTCATACGAGCAGGTATGTACAGCTGCATCGATGCCGGGGACGACCTTGAGATAGCGCAACGGATGCGCAAACTCGGGAAGGTTCACCTCGACACGGGCCTGAAGGTCGGGTTCTCGATGCGACGCTACCAGCAGTTCGGGACTCTCAGGTCTATAGCGGAGTGGCTGTATATCGTTCTCCGTGGCGGTGATGCCGGCGGTGTCTCCTACTCGCAGCGGGAGTACAGGTAGGCGTGACGGCCGGGCAACCCACACCGGAGTCTTCTGCCGACCTGATCCGCCGGTTCGATGCCTGCGCGTTTGCGCGCCTCCTGGGCATCGAGACAGTCGGAGTAGCGGATGGGTGCGTCAGGGTGACCATGCGGATTGCGGGCATGGAGAACGCCTACGGCACGACTCACGGGGGCGCGATCTTTGCTCTTGCGGACCAGGCATTCGGCATCGCCGGAAACTTGGACGGGGTGGACCGGATAGCAACCTCCGCCTATATCCGCTATCTCTCTTTGCCGGCGACGGATGTGCTCGAGGCGGTCGCTCGCAAGGTCTCGGAGACTCAGGGAACGTCGGTATACACGGTGGATGTCTTCTCTGGCGATCGCCTGATCGCCTCGTTTGAAGGGATCGGATTCAGGATAGGGATCACCCCGGAGCGCAGGTGAGAGAGGCCGGGATCGATTCACCCTACCGGACCCTGCAGTGCCCGCCCCCGCACTTCGCGAAGTACTGCTGGTGGTACTCCTCGGCCCGCCAGAACGTCCCCGCAGGCTCTATAGCGGTGACCACGGGGCGTCCGAACCTCCTCGATCGCTCCACCGCTGCTCTTGCCGCCCGTGCCTCCGCCTCCTGCTCCGGGGTGTGGTAAAAGATCACCGACCGATACTGTGTCCCGACATCGGGCCCCTGCCGGTTCAGCGTGGTCGGGTCGTGGATGTTCCAGAATATGTTGAGGAGGTCGCGGTACGAGATCTCCGCAGGGTCGTAGGATACCTGCACGACCTCTGTATGCCCGGTTTTTCCGGTGCAGACCTCGGGATAGGTCGGGTCATCGAGGGTGCCACCCATGAACCCCACCGCCGTATCCACGACACCGCGAACCTCGCGAAATGCCTCTTCAACGCCCCAGAAACACCCCGCACCGAACGTAGCCCTCTCTATATGCCTCTCGGGTGCCATGATGATCCCGGTATTCGGTTGACCCCTCTGAAGAATGTATCGATCCGCCGAGCCCCAAAGGACATACCCTTATCATCGGTCGGTCCCATCTGATCTCATGATCTTTGAGTCAGATGCCGTGGAGACGGTGGCCCGGCTGATGGCGCTCTCCGCACGCACCGCTCCGAAAGCACGGGGGATCGATGTGATCAGGACGTTGATCGTCGCCGGGAATGACCGGGGCGTGCTTGCCGGTGCGATGCGGGAGTATGGTGAACGGCACAACATAGGGTTCTTCATCAGAGATGCGGGCAACGTTGAGGCAAGCGACGCCTGCCTCATTATCGGTTCGCTCCTCGCCGATGCCGTGGGCCTCGACTGCGGCGGGTGCGGGTATCCCGCATGTGCGGATATGCTCAAGGCGCAGGGCCGGACCCTCTCGCGGGTAACCCCGTTTTGCGGCCCAAACTGTGTCGTCAGGATGGCTGACCTCGGTATCGCGGTCGGTTCGGCGGTAAAGACCGCGAGCATCCACAACGTTGACAACCGGGTTATGTACTCGGTCGGTGTCGGCGCGCTCTCGCTCGGGTGGCTCGAAGGATGCGGCGTCGCCTACGGCATACCGCTCCGGGCATCTGGAAAGGATATCTTCTTTGACCGCACACGCTGAAACGAAGTGACAGTATGCCTATCATGAAGATCCGCGGAGGGGATCTCGACCTTGTCGAGTACGAGTTCACCTCCTTCTCCCCCGGCGAACATATCAGGCCGTGTGGCCTCCAGAAAGAGTACCGGCTCGCGCCGGTCACCGGCACCGTCGTTGTCCGCGCTCCGGCGAGGATCCACCTCACCGTGCTCGATATGAATCGGTTCTCCCCGGATCGCCCCGGCGGGGGCGGTATCGGGTTTGCCATCGGGGTCTACTGCACTGCCGAGGTCGAGTGTACGACCTCCGGCCTTGAGATCGACTACTCCCGCGAACCGATCCTTCGGCACTTTGTGGAGGCGTTCCGGCAGGTCATCGGTTATGAGGGCGGTTTTAAGATCCGGGCGCGCGACCACCGGTACGAACACGTGGGGCTCGGCTCGACGAGCACCATCTTGGTTGCGGTCGCAAACGCCCTCAACACCGCCGTGGGCTCGCCGCTGACGTCTGACGAGCTCCGCATCCTCCTCGGCAACAACTTCGTCGAGGAGACTGTGGCAGGAAACGTCGCGTTTGGGTTTGAGACTGGCGTCGGCCCCGCCGCGAGCACCTACGGGGGGATGGCGGTCATGGGGGATGAGCTCGCGCTCATATACCGGCACGCCTTCGGGGTGGGGAAGCGGGTCTACATCGTCATACCAGCCTCCGATATATCGTCGGCTGGGGAGAAGGAGTTTGATCTTCTGATGAACAAGGCACGGACCTTAGACTACCGCGACCGCGCTCTGAAGTCCTACCTCATCCTGATGGACCTCATACCGGCGCTCCAGCGCGGGGACCTCGCAAAGATCGGCGATGTCATATGGGAGATAGAGTTCCGGGGCTCAAAGCGCGCCGAGGTGGAGCACCACGGGTTTGAGATCTATCGTTACATGGCGGCGCTCCGGGATGCCGGCCTCGAGTTCGTAGGGATGAGCTCGGTCGGGCCGTCGATCGCGGTCGTGACCGACCGCCCGGAGGAGGAGGTGGCAGAGATCCTGGCAAAAGCCGGCCTCCGGGTCGCAATCGCGACGACGGTGGATAACGAGGGGCTGAAGATCCGGGTGGAAGAGAGGGGGTGAAGGGCGGGACTGCCGGCATCAAAATCTCACATTTTAGTTTTCTGGGCAGATAGGGGGGGCCTTGTGGCTTTGGGAGAACGCACACCCGGAATGCGCCCCGTCTATACTAACTGCTGTGTTTCAGGTTGTGCTCCTGCATATAACTGAAAATCTGACCTGGTTACGTTGAGCAATAACTTATGCTCAGAACAAAAACTCACACCGTGAGAGTGTTTTCATATCAGTTTTTTCTTGGAACGCTACCAGAGGTTTTGAGGGGCTAATAGAATATTCTAAGGTGAGGTTTTCTGAATAGCGACCAAAATGGATGGGATCTGATTTACTCCTCAATACGAAGGAAAAATGCACGGATCTTCCTTGCAGCGAGTGTCGATAAATCGTACGTCTCCTCATCTTCGTGCTTTTTATCAAAACTGTGAAGATAGAGTTCGTGGCTACCCTCGTCGGTGAAGAACATGAGTCGATATTTACCTATCCAAATGCGCCACCCCAGATACTCTCCGAGTCGTCCATTTCGGAGTTCTCTGATGGCTTTCTTCTTTCTTGAGACGGGAAATGTCGTAAGCAATGAGATCACATCGGCAAAGAGATTCTTCTTCACATCGGGATCATCGAACTGGTCAATATCCTTGATGAGATTCGGGTTGATCGCCACATTCCAGGGTGATTTATGTTGCCGAACCTTTTCAATGAGTACCCGTGCCTTATCATGGCCGAACAATTTCTCATAGTCCCCCTCCACGGTCTTGGAGAAGAGATCCAACCCCTGCCGCATATCAGCGAGTACCATTTCGAGTTCGATCGGTTCACGTGGCCAGTCCTCCCCTTTCGGTGGTGACGGGATGCTCCGAAGCATCAGATGATGCGCTTCGAGCTCCCATGAGTCAGGAAGCGTAAGTAACTCAGATGCCGGCATACGTAGAAGCGGGTCACAGAGTGCTGCTCCGAATGTCTTGATCTGATCCTCCCCTGGGCCGATATTAGCCATCGCGTGGAGCACCCGGACATCCGGCAGTGCATAAATTGCTGGCCAATCAATCATCCCATGATATGCCCGCTGCCCGGTCACATCTACGACCAAGCGTATCCCCCACGCTCTGATATAAGCGGAGAGGAGTCTAGTGAGCCTATTGTCCTCTTTCCAGATCGCTTGAATCTCCAAGAGATCCTCGAGAGGCGATTCATAGAGTTGAATCTGCTCTTGGGGGAGGAGCAGGCCATAGAGTCCAGAGATGATCAGAAGGTGGTGTGGGGATCCATTCAGACTCGTCTTGAGATCATAACTCCTTCCATCGTTACCCTTTCCACCGTAGAACCTCCCGGTATATCGGTCGATTGCAGGCAGATACTTAGCGCGAGCCGTTCCGTTGAAGTCAGGTCCCCGGCGGAGGTCTCTGTTCAAGGGATGTTTTGCAAGTAGAGATCCATTATTCACGAGATCTCCCTGAGATGTGAGTTCGAAAGACGCTTTCCTTGTCTGATACAGAAGGTTAACTGTCTGAGAATCTTTGAACCGAGCTGCGATCGATTGCTCTCGCTTGTACGGCTCGTCGTTAGAGAATGTCGCTTTATTCAACGAGCAGATCCCCAGAAAGAGAACCGGACTCGTGGGCTGATACTCAATAGGTGACGGCTTCATCGCGATCAATCAATAATAAGTTTCGTTATATTTAAAGTCGGGGGAATTGACCTTCGCTTATGGCTCTTGATATCAATTCATTGGCGCAAGGCATCTCGAAGCATGTCAGCACCTGTACCTCCGCCCGGTTTCTCTGCACAACGCAGGCTTCTTTTGAATCCTGGTTTCGTGTCGAACTGGTCCCGGTTCTCGTGGAGTTAGGGGTTGTTTACGGAACCGTTTCCCCTGACTATACCTATCCCGGCACCCGTTACAAAGCTGACCTTGTCTGCTCTGGTAAAGGTGGCCGAACACTTATAGAGATAAAGTCATTCGTTTCGGGGCAGGACGCTAATAAAAAAGACCGGTACCCTGACCAAATTGAACGACTACGTTCTCTCCTCGCTCAGGATGCTTCCATTGAGCAGGTGATCACATTCACTACGTTTCAAGGGTATTCACCTCGGCAGATCACGACGCTCATTGGGCGCCTCTTCGATTCCTCCCAGTGGTCGATGGTGGGGCCTATCCCCGTTGTTGATGAGTATCCATCTTTGCAGTTTCTGATCGCCGGTATCACCAAGATACACTGATGATTCTCCTGATGCACGAATACCTCCTCATGCAGAAGTTGATTTCACCCTACCACTCAATTCGTGAGCACTCTACACTCACAGAACGCGAAGCACATCGCCAGCACGGTGAATGAGTATTCCGGGAAAGCACATAACCAAAGGGCTTTGGGCATCTCTCGATTATTTTTGCTCTTCCCGGCAAAATTTGATATCAGTGGAAACCGCCTTCCGAAAAATCCCGTCTCCCCCGGCGCTGACAATGCAAAGACTTAACTTGCAGGAGTGAGCAATCACTCAACTGTCGAGTAGGTATGATGATCCTGCGATTGATAAAGCCCCAAACGTTGCTTTTTTTATTGGCTCTCTCTTTTTTGGTTATTCCTGTTTCTGCTGTAGATAAACCTATAATCATCTCAGTGATCGTAGAGAAGGATACTATCGCCGATGGTGGCGAAGTTCACATTACCGTTTCGGGAACAGCTGATGCCAGGGTGACGCAAGGATTCTACTCACGAACCAACCCCATGGGTGCTTGGGGATGTGGGTTCCATGACATCACACAATTGGGAACCAACTGGACTGGTCATATTAGATATACCGTATCGCCACAAGCTCCGTCTGGAGAGTATAGGTTTTCAAACATCCGAGTCATGGATGAAATAGACTAACTTTCAGGTTACTGGCCGGAAACAATTCCCGTTTATGTTGACAACGACGGGAACGGCGAAGTAACACCTACACCAACCCCGATAACAGTTACCCCAACAGCAACACCAATGCCATCTCCCGGCACCGATAAACCCGTGATCATATCAGCCTCTCTAAATCAAGAAGAATTTGTGGATGGGGGGACTGTCATACTCAATTTGACTGCATATTCGACATCTCCTGTAAACAGGTTGAGTTCTCGGCTGGATGGCCCCAAGGGGAACATCTTCGGAGGCGGAAGCGGGGCTCGTTTCACCGAAATTTCCCCACACAACTGGAGTTACCAAGAAAGTTACACTATCTCCCCGTATGCCCCATCGGGGAACTACACATGGAGTGGGATTCAGGTAGAAAATGAAAATCACGAAGCATCGGACTACTGGTCAGCCTTGACCTTTGCAGTTGTCGCGGCAACAGACCAGCTTCTTTCAAACTTCACGGCGAACATCACCGCCGGTATCACCCCGCTCACGGTACAGTTCACTGATACCTCGATCGGCGACCCGATCGCTTGGTCGTGGAACTTCGGTGACGGCGTAACCTCGACAGAGCAGCACCCGACCCACGCCTACACTATCCCCGGCAACTACACCGTCATCCTCTCGATAAACAGCGGTGCAGATACCTGCACAAAACCCAACTACATCAAAGTCACACCGGTTCTCTTCGGGGACGCGAACGAGGATGGCAGGGTCAATCAGGCCGACACCCTTTTCGTCCTCCAGGAGGTCGTGGGAATCCTGGAGCAGCCTGCCGCTGGCACCGAACGATTCTGGAAGACCGATGCTCACGCAAATGGAATGATTGAGGTTGACGACGCTCTCTTCATCGCCCAGTACAATGTTGGCCTCCGCAACGTCTGGTTTGAGGTGCTCTGATCTGTCTTTAAAAGAGACGGATCAGAACCCTACTCCGAAACATTAGAGCAATAGGAAGAATTCGTGGCTGCCCGATCCCAAACTCACAGAGGAGCATGGGGTCGGCGCGATACTCCTCACACGTCCTGCCGGCAGTGAACTGTGCAGTATACCCGGCTGCCACGGCAATATCGTAGAGGTACTTCCGCACCTCACGCGACAGCATAGATCTCCCTCGCGGTTTCCTCCACCACCTGGCGGAAGATCGGGTTTCGCACCGCGGAGAGTTCAATGAGATCGACCTCCCGGTCGAGGGCCCGGGTCAGGTCTTCGGCGAGACCGAAGTAAGCCCGTGCATGCTCTACCGGGGTCATCGGCTCGAACTCGACAACGAAGTCGATGCCGCTTTTTGCCGGGTCGAACCGATCGCTCGCCGCTGAGCCGAATATGCTGAGCCGTCTCACGCGGTGACGTGACGCGATGTCGGCGATATCCGGGATTCTCTCGTGGATAGTCGGGTGCATCGGACTCCTCTATGAGAACTATATTCCAGGGAGCATTATCCCTTTCGGGTGAACCGCCCGGACCCGGTTCCTGCCCCTCCCCTCTCAGCTCCTCCCCGCCCCATCCACCGAGAGAACCGTTCCGGTGATGTAACTCGCCATATCGCTTGCAAGGAAGAGGAAGGCGTTTGCGATATCCTCCGGTTGGCCGATCCGCCCGAGGGGGATCGCGTCGATGACCGGCTTGAGCGCCTCCTCGGGGATGGCCGCCATCATATCCGTCGCGATGACCCCGGGCGCGACGGCGTTGACGCGGATGTTGTCCCTGCCGAGTTCGCGGGCAAGGGACCGGGTGAGGCCGTTCACCGCGAACTTGGATGCCGGATAGCCGCAGCCGGTCGACTGG
>CAYPRO010000031.1:0-28804 GCA_964413225.1 uncultured Methanoculleus sp. | reverse complement strand
GCATCATCTCGGGAAACCCGGTGTATGTAGCAACATCGGTGTACAAAACCCCCGCCTCTGCGAGCGTGGCCCCAGTACCGCCGGAACTCAAGATCCGGTAGTCGTGCTTGATCAGCACCTTTGCGAGATCGACGATGCCTGCCTTGTCCCAGACAGATAGCAGTGCCCACTTCATGAGTACACGTGGGCGGCGTGGAGAGATATATATGGTGCTACCCGCAGAACCGGGCACTTTTCACCCCACCGGTCCCGGGAAAAGAGGTGTTCGCCCACCTACGTGTTTGCCGGTGCGGTCAAAGGGAGATTATCCTCCTCCCGGGTTGATCTTCATAATGGAGGAAGGATATTGACGGATGAGTGCTTGATCGCCGATCTGACTCGCTACAGAGGCGGGATGACTGCAGCATCCGTTAGTGATATATAGAACCACATTACAATAAATACTCAAACCAGTACATTATATCATTTTCAGAAAGGTTAGGCGTATGAAGGAGGATACATCCGAACCAAACGGGAAGCAGCAGAACCTCGATCAGGCGGCGGATGCAGCATCTCCGGCGCTTGAAGAGCTGCAAAAAATGTATGACGACTTAAACAACCGCCATCTCCGCCTTGCAGCAGATTTCGACAACTACCGGAAACGGATGGCCCGGGAGATCGACGCCCGCACAACCTATGCCATCGAAGAGTTTGCGGTGGAACTGCTCGACGTCGTGGATAACTTCGAGCGGGCGGAGAAGACCGACGGCGCTGGCCTCCGCGAAGGGATGGAGCAGATAAAAAAACTCCTTCTGACCATCCTTGAACGGCACGGCATCCGGCCCATCGAGTGCCGGAACCTCTCGTTTGACCCCGAATTGCACGAGGCGATCGCCTGCATCCCTTCGGCGGCAGAAGAGGGGATCGTGATCGATGAGGTCGTTCGCGGGTATTGTATGCAGGACAAGATTATCAGATGCGCAAAAGTCATAGTATCTAAAGGATTGGAGGAGTAGATAGATGGTTTCAGATAAGGTTCTTGGTATCGATCTCGGGACAACCAACTCGTGTATGGCGATCATGGAAGGCGGGCGGGCGACGGTCATCGCGAACGCCGAGGGCGGCAGGACCACCCCATCCGTCGTAGCGTTCACAAAGGAGGGCGAGCGGCTGGTCGGCACCGTTGCAAAACGGCAGGCGATCACAAACCCGACCCGCACCATCCAGTCCATCAAGAGGAAGATGGGCACGAGCGAGAAGATCGCCATCGGGGAGAAGAGTTACACGCCGCAGGAGATCTCTGCGATGATCCTCCAGAAGATGAAACTGGACGCAGAGGAGTACCTGGGCGAGAAGATCAAGAAGGCCGTCATAACGGTGCCCGCTTACTTCAACGACGCTCAACGGCAGGCGACGAAGGACGCCGGGACCATCGCCGGCCTTGAGGTGCTCCGGATCATCAACGAGCCGACCGCAAGCGCGCTCGCCTACGGCATCGAGAAGGAAGGCGAGGCCACGGTGCTCGTCTACGACCTCGGCGGCGGCACGTTCGATGTCTCCATCCTCCAGCTCGGTGACGGTGTCTTCGAGGTCAAATCGACCGCCGGCAACAACCACCTCGGCGGCGACGACTTCGACAAACTGGTCGTCGACTACCTGGTAGATGAGTTCCGGAAGAAGGAAGGTGCCGATCTGCGTAAAGATCCGGTCGCAATGCAGCGCCTCCGGGATGCAGCCGAGAACGCAAAGATCGAGCTCTCGACCGTCCAGAAGACCACAATCAACCTCCCCTACATAACCACGACGGAGAGCGGCCCGAAGTTCTTAGACTTCGATCTCACCCGCGCGAAGTTTGAGAGTCTCATCGCTGACCTCGTCGACTCAACCCTCGGGCCGGTGAGGCAGGCGCTTGCCGACGCCAAACTCGGCGCCGACGACATCGACCACGTCCTCCTCGTCGGCGGGTCGACCCGGGTGCCACTCGTCCAGGAGACCATAAAGAAGATCCTGAAAAAGGAGCCCGACAAAGGCATCAACCCCGACGAATGTGTCGCTCTCGGCGCCGCCATCCAGGCCGGCGTGCTCACAGGCGAGACGAAAGACGTCCTGCTCCTCGACGTTACCCCGCTCTCTCTCGGCATCGAGACGCTCGGCGGTATTGCGACGAAGCTGATCGAGCGCAACACCACCATACCGACAAGGAAGAGCCAGATCTTCTCGACAGCCGCCGACAGCCAGACATCGGTCGAGATCCACGTGATGCAGGGCGAGCGGGCGCTCGCGAAGGACAACTTCACGCTCGGCCGGTTCCAGCTCACAGGTATCCCGCCCGCGCCGAGGGGGATCCCGCAGATCGAGGTCACGTTCGATATCGATGCAAACGGCATCGTCCATGTCTCGGCAAAAGACCTCGGAACCGGGAACGAGCAGTCGATCACGATCAAGCCGCAGGACTCCCGTCCATCTGAGGCCGAGATCCAGCGGATGATGAACGATGCAAAGAAGTTCGAGGCGGAGGATCAGAAGAAGCGCGAGGAGATCGACCTTCGAAACACCGCCGATACCGCCGTCTTCACCGCCGAGAGAGCGCTGAAAGAGGCAAAGGAGGTGGTCGATGCCGCAGAGCGCGAGAAGATCGAGAGCGCGATAGCCGATCTCAAGAAGACGCTTGAGGGCGACGACCTCGATGCCATCAGGCAGAAGATGGATCTCCTGACCGAAGCGGTATATGCGGTCACGACGAAGATGTACCAGCAGGCACAGCAGCAGGCCGCCCAGAAACAGCAGGCGGAGGGGGCCGCAAAGAAGGATGATACCGTCGTCGATGCTGATTACGAAGTCAAAGAGTGAGGTCGATGGGTCCGGACAGCTACTATGATACCCTCGGCGTCGCGCGCGACGCCAATGACGCGGAGATCAGGAAAGCCTACCGGGACCTGGCACGAAAATACCACCCCGATGTCTGCAAGGAGCCGGGAGCCGAGGAGAGGTTCAAGGGCATCAACGAGGCCTACAGCACCCTATCCGACCCGGAGAAACGCGCCCAGTATGACCGGATGGGGCACGCCGCCTACAGCAATGCATCCCGGGGCTCGTACTCCGGCGGAGGAGGATTCTCCGGCGGGTTCAGCGCGGACTTCTCCGGATTTGGGGATATATTCGAGACCTTTTTCGGTGGCGCCGGCCGGCAGAGCGCCGGCCCGCGCCCCGGGGCCGATCTCCTCATGCAGATGCGCATAACGCTTGAGGAGGCGGCGTTCGGGACCGAGAAAGAGGTCAGCCTCGACCATATCGAGCCCTGCCCTGCCTGTGACGGCTCGGGGAGCGAGACGAAGAAGTTCACCACCTGCCCGACCTGCGGCGGCAGCGGCCAGATGCGGCAGATGAGCCAGTCGATCTTTGGAAATTTCGTCCGGATGAGCACCTGCACCGCCTGCGGCGGGCGGGGAAAGATACCTGAGTCCCGGTGCAAGGCCTGCAACGGCAGCGGACACCGGCGCGCCCGGCAGACCGTCAAGGTCAAGATTCCGCCGGGCGTGGATACGGGCATGCGCCTCCGGATGGATGGTTACGGCGACGCAGGAGAGTACGGCGCACCGCCGGGAGACCTCTACATCGAGATCACCGTTGCTCCGCACCGGGCGTTCACCCGGCGGGGCGATGACCTCGAGACGACCATCGACATCACCCCCGCTCAGGCGACGCTGGGTTCCGAGGTCGAGGTGCAGACGATCGATGGGCGCACGGTCGCCCTCAACATACCGGCAGGCGTGCAGCACAACACCGGATTAAAGGTTCCGGGCGAAGGCGTGCGATGGCAGGCAAAGCCCGGGGATATGCTGGTGCGGGTGCATATCGTCGTGCCCAGACGCCTGACGGATGAGGAGCGCGAACTCTATGGGCGCCTGCTTGAACTTGAGGGGAATAAACCCTCCGCAAAGGCGACGAAAAAGGGCAAAGGCTTCTTTCAGGGCGTCGTCGACAAGATGAAAGAGTCGGCGAAGTGAGGGGGGCTCCCTTGCCTCCCATCCCTCCGTTTTGAGCGCACTTCTTTGCTTCTGCATACCGAATAACCGCTCGATCGGGCACCAAACCTTTCTCTTCAGTTCAGCAAACTGCCGGACGAGCCCGGGAGCTCTCTTCCGGGGATCTCCTATCTCCATTGGAAAATTTCTGCCGGATCTCTTCTGTGATACGACCATGCTGTTCCCGGTAAATGCATAGAGCGTCTCAACGATCGGCGCATAATCCCCCTCATCCGCTCTGGTGAGTGCATCCAGGTAGGCTGACCGGTAACCGATTCGGCCTTCCCGATGTATATCTTGAGAGACAACGATTTTGAGTTAACTTTGACCTCATCTCTGATGTAGAGATATTTGTTACCTTTGATTATCTTTACAGTCAATTCAGGCATGATTTCATGCACCTCAGTTTTGAGAAATGAAAAGGCTGTTGTTTGGTTAACCGGATTGGCCTTCATCGTCCATGAACCACCATACCGGTTTTTTCCTCGCATCTACCGTTTCCACGAGTTTTGCAGGGCGAATATGTAGAGCCCATCCTCCCGCTTTATCCCCCTCGCGCCCCAACACTTTGAAGATGAAGCTGCTCTTCGAACTCTCCGGCGAGCACCCCGACCTCCCGGTTGCGGAACTCGAGTGCGTGGGCACCGTCCTCGATACCCGGACCCAGGTCGCGGTCGCGGAGTGCCCGGACCCGGAGGCTGCCGGACGCCTTGCCCTGACGCACGTGGTGATGGGGTATCTCGGGGAGTGCGAACCGTCAAAGGAGGCATTTGCAAAACTCCTCCGCGATCTTGCGATCACGACAGACAGGCCGTTTGCCGGCAGGGTGAAGAAGATCGCAGGGAGCCGGATGGAGGCTCCTCAGCTTGATCTGGAACGGCTGATCGGGACGCTCGTTGCGGGTCCCGTATCACTCCGCGATCCGGTTGAGGAATACCGTGCCGTCGTCTCCGAAGATCGCTGTTACTTCGGTCGGGTCATCCACCGGGTCGACCGGGGGGCGTTCGAAGCGCGAAACCCCATGCGCCGACCGTTCTTCCACCCCGGCGTGATGATGCCCCGGATGGCGCGGGCGCTCGTCAACCTCTCCCTGGTCCGCCCCGGAGAGCGGGTCTACGATCCCTTCTGCGGCACCGGCGGGATCCTCCTTGAAGCACAGGAGATCGGTGTCCGGACGATCGGGAGCGATTTCGACCCCGCTATGATCGCGGGCTATCGGCAGAACCTCCCCGGATCGGATGTGGTACTCGCTGATGCCACGGCGGCCCCGATCTGTGACCACACCATCGATGCGGTCGTGACGGATCTCCCCTACGGTCAGTCGGTCAGGATCCGGGCGGAGAGCATGGATCGCCTCTACGACGGATCGCTTGCTGAGATCCGGCGAATCCTCCGGCCAGGGAGGCGCGCGGTCATCGTCACGCACCGCGATATCGCGGCGATCGCCGCGTGCCACTTCACCATCCTGCATGAGCACGAACAACGGGTGCACAAAAGCCTGACCCGCCGGATCCTGGTGATCCAGTGACGGTTTTTGTGGAGCGGTGCCCGATATGACCTCAACCGCACAGTGTAGCGCGACCCCTCCGGGTGCCGGTCCAGGTTTTATGAGGGGTCGGAGTGAATATTATATGTGGAAGTAAATTTTAAGCGTTACGGCCTCTATCTCGCCCGGTGGCAGCTTTCGACGCCGATCCTCGCCGGCGTGCTTGCGCTGCTCGGAGGCATTGGAGCGCTCACCGCCACTATCATAGCAAACCTCATTGGCGGTCTCATCTTCTTCTGGGTCGACCGGTTCATCTTCACATCCGAGACGCTCGATGCCCAGTGGGAGGTCAAAGAGGAGGTCCGGTGCGCGGATTGCGGGACGGTTGCCCGGGGCTACCGCCTGGTGCGGGCGAGGAACTACGACAGATCAAAAGACCCGGCGCCCGAGTTCCGGTGCGAAGCGTGCTCGAAGAGGAAATCTGAGGAACTCAAGAAGCGGGGCATCGAGCACTGAGTCGAAACAGCCCCGATCTGGCACGGGTAAAGCGGGGTGAACCACCCGCCATACCGCAATCGTCTACCCTTTTGATCATCCCGGCACCCGGCCCCGGTAAGCTCCTGGGCATGCGGCCGGTCTTGCGGAACGGTCTCACGCCCACCGCACCGGAACGGCAGCCCCGGGAGGCAAGGCATCGTCCGGGTTCTCCCCGGCTATGGGCCGGCACCTTAATGTAGTCTCCTTCTCTCCTACATCCCCTGAGGGATGATGCCATGCCGAAGGTACGAAAGTATGTAAACCCGCCCGCCGCCGAGGTGATATGTGAGTTCCGGTTCCCCGAGGATATCCCCTGGGACCTGACCTATCCTGGCATACTCTACAGCCACCTGAAAGAAACCTACCCAAAGCGTGACCAGCGCTACGTGCGCGAGGTGGTCATGCTCCTCGGGCCCGAGGGGCTCCGGGAGGAACTCCTGGTCACCGAACGGTCGATATTCCTCACTGAGGACGAGGGCTGCGCGGTCCAGGTCGGCCCCCGCCTCCTATCTGTGAGCTGCCAGAGACCCTACGTCCACTGGGAGGCCTTCTCAGAGAAGATCCACGGGACGTTTGAGCGGTTCCGGGAGGTCATCAGCGCCGATACAGTCAGGACCATGAACCTGCGCTACGTCAACCTCATCGAGATCCCGGAGCGGGAGGTGACGCTCTCGGATTACTTCGCCTTCTACCCTGCCCTCCCGCCGGAGCTCCCGCGGACGCCGGCCGGGTTCATCACCGGGTGTGAGTTCACGTTCCACGATAACCGCGACAACTGCCGGGTGGAGCTGACCGACGCCGTGCCCGAGTCGACGGCAAACAACGCGCTCCTCCTGAACATAGACTACTTCCTTGCGGAAGAGAGGAGCGTCCCGCTGGATGGAGTGGCCGACTGGCTTGAGATCGCCCATACCCACGTGCGCGATATATTCGAGGCCTGCATAAAGGATACCCTCCGCGACCTCTTCACCATCCGTGAAGAGGCGCCGATAGCGGCACAATGAGGTGAATCCACATGGGTGATATTGTACGTAAGAAATGGATGACGATGATGAACGTCCACGCAGGCGTGGTCGAGACGATCTATGGAGGACCGGTCGGGCTCATATGGGAGATGCTTGCGGGGGAGGAGGAGAAGGACTGTGCCGACACCACAGCCGACACTCTTGCAGAGCAGGCGGGGATCGGCCAGGGAAGCCGGGTGCTCCTCCTCCTCCCGGGCCCGGGAGGGCCGGCCCGGTGCATAGCGGAGAGGCACAGCTGCACCGTTATTGGACTCCTCGCCATACCGCAGATGGTCGATGCGGCGATCAGGAAGACAGAGAGGGCCGGGCTTATCGGCCAGGTCGACTTCCGGCAGGGGAACGCCCTCGATCTCCCGTTCCGGGAGAGGACTTTTGATACTGTCTGGGGCGAGGATACATGGTGTTACGTGACGAACCGGGACCGGATGATCCGCGAAGCCTTCAGGGTCTTAAAGCCGGGGGGAACCCTCGCTCTCATCGACTGGATGCAGATCCGGGAAAGCGACGAACTGCGGCAGACCCGTGATACGTTCCGTATCTTCCCCTACTTTGAGACTCTGGTAAGTTACGCCCGGCTCTTTGAGCAGAACGGGTTTGTGGTCAGGGATCGAGGTGAGGTTTTAGAGGACCCAAAAGAGAGGGTCCACGAGATCCGTGCGCTGCTCCGGCACGACCAGAGAGCGATCACCGATCTCCTCGGGGATGAGGCGTATGATGATGCCCAGAAGGGGCTTGAACTCTGGGAGAAGGCCGCTGATCAAGGCCTCATCGGCCGCGGATGGCTCTCCGCAAGGAGACCACAATGAATTGTGTATCTACCATATCTTTTATGGTGTGGTTACGTAAAGCAAAACTGTGAGTTACCTGATGGGGAGGAGAGTGAAGCCTCACACAAAGATGTGGAGGGGAGCCACAAGCCCATCTACCGGGCTTCACACCCCCCCGCAATGGCGCGTGGGAGGCGGGGTTTGTTCCCGCGCACCCTCTGGTTCAGGATATATGCTCCTGCAGGGCCGACCGGCTACCCCAGCATCCCCAGCGTCTCGGTCACGATCGCCGGGCTTGCATATAGTTTCTCGGGCAGCTCCTCAAGCGTCCGCATGACATCATCGGGGGCATGGCTCTCCCGGGCGTAGTCGATCAGTTCCTGCCGGGTTACCGGGTAGGGTATGTTGCGAAGGTAGTCGTGAACTCGCTCCGCGTTCAGTCCAGAGGGTATAGGCATCTTCAATCACATCCAGTCCCCGTAGTGGGGGGAGCCTCCATGCATGGGGGTGGATATCCACTGCCGGCACGATACGATATATACATGAGGGCTCAGATCATCCTGAGTTAGAGAATGATCCAGACACGGGGAAGCGGTATACTTCTTCACATCACATCGCTCCCATCGCCATACGGCATAGGTGATCTCGGGCCGGCGGCGTACCGGTTCGCCGATGCCCTGGTGCGGAGCCGGCAGCACTACTGGCAGATCCTCCCCCTCAACCCGACGCTGACGGAGTACTCAAACTCCCCCTACAGCAGCCCGTCGGCGTTCGGTCTGAACACCCTTCTCATAAGCCCGGACCTGCTCGCCCGCGACGGGTATATCGAGCGGGCCGACCTTGAGTCGGCGCCGGATTTCCCGGAGGAGGAGACGGTCTACGAGGCGGCCGCGTGGTACAGAGACCGGCTCTTTACAGTCGTTTATGAACGATTCCGCTACTCGGGGCCGGAGTGCGGGTTCGAGGCGTTCTGTGCCAAAAATGCGTGGTGGCTCGATGACCACGCTCTCTTCGTTGCCCTCAAGGGTCACTTCCGCGGACAGGAGTGGATATCGTGGCCGGAGGGTATCCGGGGCCGGCGGCCGGAGGCCCTTGAGGATATGCGCCGGCGCCTTGCCGACGGGATCCGGAAAGAGAAGTTCCTCCAGTACATAGCCGACCGGCAGTGGTCGGCTCTCCGCCGGCACTGCGCCGGCCTGGGCATCCAGGTTATCGGCGATATACCGATATACGTCGCGTACGACAGCGTCGATGTCTGGCAAAACCCGGAGATATTCAAACTTGATAAGGATCTCCGCCCGACCGTCGTAGCCGGTGTGCCGCCGGATATGTTCAGCAAGACCGGGCAGCTCTGGGGGAACCCCATATACGACTGGCCTCTCCTCCGGGACCGGGGCTACGACTGGTGGGTGAACCGGATCGCCCGTGCCGGCGAACTCTACGACCTCTTCCGTATCGACCACTTCCGGGCGTTCGCGGACTATTACGAGGTGCCGGCGGGCGAGACGACGGCCGAAAACGGCACATGGATCGACGGGCCGGGAGCCGACTTTTTCGAGGTTCTTGCCCGACGGTTCCCCTGCTTTGCCATCGTCGCCGAGGATCTCGGCGCAAACACCCCCGCCGTCCAGGCCCTCCTCGACCGGTTCGCCTTCCCGGGTATGAAGATCCTCCTCTTCGCTTTCGGAGGAGGGATCGCAAAGAGCGCTCACGCCCCCCACAACTACATCCCAAACCTCATATGCTATACGGGAACGCACGACAACAACACGGCCCGGGGATGGTTTGAGGAGGAGGCTTCAGCGGAGGATAGGCAGCGGTTCTTCGCCTATATCGGGAGAGAGGTAACAGCGGATGACGTCCACCGCGAACTCGTCCGCCTCGCCATGGTCTCGGTTGCCCGGGCAAGCATCATACCCATGCAGGATATCCTCGGCCTCGGGGCTGCGGCACGGATGAACTACCCCTCGACCACCAGCGGGAACTGGGTGTGGCGCATGACCCCCGCGGAGTTTGCCGGCGCGCCGTTTGAGTGGCTGAGAGACCTCACGGATCTCTCCGGGCGGGGGTGAATCAGTATCGAGAGGTCAGAGCCTCGAGTTCCTCCCGTATGGTCCGGCGGATCATATCCTCTATGGCGGTGTAGTCGCGCCTTGCCTTCTCCTGTTTTTTGAGCAGCTCCTCCATCTTCATGATGCCGGCCGAGAGGTTCTTTCCATACCCGAGAGCAACCTCCAGCGCCTCTTCATCGACCCGGACGACTTTAGACATGAGAAAAGTGTTTTACGGCGGGGAATATATGTGTTACAGATCCGTAACAGTGATCGCCCCCCCGTAACAGATATGTAACAACATCGGAGAAGGTGTAACACCTCCGTTACATGACCGATGGGAAGGATTGTGGCAGAGATCCCCCTTACAGATACGCCTCCGATGCATAGCGCCGCATCATCCGGTGCGTGTTGAAGAAGTAGGCTATCTTTGCAATCGAGCCTCGCATGATCGTCGCCCACTCATCCTCCCGGCGATAGTATGTGGGGATGATCAGGTACTCGAGTTTGCTGTAGAGATCATGGAGAGCCTCCCTCAGCCGTTCGGCCTCGTTCACCTGCGCATCCGGCCCGGGGCCGATCGCCCATCCCGTCGTCCCCTCTATCCAGCCCTCGATCCACCAGCCATCAAGGACGCTGAAGTTGATCACGCCGTTTAAAGCGGCCTTCATACCGCTTGTACCGCTCGCCTCATAGGGTGGCAGGGGTGTGTTCAGCCAGACATCCACGCCGGCGGTCATGAGGGCTGCAATATCCATCGTGTAGTTCTCGAGGTAAACGCCCTTCACATCCCCCTCGAGATCGCGCAGGGCATCGTAAATCGCGTGGATCTCCTTCTTACCGGCGGCATCCGTCGGATGAGCCTTGCCCGAGAAGATGAGCTGGATCGCTCCCTTCCTGCTCACCTCCCGCAGACGGTCAAGATCCGAGAAGAGCAGGGTTGCCCTCTTGTATGTCGCCGCCCGCCGGGCAAAACCGATCGTGAGAACCCTGGGATCCAGGTTCACGCCGTTTTTTTCCTTGACATAGTCCACAAGGGCCTGCTTTGCCTGCCGGTGGGCGTGCCGGATCTCCTCGCGCGGGATCGTATCGGCTCTGGCAAGCAGCTCCGGTTCCTGAGCCCACCCTGTGATGTAGTGGTCGTAGAGATCGCGGAACGGCACGCTCGTCCACGTATGGGGATGGACGCCGTTCGTCACCGCCCGTATGTGAAACCCCGGGAAGAGCCGGCGCGAGAAGTTCATGTGGGCGATCGTCACGCCGTTTATGTACTTACTCAGACGGAACGCAAGGGTCGCAAGCGCAAGCCCGCCTTTGGTTATGAACTTATCGAGCAGTTCCACCGGGATCTCGGCACCGAGCAACCGGACCACCATATCCCGCGGAAACGTCTCAAACGCCACCGCCACCGGTGTATGGGTGGTGAAGATACAGCGCGTCTGCACCTTCTCCTCATCCATACCCGGGCGCCTGAGGAGCTCGAGAGTGAGGAGGCTTGAGTGGCTCTCGTTGATGTGGTACTTGCCGACGTTTATGTCCAGGGCGGTGAGCATCCGGGCCCCGCCTATACCGAGCACAATCGCCTTCTTGAGCCGGTACTCCTGGTCGCCGCTGTAGAGGTGGTCGGTCAGCCCCCGATCCTCCGGCGTATTCTCGGGCAGATCCGTATCGAGGAAGAGCACCGGCACGAGGCCGCCGACAGGGCTCCAGTAGTCGTATATCCAGGCCCGGATAGTGACGTTGTTATCCCCGATCCGCAGAGTCACCCGCCGGGGGAGCTCCCGCATGTGTGCTGCAGGATCCCACTCGTCGGGAAGATCGACCTGGTCACCTTCCGGTGTCAGGCGCTGGCGTACGTAGCCTTTTCGGCTGACAAGCGTCACCGCGACCATCGGTATGAGGAGATCGGCGCTCGAGCGGATGACGTCGCCGGCAAGCACACCAAGGCCGCCGCTGTATGTTGGTACATCGCTCTCAAGGCCGATCTCCATGGAGAAGTAGGCTATCTTTTCGCCGCCAACGAACGTATCCCTGCAGAGCTCGCTTGAGAAGTAGTAGGTCCCGCCGCGAACCTCCACCGTGTAAGCCGCTTTTACCGGATCCACCGGCATCCCGCAGACGGGGTCCCTCGCCGCCATGGCCCTGCATCCACCAGGGATCCATATGAATCTGCCGGCACCACCGGCATCCGCCCGGGTATCATCCACGCACACGTCCGGGAGGCCTGGACGGAGAATTGCCACCGAAAGAGCCCCTGTGGCGCCCCATCGGCAGAACTGCATCGATATACCGGATCTCGGAGGCTGGCAGCGGCACTTATATATGATCCCGGCGAGAGGGGCGGCCGGAAAGATCATGGCGGATCAGGCGATCAGCACCGATAAAGCCCGGGATATGGCCATCGACGATCTCTACCGAACCCTCTCCTCTCAGCAGGGCGGCCTCGCCCAATCCGATGCGGGGAGCCGCATACAGAAGTACGGCTATAACGAGATCCCCGAGAAAGAGGAGAGCCCGATCCTGAAGTTCTTCCGCTACTTCTGGGGTCCCATACCCTGGATGATCGAGGCAGCGGTCATCATATCAGGCGTCATCGGGAACTGGGAGGACTTTGCGGTCATATTCGCCC
This sequence comes from uncultured Methanoculleus sp., assembly GCA_964413225.1. Lineage (GTDB taxonomy): Archaea > Halobacteriota > Methanomicrobia > Methanomicrobiales > Methanoculleaceae > Methanoculleus. The sequence continues at coordinate 16,305 of CAYPRO010000031.1, read as the reverse complement.
TCCTCCTTGTAAGCGCAGTCGTCGGTTTCTGGCAGGAATACCAGGCAGGGAGCGCCATCGCCATGCTGAAAAAGAAACTCGCGCTCGAGGCACGGGCGCTCCGCGACGGCAAGTGGCAGAAGATCGCCGCACGGGAACTCGTCCCGGGGGATATCATCCGGGTCAGGAACGGGGATATCATACCCGCAGATATCAAGCTCGCCGAGGGGGATCTCCTCTCGGTCGACGAATCTGCCCTCACCGGCGAGTCTATGCCGGTCGAGAAGCATACATCAGATATAGCTTACTCCGGCTCCGCCGTCAAGCAGGGCGAGATGACGGCGCTCGTTGTGGTCACGGGTGGTGCGACATTCTTTGGCAAGACCGCCCGGCTCACCGAGGAGGCGATGACAGAGAGCCATTTTCAGAAAGCCGTCGTCAGGCTCGGCGATTACCTGATAGCGCTCGCGATCGCGCTTGTCACCGTGGTCTTCATCGTCTCGATCTTTCGGCAGGAGAGCATCCTTGATACCCTCCAGTTTGCGCTTGTCCTGATCGTTGCGGCGATCCCTGCCGCACTGCCGGCCGTCCTCTCGATAACCATGGCCGTGGGGGCGACGGCGCTTGCGAAGAAAGAAGCCATCGTCAGCAAGCTCGTCGCGATCGAGGAGATGGCCGGCGTGGATGTCCTCTGCTCGGATAAGACCGGGACTATCACAGAGAACAAACTCACCCTCGCCGAGGTCGCCCCCTTTGAGGGGTTCAAAGAAGATGATGTGCTCATTGCCGCCATCCTCGCATCCCGCGAGGAGGACCAGGATCCCATCGATATCGCTATCATCGATTCAAAAGAGGCGCAGGGCTTGAAGAATCAGATCAAGGCCGATACCGTCACCAAATTCAGGCCGTTTGATGCAGTTATAAAACGCACTGAGGCCACTGTGAAGGGCAGCGATGGAAGAGAGTTCTCGGTCGCAAAAGGTGCGCCGCAGGTGATCCTTGCCCTTGCCGGCGGGAGGAAGGATCTTGAGGAGGCGATCGATCGCCTCTCTGAGGCATTCGCAAAGAAGGGCTACCGGGCGCTTGGCGTCGCACGAAGCGATGTCCCCGATACCTGGACATATCTCGGTATCCTCGGCCTCCACGACCCACCCCGCCCCGACTCTGCATCAACCATAAAGACGGCGGAGGATATGGGGCTCGATGTCAAGATGGTCACCGGCGACCACGTGGCGATCGCCCGCGAGATCGCAAGAGAGGTGAACCTCAAGACTAACATCGTCACCGCCGATGCATTCCTCGGGAAGCACGACGATGAGGCCGCAGAGATCGTCGAGAAGGCAGACGGGTTTGCCGAGGTCTTCCCCGAACACAAGTACCGGATCGTCTCCCTCCTCCAGGCCCGGGGGCACGCCGTCGGCATGACCGGCGATGGCGTGAACGATGCCCCCGCCCTGAAGAAGGCTGATGTCGGTATAGCGGTCGCCGGGGCCACGGATGCGGCGAAGTCTGCGGCGGCGATCGTCCTCACAAAACCCGGTCTCTCGGTGATCATCGATGCTATAAAGGAGAGTCGGAGGATCTTTCAGCGGATGGATCACTACGTCATATACCGGATCGCCGAGACCATCAACGTTCTCTTCTTCATCGCCCTTGCTATCCTTATATTCGGGTTCTTCCCGGTAACCGCCCTTATGATCGTCCTCCTCGCCCTCTTAAACGATATACCGATCATGACCATCGCCTGGGACAACGTCCTCTACTCTAAAACACCTGAGCAGTGGGAGATGCGTAAGACCATCACGCTTGCGACGCTGATAGGGTTTGTGGGAGTCACAGCATCGTTTGTCATTCTTGCCATAGCCCAGGGGCCGTTGCACCTCGATTTCGGGGTCATGCAGTCGTTTGTCTTCCTCAAACTCATGGTCGCCGGCCACCTCACCATATTCGTCGCCCGCACCCGGGGGCCGTTCTGGTCTGTCCGGCCCGGTTCGGCCCTGCTCTGGTCGACGATCGGCACAAAGGCCATCGCGACCCTGATAGTCATCTACGGAATCGGTATGACGCCCATCACCTGGCAACTTGCGGCTTTCGTCTGGATATACTCGCTCATCTGGGAGTTTGTCATAATGGATCAGGTGAAGATCTATGCCTACCGCCTCATAGATCATACCGGCATACAGTTTACCCGGTGAGGGAGGGGCATCCCTCACCTGGGCACCGGGGCCACCTTCTTCTTCGCTGCGAGTCGCTCCTCGACCTCGGCCACACGGAGGGTGATCTTCAATATCGCATCGGGTTCGACCGATATCGAGTCGATCCCCTGCTCCACAAGGAAATCGGCAAACTCCGGATATGTGCTCGGCGCCTCGCCGCAGAGCCCGCTGTGCCGGTGGTTTTTCCGGCACCCCTCGATGGCCATAGCGACCATCCTTTTAACGCCGGGATCGCGCTCATCAAACGCCCCACCTATGACCGCGGAGTCGCGGTCGATGCCGAGAGTCAGCTGGGTCAGGTCGTTTGAGCCTATAGAGAACCCGTCGAAGTACTCGCTGAACGCATCGATCTGCATGACGTTGTTTGGTATCTCACACATCTGGTAGACCTGCAGACCGTTCTCGCCCCGCCGAAGGCCGTTCTTCCCAAGCTCCTCTATGACCCGCTTTGCCTCCTCCACCCGACGGCAGAAGGGGATCATTATGATCAGGTTTGTGAGGCCCATATCATCGCGGACCCGCTTGAGCGCCCGGCACTCAAGGGCAAATCCCTCCCTGTAGCGGTCGTCGTAGTAGCGGGAGGCGCCGCGGAACCCGAGCATGGGGTTTGCCTCTTCGGGCTCAAAGTATGTGCCGCCGAGGAGGCTTGCATACTCGTTCGTCTTGAAGTCGCTTGTCCTGACGACGACCGGGTTTGGGTAGAACGCAGCGGCGATCGTCCCGGCGCCCTCCGCAAGCTTCTCAACGAAGTAATCCTCGCCGTTCGGGTAGCCGTATGTTAGGTCGGCGATCGATCGTCGGACGGATTCATCCGTTATCCGCTCAGGGTGGATGAGCGCCATAGGGTGGACCTTGATGTAACTGCTGATGATGAACTCCATGCGGGCAAGCCCTATGCCGTCGTTTGGGACCATGGCAAGACCGAAGGCCGCATCCGGGTTCCCGAGGTTCATCATCACCTCGGTCCTGGGCCGCCGGAGATCCGCAAGACGGGTCTTCTCGACATGGAACGGGAGGACTTTATCGTAGACGAATCCTTCCTCTCCTTCAGCGCAGCTGACCGTCACCTCCTTGCCCGTGGAAACCTTCTCGGTCGCGTCACCCGTGCCGACGACCGCGGGGATACCGTGTTCTCTGCTCACGATCGCAGCGTGCGATGTCCGTCCGCCCCGGTTCGTCACGATGGCCGCAGCCACCCTCATGACGGGCTCCCAGTCCGGCGTGGTGGTGTCGGATATCAGGACTTCGCCCGGTTTGAATTCAGAGAGGTGGTTGACGTCGGTGATGACCCGGGCCTTCCCGGTGGCGATCTTATCACCGATACTCTTTCCGACGGCAAGCACCGTCCCGCGCTCATCGAGGTGGTAGGTCTCGAGTATATCCCCGGTCTTCTGCGACTGCACCGTCTCGGGTCGGGCCTGGACGATGAAGAGCTCGTTGGTCTCGCCGTCCTTTGCCCACTCGATATCCATAGGCACCGGTTTTTTGGCCTTTTCCGAGTAGTGATCCTCGATCGTGAGGGCGTAGCCGGCAAGCGTCAGGACATCGCCGTCGGTTATGCAGAACTTCTTTCGGTCAGAATCCGGGACATCGACCTGTCGGGTGACCTCTTTTGCCCCGCCCTGACCGTATATCAGTTTCACCTTCTTCTCACCGAGGTTCTTTCGAACGATTGCCCGGTAACCCTTCCGGAATGTCGGTTTGAAGACATAGAACTCGTCGGGGTTGACGGCGCCCTGGACGATCATCTCACCAAGACCGTATGAGCCTGTGATGAGGACGACATCACGAAAACCCGTGTCGGTGTCGAGCGTGAATAGAACACCGCTTGCGGCAAGGTCGGAGCGGATCATCTTCATGATGCCGACAGAGAGGCCGACCTTGAACTGGTCGAAGTTGTTGTCCACCCGGTAGGCTATGGCCCGATCGGTGAAGAGGGAGGCAAGGCAGCGTATGTAGGCCTCCTGGAGTGCCTGATAGCCGCGTATGTTCAGATAGGTCTCCTGCTGGCCGGCAAACGAGGCCGTCGGGAGATCCTCAGCGGTTGCCGAGCTCCGGACGGCGACATCGGCATCTGGCCCGTACTCGTCGCAGAGCATATCGTAGGCTGTCTTGATCTCGCCCCAGAGGTCATCGGGGACCCTCGCCGAGAGGATGAGGTCGCGTGCCTTCCTCCCCCGCTCTGCAAGATCGGTGACACTGCTCCGATCGAGTCCGGCAAGGGTCTCTTTCAGTTTGTCGAGGATCCCGGCCGACTCAAGGACGTGCCAGTAGCCACCGGCTGTCACGGCAAACCCATCGGGGATCTTAACACCCTTCGGGGTCAGTTCACTGTACATCTCACCGAGGGATGCGTTCTTCCCTCCAACGATACCGACGTCTTCGTTTCTGACATCGATAAACCAGCGGATATATTTTGCATCCTGCTTCATGTTCTCACTCCAGCCGGCATACGATATGTTCCGGCGACGATGTTCTGCGGTTTTCCGGCAAAGAAGGCCTTTATGTTCTCGATACTGGTCGAAAGGATCCGCTCAAGTGCCTCATGGGTGTTGAAGGCGTTGTGCGGCGAGAGGATCGCCCGATCCGAGTGCAGGATGGAGAAACTCTCGAGTGCCTCCTGAAGCTCGGCCGCCGGGGGTTCGCCCGTCTCTGCAAACTCCTCCTCTATCCAGACCTCCTCCCCCTCGAATGTGTCGAGGGCGACACCGCCAAGGCGGCCCTCGCTCAGGGCTGTCGCGACAGCCCGCGTATCCACGACACCGCCCCGGGATGTGTTGATGAGGAGTGTTGTGTTCTTAACCAGCCGCAGCCTCTCGGCGTTGACCAGGTGGCGCGTGGATTCTGTGTAGGGGACGTGCAGGCTTATGACGTCCGCTTCTCGAAAGATGTCGTCGAGGTCGAGGTAGCGGACGCCGTAGTCACGGGTGAGGTCCGGTTTCGGGTGCGGGTCGTAGGCGATAACGTTCATCCCCGCTCCGTGGGCGATGCGGGCAAGATGCGACCCGATATGCCCGGTCCCTACAAGGCCGAGGGTCTTTCCGGCTATATCCATGCCCACAAGCCCGATCCGCGAGAAGTCGCCCCGGGCGGTTCGTTCAAACATGGGCCTGAAATTCCGGGCGAGGGCGAGGATGAGGCCGAACGCGTACTCGGCAACGGTGTTTGCACCGTAACTCGGTACGTTGCATATGGCTATGTTCCTCTCCCGGCAGGCGTCCACGTCGATGTTGTCAAATCCGGTCGACATGGCGGCGATCAATTTTAAGTTCGGCATCCGGTCGAGGGCTTTTTTCGTGGCGTGCGACGCGACGAATATGCCAATGCCGTCGGCATCGCGGGCAAGGGATGCGTTCTCGCTCGTGAGGGATTCGGGGTGCATGGCGATATTATAGCCGCTCTCGCGGGCGAAGGCATCCCTGACCACGCCCTGTTCGCGCTCATCGAGGTCGAAGAAGACCAATTTTACCATAGGCCTCCCTCACTCCCGCGAAGCCATGTAGGAGGCGATATCGACCATCCTCTTTGCGTATGCGTACTCGTTGTCGTACCAGACCAGGATACGGGCCATCTTTTTGCCGACGACACCCGTGGATCGGCCGTCGACGACGCCCGAGTGCGGGTCGCTTATAATATCGGCCGAGACGATCGGATCGTCGGTGTAGGCAAGGTAGCCTTTCATCTTCCCGCCCGCGGCCTCTTTCATCGCGGCGTTCACCGCGTCGCGCGTCGTCTCCCGCTTCAGCTCTGCGGCTATATCGATGACCGAGCCGTCGGGGATGGGAGCCCGGATGGCTATAGCATCCATCTTCCCGGTGAGCTCGGGGAGGACGCGGGTGGTGGCGACGGCGGCGCCGGTCGATGTCGGTATGAGAGAGACGGCCGCGGCCCTTCCCCTGCGGAGTTTCTTTTTGGGTCGGTCGACTAATGCCTGGGTGGCGGTGTAGGCGTGGATCGCCGTCGCCATCAACCGCTCGACGCCGAACGAGTCGTTGAGAACCTTTGCCGCCGGCGCAAGGGCGTTTGTTGTGCAGGAGGCGTTCGATATGATTGTATGTTTTGCCGGATCGTATGATCCCTCGTTGACGCCGAGGACGACTGTGAGGTCTGCATCGGGCGATGGCGCGCTTATGACGACTTTTTTTGCGCCGGCCTCAATGTGTTTTGCTGAACCCGCCCGCTCGGTGAAGTGGCCGGTGCACTCAAGCACTATATCCACGCCGAGGCTCTTCCACGGGAGGTGCGCAGGATCCCTGTCGTGCGTGACCTGCACCACCCTTGACCCGAACTTGAGGCGATCTCCATCGACCTCGACCGGGAAGGGCGCCCGGCCGTGGACCGAGTCGTACTTCATCAGGTAAGCAAGTTCATCCGTCGGGTTTGGGTCATTAACCGCGACGATCTCTATGTTCTTCGGTGGATCGGTCAGGTAGTTGAAGAGGACTTTCCGTCCGATCCGCCCGAACCCGTTGATGGCAACCTTCTTCATGAGACTTCTCCCTGTCTGACAGGGGGTTCCCTCTGCCGGGTGGTATATATGATCTTCCTATACCCGGGCAGGGGCCCGGGGAAACTCGCCGGTTCGGTTGCGACCAGATCTCTGGTAGCGCCTCACTTTACAACTGACCCGAACTGTTTTTTCCATTTAGGGAATACCTCCACTCCCGGTTTCTGTGGTAGTCCTCTGTGAGGCAACTGATAATCGACTATGCATTGTAGCACTACCGGATCTCTCGATCGGCACGCTTCTTTGAGATCCTCGAGCAGGCCGGGATTGAGCGGGAAGAGATGAGGGTCTTTTGTGAGAGGGACGTTGTTAGATGAACGCCCAGAACTCATCCATCTCGATCCGCTCGGAACCAAGATCTTGGAGAAAGGAAGAAGTCAAGAGGTTCGCGTGCTCACCAATCAATCGGTAGTATCGGGCTACCGTGGCCGGGTGGTGGCCGGTCACTCGACTGGCCCCGCGCATCGAGATCTTCTCCTGAGAGAGGCGGCCGATCAGTTCAACTTGCTTCTGTTCCAGGTGTGAATAGTAGAGAGGAGTATTTTTCGTTTCGATAAAGTAAGTCCGGCAATGCTTACAGAAGTATTGCTGGTTCCCGGCACTATTCCTGCCATTTTTGACGAGATCTTTCCCTTCCTCGATCAGAAAATAATCACATGTCGGGTTCTGGCAGGTCATCGGACTGTAACTGCGCTGACGAGACATGAAGAAGAATATGTTTCATGCACTATAAAAATGTGGGAATAAAAAATATGAAATAATGCAAAGGGGATGATATCAGCAACAATTTAGCTCACTACCCGCTCTTCCACTTCCTCACGGGTCGCTCCGGTCGCCACGCACCGACGGCGAGATCCGGGGAGTATGTCGAATAACTGCCGCCGGTCTGTCCACGATGACAAGAAATCGATACATTATTCATTCCTCCCTTTCAGCCCTGCCTGTTTGAGAACGCTGTTCAGCGTTCCCGGAGCAAGGTTGTCTGGCAGTTATTCCGGCAATAACAGGTCCTTCAACAGAACGCTTATTGCTTCCATATCTTCGACCGAGCATCGCCCGATCTTTTTGACGAAGCGGTCTTCTGAGAGGGCAACAATCTGGAAGACCAGCGCCGCACTATCTAACGTAAGCCCGTTCTGTGAACTCTTCTCGATACCGTGGGTGTGCGGGAACGAGAAAGCCGCCGGGGTCGTCGTGAGCGGGACCACGATGGTCATCCCCCCGTAGGCGACGGCGAGGACCACGGCTGGCCGAAGCCCGCTCTGTTCGTGCCCTCGTGCATCGGTGAGGTCGACGAACCAGATATCACCCCTGTTTCGGCGCATCTTAATGCCTCATCGACCGAATGCCGGCCCGCTGCCACTCCTGCAGCTCGGCGTCGAGCACCGCCTTCTCCTCGTCGGTGGGGACGAAGAGGTACTGCTTCGCCCGGTTGATGCCCTTGATGATCTGCTCGTTTGAGTAGAAGGACTTCATTCTCCGGACTGCCCGGTAAGCCTGCTCCGGCGGCTGGTGCATCTCGTAGGCCAGATACCCGTAGGTCGCTCCAATCTCAAGCAGGGACGGGCTTTTGTCGAAGAGGCCGGTGAGTTCGGCAACGGCATCTGCCTCGGTGGGAGAGAGCATGCTCTCCGTCTCGTACCGAGAAAACTCGTCGGCGTGCTGGTAGTACTCCCGCGCAAGGGGCGGTGAATACGGCCCCCGGACGTAGAGGCGGAATGGATACACGAATTCGACGCCCTTCAGCTTCAGCAGGTAGATGAGCTTCTGGGCGATGAGCCGGTGCTCGAACTGGTCTGTATCCATCCTGAATCCTGCTTCCCGGAAACAGGCAATGACTTTGCTTCTATCGTTCACAGGTATCACCCCCGCAGCCCAGGAGTTTGCAGAGCCAGCCCCGGACGCGCCGCCACTCAAGAAGTCCTTCCGGGGTGATGGCGTAGAGTTCGAGTTCCTTCCCCTCGAGCGTCACCTTCTCGGAGCGGAGGTATCCCATTCCGACGAGTTTCTTGAGGTTTGCATAGAGCACGCCGTCGCTCAGGTTCAGCCCGGCCTTGAGCTGCCGCGCGGTGGCCCCGTCCTCACCGAGGTCGGAGAGCGCCCAGAGTATCTCCAAGCGCACCCGGGAGATGAGGGCGCTGTTCACGTCCTCGGATTTTTCCACAATTGCTATAAAATCATCAGGCATAGGAGACTTTCAACTTTGAGTAGAAGTTGGAGCGGGAGGGGATAAAGGATTTGGAGATCTGTAGATTGCTCCGCTATGGAGTAAAGGCCCGGCCTGATGTGGGCAAACTGCACATCCTGGAGAAAGGTAGGACGTTTTTCAGGCAATCACTTCTTAGATCTGCCGGACTTCGTGGCTGTGTTGTTCGGGTTGAGCTGATTCGCCCTGTTGTCCGCTGCTGCTTTGTGTGAGGGATTGTTGGGGTTCTTAACGTCCGCACGCTGATTCTTTGCCATACAACCTGCTTGTTTCGATTCTTCATATGCTTTTTCGTCGACCCAAAAAAGGATGGTCTCCCTATGGGGGCAGGCACAGATACCCATTATACTCTATCTGGGCATGTATTATTCACGAGCCAGGTTATAATATGATGAGAAGCCTGAATTACCAAATCTTCCTCAGGAAGGAACCGGAAGGCGGGTATACGATCATAGTGCCGGCCCTCGCCCGTGCTCGCGTCACGTTCGGGGAGACCGTCGACGAGGCACGGGAGGCCGCCGAGGTCTATATCGAGAGCCTGCGGGAGAAGGGCGAAGAGGTTCCGGCCGAAGAAGGGTGCCTGGAATACAGGCTCACCGTCGAAGTCCCGGGGTGAACGCCCGAACCGCACCCCGCAAACCGGCGGGTGCGGGGATATCTATACTAAAGAGAAAGGCGCATATCCCGATCAAGAATGGATACCGTCACCCGTGAGGCCGGCGGGGAGTGCGCAAGGATCATCGGCATTCTCCGAAGGAACAAGGCGCACCTGGAAAAGTCCTATCATATCGGATCCATCGGCATCTTCGGCTCGTGCCGGCGTGGTGAGGAGCACGAGGGAAGCGACGTGGACATCCTGGTCGAGTTCTCCGAGGTGCCGGGGATCTTCGGGTTTCTCAGGCTTGAGCGTTACCTGTCCGAGATCCTCGGTAGACCGGTGGATCTTGTCGAAAGGAGCGCGCTTAAGCCCCATATCGGCAGCCGCATCTTAAAAGAGGTTATCTACGTATGACGGCCCCGCGTGGCACGCTTGACTACCTGGACGATATCCTTGATGCCGTCGAGATTGAGATCTTCACCAGGGGCATGTCGTATGAGGAGTTCTCCAGGGATGACAAGACTGTCTACGCGGTCACGCGAGCGCTGGAAGTGATCGGCGAGGCGGCGAAGTGCATCCCCCGATCGGTCAGGGAGAACTATCCCGGAAACCCCTGGACTGAGATGGCCGGTATGCGCGACAAACTGATCCATGCCTACTTCGGGATCAACAGGGCGATCATCTGGAGGACAATCCGGGATGATATCCCTCCCCTCAGATCCGCGATGCAGGCTCTCCGCGATGACCTGGCCGCGGGCAGCGGTTCCGGGACATAGGGCCGGATCGTCATGCTGTTTCGGCCTCCTTCTGGTCCACTGTTGTCATTCTTCACCCTCTTCAAGGTCGATAAGGTCGTAATTCGTCCGCAACACCCCGATATCGTGCTCGATGAGCAGACTCACCATCTGCTTGCCGTTCATCAGGGCGATAGGCGTCTTGTCCGGCTGCTCTGCTTCCTGACGGGCACCCGCGGAGAAGTCACCCGTGGTGATGATCAGTCCTTGCTCGTGCGCCCCAAGCGATCCCCTGACCTGCTGGACAACCGGCGCCTGAACGTTGTTCTTCCAGCGCTTCACCTGGACCGCCATCTTTGTCTGGATGACGTCGCCGGAAACGAGTGTCCCCCGCACGTCGATCCCACCGTCATTGCTCGCCCGGGTGACCGCGACATCCTCAAACCCTATCTTTGCGAGCAGTTCGCCGACAAGTTCCTCGAATGCAGTGGGGTCCATCGTCCTGATCCGCTGCAGAAGGCCGCCCCGCACCTCCTGGTTGTGCACCTCGATCTGGTAGGGGAGACCCGGCTCATGCCACCGGGTCAGCCCGACATATCCTTTGCCGAACTTCTCGAACCTCGGGAGTTCCCCCCGCTTGATCTGCCGCTGGATCTCGGTGAGGATACCGGCATACATCGTCGCCTCAGGCGTCAGGCCGCCGGTTGTGATCAGGTGGAGGTCGAGAGCCTTTCGGGTGATATCACGGTAGTGCATCGGCTGCCCCCCGGCGTACTCTTCCAGCACCATCTCGGCGGCATTGAGAAACGACAGAGAGACTGGTTCCGGATCGGGTTCCGAGGGAGGAGGGCGACCACCAACCTCACGACACCCAAAGATGCCGGGCGCTGCCCTATAAAATCTGGACCGATCCCCATTCTGCTTGATATCCACGGTGATCCTGGCGTTGACCGAATCCCAGGGAGTCAGCCCTGCACTCGACCAGAGACCCCGATCAAGCATCCGCTGTGTGATCTCGCGGTAGTGGAGCGACTCGCCCGCTGCGAGGAGCACCTCGTATGCAGCGTCGAGAGCGCTCATCCCATCATCTCCCTCACCATCACCAGGATCTCCGCTTCGAGCCCCTTGATCTCCGCCTCGATCTCGGGAAGCGGCCGGGGCGGCGTGTAGGTATAGAAGTAGCGGTTGAAGTTGATCTCGTAGCCGACCTTCCCGACCTGGCCGTCTTTTGGGTCCGTCACCGACTCGTTGATCCAGGCATCCGGGACATGGGGCAGAACCTCGCGCTCGAAGTAATCGTAGACGGACTCCGCGAGCGGGACGTTCTCGGTGTCGCGGAGCTCGGGATCGGCCTCCGGCATGCCTTTTGCGTCGAGACAGACAGGCGCCGTCTCGTCACGCTCCGAGAGCGCCGAGATGATCGCCTTCTTCACCGCAGTATCGAGTTTCGCGCCGCGTTTCTTGAACCCTGCGGCCAGAACCTTCTCAAACTTCTGCCGGTCGGTATAGACCTCATCACCCACCATCTCGCGGAGCACGGAGAGCACCAGATCCTGTTGCCGCCTCCCTTCCGCGACTTCGGCAGCCCCGGCGTCGCCTTTCTTCTTGCTCGTCGCGAGCCTCTCAAACGCACCTTCAGATCGCAGGCGTTCGATCCGTTCCGGTGATATCCGGAAATTGAGGCGGAGCGGCCGCTCGACGGTGATCTTCCGATACCCGAACTCCGTGGTATCAAAGATCCTCACGATCTTCGACTCCTCAAAGACCCGGAAGAGCCCCGTGATCTCCCGGATCTGCGATTCCGTAATCTCGTGGCGCTTGTCCCCGAGGCTTTTGCGCATCTTCACAAAGCATCCGGTCGCATCGATGAGCTGCACCTTCCCCTTCCGCTGTTCTTCCTTCCGGTTTGAGAGCACCCAGATGTAGGTGTTGATCCCGGTGTTGTAGAAGAGCTGACCCGGCAGCGCCACGATCGCCTCAAGCCAGTCGTTTTCCAGAACCCAGCGCCGGATCTCGCTCTCCCCTGAGCCGGCATCGCCGGTGAAGAGAGGCGAACCGTTCATGACGATCGCTATCCTGCTCCCACCATCTGCCGGCGTCTTCCTCTTTGCGATCATGTGCTGTAGGAAGAGGAGCTGCCCGTCGCTTATCCGGGGGAGGCCCGCCTCGAACCTCCCGGCCGATCCCCGTCCGAACTCGGCTTTTATGAACTCTTCCTCCTTCTTCCAGGACTTCCCGTAGGGCGGATTGCAGATCATGTAATCGAACTTCATCCCCGGATGCCCGTCTTTTGAGAACGAGGAGTCGGGCTTGATGTTGTCTGCGTCGCGGTCGTCGCCCTTGATCAGCATATCGCTCTTGCAGACCGCGTAGGTCTCGTCGTTCGTCTCCTGCCCGAAGAGCCTGATATCCGCGTTCGGGTTGATCTCGGAGATGATGTGCTCCTTGGTGACCGAGAGCATCCCGCCGGTCCCGCAGGCCGGATCGAGGACTGTCTTGATGATATGGTTGTGGGCGAGCATATCCACGTCGCCCGCGAGCATGAGGTTCACCATCAATTTGATCACCTCGCGAGGCGTGAAGTGCTCACCGGGATTCTCGTTGTTCTGTTCGTTGAATTTCCGGATGAGTTCCTCAAAGATGTAGCCCATCTGGTGGCTGCTCACGCGGTCGGGATGAAGATTCACCGTATCGGAGGCAAACTTCTGGACGAGCAGGTAGAGCGACCCTTTTTCGTGCAGCGCCTGGATGGAGTTTCGGATCTTGAACCGGTCGAGGATATCCCTGACGTTCTCGGAGAAACCGTTGATGTAGTCGATCAAATTCTTATGGATATTCGCCGGATCGTCAAGAAGCCGCCTGAAATCATACTTTGAAACGTTGTAAAAGGCATAGCCCGACTCGTGCTTGAGCACACCGTCGAGGTTCTGGATCTCATCTTTTAACTCCGTATATCTCTTCAGCACATTCTCCCTGGTCGGCGCAAGCACGCAGTCGATGCGGGCGAGGACCGTGAACGGCAGGATCACGTCCGGGTATTTTGAACGCTTAAAATCGTCGCGAAGGATATCGTCTGCAACATTCCATATAAAACTGGTGATGTGCTGAAAGTTCTCCATATAACTATCCGATGGCGCGAAAGCGTATTAAGAGTGATTATTTGCGATCGCACGGGCGATTCGATGGGATTCAGAGAATCTGAGTGAACCTGTATCAACCGTCGATAAAGGTGTTATCGCAAAACCAGATTGATCGAGCGGGTATCAAAGACCTCCTACTCCCCCACCCCCAGCTCCTCCGATCCCATAATCGCCCGTACAATCCCGGCAACGATCGCCCGTTCCTCCGGCTGCAACCTCGTATAATACAGCCTCGTATCCCTCGACTCGACGATTGCGACAGCATCCATGACCGGCTTCAAGAACCCCTCCCACCCGGCGCCCCCGGACGCAATAATCTCGCAAGCGGCGCCCCTGACCGCGGCGACCTCCCCCTTCCTTGCGAGTCGCCTCAGGAACCCTGCCGTAATCCTCCGTGCCGTTGCCGGGTCCAGGCGGCCTGCGTGCGCATACGCCGTCCGGATCAGCGAGAAGCCGTTTGCCCGGTTCCCGGCCTGCAGCTCCTCCCGCGCCAGATCGAGCGCGAGGTGCATGAACCGACTCGGGTCGTCGAGTCCCCCGGCCTCCTGTAGCGCCGCCAGTGCATCCTCCCGCCTTCCGGCTGCGGTTCGGGCCGGCAGGGCCTCTCCCTCCATGACGCCCGGCGCCCCCCGGTACGTTGTATCGACGGCCCCCGGCCGCTCATACCAGGCCTCCAGAAACCCGATGAGGGCAAACACCCGGTCCCGGCCGGCCGGCGTTCGCATCGCCCGCCACAGCGCGAAAATCCTATCCCGGACCTCATAGGTTGTCCTCTTCTTCATCGGGCGTGAGACGACGTATCCTTCGGCCTCCAGCCTCCGGAGCTGCGCGTTCACCGTCGCGAGGTTCAGCCGGGCGCGCTTTGCGACGTCTTTCGGGGTGAGCGGAGCCTCTGCGGTGAGGATCGTATCAAGAATGAGCCGCCGCTGCCCCGGAAGCCTCCGGAAGACCTCCTGGTAGTAAGGCGTCCGCTCATCCACCAGCCTGAAGAAGACGGCCCCCATATCGGTGCTCCCACACTGCGAGACGATCTCGTACAGCCGGACCACCAGCCCCGGGTTGCCGCCGATGAGGTTCCGGAGGGCATCGATGCCGGACTCGTAGTCACCAAAGTTCTCGATGAAGGCAGTATTGCCGTCGACCTCCGCGACCCTCTGCATGAGGTCCTTTGATTCGGCGCAGTCGAGTTCCCTGAGGTGGAAAACCCGGAAAAAGTTGTAGAAAGGCTCGTCGTGGTCGAGGACCCCGGGGAAGAGCGAGGGCGCCGACGCAATGACTGAAAGAACATCTCTTCGTTGGAAGATCGCCCGCAACACCCTGATCTCGCGCCTGTCCATCTGGGAAAAGACCTCGTGGATGTTCTCGACGAACACCACGACCTGCCTCTCCCCGGCCGATGCGGCGATCCTCTCGACCGCGGCCTCGCTGACCAGCGAATCCTCGCCGAACGCGGCCACATCGGAGGTCTCGACCCCCATCCCCGCGAGCACCAGGAGAAAGAAGTCGGAAGCCCTGAATATCGAGTACTCCCCCCCTGCAAGGTTTACCGGGATCACCCGGCAGGAGAGCTCATCAAGCATCCTGTGGCAGAGCAGGCTCATCAGGTGGGACTTCCCGGCGCCCCGATCCCCGACCAGGAGGAAGAATCGCGGCGTCCCGGAGCCGGACGCCCGGTCCATTTCGTCGAACAGGCTCTCCAGGAGTTCTTGCCGGCCGACGAGAAGGTGCTGGAGCGTCTCCCTCTCAATGGCCGCGGGGAAGTAGCGGTAACATCTACCAGGTGCCGGCATAATAGATCCTCCACCAGTCCCTGAGCATCTTCGAGTAGAACCGCAACTCGCCGGGAGGCTCCGAGGCGACATAGAAGTCGTGGTTCAGTTGCGCCAGCAGCGCTCTAAACGCATCCTCGCTCCCCGATCCGGTGCTCTGCCTGAAGATCTCGTATGCGATCCCCGCGGGCAGGGACTCCGCGAGACTCGCCCTGCTCAGGATGGCGCGTGCAGCTTTCGCTTCCTGCCCGGAGTAGGTCGTCTGGAGACGGCGCGAGTAGTGCTCGAAGTAGTGGCGCCCCTCGCTGCCGAGGATTCTCCTGGTGTAGATCCTCTCGACCAGCGCCGGGGAGGGCACCCCTCCGGAGATATCTGCCTCCTCCTTCAGGCCGGAAAGGACGATCATGATAAAGTAGGGGATGTAGGGCTCGCCCACGCAGTCGAGAACCGCACGCCCGATCTCCGGAGAATACTCCCACCCTTCCTCCCGAAAGACACGTTCGACGACGGAGAGTGCGACATCTTCGCTGAATCCTCCGATGACGACTCTCCGAAAGTCGTTTATGACCGAGGTTCCGCCAATATGGTAGACGACATGGTCGATGCTGACCGAGCCCCCGACGATGAACCTCACCCCTGCCGAGACCTGCCGCAGCCGCCGGAACCAGTGCAGGAACTTCCTCGCGTCCTCCTCCTCCATGTTCTGTATGGCAACCGGAAACTCGTCGAGGATGATGCAGACCGGCCCGGTGAGCCCTGCAAAGATCTCATCCACCTTCTTCGCCTTCTCGTGCCAGTCGTCCGAGAACTCCGCCCGGAGGCAGCTCCGGAGTTTTGCCCTGAAGACCGGGGTCTCGATCTCGTCGATGTTCTCCTGCACCAGGGCAAACGCCTTGCCGAGAGCCGAGGAGATCCGGGCCTTAACACTCGCTCCCTCGCACTCAACGAGCGCCGTGACGAGATCGGTGATGAACTCCCCGGGTGAGTTTACGCTCTCGACCTCGAGAAATACACACGATTGGCGTTTGCTTACGAGGTCTCTTTCGATCTTTCGCATGATCGAGGTTTTGCCGAACCGCCGGGGGGCGACGAGCATGACATGGTCATTCTTGATGGTACTCAGGATGAACGCGGTCTCGCGCTCGCGGTCGACGAA
>CAYPRO010000030.1:9702-29978 GCA_964413225.1 uncultured Methanoculleus sp. | reverse complement strand
CGCGGGTGGCCTTCAAGACCAACAACATCGACAACTGCGCGCGCATCTGCCACGGACCATCTGTCGCGGGGCTCTCGCTCTCGTTCGGCTCCGGTGCCGCAACGAACCCCTTTGAAGATGTCCTGAACGCCGATGTCATCTTCATGATCGGCGCAAACAGCCTCGAGGCGCACCCGCTCGCCGGCCGCCGGGTTCTCCAGGCAAAGAAGGCGGGCAAGACGATCATCGTCTGCGACCCGCGCTTCACGCCCACCGCGCGCCTGGCCGACCACTACGTCCGCTACAACCCCTCGACGAACATCGCACTGATCAACTCGATCATGTACTGGATCATCCAGCAGAACCTCCATGACAAGGAGTTCATCGAGAAGCGGACCACGGGCTATGACGACCTGTGGAATGTCGTCAAGAACTACGCGGAGGTCGAGTCGATCACCGGTGTTCCCACCGAGCGGATCAAGGAGATCGCAAAGATCTATGCGAGCGCCAAGAACGCCGTGATCATATACTGCCTCGGCATAACTGAGCACACGACCGGAACGGACAACGTCAGGTCGCTTGGAAACCTTGCCATGCTCACGGGCAACGTCGGGAGACCCGGAGTCGGTGTCAACCCGCTCCGCGGCCAGAACAACGTCCAGGGCGCCTGCGACATGGGAGCCTACCCGAACGTCTTCTCCGGCTACCAGAAGTGCGAGGACGATGCCACCCGGAAGCGCATGGAGGAACTCTGGGGCGTCACCGGGCTTGCAAAGGAGTACGGCGTGACCCTGACAGAGCAGATCACCCAGTGCGGCGACCCGATAAAGGCGATGTACATATTCGCTCTAAACCCTGTCGTCTCCTATCCAGACTCAAACCACGTCATGCGCTCACTTGAGAAGCTCGACTTCTTAGTCGTGCAGGATATCTTCATGACCGAGACGGCGCAGTATGCAGACGTCATCCTCCCCGGCGCCTCCTTTGCCGAGAAGGACGGAACGTTCACGAGCGGCGAGCGGCGCGTCAACCGGGTCAGGAAGGCCGTCGATACCCCCGGCGATGCAAAAGAGGACTGGCAGGTCTTCGTCGACCTTGCCCACAAGCTCAACCTTAAGGGATTCGACTTCAACTCACCCGAGGATATCTGGGACGACATGCGGCGGGTCACCCCGTCGATGGCCGGCATCTCTTACGCAAGGATGGAGAAACCCGAGTCCGTCCACTGGCCCTGCCCGACCCTGGAGCACCCGGGAACACCGATCCTGCACCGCGAGAAGTTCTCGTCCGCCGATGGCCTCGGCCACTTCTTCGGGCTTGAGAACCGGCTGCCCGCGGAGGTTGCCGACGCAGAGTATCCGTTCACCCTGATGACCGGACGTCTGCTCTTCCACTACCACACCCGGACGCAGACCGGACGGGCGGGGATCCTCCACTACGAGGTGCCCGAAGCCTACGTGCAGATCAACGAAGAGGATGCCGCGCGGCTCAAGATCCAGAACGGCGAGAAGATCCGGCTCAAGGGCAGGCGCGGACAGGCAGAGGCACTCGCGCGGGTGACCGATGAGGTCGCGCCCGGTGTGCTGATGATGGCGATGCACTTTGGCGGCGTCGGATCTGTGAACCAGCTGACGAACACCGCTCTCGATCCGCTCTCCAAGATGCCGGAGTTGAAGCACAGTGCGGTTGCTGTCGAAAAGATCACGGGGGTGCAGTAAATGGTAGCGAAGGGAGATATGCTATACGCCTGGACGACGAACCCCGATATCGCGAAGGTCGCTGAGTGCGGCGGCGCGGTGACCGGGCTCCTCAAGTTTGCCCTTGAGAACGATATCGTCGATGGCGTGCTGGCGGTGAAGAAGGGCGTCGACCTCTACGATGCGGTGCCGACGCTGATCACCGATCCGGCCGATATCGCACAGACCGCCGGATCGCTTCACTGCGGGACGCTCCTTATGTCGAAGCTGATCAAGAAGTACCTCGGCGGTGCAAACGATATGCGCCTTGCCGTGACGGTGAAGGGCTGCGACGCAATGGGCATATACGAACTTGCGAAGCGCAACCAGGTCAACCTGGATAACCTCCTCCTGATCGGTGTCAACTGCGGCGGCTCAGTCAGCCCCGTCTCCGCCCGGAAGATGATCCGCGAGAAGTTCGGTGTCGACCCCGACGATGTCGTCAAGGAAGAGATCGACAAAGGCCAGTTCATCATAGTCACCAAGGACGGCCAGCACAAGGGCATATCGATGGACGAACTCGAAGAGGAAGGGTTCGGCCGCCGGTCCAACTGCCGCCGGTGCAAGATGAAGATCCCGCGCCAGGCAGATCTTGCCTGCGGGAACTGGGGCGTCATAGGCGACAAGGCCGGCAAGGCCACGTTCGTTGAGGTCTGCTCCGATAAGGGAGCGGATCTCCTGGACAAGGCCATGAAGGCCGGTGCGGTTGCCACGCAGGCTGCAAACCCGAAGGGTATCGAGATCCGCGGCAAGGTCGAGGGCGCCATGCTGAAGCTCGGCGACAAGTGGCGGGCACGCTACTTTGGAGAGCTCGGCGAGGGGAAGGAGCGTCTCCAGAAGATCATGGAGGACTCAAGCCGGTGCACCAAGTGCTACGCCTGTATCGAGAACTGCCCGATCTGCTACTGCGTCGAGTGCAGCACGAAGAAGCCTTACCTGGTGCCGCCGGGAGTGCTCCCCGTGCCGTTCATGTTCCACCTGATCCGCTACGCCCACGTTGCGGACTCCTGTGTCAACTGCGGCCAGTGCGAGGAGAACTGCCCGATGGAGATCGCGAACTCTCTTTACATGCACTCCCTGCAGGTGGACATGGAGAAGATGTTCGGCCACGTCCCGGGTGTGAACCTGGATCTCCCGGTACTTGCTCTTGTTGAGGAGCGGGCCGAGCGGGAGAGGCTCTGGTCGACCGGAAGCGACCAGATCTTTGACGTCTTCAAGTGAGGCATTCTTCCCGGCGGGGATTTGCGGGCCAGACGGCCCGCCACTCCTGTCCGGGGAATCAAGTATTTACGTCCGACCTTGCCGGCGGGCGTGGGGACGGATCGTCAAACAACCATCTTGAGTTCCAAAAAGGCCCCTTGCGCTCGTGCCGGGGCAGAGGGGGAACCGGCGCCTGCGGGACATCCTCCCGCACACGCCGGCCTTTCGTATGAAAATGGCCCAAGGCCATTTTCATCCGGTGTGCCTGTGGCCTCCACAGGCATCATGTGGTTTTTTCAGGCGGTTCGGCCTGCCGGCACAGGTGTAAAGTGCCGGGTCAGAATCCGCCTACGGGGGTTTGATGGGCCCCACTTATGTGAAGCGCAAGCGTTCCCCACGCTCGCCGGTGAGGGCGAGACCCGTCACCGCACCTGCCACCGCGGAAGCGTCGATATATACTGCCGTACCATCTCTTCTGCTTTCTCGATGGGCATCCCGAGGTTAGAGGCCATCATGGGTGCGTAGCGCTCGACCGCCTGCTCCCGTGTGAGATCTGGCTCGATGTAGCCGCCGTCCCGGTAGCAGTATATGCAGAAGTTCTCGCTCCGTCTCCCGTCAGCCTCCGTCCCGGCATCCTCATCCCGGAGAAGGGGCATCCCGCAGCTCCCGCAGGATCGGATCTCTCTTCTGGCCCATCTCTTCAGGCACGAGAGCTGCTCCCGGCAGAAGGCCCTCGCCTTCTCCAGGGGAATTGAATAGATCTGCGCCATGATCGGCCCGCCGATCGCCGCCATATCATCTATGGTGGCGTCGGGGTAGGTGAAAGCCCCGTTCTGGTAGCAGTGCGTGCAGTAATCCGTCGAGGCGCTACCGTCAGCCTCCGTCCCAAAGTCTTCCTTTCTCGCCATCGGCATGCCGCAGCTCTGGCACATCTGTACCTTTCCAGTCTCCATTGAAGTCTCCTTAAAAGATCGATGAATGCGTCGGGGATAAACCTTCGCAAAACAATCAAGGGAGGTACAGCCGTAAGGAACCCGGGCGACCCTCATCAGGGCGATAGCACCACCGTGGTTGCTTGAAGTCCAGAGAAGATCCCCCTACCCCCGAGGCGGGAACCTTAACGTCATTCGGCCGGAATCATTCGTGAAGGCCGCGTCCGGCTGGAGTGCGTGAACGTAACCGGCAAGGTAGGGCGCAGCCACCCGGACATCCGCGAAGGTCTCCTGGAGCGCCGCGCCATCGCCGCCGATAGTGATGACCATGCTCCCGTCGTCGGTTTCGTGGGGGTCGCAGGGGATTCCCCACATGAGGAGGAGCCCCTCCATAAGGGTAGGCGGGTCGAATCGCTCCTCGTTACGGATGAGAAGTGCCGTTCCATCATCCTCACCAAGTTTCCTGGCGATGGTGGCGACCCGATCCACAAGGTCCCCGGATGCCTCTGCAAGGAGAAGCCGCAACAGCGGCCCGGCGACATCGTGCCGTCGCAGGGACCGGGCTATCTTGAGAAGCTGCCAGTCCCGGGCAAACGAGGTACCGGTGCGCATCTCACCCTCTCAGGATGCCATATGCCATCACACAGAGTCCCAGGACCACCACGATACGGGAGAAGACTGCTGACCATAGGGCGGTGAAGGCGTCCGGCGTGAAGACGCTTACAAGGTCTGCGAACGTGATCCCCACGATCAGCGTGAAAAGCCCGTAGATGAAGTAAAGCAGGGTCGGTTGCCTGACAATCCGGTAGGCGTTGAAGATGATCGCGATCAGGAGCGCTCCAAGAGAGAGCGTCACGATCGCAAGCATCTGTTGCACAATCTCAATCTGCATTAAGTTCCTCCCTATTGCTGTTCCTTGATCTTCCGTACCGAGATGATCGTCTGGATCTCCTTTACACCCGGAAGGCTGGAGAGGGGGATGAGCACGCTTCGCTTCAGCTCGGATATGTTCTGCACACGGACCTTGACAAAGAAGTCCCCGGGTTCGAGCACCTCGTAGATCTCAAGGATACCCGGGTGGTCTCGTGCGAATACCTCGACCTCCGGCTTTCCGTCCGGGTGAACCCTGATATTCAGAAAAGCAACCAGGGTATGCTCAAAACACTTCTGGTTGATGACGATCGTGAACCGCTCGAGGATACCGGCGTTCTTCAACTTCTCGATCCGTTTGAAGACCGTCGACGGTGCGATACCCAGCATCGAGCCAAGTTCTGCCATAGACATCCTCCCGTCTCTCTGCAGCTCCCGAAGGATCGCATCATCGATCTCATCCATTCTTACAATACTTACCGGTTTATAGTTATTAAAATTCCGCATTTGATTTTAAATCGTTAACAGAGTATTTCCTATTTCTCAAGGATAACTGTCATTATACAGGGTTCTACCATCTTGATATTCTGACATAAAATAAGAGCTTTAAAACAGAGGAAAGAAAGATTCAACGAAGATATGCCGCTTAAAGGAACTATTTTTTCAGTGCTGGCGAAGGAATGTTCCTCCGGGATTGACGATCCGTAGCGGCCCTGAGCCTCCGGCTGCCCTCTCGATAGCCGTGCCGATGAAACCCCGGGCCGTGGCAAACGCTCCCCGCGCATTCATTCCCCGGGCAAGGTATGCGGCGAGCGCTGCAGAGAAGCAGCATCCGGACCCGTGCACCGAGTAGGGGTAGCGGCGGCCGGAGGCTTCAGCAACACCACTCCGATCGACGAGGATATCGACCGCCGGGTCGCCGGCAAGGTGTCCCCCTTTCACAACGACGGCCCCAACACCGATATCGAGTATCCGCCGGCCGGCCTCGACCATATCATCTAAGGTTGCGATCTCTATGCCCGCAAGCACCTCTGCCTCCGGGATGTTCGGGGTGACGATCGCCGCCCGGGGGATGAGCAGATCGGCAAGATCCGTGACGGCCTCCTCATCGAGCAGCCGGTAGCCCGAGGTCGAGATCATGACCGGGTCGATGACGAGCACGGCGTCATCCGGCAGGGTCTCCGCGACGGCCCGGATGTTTGGGCCGTTTCCGAGCATCCCGGTCTTCCATGCCCCTATGAAGAAGTCATCGACAACCGTCTCTATCTGGGCCTTCACAGCCTCAGGAGGGAGCATCCAGGTCCCCCTGACCTCACGGGTGTTCTGGGCTGTCACCGCCGTTACGACCGTCAGCCCGTAGACCTCGAGTGCCGTGAACGTCTTCAAGTCCGCCTGGATGCCCGCTCCTCCCCCGGAGTCGGAGCCGGCGATGGAGCAAGCGGAGATCATCTGCGCACCCGTCATCTATCAGTATTCGGGGCGGATCTGCTTGAATCTTTGCCCGTGGGGAAAGCCTCGCTGCCGCTCCATTTATCCCTCCGGGCATCGATCATTCTTACAATGGATGTAGAAGAGATCAGCCGCCGGCACCTTGCCGCCGGCACCCCTGACGACGATATAGTGCGCCTCCTCTCCCGCGATATCCTTGCGATCAAGCATAACCGCATCAGCCCCGCTTATGCCGAAGAGTTTGCCCGGGCGGTCCTTGCCGAGGCGAAGAACTCGGCCGATCTCTCCGGCGACCTCTTTGCCTTTGAGCCCTCCGGTTCATCGATGGGTGAGTTTGGTGTCGGGTCGAGGGGATCCGGGGACTTCTTTGCCCACCGGCAACTCGCCCGGATCATCGGCAGGACGTCGGCCGCGGTCGGTGTCGATGAGATGGATGACGCCGGTGCTGTGCGCGCCGCCGGGGAGTACATAATCACCACCGTCGACGGTATGCACTCCCGCCTCTCCGACTTCCCCTTCCTTGCAGGGTTTCACGTCACCCGGGCAACACTCCGCGATGTCTACGTTATGGGGGCAAGACCCGTCGCCCTCCTATCCGATATCCACGTAGCCGACGACGGCGACGTGGCAAAGATATTTGACTACACAGCGGGGGTCTCCGCTGTCGGCGAGGCTATGGGCGTCCCCCTCGTGACCGGCTCGACCCTCAGGATAGGCGGGGATATGGTGCTTGGGACCCGTATGACCGGTTGCGTAGGCGCCGTCGGCGTTGCAGGCCACCTCACCGCCCGAAAGGAGATCGCCCCGGGCGACGTCCTCCTCATGACCGAGGGGGCCGGCGGCGGGACGATCGCCACCGCCGCTATATACTCAGGGTTCCCCGATGTCGTCGATGAGACTATCAACCTCCACTTCCTCAGAGCCTCTGAGGCGCTGCTTGCAAGCAGTGTCCTCGAAAGCATCCACGCCATGACCGACGTCACGAACGGCGGGCTCCGGGGCGACGCCTTTGAGATGGCCGAGACCGCCGGCTGCCGGATCGTCGTCGTCGAGGATGACCTTCGGACGCTCGTCCAGCCGAAGGTCCTTTCGATGCTCGATACCCTCGAGATCGACTACCTCGGCGTATCGCTCGACGCGCTCCTCGTCGTCGCGCCGCCGGAGGTTGCGTCGGATATCCGTCGGGTCGTCGAGTCCGCCGGTGTCACCATGAAAGAGGTCGGCTACGTCGAGGCCGGTAAACCCGAATCGGTCCTCTCGGTCGACGGCGAGATCCGGGACTTCTCGCCCCGGTTCAGGGAGTCGGCCTACACCCCGGTCAAAAAGGTCGTGGATAAAGATAAGAGAGATTTCGATGAGATGAAGAAGGGGGTCGAGCGGGCGGCGGAGGCGGCGCTTGCAAAGAAAGAGCGGATCCTCGCCCGGCTCCGATCGTCGTAAGTAGGTAGGCCTTTGTGACTCTTGCCGACGGCCTTTGTCGAACCGCTCCGGCCGGATGAGAGGGTATCTGCCTGACGCTATCGGGAAGGCAGGACGGTTGTTCCCATAGGGAGGCCCTGTCCTTGCCGGTGGTCTCGTGACGACGTGGCCTTTGGGGGCAAATTTATATTTCCAGCTCCCGATAGGAGATATTGAAGAGCCATGCCCGTCACACAGGATCTGATCCGG
The DNA here is from genome assembly GCA_964413225.1 of uncultured Methanoculleus sp. Classification (GTDB taxonomy): domain Archaea; phylum Halobacteriota; class Methanomicrobia; order Methanomicrobiales; family Methanoculleaceae; genus Methanoculleus. The sequence goes on along the minus strand of CAYPRO010000030.1, from coordinate 22,144 downwards.
GAGAAGCGGTCCAGGATTCTCGCAATAGCCGGGCGGCACGGTGCCAGGAACCTCCGGGTCTTTGGGTCGGTGGCCCGGGGCGAGGTGGGCACGGAGAGCGACCTCGACCTTCTGGTGGAACTGGAGCCGGGCAGGAGCCTCCTCGATCATGTCGCGCTCATCCAGGACCTGGAGGAGGCTCTGGGGTGCCGGGTGGACGTGGTGACGGAGACGGCGCTCAAGGAGCGGTACAAAAAGCGGATCTTAAAAGAAGCTGTGCTGTTATAAGGAATGGGGTCGACCGACTCCTCGATATTCAGGAAGCGATTGGGGAGATTGAGCGATACGTGATCCGGGGCAGAGATGCTTTTTTGCAGGACGAGCTGGTGCAGGTCTGGATGGTGCATCATCTCCAGATCATCGGGGAAGCAGCCGCCCGCCTCCCCCCGGACCTTCGAAGCGCTTCTCCCGGCGTTCCCTGGAAACAGGTGATCGGTCTTCGAAACGTTCTGGTTCACGCATACTTCCGCGTGGATCCCCTGGAGGTCTGGATGGTCGTGAGCCGCGATATCCCTGCACTCAGGGAAGAGGTCGCGGTGCTCCTCTCTCAGCTCGGCGGCACAGAATACATCGGGTAGAACCGCCTCGGTATCCGCTGCCGGGGGGAGGGAACGGCAACCGGCCGATTCGGGGTGCCGGTCTGCCGCAGGGCGGAGCGTAACCTAATCCTCCGGCTTCTTCCCCGCCGCACAGATGTTATACGCGAGGTAGGGGAGGTTCTCCTCGACGAAGGGTTCCACCTTCCGCGCGAGGTTAAAGACAGGGTCCGCGAGGTTTAAGTGCGCAAACGAGCACCGACCGACCGAGACATCCGTAAACCCGGCCTCTCCGAAGAGCCCGGCGATCTCGCCGTTGGTATAGTAGTGCTCGTCGAAATCCCCGACGCCCACCTTCTTCAGACCGACCTTCTCCCCCATCTGGTAGACGATAGGAACGATACTCGTGAAGACCGTCCGCGAGAGTGTGCAGACCGCTATCCGGCCGCCGGGCTTCAAGACCCGGTAGGACTCCCGGAGCATCGCTCCCGGGTCGGGGACGTAGCTGAAGGCGAGCAGGCTTGCAAGGGCATCGAAGGTAGCATCCCGGAACGGGAGGACCTCGGCGGTCCCGACACAGAACCCGCTCCCGGGCGAGCGCAGCCTTCCGTGCCTGACCATCCCCGGGCTGATATCAAGGCCCATCGCCCGGCCCCCCTCCTCGATGTAGCGCTGCACAAAGAGACCTGTCCCGCACCCGAGGTCGAGGAGGAACCCGCCCGAGGGAAGGGCGCTCATGATGTGGTCGGATATATGCCGGTGGTAGCATCTTCCGCGGTGGCCATCGTAACGGTCGTCGTATATATCTGCGATCTCATCATAGTGCTGCTGTACTTTCTTCACTGGACACCTCCCGGGCGATCCGGGCCAGAAGTGCATTGACCTGGACAAAATCGTTTGCGTTGTGGCAGAGCCGATGATCCGCATCGGCGAGAGCGATGGCAAGGGCCGGATGGTTGTACTCGCGCCGGATCACCTGTCGGAGTTCGTGGAGAACCTCCCGCGCCGAGAGACCGTACTCGATCATAAGCGACTCGACTATGCTCCGGGCGGCATCGAAGTTTCCGACCCGTATGGCATCAAATGCGGATGCTGCCACATTCGATGTCTCGGAGCGCGCCACCTCCGCAAGGTCGAGGACTTTTCCTGCCCCGGCAACGATCTGGAGGTACAGGATCGCCCGCCGCAGGTCACCCCGGGCGGCGTGGACGATCAGGTCGAGGTCGTCGGGCGGGCATGTGGCCGCCTCCGCGGCGAGGATCTCAAGGAGGCGGGCGCGGATGAGCGTGCTCTCAAGAGGAGCAAAGAAGAGCGGCAGACAGCGCGACGCGATAGCGGGGATGATCGCCGATGGCCGGGTTGTGACGAATATGAACCGGCATGTGGCGCTGTAGCGCTCCATGGTGCGGCGCAGGGCCTGCTGCGCCTCAAACGTCAGGCCTTCAGCGTCTTCGAAGATCATCAGCTTGAAGTCGGCGTCGAGCGGGCGCATCGAGGCATACCATTTCACGATATACTTGAAGTTGGCGATCAGGCTCTGGTCCTTTCGGTAGATCTGGGCAAAACGCTCGTCCGTCTCAAGAGCGCTCCTTCCCCTCCCGAGGAGATCGGCGGCGCTGAGGATGGTTGTGTTCGCCCCCCAGTCCTCACCGTAGAGCCGTTTTGCCAGGCATTCGACGGCTGCGGTCTTTCCGGTGCCGTGCGAACCGGATATGAGCATATGGGGCACGCTCTTTGCATCCGCAAACGAGACGATGTAGCGGATAACCTCGTCCTGCCCGATGATATCCTCGCACCCTTTCGGGCGGTAAACCTCACTCCAGAGCATGGGCCAGTCTCTCTCTCATCGTATCTATTGCCGCCCGAAGAAGATAGGTATTGTCAAGCGCGGCTATCAGGCGTTCGCCCTCGCCCGGCTCAAGGGAGGCGCACGCCGCGGTGATGGCGGGGAGGGCGCGCGTCAGTTCATCGACGACCGTCAGGGTCGCCGTGCGGGCTGTCCGGGAGAGCGGGTTTAAGTCAATGGTTATGACTGCCTTTCCCATCGCCCGGAGAGCCGCAGAGCGATCCCCGTCCTCGAGCGGCACGAGAACCACGTCGGCATCGGCGATCCCCTCCCGGAGGCAGAGGCCGCGGTCGTGGTCGAGCGGGACGAGCCGTTCCGCGGTCCCGGAGAGGACCCGGACACCGCTCTCCTCAAGGAGCCGCGTGATCAGCCGCATCCGCTCCTCTGTCCGGTGGAAGAGGTTTACCTCGACGTCGGCACCGCTTGCCTTCTGCAGCGCCGCGATATCCTCCGCCGCAAGCGCCGCCGTGTTGCCGTTCACCGATATAACCGCATGCCGGGCGGAGAGGAGCATGGCGGCGGCCGTTCGGGCAGCAAGAGCCGCACTCTCGCTTGTCTGCTCGCCGATGAGGTAGTCAAACGCTTCTCCGCGCCCGTGGGCGGTAAGCCCTTCGAGGGCGACGATGCCCTCGCGGGCGCACCGGGCCAGCCTCTCGCGGGCGATGAGAGAGCGGTAGCGCGGATGGTCTTTCGGTATCATGGTATCAACTCAATCATATGTGCGCCGCGGCGCGCGGTTCGGAGACAGTAAACCTCCCCGAATCCGGGGAGCACTCTCTGTGCATCGTCACCACAGGCAAAGACGCCGTTTCCAAGCATCGTCATGCTCGCCGGGATATTCGCGGCATCGCAGGTGCGGAGCACCCGCCGCACCTCCGGCGCTATGAGGCCGCTTCTCTCGGCAAACTGCCGCGAGAGCCGACAGAAGTCAGTAAGGTCACGGGGGCAGCGGTCGGGATACGCTGTGGCTATCCGCGCCATCGCTTCCTCCGATGAGAGGACAGAGGCGGTCGGTAGCGGGCCGAGGCTCACGGCGTAGAGGGGTTCTTCAGGGTAGAAACGGGTGATATCAGCGTGGATGCCGGCCCCCGTCCGGCAGACGACGCCGCCGGCCTGGCTTGCGGCGACATCCCCAAGGCCAGTGCGATGAACAACCTCGGCCTCGTGGGCTAAAAAAGCCACATCATCTGCAGAGAGGCCGAGATCGAAGAGATGGTTTGCCGCCGTGAGCGTCGCAAGGAGGGCTGCCGCCGAGAGGCCGAACCCGGCGCCTATAGGGAGCCGGCACTCCGTTGTGACGCGGGCCCTGACCCCCAATCGGTCGAGGGCGTACTCGATCGGCGGCGACCCGGCGCTCACGTGACCCTGCCGGATCACCCGGACACCTGTCTCTGCGGCTGGGACAACCGTTGAACGCACCCCCTCATCGATGACCACGCCGGCCCCGACGCTCCCGGTGGTCCGGGGGTCGGGTCCTTCGATCCGCCTGAAGTAGCCGGATATGTGCCCGGGGGAGAAGGCTACAGCAGCCCTGACCATACCGCCGCCGCGACCTCCTCTTTGCTCCCCGTCACATCGGTTACTCCGCCGGCGGTCATGAGCCGGAACGATCCCTCCACCGCCCCCATAGCCGGCGGGGTGTTCACGACGACCATATTTGCGCCCGCTTCAAGCATCGCCTGCGCTCGCTCCTCCTCATGCCAGCCCAGTTTGAACGCCACCGTCACGGGGTGGAATGTCGCCATCACCTCATCGATGATCTTTTTGAGGGGGTTGAGTCGGATCGCGAGAGGCGAACCGCTCGGTATCTTCCCCTCCCATCGTTCGGGGGCAAAGTCCGATATCGCGGCCGCGCTCACGTATATGTCGACCCCATCCTCGCGGCATACAGAGAGGACCGCTTCCCGCATATCCGCGGCGGTCGTCGCGTGGATGTTTCGGACGCAGGGAAACGCTCCCGCATGCACCACCGTCACGTCGGCACCGAGACGGAAAGCCTCAAGAGCAAGTGAGCGTCCCATAAGTCCCGTCGATCGGGTGGTGAGGATCCGGATATCGTCGAGGGGCTCTGCGCATGCGCCGCTCGTTATGAGGACCCGTTTTCCTGCAAGCGGCCGGCCGGAGACTGCACGTTCGGCGCAAAGGACGATCGTATCGATATCCGCGACTTTCGCCTTCCCCTCATCGATCCGGGGGTCGACGACATCGATGCCAAAGGTGCGGAGCCGCCGTAGATTCTCTGCAACGGCCGGGTGGCTATACATGCTCTCGTGCATGGCCGGTGCGACAACCACCGGCATGCCCCGGCCGAGCGCTGTCGTCGCGAATGTCGTGACGGTCGTGTCGTCGATGCCTGATGCAATCTTTCCTATGGTATTTGCCGTGCAGGGGGCTACGAGGAGGAGGTCGGCCGCCCCACCCTCCCCGCAGTAGAGGATATGCTCCACAAGACCGGTGATCCGGGTTATAGCCGGCCGCCCGGTCGCGTAGGTCAGGGCATCGGGGTGGATGATCCCGGCCGCGGCCTCCGTCATGACCGCCTGCACATCCGCACCCCGGCGGCGCAGGGCGTGGACAAGTTTCACCGTCTCTACAGCCGCTATACTCCCCGTAACGGCGAGGACCACTGTCTTTCCCGAAAGCGTCTTCACGATATCGTCACATCCTGCACCATATGCCACGCATGCGGGCCGTACTTCTTCACCCGGCGGGAGGTTATCACCGCCGAAAGGCCGGCCTTTCCCACTGCATCGCGGATCGTATCGGCCGTATCCCCGATGCTGTGGACGTGGAGAACGCTTCCCTGCCGGATGTGGGCAAGGGTATCAGGGAGCATCGCGGGAGCATCGAAGTGCCCCATAATGATACGGTCGTAGACCCCGGCAAGGAGATCCCGGCAGTCGCCGGGCTCCGCGGTGACCCGATCCTCGACGCGGTTTTCCATAATATTGCGCTCCAGGTATTCAAAGGCTGTCGGATTGATCTCCATGGCGTGAACATGTGCGCCGCATGCGGCCGCAGGTATGGTGAAGTAGCCGATCCCGGCAAACATATCGGCCACCCGCTCGCCTGGCCGGGCGAGGGCGGCTATCCGCGCCTTCTCGCCTCTGTTTCCCTGAGCAAACATCACCCGGCCCGGGTCGAAGATGAACGTGTAGCCCTGTTCGCGGTGACGCACGTCGCCTGCGGTCCCGTAGAGGATTTCAGTATCCGGGATGCGCATCGCGCCGGTGTACCCCTTCACCCATATGATGCCCCGGGGTCGGCAGTGCTCTACGATCGCGGCAAGTTCATCTTCCGACGGCGCATCGCCGTGGAGGACCGCGACATCGCCTATGAGGTGGTAGCCGCGCCCACGGTATACCTCCCGCTCGGGAAGGTCCGCATCGGCCGGGTACCCCTCCCGTACCGGAACCCAGGCGGTGCCATCCCGGACGTAGGGCCGGCGGGCGGGGTCCGCCCACTCCGCGCCCGCTATATCGGCGAGGGCGGCCGCCGGAACCTTGCGCGTACGCATACCCCTCACCCGACGATGACCAGGCGGTCCTGCTCTTCGTCGCGGAGCACCCGGATCGGTTGTCCCTCGACGGGGTATGTCCAGGGAACAGTATCGAGTTCCCGGGTCTGGTAGGTCTCTGGATCCATCAGCCCCACGATGCCGGGTTGCGTGAAGACGACGAGCGCGGATTCGGCCTCCCGGACGTTTCCTATGAGGCGCTCGACCTCTACTTCAGCGAAAGTCCGTGAAATTCCGGTCTGGAGGTCAAAGACCCGGAGCCGCCGCCCATCGATATCACGAACCTCAAAGTAGCCGCCATGGGATACCACCACATCCCCCTTCTGGTAGAAGGGGAGGCGGATGGAGTATGTGATCCGGTAGAGGGCTTTCCCATCCTTCTCACCGACCAGTTTCGGGTGGGTCGTATACCGCCCGCCGAGCGCTCCCGTTATCATCCGGGCGATCTCCTGGCCGAGGTGCTGGGATCCGACGGTGATGTCGACGCCGTCTCTGGAGTCCTCAAGTTCGGATATGAACGAGAGCCGGTCCCCTGCCTCCTGGAGGGACTCCTCGGCCTGCTGTGCGATGCTTGTTGCGACCTCGCGCTCGTAGGCGTTGATCTTTCGGTCGGTCGCCCGGACCTGGACTATCCCCTCGTAGTAGCCACCCGATATACGGTTGCACCGGTCGCAGGACTCCCTCTGCCAGAGGATCTCGACCTCGCAGGTCTCGTGAACCGGTACCGAGTAGAGGGTTGCCTCCACGTCGACGGTGCAGGTCGTTCTGTTCGGCCCTGTCTCTGCCGACCGGACGGCGACCCGGAGATCCTTTGCATCCTCGTGGATCCTCGTCGCCGCCACGGCCATCTCGGTTACGAGATCCTCGCGCGGCATCCGCAGGTCCGACCAGGTCTTGCCGCGTTTCTGCGAGTCGCAGACCGGGCAGTAGACAGCGGTCACGCGGGGTTCGCAGGAGAGCAGCCGGACCTCAGCGGCCCGGCACTGCGGACAGAGCCCCTCCTCAGCCGGTTGCCCGCAACGGGGGCAGATGCTCGTCTGTATGGCCATGGGTTATACCAAAAAGATCTGGGCGTGAGGTATGTCGCCGATCATGATGCAGTTCTCCATTCGAATGAGCCCCATGGCGACGGCAAGGGCTACGACACGCTTCCCTATTATGTTGACGTTCGACGCGCTCGACAGAGCTCGCCCGACATCTTCTTCGGCGGCACGCTCCGTGCCGTAGAATCCTCCGGTGATGCAGACCTCCACGTCTCCGTGCGTCAGGGTGACATCTAAGAGCTCGGAGTCGCAGGCAGCCACCACCTCACCGGCTCCCGGTATGTGGTGCACTTTCAAGTACATCATTATCTCTTGGGCGGGAGTAATCAAAAAGGTGCGCTGCTCTGTCAGGGAAGAGTGATATCCACGCCGTAGGTGCGCGACGGAGTCCCGGCATGGATGCGCCAGGCCTCCTCCTCGGTGATAAGCCCTTCTCTGATGTACCGGAGCGTGAACCGCGGGACCGACTTCGGACCGATGACCGCGCCGGGCCGGGAGTTCTCGTCCATGTAGTCGCTCTCCATGGTGAACCGCCGGCCGGCACGGGCGAGCGCCGGGACATCCTCATGCCGCGCGATGAGAGAGGGCATGAGGGGGGTATCGGGGGTTGCAAAGTGTTTGACGACCCGGTCGAGCGGGATCCCTGCTCTATCGGCCATATCGACGACATCGGCGCAGGGTCCGCTCTCGGCGTGGAGCTGGACGGCGCAGGTGCATGCGGCCCCGAGTTCGAGCGCGTGGGAGAGGACTGCGTTTGAGGCATCGAGCACCTCCGGTGCGACATCGTAGTGGGGCCGGCCGCTCTTTAAGGCAACTGCCCGCCCCTCCTCGACGTAGCGAGCGGCAAGGTCAAGGCCGGCCATCATGACGCTGGCGGCCTCTTCAAGGCTCATCCGTGTGGCAAGCCGGCTCATCTCCGCCGGGTGGACGCCAAGGACCGGATAGACGACGATCCCGGTCTCACGGATCATATCCGCCACCCGGAGGGTCGCATCGAAGACTGCTCGGTAATCTTTTCCCGACGATGGTTCGACCCCAAGGGACCATGAGGGTTTTGTGACAAGGAAGATGTGCGTTCCCCCGCTACGCCGGAAGTCCTTTGCGGCCTCTATCCCCCGGCCGTTCACCGGGTCGATGTGGATATGGTCGTCAGTGATCGGTATCACGGGCGATTTCATGAGAGATCGACGATCTCCATCATGGGGTAGTCGTCCTCAAGGCGCAGCCGGGCCCGGCAGATGGTCGCCCCGACCGTGATCGTGATATCGACATCGAACATCTTCCCGGCAAGTTCTGAGTAGCCGAACCGGTTTGAGACCATCATATCGCGGTTCAGCCGGACGTGGATCCCCGTCACGTAGGGTTGCAGCCCGACGGCCTGCTCTATAGCGGCCTCGACGGTTGCGGCGGTCTCGCGGGCGACGGGCGTCCCGACGAACTGGTGGTAGAGGGCGCCGAGCTTTATGCCGGCCTCGAACGCGGCCTTCTCGCGGTCGGTGAACATGATGGTAGTAGGTTAGGGGATACAGGAGTAAGAAGGTGCGCCCGGGGGAGGGGAAAAGGAAGAACTTCATCTTACTCCTGCTCATACGCTTGCAGGAACTCTTCCCGGGAAACTCTCACCTGCGTGCAGATGCGTCACAGGATCGGGCTTGTGAGTGTTTCTTCACCCGATCAACTTCACCAGACCGTGCCGGGGCTCAAGCACCTCCCCGCCCCGCTTCAACTGCTCGAGGGTGTGCTCGATCTTGTCGCGGGCAAATCCCTGCTGGACCAGGATATCGATGACTTCATCGGACTTCGCCTGCCCGCCGGAATCGCCGGAAACGTTTCGGATCGTCTCCTTGACCGACCGGATGATGTCGCGCTGTGACTTTGTGACCCCGGTCACGAGCTTATCGATATCAAAGCTCCCAGTCTCGGCATCATAGGCGACCTGCCGGAGGCAGGCATCAACGATCTTTAAGATCCGGTCGGTGTCCTCGGTGTCGACGGTGTTTGAGAGGCGCATCCGGGCGCTCGCCTCCGCAAGCCTGACCTGCGCCTCAAGCTGCCGGGCGGTGACCGGGACGGGTTTGTTTCCGCCGGCAAGGTTTCGCAGGCGCATATAGTAGGCGATAAGCGCCTCCTTTGCTCCATCAGAGAGGATAGGATAGCATGTCCGTTTGGCGTAGGCGATGTACTTCCGGAGGAGCGACGGATCGATATCGGGGGTGACGGGCGCAAGCGCACGCTGGATGTATTCCTCGTTGACGTCGGGCAGAGGCGCATATGCATGCTGCTTGATCAGCTCACCGACGGCGTGGGTCTTGATGATGTGCTGCGCGATCGCCCCGTCGCGCTGGGCCTCCGGTTGATCGGTCATGACGAATATGAGATCGAACCGTGAGAGGAGCGAGGGAGGCATGTCGATCTGCTCGCCGATGGGAACGAACTGATCGAACCGCCCGAGCTTCGGGTTCGCCGCGCCGAGGAGAGCGCATCTGGACTTCAAGGTCGCGGTGATACCGGCCTTTGCGACCGAGATCGAGTTGCCGCACCAGACCGGGACGCCATTTCGCCGGACGTAGAGGATGTGGTTTTGGACCTCAAGGCAGTATATCCTTCCCTTATAAAGCCGCTTCTCGATCTGTCGCTGCCCGTTTGTGTTGACATTCGGCTCGTTCTGGTCGTCGCGGATGAACGTCACCTGGTATATGTCGTGGGTCGCGGTCGATGTCCCGCCACGCGGGTTTGCGGCGACGGTTCCAGCCTCTCGCATGAGGTGGACGTTCCCGGACCAGCCTTTCTTCAGCAGGAGCTCGGTGATGTCGTCGGCCAGTCTCCTCGACGAGGTGGTGTAAATAGAGACCCCGGTCGCCTTGTTGACGTAACCGTCCCCGAGCATGAGCGCATCGAGGAGTATCCCGATCTGCTCCGGCGGTAGACTCTTCGCGTAGCCGGGGACGTACTTCTCGTGGCATTTCCCGAGCGGCGCGAGGTGTTCCGCGAGTTGCTTTGCATTGATCGAGAAGTTCTTGCCGTCGTAGGAGAACCGGAACGGCAGCCGTTCAAGACACTCCCGGATCTTTTCGGTAGACTCCGGATTCGTCTGTGATATTCTTGTGCGGTAGGGAACCCCGGTCTGGTAGTGGCGCTGGACGGATCCCTCGGAGAGGAAGTAGCCCAGGAACTCAAGCCAGTCTTCCATCCCGACCGTGACGGGCTCGGTGAACTTCCCTTTGGCGTTCTGGTTCGCGAACTTGACGACGGGCGGGATCTCGTGGGTCTCCTGCCGCTCCCCTGCCCATACGGCGTTCTTCTTGAACCGCATCCGCTTGTGGATGGGGAGTTCGTCCATGCGGACGAGCCGGAACCCTTCCCACTCGCCGGCACGCCGGTTCAGGTTGACATACATCCGGTGGTTCGGCGTGACCGCGAGGTCGACCTGCCGGGATTTGACGTAGTATAACTCCCCGTCATACTCCGATGCCACGAAGTTGGACGGCGATGCGTACTCCAGCCTGCCGTCGGAGGAGAGCGTCGCGACACGGTCGTCCGCGGTTACGTCGCAGAAGAGCTTCCACCCGCTCTCCGTGAGGATCTCGGTCTCGTCGTCATAGCACTGCTGCTCCATCGCTTCGTGGAGAGCACTCCGATCCTCTTTCGCCATCTTATCCATCTCGTCGACGGCAGCAATCCCCATATCCGCAAGGACCAGTGCACCGGCCTCAAGCGTCCAGCGCCCGTCACCGAACTCGTCCTTGACCGCCGTCGCCGTCAGGCCGGCGGAGGTCGATGACTTGCCGCTCGTGTAGATCCCACGGGGTGAGAGCTTCACGACGTAGCGGAGGATCTGGCTCTTTGCTATGCCCGGGTCCCCGACTAAGAGGACATGGATATCTCCGCGGAGACGGGAACCATCCGGCATCTCTTTTGCTATGCCGCCGAAGAGCTGGAGTGCGATCGCCTCCTTCACATCATCCGTGCCGTAGATCGTCGGTGCTATCGACCGGGCGATCTTCTTGTAGATCAGAGGATCGCGGGCGAGCGCTTTGATCTTCGCCTCATCCTCTTCGGTGATCGAGACCTCCTCAAACTCCTTCTCAGCGACCTCGATGGAGTTACATTCCAGGTAGATATCAAAGAGCGTGCTCTTCTGGCCGTAGTTGACCCTCTGCACAGACCGCAGGATGCCGTTAGCCACCACCCGATCGCCGGGTGCGACCATTCCTGTGAGGTCATCGGTGGCGTCGACATCGAGCGTCTGGGGCTGCTCCCCACCCCTGAGGCCCTCGGGAGACTCCTGTATCCGGAGCTTCTGAGTGTCGACGAACCGACATCTGTTCATGATCAGATCGAGGCGGGTCTTCCTCTCGCAGTTCGGGCAGACATCGGGCTCATCGAACCGCCCGTAGCCCTGGGGAACCGGATCGGTGTTCTTTCCGCAGGACCGGCACCGGAAGACCGCGCTGACGATCCGGGGGCGCACCTCGGTGGTCTTTCGGAGGATCCCCTCGATAGCGATGAAGGTGTTGATCTGGTCTGCCCGGATATCCCGGACATCGGTCTTCTGCGGCAGGTTCGTGAACCGGATGTTGATCAGTTCCGGATCCTCGCCGTCCTTGAGTTTGAGGAGCTTGTTCTGGACGATCGCATCCCGGATATCCCCAAAGACCTTTCCCGGACTGCGCAGGAGCTCGAACGCGAGTCGGTTGTTCAAGATCTTTCGAAAATCAATGTAAAGTGATCGTTTATGAGGGTACTCGCGGGAAAGCTCTGCAAGCTCCCGCTTGAACTGCTTCTTTAAGATCTTCGTCCACTCACCGACGACATCGGTGACCTCGACGGTTACTTCTTCGGACACGGCCGGAGCCCTCACCGGTGCTCCTCTGCGACGAGGACGAATCGGGCGAGCAGCGCCTCCATCTGTATATCGCTGCTTGCCCCTTCTGAGAGGCGGAAGTCCGTCTCGCCGAGGGCGTCGATCAGTCTCACTTTGAGTCTCCGGTCGATATCGCGCCGGACAAGTGCCCGGTAGCACTGGTTGATCAGCTCGTTCGGGGCGATGCCCCGGCCGCGGGTCAGGTCGGAGAGAGCCTGCTCGGCCTCATCGAACTTCCCCGCCATAGAGAGGTCGAGGAGTTCATCTATCTCCGCCGGGCGGGCGGTCGAAGTGATCTCGTAGATCAACCCTTCATCGATCGCGGGGCGGAGGATGGCGGCACCCTGCAGGGCATTGATGGCCTTCCTCATATCCCCGGAGGCTACGTAGACGATGGCGTCGAGCGCTCCGTCCGTGACGGTGAGGCCTTCAATTGTAGCGATCTTCTGAAGTTCCTCGACGACAGCCTCCCGCTCAAGTGGCCTGAACCGATATATGGCGCACCGGCTCTGGATAGGGTCGATGATCTTTGAAGAGTAGTTGCACGAGAGGATGAACCGGCAGGTGTGGGCGTAGGTCTCCATCGTCCGCCGGAGG
>CAYPRO010000030.1:1417-9692 GCA_964413225.1 uncultured Methanoculleus sp. | reverse complement strand
TGAGCGCATCCGCCTCATCGAGGAAGAGGACCTTGAACTTCGCGCCGGCAAGCGGCGACGTCCGGGCGAACTGCTTGATCTGGTTCCTGACGACATCTATGCCGCGCTCGTCGGATGCGTTCATCTCCCGGAAGTTCATCTGCCACGATTCACCGAAGAACTCCCGCGCGAGCGCCACAGCGGCGGTCGTCTTCCCTATTCCCGCGCTGCCGGTGAAGAGGAGGTGCGGCAGGTTGCCGGTCTTCACATAGGATTGGAGGCGCACCACGATCTCCTTCTGCCCGACTATCTCGCCAAGTGTCCTGGGCCGATACTTCTCTATCCAGATGGTGTGGTTACCGTCCATTTGCATGAAATATTGGTTCTCGCGCATTGTAAAAGCATCGACATTGCTTCAGGTGATCCTTTTTAGAGGGTCGGCGGAGAATAGATAAGGTACAGATACTGTGGAAACACCTATAGTTCGCGTGGAGATCGGCCCGGACGGAGCACCCGGAAACCCGGGGTGTCTGGTATGCCCACGCAAGCCAGGGCGTACCTCATGCCAAAACGGCCATAAAGACCGCGGGGTGATTGGACACTCTGCCTCACGCACCAGAGCCCCGCATAAAGGCAGCCGGATACATCCAGGAATAGACGACTGACATGGAACCTGCAGAACGAGTATTTGCGCAGGACTTCACCGCCGCGCGGTACACAGTGGAGTCCGGGGACGGCCGGAAGGGTTCGTATGTGGTGACGCCCACCGGCGCCTGGTGTCGCCGCATCTTCATCGTCGGCGCCCTCACCGAGCGCAGGGGGAGCGGCGATACCATGCAGGCCCGGATAGCCGATCCCACTGGCACGTTCAGGATATCGACGGGCTGGCAGAACCCGGATGCTGGCGAGACGCTCGGGTATATCGAACCGCCGGCGTTCGTCGCCGTCACCGGCCGGGCAACGCTCACCGGCTCCGGGCCGCGGGCATACGCGACGGTCGATGCCGAGGCACTCTCTGTGGTCAACCGCACCGTCCGCGACCTCTGGGTGCAAAAGACCGCCGGCGCGTCACTCGACCGCCTCATAGCGCTCGATGGGGCACTTGCGGGCGGCGGCGATGGGCGGGCCGCAACCGCCCTCCGGCTCTACGGGACGACGGCAGATGATATCCGGGATATGGTCATGAAGGTGCGCACGGCGCTTGAAAGCGTCCGCCCGGATATCGCCATCACTGACATCGTGCCCGTTGCCGGGCGCGACATCCTCCTTGCCGCGCTCGAGGAGGAGAGTGAGAAGCGGAGCATCGCTGTCGAGGATGCCGTCGCTGCCGGGGTGCGGGCCGGCCTCTGTGCGCAGGAGGCCAGAAGAGCACTCGAGGAACTCCTCGCTGCAGGGGAATGTTACCAGCCTGCATCGGGCATGATAAAGCTCATATAACAGAGTATGCACCTGCACTTCATCGAGAGCGGCCCCGCCCTACTGGTCGAGCAGGAACGGCGCGTGCTCGTCGTCGCCGACCTTCACATGGGAATCGAGTCGGGCCTTGAACGTCATGGCGTTCACATAACAAGCCGGAGCGCCGCCCGGGCCGAAAGGGTGCTCGCCTGCATCGAGGAGGCACAGCCCGACCTCCTCCTCCTTCTCGGTGACGTCAAGCACAACGTCCCGGTAACGAGCCGGCAGGAGTACCGGGAACTCCCCGGTATCCTTGATATGTTCCGTGACCGCATACCACTCCGCGTCGCTCCCGGAAACCACGACGGCGGCATTGACCGGTTCCTCCTCCCCGGCGAACTCCAGCCTTCCGGCGGCGCGGTCATCGACGGCGTCGGCTACCTCCACGGCCACACCCGCCCCGACCCCGAGCTCCTCGGCCACCTCATCATCCTTGGCCATCACCACCCGGTCGTCTCGCTCGTGGATGTCATCGGGTGCGCCGCGCGCGCCCGGCCAGCCTACCTTTACGCAGACCTTGCTGGAGAATGCTTTCCGACCCCGGCCGGCATCAGCCGCACCCGGCTCCTCTTCGTCCCGGCCTTCAACGAATTTGCCGGAGGTATCGATATAGGAAGGCTGCGGGAGAGCAAACTCGGCCCGCTCTCCCGGTGCATAGATGAAACGACCGCGGAGGTGTTCCTGGCAGATGGCACGTACGTCGGCTCCCCGGCCACGCTCTGCCCCGCAGACGGCGGGTGAACTCCTCAGCCCCGCGATCCGCGAGGTCATCCGGAAGCGCGGGTTTACCGCGCTCTCAGAGGCGCAGGAACAGGCCATCCCTCTCCTGCTTACGGGAGAGAACCTTGTGCTCGTGGCCCCGACCGGGACGGGAAAGACCGAGGGCGCCATGCTCCCGGTCTTCAACCGGCTTCTTGAGACCCCTGGATCGGGGTTCAAGGCGATCTACATCACCCCTCTCCGATCCCTGAACCGGGATATACTCGCGCGTATGCAGTGGTGGTGCCGGGAGCTCGGGCTCTCGGCCGGCGTCCGGCACGGGGATACACCGCAGAATGAGCGGCGGAAGCAGGCGCTCAATCCTCCGGATCTCCTGATCACGACGCCGGAGTCCCTGCAGGCGCTCTTCATGGGGAAACACCTCCGCGCACACCTAAAAAACGTCAGATACGTCATCATAGATGAGGTTCACGAACTCGCCGATAGTAAACGGGGAGCACAGCTCACGGTGGCACTCGAGCGATTGGTCGCCTACGCCGGCGAATTCCAGCGGATCGGCCTCTCGGCGACCGTGGGAAATCCTGACGATATCGGACGGTTCCTCTGCGGCCTCCGGCCGTTCTCGCTCGTCGAGGTCCCGGTCGCGCGCAGCCTTGCTATAAGCGTCCGGTTTGCCGGGGAAGATTTTGCCGCCCAGACACGGGCTGTCGGGGAGTGCCTCGATGCTCCGGGATCCACCCTTGTATTCGTCAACACCCGGGTGACCGCCGAGGCCCTCGGGCACGAGCTCTATCCCCGTGGCGACGTTGAGATCCACCACGGCTCGCTCTCGCGAGACGTCAGGGTCGAGGCCGAAGAGCGATTCAGGGAGGGTGATGTCCGGACGCTCATCGCCACATCGTCGATGGAACTCGGTATCGATATCGGGCAGATCGAGCATGTCGTCCAGTTCGGTTCTCCCCGTCAGGTTTCGCGCCTGGTGCAGCGGGTCGGCCGGGCCGGCCACCGTCTCGACGCCATCTCCCGCGGCACCATCCTCGCCACGGGGTTTGATGACCTTTTAGAATCGTTCGTGATCGCGCGCAGGGCAAAGGCAAACGAGTGCGAGCGGATCGTCCCGCCTGCTGGCGCCGCCGATGTGCTTGCAAACCAGGTGGCAGCGATAGCGGTCGAGTGCGGCGAGATCGAGGTCTCCCGCATACAGGAGATGATCGAGCGGTCGGGTGCCTTTGCCGGGTGCGCCCCCCTCCTTGATGCCGTCTGCCGCCAGATGGTGGAGCACCGGCTGATCCGGCTCGATGGGACCCGGGTTATCCGAACCGGACGCGCCCGGCGCTACCTTATCGATAACCTCTCGATGATCCCCGACGAGAGGAAGATGGAGATCTTCGATATCGTCTCGCGCCGCACGGTCGGGACACTGGATGAGTCATTCGTCCTCGGCTGGATGCATACCGGCGCGGTCTTCATAACGAAGGGGCAGCTCTGGCAGGTGCTCGAGATCGAGGGAGGGCGTGTCACGGTCGAGCCGGCCGCCCGGGCGCGGGGTGAAGTTCCATCGTGGGAAGGCGAGCAGATCCCGGTGCCGTTCGTCGTCGCCAGGGAGGTCGGAGCGCTTCGGAGAACCCGGGCGTTCTCCCTCTACTCCGATACACCAGCAGTGATCCGGTATGCAGAGCAATTCATCGCACAGATGGATGAAGGCCGTTACCCGGTCCCCTCGGATCGCCTCATCACCCTCGAGGAGACGGATGAGGGCGTGGTCTGCAATATCTGCGCCGGCCACAAGGCAAACGAGGCGCTGGCCCGGGCGCTCTCGGTCCTTCTCTCAGCCCGGTACGGGACGACCGTCGGGATCGAGGTCGGCGCCTACCGGTTTCTCCTGCGCCTGCCGCCGGCCGTCCGCTCGCTTGAGGTAGAGGAGACCCTCGCGGCGCTCGACCCCGCGCACCTTCCAGGAATCCTGAAACTCGCCCTTAAGCGGACGGCGCTCTTTAAGTGGAAACTTGTGCAGGTGGCAAAGAAGTTCGGCGCCATCGATGCGGATGCCGACTACGAGCGGTTCAGCATCCACCGGCTCATCGACCTCTTTGACGAGACCGTCATCGCGGCCGAGGCCTATCGGGAGCTCTTCAGCGACTCGATGGATGTGGATGCGGCGCAGGAGATCCTCATTGCGATCCGAAACGGCCGGATAGCCGTCGCCACGGGACGGTTGAGCCCGCTCGGGAATGAGGGGCTCTCCTCGTCACGGGATATGATCCCGCCACCGTCAATCGACCAGGCGGTGATCGGTACGATCATGCGGCGCCTTGAGATGGAGGACGTCGTCCTCTTCTGCATGCACTGCCGAAAGTGGAAGAGCCGGACCATCGTCGAGCGGGTTCCTGATCGGCCGCAGTGCCCGTTCTGCAACGCCCGTCTCATCGCGGCGCTGAAACCCTGGGATGAACAGTTCATCCCGGCGATGAGGAAGAAGGAGAAGTCGGATGAGGAGCGGGCGATCGAGATCCGGTTTCTGCGAAACGCAAACATCGTCCTCTCCAGCGGGAAGAAGGCGGTGACCGCCCTCGCCGCAAAGGGCGTCGGCCCGGAGGCGGCATCCCGGATACTCGCGACCCTCTCCGAAGGGGACGCCTTCTACCGGGAGATCCTGAAGGCGGAGCGCAACTACATCAAGACGCACAGGTTCTGGTAGAGCATCATTGGCGCGCAATTATATGAGGGAGGCCAGAGACTTTATATAGATCATCCGGGCAGGTAAACCGCAACCCTGCAAAAACCTGAGGCCTCCGGTAAACCCCCATCCAAAAAAATCAGAAAAAATAGAGTTTACATAATAGTTTCGAGCCGCTGCTCCAGGAAATCAAGCCCTCTCTTGATGTCCTCGATGTTCTTTCCGCCGGTCAGTATAATCTTGCCGGAACTAAAGAGAAGAGCGACGATCTTCGGATCCTCAATGCGGTAGACAAGCCCCGGAAATTGTTCGGGCTCGTACTCGATGTTCTCGAGGTTGAGGGTGATAACCACCTTGTTTAAGTTGATGTACCTGCCCATATCGTACGAACAGACGATGTTCGTGACCGCAACCTGGGGTTCGTCATAAGTATCGATGCCGGCATCCCGGAGCGAATGCATGATGATATCGAGACCATCGTGGAGGTCCTCTTTGTTTCTGATACCGGTGAGCACCACTTTCCCCGAAGAGAATATCAGGGACGCTATCTTGGGTTTCTCGATGCGGTAGACCGCCCCGGGGAACCTCTTCGTATTCAACTCACAGTTTTTTATCTTATTAGATACTTTTTCGAGGTCGATCGAGTCGGCAATCACCCCGGAAGCAACGATGTTCTCAATTTTCAGTGACTCGTATCCCTTCTCATCCATCGATATGAGTATCATTCTTCGGACCATAATACTAATGGATAATCTTTATGGGCATTCTGGATATGGAGCCTTCATCACCATTGTGAATTCTTTAAACCATAGGCGCGCAAACTTTTATTGATCACGATATGACAGATGATGAGCAAAATATAGCGTCCTATGAAGATCTCTGCGCGAACTTCACGATAGATGTTCCCGAATACTATAACTTCGGTTTTGATGTGATCGATGCCTGGGCAAAGAAGGATCGGAACAAACTGGCAATGATCTGGACCGACCAGAAGGGAAACGAGAAGAAATACACCTTCTTCGATCTCATGCGCCTCTCCAACCAGGCTGTCAACATCTGCATAAAATACGGCATCAAGAAGGGCGACCGGGTCATGCTGATGCTCCCCCGTGCCCCCGAATGGTGGATCTTCACCATCGCTCTCATCAAGATCGGTGCGGTCTACTGCCCCGCAACGACGATGCTGACCCCAAAAGACCTGAGGTACCGTATACAGGCGGCTGAGATCAGGATGATCATCACCATGGCCGAGTATGCGGAGAAGGTCGAGGAGATCCGTGAAGAGTGCCCCACGC
Organism: uncultured Methanoculleus sp.; assembly: GCA_964413225.1. Classification (GTDB taxonomy): domain Archaea; phylum Halobacteriota; class Methanomicrobia; order Methanomicrobiales; family Methanoculleaceae; genus Methanoculleus. The sequence continues at coordinate 3,566 of CAYPRO010000030.1, read as the reverse complement.
TCGCGGTTCGGCTCATGATCGACGGCACCAGGGACGGGTGGGTCAGCTACCCCGTCGAGCTCGACTACCCCGCCCCCTGCTCGCACAAACTGGTGAACCTCCCCGGCATGCGCCGGACAAGATCCTCAGACCCGTTGCTGATCTTCTTCACCTCCGGCACCACGGGTGAACCCAAGATGGTGGTTCACAACCACGCCTATCCCCTGGGGCACCTTGTCACCGCGCAGGTATGGCACGACCTGCACCCAAACGACCTCCACCTGACGATATCCGATACCGGCTGGGGCAAGAGCGCGTGGGGGAAACTCTACGGTCAGTGGATTATCGGCGCGTGCATATTCGTCTATGACATCCGCGGCCGGTTCCACGCCACCGAGATTCTGCCGCTGCTGGAGCGGTATGGGATCACGACCTTCTGCTGCCCACCGACCATCTACAGGATGCTGATCCTCGCCGACCTTGATAAGTTCGACCTCGCCGATATGCGCCACTGCTGTAGCGCCGGCGAACCCCTCAACCCCGAGATCATCCGGGCGTGGAAGGAAGGGACAGGCCGGATAATTCACGAGGGCTACGGCCAGACCGAGACGGTACTCTGCATCGGGACGTTCCCCGGTATGGAGTGCAAACCAGGCTCCATGGGAAGGCCGGCGCCGGGCTGGCAGATCGAGCTCCATGATGACGATGGGAACCGGGTCAGTGTTGGGGAGGAAGGGCGCATAGCGATCAAACTGGACCCGCGCCCGGTCGGGCTCTTTTGCGGTTACTTGAACAACGAAGAGGAGAATCGAAGAGTCTTCCAGAAAGGGTTCTACTACACCGGCGATAAGGCATACATGGACGAGGACGGCTACTTCTGGTTCATCGGCCGCGATGACGACGTCATCAAGTCGTCCGGTTACCGGATCGGGCCGTTTGAGGTGGAGAGTGCGCTCATGGAGCACCCGGCCGTTCAGGAGGCGGCGGTCGTCGGGTCGCCGGATGTGATCCGGGGCCTGGTTGTCAAGGCGTTCATCACCCTCAAACCCGGATATCGCCCTTCAGAGTCCCTCATCAGGGATATCCAGAAACACGTCAAACTGGTTACGGCCCCCTACAAGTATCCCCGCGCGATCGAGTTTGTGGAGTCGCTTCCAAAGACGATCTCCGGAAAGATCAAACGCTATGAACTTCGCGAGAAGGAGATGAAACACTTTATGGATATCAACTCTCATAACTCCCACGCCGACCAGAAGTGCGGGGAGTAAACACCTTTATTTTGTTGAAGGTAATATAATATCAGGCGCGAGAGTTGCCAAGCCAGGTCAAAGGCGTCAGGTTCAGGGCCTGATCTCGCAGGAGTTCGCCGGTTCGAATCCGGCCTCTCGCATCTTCTTCTTTCTGTTTTGTGGATACCGCATAGATAGCAAAATCAGAGAGCACTTCGGGAGACTCAAAAATGGGTAAGATTATTTGATCCTGCCGAATTCCTGGCTCACCTCAGCTGCAGACCGGAAAGTCTTGTCGTCGCTGAACTTATCAAGGACCTGCATAACCGCGTCAGGCGCATTGTTCTTCCTGGCAAGGCTGATCAGATCCTGTTTCTTCGCGGGGTAATCCATGCCGTGGAGATAACTCTGGAACGCAGATGCGCTCAGATCCTCAAACGAGCTGGCCTGGGCTGCCGAGGCGTGTCCACCCCTGACCGAGGGTCTCTCTTCTTCTGCCATGCTTCTCACCACCTTGTTGATTGCATCCCGCACAGCGGGACACACGCCTGCCCCATAGCTCTTGGTGAATAAAAATGTTACTGTGTTCCCCGGCTGAAAAATCGATGATACGGGAGAGGAATAATTTCAGTCAGGGGTGATGACCGGCCTGTGCCAAATGCAGGAGAGGAGTCGGAAAGCGGCGTGCCCGGCTGAAGCTCACCCCCACAGAGAAGGCTGACCGCTAACACGGCAGGGGATGGGACACCTGCCCTACCCATCCTTTCGGAAGGGTTGGGCGTGAACGATACGGTTCCTTGAGTCCTCCCCGGAGGGGTATTCCACCAGACCCTCTTCGATCCGGTTGCTCCGGAATCATGCTCCCGGGTGGGATGAAGCAGGTGGATGGGATGAAGCAGGTGGATGGGATGAAGCAGGTGGATGGGATGAAGCAGGTGGAT
>CAYPRO010000030.1:0-1317 GCA_964413225.1 uncultured Methanoculleus sp. | reverse complement strand
GGGATGAAGCAGGTGGAGAGAGCATGCGCGCTGGCCAACTGAAGAGAAAACTCTCTTGAACACCGATTTCTTTAAAAAAGGAGGAATATTCGGAGTACTCTTCCGGGCGATAAATCAGTATCGCCGGAAGTCGCTTCTTGGTCTCGGGGGCCGGGCCTCGTCTATCTTCAAGGTGCGGCCTTCGAATACGGTGTTGTTCAGGGCGTCTTTTGCCTTCTCAGCCTCTTCCGGGCTGGACATCTCAACGAACCCGAACCCTTTGCGCTCGATGACTCTGACGTCGTTTACCGTCCCGTACCGGCCAAACAATTCTTTCAACTGCTCTTCATTTACCGAGTAGGTGAGGTTTCCGACGTACAGCTTGCTGCTTTCCATTCAAAGATCCTCTTCATACATATACGCTCAAACCTTAACTACTCTTCGGAGAAATCTGCGGGCGCCAGTCCGGAGCTTACTCGCCAGTACGGGATGTATGCGGTGAGAATGTTATGCCCTTTCCAGAGGCGGGGCAGTGCGTTACGATATCCAGCGGGAAACCATGCCAGGCGGGGCACCAACGTCGGTCTTTCGGAGGCGCAGAGGAGAACAATCCATGATCTGGCTCTCTTCTGCCTCAGCATGGAGCAGTGAACCGGAATGCGACCTTTATTAGAGTGCGAGAAATGATCGAGAACATACCGCTTGAGCACATCGATGATCGGAGAGCACTGTAGCACACCGTCGCCGGTCTGCTTTGACAGAACAGTTCGGACATGAAGATAGTGCGGAATGCTAAAGGCGCCCTCGATAGGCAATCTCTTCTCCGTCAGGCCGGGAGAGAGGGAATTTTTCCCGTGACGGATACATTAATGGTGATCCGGGTCATTAGTGTACCTCTCCAGGTATAAATCGGCAGACGACGCAGTCGTCTGCCACGGAGTTGATAAACTGACTAATATACAAAAAACACAGAACAGCGGAAGCGAGGAGATCGTACGGGTACGATTGCCAAAGAAGAGAAACCGTGAGTTATTCGGCCGGGCCGACCTGATGCTTGGGGCAAACCATATCCGCGTCCGTTGCGAGGATGGCGTCACGCGGATGGGGCGGATCAAGGGCAAGATCAAGAAACGACTCTGGATACGCGAAGGCGATCTCCTGATTGTTGTTCCCTGGAGTTTCCAGGATGAGAAGTGCGACATCATCTATCGCTACATCGGACCCCAGGTAGACTGGCTCAAGAAGCATAACTACCTCAGCCAGTGAACTACCCCGCTCCTCTCGGGCGGGGCTTCCTGCTTCATCCCCCTCCCCATCGGGAGCGAGTCCACAGGCTCG
>CAYPRO010000029.1:0-31741 GCA_964413225.1 uncultured Methanoculleus sp. | reverse complement strand
AGGAAACATGACCGCCCCGCATTACCGGAACTGAGAGGAGTGTTCGAGGGGACGCCCTTCATGCCGATGGCAGCTCACCGGGTACCCTGAATAGTTACGAAAATCTTCTCTTCCGGGATAGGTTTCTCTGTAGTTTCTTGATCTTCTCTTTTGACTGCTCAAAGAACCGGGGATTCTCGATTGCCGTGCCATAACTATCAACCGCAAATGAGGTCAATCCAACATCAATGCCAACTGAGCGACCCTCCTTCTTTGGCTCGGAGACCTCCCGTTCTGCCTGAATAATCACAACTCTTTTTTATGCGAGGGTCGGGCCTGCTGCTACACTGCATCTCATGTTTCCTGCGCAAAGGGCGCGATGGAATGGGGTCGGCGTTCCTGCCGATTGATCTGCATCATACTTTGCGCGCGAAGAGAGATTGGGGGGTTGCTCTGCAGGGGCAGGTGGGCACCCCGGGGTGAAGAGATCGTTCTTCAGCGTCGGTACATCGAATAGAAACCTTTTCCCGCGTCATCCTCGCATTCGATTGCGTTGCCGTCCCGGACGAGGGTGTTGAACATGACGGCGGCGTTGAGCAGGTTCTCATCGGAGTTTGCGCCCTGCCGGACGCTGGAGAGAGCCTGCCGCTGCGGTGTCGGGATCGTCCGCCTTCCTACCCTGACCCCTGCACAGTGCCGGCAATAACCACAGTGAGAGTAGACCGAGACCTCACGATCTGCGCACACAACCGTCACACGGTCCTTTGCGTCGTCGCGGTGAAACTCAAGCGTCTTCATGATACGAAGAACGTGGATTTCCAGAGGATAAGATTCTGTCGATTACTCCGGGCTTTTGGAGAATGCGCGCTATTGGCGCGCATAGAAATGCTTTATATGGAGAACGTCATACGTATAAGTTACTCGCATAATCAGGCTGTTCGAGGTGACAGGCCTATTTGAGTGGAGGATATAATTATGGCAGTTGAAAAGCCCCACATGAATTTAGCAGTAATCGGACACATCGATCACGGGAAGTCTACTACCGTCGGCCGGTTGCTCTTTGAGACTGGAACCGTGCCGCCCCATATCATCGAGTCATTCAGGAAAGAGGCCGAATCCAAGGGCAAGGGCTCGTTTGAGTTCGCCTGGGTGATGGATAGCCTCAAGGAAGAGCGTGAGCGCGGCATCACCATCGATATCGCTCACAAGCGGTTCGATACCGATAAGTTCTACTTCACCGTCGTGGATTGCCCCGGTCACCGTGACTTCGTCAAGAACATGATCACGGGCGCCTCTCAGGCAGACGCCGCACTCCTTGTCGTCGCAGCACCTGATGGCGTTATGGAGCAGACCAAGGAGCACGTCTTCCTCGCCCGCACGCTCGGCATCAACCAGCTGATCATAGGCATCAACAAGATGGATGTTGTCAAGTACGACGAGAAGCGCTACAAGGAGGTCAAGGAGCAGCTCTCTCAGCTGATCAAGATGGTCGGCTACAAGCCTGATGCCATCAACTTCATCCCGATGAGCTCCTTTGTCGGTGACAACATAGGCAAGCGCAGCGCGAACACTCCCTGGTACAAGGGCCCGACGGTGCTTGAGGCGCTCAACCTTCTCGTCGAACCTGAGAAGCCCACGACCCTTCCCATGCGCCTTCCCATCCAGGACGTATACTCCATCTCCGGTATCGGGACCGTGCCCGTCGGCCGTGTCGAGACCGGCATCATGAAGAAGGGGATGAAGGTCAGCTTCATGCCCGCGAACAAAGAGGGTGAGATCAAGTCAATCGAGATGCACCACGAAGAGATTCCGCAGGCGCTCCCTGGCGACAACGTCGGGTTCAACGTCCGTGGCATCGGCAAGGGGGATATCCGCCGCGGTGACGTCTGCGGTCCTTCCGACGTGCCGCCGACCGTTGCAGATGAGTTCATAGCGCAGATCGTCGTGCTCTACCACCCAAGCGCCCTGACCGTCGGCTACACCCCGGTCTTCCACTGCCATACCGCCCAGATCGCATGCACCTTCGTCGAACTCCAGAAGAAACTTGATCCCCGCACCGGCCAGGTTAAGGAGGAGAACCCCACGTTCCTCAAGACAGGCGATGCTGCGATCGTCAAGATCAAGCCCACCAGACCCCTGGTCATCGAGAAGGTCAAGGAGATCCCGCAGCTTGGCCGGTTTGCCGTCCGTGATATGGGCTCCACGATCGCGGCGGGCATGTGCATCAACATTACGCCGAAGCAGATGAGATAAGAAGGTATCTATAATTTTTTGGTGGCAATTATGCAGAAGGCCAGAATACGTCTTTCAGGGACTGACTTTGAGAAGATCGAGATGGTCTGTGATAGGATCAAAGAGATAGCAGAGCGAACCGGCGTCAATCTGGCAGGTCCGATCCCGCTGCCCACGAAGAAACTCGTGGTGCCCACCAGGAAGAGCCCTGATGGCGAAGGTACCGCAACCTGGGACCGCTGGCAGATGCGTGTGCATAAGAGACTCATTGATATCGATGCCGATGAGCGCGCACTGCGCCAGCTGATGCGCATCCAGGTCCCAAAGGATATAGGCATCGAGATTGTGCTGGAGAGTTGAGGTGAGAGCGGCGTGAAGACCGCCGTGCTCACGACGTGGATCCGTGAACGCCTCTCGTTTGAGGGGCTATTCCTCCTCATACTTCTGGTCACAATTGCTCTACGTTTTTACGCCCTTGATCTGAAATTATTTCACCACGACGAGGCCATACACGCATGGTTCTCGTACCGGCTCCTGACCGAGGGGATCTACACCTACGACCCCATGTATCACGGGCCGTTCCTCTACTACACGACGGCCGGAATCTTCTCGTTCCTCGGGGATTCCGATATCGTGGGCCGGTTAATTCCGGCGCTCTTTGGCACCGCGCTTGTCGCACTGGTTTACCCCATCTACAGGCTCGGCTATCTGGATAGGAAACAGGCCCTTATAGCGGCGCTCTTCCTTGCCGTGTCGCCGAATATGGTCTACTTCTCGCGGTTCCTCAGAAACGATATATTCATCGTCGTCTTCTCGATGGTGCTCCTTGTCGCCCTCCTCTACTACTTCGAACGGCACCAGATGAGGTATGCGCTCATCGCCGGGGCGGCGATAGGTCTTGGTATGTCGACAAAGGAGAACATGCCGATCATCGTCCTGACCTTCGGGATATACCTTCTCTACCTGGTCTTGATGAGGAAGGTGCGTCTTCCCGCTCACTGGATCCGGGATGTTGCTCTCGGCAGCATCGTCGCATTCGGGATCATGGCGGCCTTTTACTCGTCGTTTGGCGCCAACCCGGATCTGATCGCGACATGGTGGCTCAAGGCCATCGAGCACTGGGCTTCGATGCACCAGGCGCAGCGCCTCGGAGGGCCGCCGTACTTCTACATCCTGCTCTTCATCCTCTACGAGGTGCCGATCCTGATCCTTGCCGCCGTCGGGGTTCTGCAGTTCATCGATATCCCCGGAGCCGTCTCCCGCTGGAAGGAGCAAAGGGCGCTCCGGGGTGTACCGGAGATCGCACTTGCCGGTGACGCGGAGGAGGGGAACCCCGGCGTTTCAGCCCTGCCCATGGATGCCGGAGAGCCTCCGACGGTCGAGGAGAGGCTTTCGGGGGGAGAAGGCGAGAACCCGTGGATAGATGATGTGGCGGTCGAGACGAGGCTTCCCGGGGAAGGAGAGGGGAACCCGGGAGAGTATGCTGCGACGGTACAGGAGGCTCCGGAAAAACATGAGGTCGCTACGGGGGAGACGAAACCGGAGAGCCGGGGCTTAAAAGACCGACTCCGTAAGCTCCTCGCACGCGGCGAGGGTGGCCGGCCGATCAACCGGCAGGAAGAGTTTGCACGGTTCGCCATATTCTGGATGCTCGCCTCGCTTGCGGCCTACGCCTACATCGGTGAGAAGGTGCCGTGGCTGATCCTCCACCAGCTCCTGCCCATGATCTTTGTCGCGGTCTATGCGATGACCGAAAAGAAGGCCACCATCGCCGCCGTGGCAAGCATCTTCCTTATCGCCATGACGCTCCACGTGGCGTTCACACCGGCGGATATCAACGAACCCATAGTGCAGGTGCAGAACTCCGAAGACCTGCGGGAGATCTTCGCAAAGATGGATGCCGCAGACCACGTGGCGATCGCGACCGATACCTACTGGCCGCTGCCCTGGTACTACCGGGGGGAGAACGCCTCGAAGCTTGCGTATTATAGCCAGAAAGTGAGCGAATCGACGATATACGGGGGCGACTTCGATCTCGTGATCACCCACGATGCCGATACATACCCGGCACTCGAGGGTTACGAGAAGGAGACGTTCCGGCTGAACTACTGGTTCTCCTACGAGGAGAACAGGGATAGATTGCTCGAGTACTACTTCTTCCGGGATGGGAAGATGGGGAGCAGGAACTTTGAGGTCTTCTCGAAGATTCCTATGGAGACAACTGCCTGATCCCTCCCGGCAGCCGGCCAGATACCTATCCTTCCTGATCACCTTCGGCACTCTGCAAGAGCCGTTACCCGGGTTCTGTATCTTTCGGGCACTCCCTCCCCCGTTTGGCTTTGCGGGGCCTCCCCCTCATCTCCGATTTTGGGAATCATCTGCAGGGGATCCCCCCGCCCCGGCGCTATGCCGGCATATCTGACGTCAATCTCCGGATAGGGCCTGATGACTCAGAGAGGGTTTTCCGGAGTTTGGGAGGGTTCTTGCACACTCATTATCGGGGGCAAAAAAGACGGCCGGTGTATTCTCCGTTATCCTGGCAGCAGAAAGTTTCTGTAACCGGGCCTTCATGAGCGGAGAAGAAGAGCGGGGTGTGAAAAGAGGGCTTTACTGTCCCGGGCATCACCCGAGTTCATCCCACCCGGTCTTCTTTCTGTAGAGGACAACACCCACGACGATCAGGATGATGATGACCCCGGCGCCGACATAGAGGAGGAGGTTACCGCCTATATTTCCGATATTGAACCCCTCGCCGATCTTCTCGCGGAGAGCGTTTGCATCCGCCAGAGCCTCATTGGCCTTATTCTGGCCCTCGGTCGCCTTCGAACGCGCGAGCGGGTAGTTTGCGCCGTTCAGGTTGTCCTTTGCCTGGGAGTAGAACTGGACGGCGCTCTCGCGCTTGGTCATGATGGCGACCACCTGTGGATCGCTCTTCATCGAGCGGTTCTCGACGAAGTAGGTTATCATGCCGTCGAGGTTCTCCAGCGTCGCGCCGGTGTTCGCGACCTCTTTCTCGGCCCATGCCTTCTCAAGGAGCGACTTTGCCTCATCCATGGCCTTCGTTGCAGTGGCGATATACCCTGCCGCCTGTGATGGGCCTGAGGATGCGGCGCTCATGAGCGCCTGGTTCGCAGCGTCGTACTTCGCCTGCACCGCAGAGACATCGACACCTTTTGCGGCCTTATCATCGATATCAGCCTTCAGATTCTTGAGGTTCTGCTGCTGGGTGGAGAGCGCGCCCTGGACCTGATCAGGGTTCACGGCATCACGGACTTTGGAGTAGGTGGCCTTCACATCCTTCTCCCTCATGTGCTGGATCTTGACCACCTCAATCTTTCCGGTCGTGCTCGTGGGAACGGTGCCACGCAGCTGAACATCCAGCTCGATCTTGCCCTTACCATAGGAGATCTCAAACTCCGTCAGGGTCGGGTAGTAACCGGTCTTCGTTGTCTTGTAGATATCTACCCCGTCGCGGTAGACGGTGAAGTCCCAGGTGGGGTTCTGCAGTCCGGTGCTGAACTCAAACGACTCGTCACTCGGGTCGTCGGTGATCATGCTGTAGGAGAGCACGTAATGCGCTGTCACCTGCTGGCCTGGTTCGAGGGCACCGCTTGCTGGGCTAATATCTTCCTTCTTGATATCGAAGTCGGCCGATACCACCTGCACGACACAGACCAGTGCCAGCAGGAGAACGATCCATCTGCTGATATTCGTTTTCATACTACCTCCTCACTCGAACAGTGGTTCTATACCATCATCGAACATGGTCGTGCGCTTCTCTTTTGATTTGAGGACATCCTCTTTCGTGGCTTTTGCAATCTCGAGGAGTTCGGTGATCCGTGGGGCGTTTCCTATCGTCGCAAGGACCACCACCGCAGCGATGTAGTCGCTCTGCACGGGGTAGTCGCCGCCACGCACCTCGACACCGGCGATGTTCTCCTCGACCCAGCTCTTCGACTTCTCGACACCCTTTCTATCCATCTCGTCGGGCGGCCCTGCAAGAAGAACCAGACCACGCTCGGCGGTCGAGTAGTCACAGGGCAGGGTGAGGCGCCCGAGCATGGCCCGCCGGACGAGGGCGATGATCTTCGCCGATTTGTCCTCTCCGGTCAGGACCTCCTCGGTCTTCTCCTTCTTCCGCATCAGACCTGAGAGGAACCCCTGGCTCTGCTTCGTACGGGGGCTGACCTTCTCGCTGATGGCATACCCAACGGTGCTTATGCCGCCACCACGCAGAGTGTTGATGACCTCGCTTGAATCCACGACCATCTCGCCGACGCCGGCCTTGCCGACTTCGCCGGCACGGAAGAGCACACTGAACCGGCGGACGATCTCGTCGTTCAGCCGGTTGTAGGCGTCTTTGACGCTCTCTCCCTCGTTTTTCCAGGCACTGTTGTCGAATATAAACGTATTATCCGCCTCGTTCACCAGGGTGCTCAGGGAACGAGCCGCATTGTACGAATAAAGCCGGCCTTCCTCAGGGGCGGGGAGGATGCCGATCGCATAGACCGGTTCGCGGTATATACGCTTTAAGTGCCGGGCAAGTACTGGCGAGCCTCCCGAACCCGTCCCTCCGCCGAGGCCGGCTATGATGACGAAAGCATCGACATCATGCGTGCCCCGGGAATCGATGGCATTGATGATACTGTCGATCTCGTCAGCAGTCACCCGTGCTCCGGTCACGTTGTCGGTCCCGACCCCGTGACCTTTGACAACTGTCTGCCCGATCAGGAGTCGGTCTTTGAGCTCGATATGTTTAAGCCCCATCAGGTCGGTACGCGCCGTGTTCACCGCGATGCCCCTGAAACTCTGGGCCTGCATCCGTTTATCCTGCTCGATGAACATATCGACGACTTTACCCCCTGCCTGACCGAATCCTATAAAGAAGACCCTCATTCAGCTTCACACCCTCATATAGCCTAATCAATAATATCGACGTTTATGTATAAAGACGTTGTATACTCTTATAGCCCAAAAGTGTTCTTATAACTTCACACGTAGTGGTATGCATGAAGGTCTGCATTGTGGGGGGGGGTTTATGCGGTCTGGTATCTGCTCTCGAACTTGCCGGAACGCATACGGTAGACCTCTTCGAATATAAGCCGGTTTTAGGAGGATGCCTTGGTTCATACCGGATCGGTGATTACTGGATAGAGGAGTATTACCACCATTGTTTCTCCGGCGATACCAGCCTGCTCAACCTCTTTGATACGCTCGGGGTAGCCGACCGGCTGGTATGGCTCAAGGGCACAACCGGGTACTACATCGACGGGACCATCCACCCGCTCACCTCCCCTACTGAGATCCTGCGTTACCCTCATCTCACACTCACCGAGAAGGCCCGCCTCGGCCTGCTGACCCTGCGCTCCCGGCGGTTCGATCTCGCAGCGCTCGATAGGATCACCGCAAAGGACTTCATACTCGATAACCTCGGTCCCGGCATATACGCCTCATTCTTTGAACCCCTCCTGAGGAGCAAGTTCGGCGACCGCCGCGACGAAGTCTCCGCGGCCTGGCTCATATCCCGAATCGCTATACGATCCGACCGGGGCGCGGGCGGCGAACGGCTGGGCTACATCCGGGGAGGATTCCGGCATTTCGTCGAGCGGCTCGAGGAAGAGGCGGCAGGTCGTGGCGCCTCGATCATGGCCGGCAGACCGGTTGAGGATATCCAGCGGGAGGGCAAGGGCTGGATAGTCAACGGCGAGACATACGACTGCGTCGTATCGACGCTCCCCCCGCAGGTGACGGCAGAACTCGCCGGCCTCGATATCGCCCCGGTGCCCTACCAGGGCGCCGCCTGCATGACCCTTGCTCTCGACCGGGACGTGACCGACGGCATATACTGGCTGAACATGAAGGATGCCGCCCCCTATGGCGCGGTGGTCTCGCACACAAACTTTGCCCCGCTTGAGTGGTACGGCGAGCATATCGTCTACCTTGCGTCCTACTTCACCGGCCGGCTCGTAGAGGGATTTGAGCAGGCGATGCTCGCAGACTTCTGCAGGCGCTTTGCCGTCAGCAAGAAGGAGGTGCACTGGCATCGGCTCGCCGTCGACCCGTATGCAGGTCCGGTCTACACGACCGGCCTTCGGGACCGCCTGCCCCCCTATGAGGAGCACGATCTCTTCCTCGCCGGCATGTTCAGTCCCCCTAACTACCCCGAACGGAGCATGAACGGTTCGGTCGCCGCCGGCAAGGAAGTGGCAAGGCGGGTTCTTGCGAGGTACCCGGATGCCTGAAGTCGAGGTGAGCGCCGTCCTGCCGGTCTACAACGATCTCGCGGCGCTCAAGGCAGCCATACCGCGATCGCTTGAGGCGCTCGAGGCGATCGCGCCGGGAGCGTTCGAGGTGATCGTCGCCGAGGACGGGAGCACCGACGGGAGCACGGAGTTCGTCAGGGAGTATGAGACAGAAGACTCCCGGGTTCGCCTGTTTCATTCCGACGAGCGGCTCGGGCGGGGTCGGGCGCTCAACCGTGCGTTTGCTGCGGCAAAAGGATCGATCGTCTGCTACTACGACGTCGATCTCGCCACCGGCATGCAGCACCTTGCCGAACTGATCGGCGCCATCCGGGACGGTTACGATATCGCGACCGGCTCCCGCCTCCTCGCAGAGAGCAAGATCATCCGGAGCGGGGGGCGGGAGATAGCAAGCCGCGGTTATAATGCGCTCGTCCGGACGATTCTCGGGAGCAGGCTCCACGACCATCAGTGCGGGTTCAAGGCGTTCCGGCGCGACCGCCTCCTCCCCCTGCTCCCATCGGTCGCCGCAGGCCACTGGTTCTGGGATACCGAGATCCTTGTACGGGCGCAGAAGAACGGCTATCGGATATGCGAGTTCCCCGTGCAGTGGCGACAGGGAGAGGGGACGACCGTGCGCAGGAAAGATGTCGTCGATATGGGATCGGCAGTTATGCACCTCTGGTGGCGGCTCCATGTGGAAGAAGGTTAGCGCGGTCGTCATCCCCACCCTGATCGCGGTCGGGATCCTCGCCTACATGCTCTACAGCGTATGGAACGACCTTCTGCTGACGCTCGAGCACGCTGTGATACCCTTCCTCTTTGCCGCCATCGGTATATGCGTTCTTGCCTGGATCCTCAGGGGGTTTCGGTATCAGTTCATCCTGGAAGGGCTTGACATACCAAAAAGTCTCACCTTTTCAACCGCCTGCATATTCATATCCCAGACGGCAAACCTCATCGTTCCCGCGCGCCTGGGCGACTTCGTGCGGATGCTCATACTCAAGCACGAGGATGACGCCACATACTCGCAGGGGTTCTCGTCCATCATAGTCGAGCGCATATTTGATGTCCTGATGGTCGCAGTGCTCGGCGCCGTGGCGCTCCCGTTCGTCCTCGCCGTCCTCGCCGTTCCCGACTGGTTCATCACGGTCATCGTCGTCCCTATCGCCGCAGGAGGCATATTCTTTGTCATCCTCCTTGGGTCTGGCAGGATGAAGTCCGAGAACCGGATCATCGTCGCCATACAGAGGTTGCTTGACGAGGTAAAACAAGCCTCCCTCAACCCCCGTGCCCTCCTCCTGCTCAGCGCCTCGTCGCTTCTCATATGGCTCATCGATGTGCTGGTCTGCGCTGCGGTCGTCCTGATGTTTCGAGAACCGATCCCGTTCGTTGTCGTCGTTCTCGCGATCGTCATCGGTAACCTCGTCAAGGCGGTGCCGATCACCCCCGGCGGCATAGGGACTTATGAACTCGCTCTTGCTCTGACCTTCGGGCTTGCGGGGACGCCGGCGGCCACGGCGACGTTGATCGCAGTCATCGATCACCTCATCAAGAACATGGTGACGCTTGTCGGAGGGGTGGGATCGATCTACTACTTCGGCGACTGGTCGATGGATCTCTTAAAGAGGGTCTTTACGAGGGAGATCGACAAGGAGGAGACGTTTGGCGGGTGAGTTCATCATCCCGGTACTCGCCTGGCTTGCGGTCATCAAAGCCCTCCACCTCGGCACCTGGCCGGCGCTCGATCGCACCCTCGGCAGCCTTGCGGCCGCCGCCGCATACCCGGCATCGGTTCTCCTCTTCACGCTCCTCTCCTGGTACTGCGGCCTCGCAGGCCTTCCGATCCCCCTCGCCCTCCTGCCGTTCCTTGCCGGGATCGCCCTCGCCGGGTCGCGAGGGTTCTACACACGGGAGCGCCTGCGTTCGGCACTCGCCTGGGATCTCGCCTTCCTGATTCCCTTCCTATTCATGCTCGAGGTGCGCTGGATCAACCCGACCATATCCTACGCTGAGAAGTTCATGGATCACGCGTTCATCGCCTCGATCATGCGCCAGCCGATCGCCCCGCCGCTCGATCCCTGGTATGCGGGAGGAACTCTGGATGTCTACTACTACATCGGCTATTGGATGAGCGGGGTGCTCGGGCTTACGTCTGGCGTTCCCTCGGCGATAACGTTCAACCTCGTCCTCCCGACGGTTCTCGGTCTTGCCGTCGTCTCGCTCTATGCCCTCGGGCACCTCCTCCTGAAACGCCACCAGTGGCTCCCCGTGCTTCTGCTCTTCATACCGAACCCCTCGGCCATATACCATATCGCTATCGGGGACACATGGTTTAACGTCCTATGGGGGAGCACCAGGACGATCGCGGATACAATCAACGAGTATCCCATCTTCTCGATGCTCTGGGGTGACGTGCACCCACATGTCATAAGCCTCTTCAACCAGGGATTCCTGCTCTTTATCCTGGTCTTTGCCTACATGCGGTGGGGGACCCTCACCATGCGGGGGCGGATAATCCTCTGCGGGCTTGCCGCCCTCTCTCTTGGGTCCATGCCAGGGATCAACTCCTGGGATGTGCTCATATACGCACCGATCACGCTGATCTTCGGTCTCCTCATATGGCGGCGCTACGGGAACTTTGCGCTCGACGACGAGCGGTCATGGATGGTGCTTGCCGCCGTGCCGCCGCTCGCTATAGCAGCCTACATCCCGTTCTACCTGCACCTTTCCAGCTCCGGCATCGAGGGGATCGGGGTCGTCACGGCACCCTCAGAGCCGATGGAGTTCCTGCTGATCCACGGGTTTTTCCTTGCGATCCTCATCGCATACTGTGCTTCGGATATATGGAGGCGCCCTTACATTCTCGCTGTTGCGGTGCCGTTTCTGCTTGCCGGCTACCCTGCCGCGGCCATCGCCGCCGTTCCTCTGGCGTACCTCATTGCCCGCCGCCGGTTTACGGCCGCCGATACGCTCGCCATCCTCGGGCTCGCGATCATCCTCGCGACCGAGATCATATACCTCAAGGACAACATGGGGGAGACCTACTTCCGGATGAACACGGTCTTCAAGTTCTACCTCCCCGCCTGGATCCTTATGGGGACGGCAAGCCTTACCATCGTCGGGGAGTGGCTCCGGAATCTCGGTACGGGTATGAGGGGCGGGGTAAAGAGGGTGCTGCCGGTCATGGCCGTAGCCGCACTCCTTGCCGCACCCTTCGCAATCGGCGTCGACTTCGGTTACGGGAGCCATACCCTCGACGGAGCGGCGTATCTTTTTGGGTCGCATCCCGGAGATGCGGCGGCTATAATGTTTCTCCGGGATCTTCCCGGAAATCATATCATCATCGAGGCGGAAGGGGGAGACTATAATTACTACTCCCGGATCTCGTCGTTTACCGGGATCCCGACGATCGTCGGGATGCCGTTTCACGAATACATGTGGCGGGGAGATGCCGGACACGTAACCGAGCGAAGCGCTGATGTGCGAACGATATACGAGCAACCGTCGCAGACCGTCGCCCTTGCGCGGGCATACAACGCCACGCTCCTTTACGTGGGGACAGAAGAGCGCGACCACTACCGCCTATCGATCCCGGTAGATGCGCTTGAGCTCATCTATGACGCACAGGGAGTCCGGATCTATCGGATCCCGGTATAATAGTTCGGCCACATCCACGCTCTCCGGTCGGAAACGACCGGATCGGATTTCCCCGAAGCAGGGTCGAATGACAAACCTTTATCACTCCTCCTATTGACATAATACAGCGCATTCGATCAGCTACGCTACTGATGAATGATGACGGAGCAGCACGACCTGCTCCTGAAAGAGGCGAGTTATGGCAAAGGCATACGTAAAATTCGAGATTCCCGCTGAGATCCAGAACAAGGCCCTTGAGGCCCTTGAGATCGCAAGAGATACCGGCAAGGTAAAGAAGGGAGCAAACGAGGCGACGAAAGCAATCGAGAGGAACATCGCCCAGCTGGTTCTCATCGGTTCAGACGTTGAGCCCGAAGAGATCGTGATGCATCTGCCGCCGCTCTGTGAGGAGAAGCAGATCCCCTTCGTTTACATCACGAAGCAGAACGATATCGGTTCTGCGAGTGGCCTTGAGGTCGGCTCGGCGGCCGCCGCCATCGTCAAGCCCGGCAAGGCGAAGGATCTCGTCGATGAGATCGCAAAGCAGATAACCGCACTGAGAGCGTGAGGTAGGAGACAATGGCAAACGACGGAACGCCCGCAGAAGTCATCGAGATCATCGGCATGACCGGGATGCATGGGGAAGCCCAGCAGGTGAAGTGCCGGGTCCTCGATGGCCCGAACAAGGGGCGGATCATCACCCGCAATACCGTTGGCCCCATCAGGGAGGGGGATATTCTCTCGCTGCTTGAGACCGAACGCGAAGCAAAGAAACTCTCGAGGCGGTAACCCATGGTCGACAGATACGTCTGCAGTTTCTGTGGAGAACCCCTTGAACCCGGCACCGGCAAGATGTTCGTCAGGAAGGACGGGACCGTCTACTACTTCTGCAGCACCAAATGTCAGAACAACTACCGGCTCGGCCGGGTACCGCGCCGCGTCGAATGGACCGCGGCCGGGCGGAAAGCCCGCGGCAAAGAGTGATCCGGTATGGATCGCACATTTGTGATGGTCAAGCCCGACGGCGTCCAGCGCGGACTCGTCGGGGAGATCGTCTCCCGGTTCGAGGCCAAGGGACTCAAACTTGCGGGGGCGAAACTTGAACGCCTCCCGGAGAGGCGGGTCATCGAGCAGTATCGAGAACACCTGGAGAAACCCTTCTTCTCCGGCCTTAAAGCATACATCATGAGCGGTCCCTGCTTCCTTATGGCCTGGGAGGGGAAGGGCGCAGTCGCGGTCGTCCGCAGGATGATCGGCGCCACAAACCCTGCAGAGGCGGCACCGGGCTCCATCCGCGGCGACTTCGCTCTCGACATAGGAAGGAATGTTATCCATGCATCCGACTCTCCCGAGAGTGCTATCCGCGAACTCGGCATCCACTTTGCGTCAGGCGAACTGGTCGAATACTCAAAGATCGACGAACCTGTCCTCTACGAGTAAATACCGGCGAAAACACCGCCCTTTTTTGATCCAGAGGTCAAACCGCAGAAACACCTCTAAAGCGCCCGAAGAGATGGACCCGTTCAGCATAAAATTTCTTTCCCTGTGCCGGGTTTCTCTGGAAACGAATCGGTTGCCCTGCCGGCAAACCACAAGTGCTAATAACAAACCTGCTGCATACCTGATCGCGAATGGCAGATCTCCTGAGCTTTGCGCTGCTGAGCTTCTCCTCGCTCATCATCGTAGTGAACCCGCTCGCGGCCACCCTGATCTTCGTCTCCCTCACCGGCACGATGGACGGGGCAACAAAACTCAAGGTCGCCCGGGATGCGAGCCAGTTTGCCCTGGTCGTCCTGCTGCTCTTCACCGTCGCCGGCGGCTGGATCCTGCAGCTCTTCGGTATATCGATCGAGGCGTTCCGCATCGCAGGCGGCCTCCTCCTCTTCGGGATAGGCATGGACATGGTCTATGCAAAGACGTCGAGGACGAAGATGACCGCGACAGAAAAGTACGAGGGGCAGGACGCAGATGATATCGCCGTCATGCCGCTTGCGATCCCGATGATCACGGGACCCGGCGCGATCACATCCGCGATCGTCCTGATGAACGAGGCAATGGGCATGAGCATCGTCGCAATCGCCGTCGTGCCGCTCGCCGGCGGCGCGGCCGTCGGGCTTACCTACTACATGATGCAGCACTCCGACATCATCGTCCGGCGGATAGGGCAGAGGGAGTACCGGGCCGTCAACCGGCTGATGGGCATGCTCCTCATAGCGATCGCAGTTCAGTTCATCCTTATCGGGATCAGGGTAGCGTTCCCCATACTCACCGGGGGCTCCGCATGACGGGCGATCTCACGTTCTTTGGCGGGGTCCTGATCAGTTCATGCATCATTGCGGGCGGGATCCTCATCGGAGCGATGGCATTTGCAATTCCTATCCCGTACTCTTCCTACGCAATGGTTATGCTCGCCATCCTCGTCGTCATCGGCGCCGCCGTGCTCATTCTCTCCTCAAAGGGCAGTGTCCCATCCCAGCAATGACAAAGATTGCGCTTGCCCAGGTTGCCGGCGGCGGGAGCGGGGTCCTTGAGGCGGCCGGCCGGCTGACAGAAGAGGCCGCTATCGCCGGGGCGTCGCTCATCTGTTTCCCTGAGCAGTTTGTAACCGGATGGTTGCCAGAGATCCCTCCAGGGTCCGGGGAGACCCTGGATGGACCGCTCACCGCTGCATTCGGGCAAATGGCGCGGGAGAACGGCATTGCAGTTGCAGGATCGATCATCGAGGCGGACAGGGGAGGCCGGCCCAAAAACACCGCCGTTGTCCTCAGCGCAGGCGGCGAGCTCCTCGCCGCTTACGCGAAGATCCACCTCTTCTCACCCGGCGGAGAGGACCGCAACTACACGCCGGGCGACCGTACCGCCACATTCACCGTTGGCGGTATGACGTTTGGGCTTGCCATCTGCTACGACCTCCGGTTCCCCGAACTCTTTCGCATATATGCGCTTGCCGGGGCGGATTGCGTTCTCCTGCCGGCGGCATGGCCGTGCTGCCGGTTGCGCCACTGGGAGACCCTGCTCCCGGCTCGTGCCATCGAGAACCAGTATTACGTGGCGGGGGTCAACACGGTTGGCGGGGCCTGCTGCGGGGGGTCGCTCGCCGCCGGCCCCGACGGCGAGATCATAGCCCGGGGGGGAGCCGGGGAGGAGCTCCTCATCATAGATATCAATCTGACCTCGATCCATGAGGCCCGCATAAGACTTCCGGCACTTTCAGACCGCAGAAGCGACATTTATTACAGGCTGCTCTCCAATCTATAGAGACATTCCATGCGGGGCGACCAGCACGTATACCTCAGTCTCGCGACGGCAGGACTCCTCATCGCGCCCTCACTCCCCATCCTCGATCCGGCCCTGATCGCCACCCTCCTCTTCGGCGTCTTTATAGGCTCGCTTGCGCCGGATGCAGACGCAGTCGATGCGGCGATCTTCAACGGCCGGCTTGGCCGGGCAAAGGGGAAGAGAGGGCAGATCCTGAACGGCCTTGCCGTGGTGCTCCCGGTCTTTGGCTACACCATCAGGTATCTCATATACTACCCGCTCTCCCTCATCTTCTCGCTTCTCCTCCGGAAGAGCTACCACCACCGGCACCGCGGGCTGCTCCACTCGTTTGCGGGCGTCGGGCTGACATCCATTATCCTCTCAGGCTACCTCGCGCCTATCTTCACCTGGCTTGAGTGGCCCCTTCCGTTCCTTCCCGCCTTTGGGTCTGCGTTCTTTGCCGGGTGCATCCTCCACCTCCTAGAAGACGCCTGCACCCCATCCGGCGTCGCCTGGCTCTACCCCTTCTCCCGGCGGCGGATGGCGGGCTGTGTCCGGATGTGGGGGAACTTCGAGGTGCGCCCGACAGCCTTTGCCAGCATCCTCACCATGGCGGCCGCTGGCCTGATCATCGCACCCTTCGTAATAACGGTATCGGTCGAATACATCAGGGGCCTTGCGCTCATCGGCACCCCTGTCCTCTGGCTGCTCTTCATGCTCGCCTGCCGCGTCCGGTGCGAGCGGCACAGGTGAGCGGACACCATCCGCCATACCATATCTATACGTATCGGGGCGATCAACCATTTTTCCATGTATCGTCTCGTCTGCGTTCACTGTGGTGCAGCCTACACCCCGGACCAGATCATATACACGTGCAGCCGTTGCGGACACCTTCTGGCCGTCGAATACGACCTGGACTTCATCGACGTCTCCCGCAACGAATGGGATCGGCGCCCCCTCTCGGTCTGGCGCTACCGCGAGCTACTCCCGGTCAGGGGCGAGCCGGTCACCCTCCGGGAAGGGGGCACCCCGCTCTATCACTTAAAGGAGATCGGCAAAGAACTGGATCTACCCGAACTCTATGCCAAGCACGAGGGGATGAACCCGACCGGTTCGTTCAAGGATCGAGGCATGACCGTGGGCGTCAGTATGGCACGGGAGCTTGGTATGACGAGCGTTGCCTGCGCAAGCACCGGGAACACATCCGCAAGCCTTGCCGCCTACGCGGCGAAGGCCGGTCTCCCCTGCATCGTCCTCCTGCCTGCAGGGAAGGTAGCCATCGGCAAGGTCGCGCAGGCGCTGATGCATGGCGCGCGGGTCATATCCATCCGCGGCAACTTTGACCGGGCTCTCGAGATGGTACACGAGCTCTGCATCAGCCAGGGGCTCTATCTCTTGAACTCGGTCAACCCCTACCGCCTGGAGGGGCAGAAGACGATCGGGTTTGAAGCGATCGACCAGCTTGGCGGCGATGTGCCCGACCGGATGGTTCTCCCCGTAGGAAACGCTGGCAACATATCCGCGGTCTACAAGGGCCTTCGTGAACTTGAGGCGCTCGGGTTCATCGATCGCCTGCCGATGATGACCGGTATCCAGGCGGCGGGCTCGCAGCCGCTCGTGAAGGCGGTAGAACAGAACCTTGATGTGCTCGTCCCTGAGACCGCACCTGAGACGGTCGCGACCGCAATCCGGATCGGCGCCCCGGTGAATGCGGAGAAGGCGCTCGTCGCCATCCGCGCGACCGGAGGGACGGCGGCGGCCGTAACCGATGAGGAGATCCTTGCCATGCAGAGGGATCTTGCGAGAAAAGAGGGCATCGGGGTCGAACCCGCCTCTGCAGCCTCGGTTGCCGGTATAAAAAAACTTGCAAAACAGGGTCTGATCGACAGGGATGAGCGGATCGTCTGCGTGGTTACCGGCCATCTCTTAAAAGATCCTGAGACAGTGGTACGACAATGCGAGCCTCCCTTCGAGATAGACGCGGACCTGCACTCGCTGCTCTCTGCCTTGCGCTGATCCTGATATCTGTCCCCGCAGCGGCCGAAGAGGCCGCTTTCCGGGTGCTCCCCGATGGCACCGCCTGTGAGGCCTCGGTCCAGGTCACGGCTGCGAGCGAGTACACGTTCTGGAGCCCTGGCCTGATGGGAGAGCGGATCCCGCTCCAGGTCGAGGATATCGCGGTACTCGGCCCGGGAGGCCCCATCGATTACCGTGACCGGGGCAGGGGTGTTATCACCTTCCCGGAAGGGAACTACACGATCACCTACCGGGCTCCCGTGAGGGATAACTACCTTGTTGCGATCTTTGATAAACCGTACACCATAACCGTCTCCCTCCCGGAGGGGTTTGACGTGAGAAACCCCCTCATAGGCATGGTCAGCCCAGACGGGGTTGCCTCGTCCGGATCGAACGGGACCACGGTGATCGCCTGGAATCGGGCGAATACCATGGAGATCCGCTTCTACGCCCCCGAGCGCGAGGTCCTGCTCACCACATTCGGCACCATATGGCTCTCGGTCGCCATCGTCCTGCTCCTCCCCTACTTCATCACGCGCAAGAGGGACGGCGGATGATCGATGTTATCGCCGCATCGTTCCTGATCGGGCTCTCCGGGGCCGTATCCCCCGGCCCAATGACCGCCTCGATCCTCGGCCTCGGGCCACGGCGGCCGGGACCGTTCGTTGCAGGGCTGATCGTGGGGCACGGCATCCCCGAGGCCGCTATCGTCGCGGCCATAGCCTTTGGCGTGCGCGATGTTCCATACATCGATCTTGTCGCCCTCATCGGATCGGGTGTCCTTATAGCGTTTGGTATCGTCCAGTTCCTCCACGCGGGCGATGCCGCTGTCGTGGAGATGAAGACGAGAGCGCCGATCGCCGTTGGGATGGCCTGCACCCTCGGCAACCCCTACTGGTGGGTCTGGTGGCTCACGTTCGGCGTCGGGTTTCTCGCACTCCACCCGTCGTTTGGGGCGTTTTACGTCGGGCATATAGGAGCGGATATCGTCTGGTTTGGGATCCTTGCAGTTGCGGTCTCACGGGGAGCAAACGTGCTCGGTCCCCATTACAAAAAAGTGGTGCAGGCGAGCGGACTCGCCATGATCCTCTTCGGGTTCTACTTCATTCTGACGATATTTTCACCTTGATGTCGATCCCGAACCGCTCGGCGTTTGCGTCGGCAACCGCCTGGATATGCGCGATCACATCGTCCTGCCGGGCGGGCTTGAAAAGGTGGCGGAAACGCTTCTGCTTTGCGAGGTACTCCTCGACCGGTTTGCGCCTCACCTTCTTTGCCTTCTCCACCACACCGTTGACCATCTCGTAGTTCACCCAGAGGCCGGTGTCGATGGCAAGCTTAGCCATGGCAAGAGTCTCACCGGACTCAAAACCCCACCCCGTGCAACAGGGAGTGTGCACCTGGATGTAACAGGGGCCGGGGGTGTTGATAGCGCGCTCGACCTTCTTCACGAAATCGTTCGGGTAGGCTATGGAGGCGGTCGCGACGTAGGGTGCACCGTGAGCGGCGAGGATGCCAGGCATATTCTTCTTCTGGAGGGGGTTTCCCGTCGAGCACGAACCCGATGGGCTCGTCGTGGTGCTCGCACCGTAAGGCGTTGCACCCGACCGCTGGATCCCCGTGTTCATGTAGGCCTCGTTATCATAGCATATGTAGGTTATATCGTGGCCCCGCTCGAAGGCGCCGCTGATGCAGAGCACCCCGATATCAAATGTGGCCCCGTCGCCGCATATACAGACGATCTTCTCGTCGCGCCCCTGCTTCTTTAGCGACGCCTCGATGCCTGATGCCACCGCCGCAGCGTTCTCAAAGAGCGAGTGGATCCAGGGGACTTCCCAGGCGGTCTCGGGGTAGGGCGTGGAGAAGACTTCCATGCATCCCGTCGAGGCGACGATGATGACGTTCTTCCCGGTCGCCTTGAGGAGGAGTCGGGCCGCAAGCGCAGGGCCGCATCCTCCGCACGCCCTGTGCCCGGCCGAGAAAAGCTCGCATTCTTGCTCTGTCTCTGCCATTCAGAGCACCTCCGTCCTTAATCCGTAAAACATATCTCCTTTCCCCTTCTCCGCGAGGTCGACGACCGCGGCTATATCCCTCTTCCTCACGTCACGCCCGCCGAGGGCGATGATGTAGTCGTAGATAGACGCACCGGATCCATAAAGGGCCGCTTTCACCTCGGTGCCGACCGCCCCGCCGTTCCCGAGCGATATGTTTTTGTCGAGCACCGCCACCGTCGATATACCCTTTAAGGCATCCGCGATCTCCTGTGCCGGGAACGGCCGGTAGGTTCGGATCTTTAAGAGCCCGACCTTTTTGCCGTGCTCACGCATCTCATCGATGGCATCCTTTGCCGTGCCGCATATGGAGCCCATAGCAACGAGAGCGATATCAGCGTCATCGAGGCGGTAACCCTCGACGAGGCCGGAGTAGTCCCTCCCGAACTGCTCTCCGAACTCGTGGCCGGCCCTGATGAACGCCTGTTTTGCACGCTGCATTGCCCTATCGATCTCGTAGCGGAACTCCATGTAATACTCGGGAGTCGCATACATACCCATACTCAGCGGGTTTTCGGCATCCAGCCGCTGGTAGGGCGCAAAGGCGGGCAGGTAGGCATCTACCTCCTCCTGTGTGGGGAGGGAGACCGGTTCGTATGTGTGCGTGAGGATGAATCCATCGAAGCAGACGAACGCCGGCAGGAGGATGTCATGATCCTCACAGACCTTGTAGGCGATCATGTGGAGGTCCGCGGTTTCCTGGTTGTCCTCCGCGTAGAACTGCAGCCACCCGGAGTCACGCAGGGCTATCGAGTCCTGCTGGTCGTTCCAGATCGAGAGTGGAGCGCCAAGAGAGCGGTTTGCAATCGTCATCACGACCGGCTGGCGCATACCTGCCACGTTGAAGCAGACCTCAGCCATCAGGATGAGGCCCTGAGAGGTCGTTGCCGAGTAGACCCGGGAGCCCGCCGCGCTCGCACCGAGACAGGCGGAGAGAGCCGAAAACTCGCTCTCGACCGTGATATACTCAGCGTCAAGCTCGCAGTTCGCCACCATCTGGGCGAGATCCTCGACGATGTGCGTCTGCGGCGTGATCGGGTAAGCCGAGATAACCTGCGGGCGGCAGCGTTTAACGATCTCGGCCACCGCATGTGACCCTTCTATGAACTCCAGCATTACTTCTCCTCCTTCTCCATCCGGATCGATTTTTTAGGGCAGACTTCCTCACAGATCCCGCAGCCTTTGCAGTAATCGAGGTCGGGCTCGAACATGCCCTCCTCTGTCTCGCGGACACACCCCTCAGGGCAGACCGTGGCGCACATGCCGCACCTGCTGCACGTCTCGGGATCGAAGACCGGCCTGAAGACCCGCCAGGCACCCGTCTTGTTATCCCGCGCCTTCCCGGGAGGCGCGGCGCAACCGACACGTAGCGCCATTAGAGAGCACCCCCGATAAGGTTATATGCGCGTTCTGCCGCCCTTATGTTCTTGTCGGCCATGCTGCCCTGGAAGCGCCTCCTCAGTGCATGTTTCAGTGGCTCAAGCCCGATCTCACCGGTCGCTGCGGCAAAAGCACCCATCAGGGTCGTATTGGTTATCGGCACACCCAGTTCTTCCAGAGCGATGGTGGTCGCATCGACGGCGTAGACCTTCACGCCCTCCGGGACCCGGGAATCAAAGTCAGGCTTCTCGGTGTTGATGATGGCAATGCCGCCAGCTTTCATGCCCGTAAAGACGTTTACGCTGCCGATCAGGGTCGGATCCTGCACGATGATGTAGTCGGGCTCATATATCTGGCTCCGGAGCCGGATCTTTGCATCACTGAAGCGGACAAACGCCTGCACCGGGGCGCCTCGCCGCTCCACGCCGAAGGCCGGGAATGCCTGGGCATACGCTCCGCCCTCAAACGCCGCGAAAGCGATGAGCTCTGCGGCGGTCACGGAGCCCTGGCCCCCCCTGCCATGAATACGTAATTCTCTCAAACAAAAACCCCTTTGTAATCTTAATGATTAATAATATAAATACACCGGCACTTCGCCCGCCACTGCGAGGGTTCGGTACACCTGTTGACCGCAGATACCATAATGTGATCCTCTCTGCCGGCGGGAGGAGGTGAAGCCCACGGCTCCCACTACTGGACGTTTGCGAGGCGATCCTTCAGCTCCTCGATGGTGCAGTGCTTCACTTCCATCAGGGCGGATATGATGGCATCGGAAAAGACCAGTGCCGCGGTCTCAAAGAGGGTCCCAAGAGGGGCAAAGGAGGAGGAGATCGATCGATACTGCCCGGTGAGCTGGCGGATCTCAAAGTCGCTCGGTATACTGGCATCCTTGAGCTGGTTGTTTCCGATCTCGACGATGCAGTCGGCCATGCGCCCGATGTGCGAGTCGGGGGTCGACGTGATGAGGCAGATCTTCCCTCCGATCTCCCGTGCGGTCTCGCATGCATCGACGACGGATCGGGTCTCTCCCGAGCCTGAGAACGCGACGAGGAGATCCTCGCGCCCGAACGCGGGCGTGATCGTCTCACCGATGACGTAGCTCTCAAACCCAAGATGCATCAGGCGCTGGGCGAACGCTCGTGCAACGAGGCCCGAACGCCCGGCACCGGCCATGTAGATCCTCTTCGCGCTGAGGATCTCGTCAAGAAATCGGCTCGCGTTTCCCGGGTCCATGCTACGTGCCGTATCCTCGATGCTCGATGCCATATGGAGCATGAGATCAGCGATACTGGGGCATTCCGGCTGCATACTGTGGGCTCCTCTTTATACAGTCCAGTGTACGATCTGGTCCCATATAAAGAGGTGTGAAATCAGGTGAACGATCTTCCGGGCAGGAACACCCCTACCGATCCACCGCAAGCCCGAGGATGCCGGTTGCCCCCGAGAAGACGTCGCGGGCGATCCGGGCAAGCCCCCTTGCCGCACACCACTCATCGTAGACAGCGACATCCCGGGCGAGGAGCGCCTCCACGCCCGGAGCGATTGAAGGAGCCATCGAGCCGGCAAGGGCGACTCTCGCGCAGGGGTTCATAAGAAGCATCGCGGCGCACTCCATCGCCGCAAACATCGCCATCGTCTCCACCCTGATATCGGGAGGCATCGTACTATCCACGCCCGCGTGGAGGAAGGCATCGTTTGCCGTGGAATCGCCCCGGTCGATCCGGCGGATGGCATCCACATCGAGAGCGCCGTGCCGGGTGCCGGGTGCGAATATGCAGGCATCGAACGCGCCGGTGATCCGGCCGCCGGTCGCAAGAAGGGTGACGGTGTTTGAGCTTGCGTCGCAGACCACCACGTCGCCCCCGAGGTCGTGCACGGCCTCATACAGGATCCCTACCTTCTCCGGGCTTGCCTGGTGTGAGTAGGCCTTGAACCGGGGATCGGTCGGGGATCCGCGGTGCAACCCGGGGATCACGACGGCAGGAAGCCCGCTCCCCGCGATCTCATCATAGACCCTTGTACCGCCTCCGATGTGCTTGCCGGCGCCCTCGCGGGAGACGATGCCCCGGTCCCTGACATTTCTGATATCGGTGATGGCAGATATGCCGTCGCCCATGGAGTAACAGACGGCGATGCCCTCGATCTCCTCGAGGGGAGAGAGACAGGAGAGGTCAGAGACCGAGAAGTACCGGGCCTCTTCGCGGGAGACCTTGAACTCCTCTGTCCCGGTGGAGAAGCGCATCGCGGTGGTGCCGTGATCGATGCCGATGAACATGATGCTGTACTTCTTTGATCCGAGGGAAGTATCTTTTCCGATCGCAGCAGTGGGGAATGGCGGGATCAGGCTCCGCTGCCTGCATAACGCCTCTTCAGGTACTCGACCGCGCCGACGACGACGAGGCCGCCGATGAAGAAGATCCAGCCTCCGGATACCATATCCCCGGCTACAGATCCCTTATCCCAGAGCATCCTTGCCGAACCAAGCATCAGCCCGGTGAGAAGGGCGAGCATCGCTCCGGGATGGGCCTTGAGGAGATATTTGAGACCCTTTGTGAAGAGGAGGAGCCCGGTGACCCCTCCGGCGATGTAGGCGAATATCTCAGGAAGGGAGATGGCCCGGAGCGCCGCAAGCATGAACTCGTACTGGTTGAGGACGAGGGTCATGTAGGCCCCCGATATGCCGGGGAGGATCATGGCGCAGAGCGCCACCATCCCGGTGAGGAAGAGGACCGGCAGGGAGTGGCCGAGATCGTAGTTGCCAAGGCCCCCGAGGATGTAGCCGGCGCCGGTCCCGATGGCGATGTAGGCGAAGGTTGCCGCGCCGGGAGAGCGGATCTCAAGGAATATGAGGACCGCAGAGGCGATGATGAGCCCGAGGAAGAAGGAGTATGTCGCCACCGCGTGATCGGTGAGGAGGGAGAGTATAACCCCCGACATGAGGAGGAAGGCGGTCCCTATCCCGGCAAGGAGGACGACGAGGAACGGTATATCGAGTCTCCCGAGTTCCCCTCGGAAGGATGCAAGATCGCCCCTCGCAAGGTGCCTTGCCATGGCCGGGTCGACGCTACCGATAGCCCCGACCAGCCGCTCGTATATCCCGGTGATGAGGGCGATCGTCCCCCCCGAGACGCCGGGGATGATGTCGCAGGCCCCCATCATAAGGCCGCGGATGTAGATCCCGGCGTGCTCACGCATATCCGGGCGGTTCATAGCCAGACTCCATGATGGGGATCGACGGGTCCCGGCGACGGGGCGCCGCCGTATCCAGCGATCGATTCGGCAGCGGAGACCGGTTCTATTCCGATCCCGCTATAGATGTGAGCCTCTCTCAATCGGACAACTCCTTATGTTCCTTCATGTGTTGGGGGTATCTCTGTAAAATATACCCGGTGCATCCGGTTCGCCCCTGAGGGTGGGGTTCTGCGGCCACCGATCCCTGCTGGGGGAAGAGAGGGCGAACGGGCCATGCGGGTGATGCGTGAGCCCGATGGAAGGCGCCGCTCCATTTTTAGGTGTTCCCGACAGCGATATACTTTTCTGTGTGCCGCCGCATCACCGCTCTGGCAGGTAAAACTTCCAGGTATCCGGGAAAGCGGCCGCCCAAAAAACTCCCCATGAGCAAATCCTATAGTGTGAGAGGACTATCCTTCTACAATGTTCTGTATCGTAACAGGAGGTGCCGGCTTTATCGGTTCGCACGTCGTCGATGCTCTGGTCACAGCGGGAAACGACGTTCTGGTCATCGATGACTGCAGCGCGGGCACAGAAGAGAACCTTGCGCGACATATGGCGGGCGATCAGGTCACCTTTCTTCAGCAGAACCTGCTCGGCGGCGGCTGGCAGGAGCACCTGAAGGGTGCCGATCGCATCTACCATGTCGCCGCAGACCCCGATGTCCGGCAGAGCGCCGTAACCCCGGATTCCCAGGTGAGGAACAACGTTATCGCGACACACCGGGTGCTCGAGGCTATGCGGACGCACGGTGTGCCGGAACTCGTCTTCACATCGACGTCGACCGTCTACGGCGAGGCCACGGTCATACCGACGCCGGAGACCTACACTCCGCTTGAGCCGATATCCGTCTACGGCGCTACGAAACTTGCCTGCGAGGCGCTCATATCGTCGTACTGCCACTCGTTTGGCATGCGGGCATGGGTCTACCGGTTTGCAAACATCATCGGTGAGCGGAGCGGCCACGGCGTCATATCCGACTTCACACGTAAACTCCGCGAGAACCCCAAGGAGCTCGAGATCCTCGGTGACGGCAGGCAGACAAAGTCCTACCTGGAGGTCGGCGAGTGCGTCCGCGCGGTTCAGTTCGGGATCGATCATTCGCACTCGCCGGTGAACACCTTCAACATCGGCTCTGAGGACTGGATCGATGTCGTCAGGATCGCCGATATCGTCGCGGATGAGATGGGTCTTTCCGGCGTCCGGTACCGGTTCACCGGTGGTGCGCGCGGCTGGGTTGGCGATGTACCGAAGATGCAACTCTCGGTCGAGAAACTCAAAGGACTCGGCTGGCAGTGCCGGACCACATCGGAAGAGAGCGTGCGCGCGGCGATCCGCGCCATGCTCGGGCGGTAGCGGCTCCCGACCGGGCCGTAAGGAGTTACTGGCAATACAGTTGCGCCGGCCATCCTGTTCCGGCAACCGAACCGGGTATCCGGCATTCCCGTGATTACAGAGAACACTCGCACGATTCACATGAAATACATACTCATTCTCGGAGATGGCATGGCCGATGAGCCGATTGCCGAACTGGGGGGCAAGACGCCCCTTGAGTACGCAGATATACCGAATATGGACCGTATCGCCCGCGAGGGACGGTGCGGGATGCTCCGAACCGTCCCGGATGGGTTTGAGCCCGGGAGCGATGTTGCAAACCTCGCCATCCTGGGCTACGACCCCCTCACATCCTACACCGGCAGGGGGCCGCTTGAGGCGGCCAGCATGGGGGTTGATCTCCGCGAGGGGGAGATGGCCTACCGGTGCAACCTGGTCACGGTCCAGAATGGTGTGATGGAAGACTTCAACGCAGGCCATATATCCAGCGCTGAGGGTGCCGGGCTCCTCTGCGACCTCTCGGCTGCACTCGAGGGTATCCGTGTCTACCCGGGGATAGGCTACAGGAACCTGATGGTCGTCCCCGGGGCACACGGCGCCGTCACCACCCCGCCCCACGACATCGTCGGCCAGCCGGTCGCAGAGTTTCTCCCACGCGGGGGCGATGCCGGCGTCCTCCTTGACTGCATGGAGCGGTCCCGGGAGATCTTTGCCGGCCACCCGGTCAACCGCCGCCGCCTCGCGGAGGGAAAGAACCCGGCTACAACGATCTGGCCCTGGAGCGGCGGAAGGAAACCATCTCTTGCACCTTTCCGTGAGAAATACGGTCTCTTCGGCGGGGTTATATCCGCAGTCGACCTCCTCAACGGTATAGCCCGCCTTGCCGGTATGGATGTGATATCTGTTCCGGGTGCCACCGGGTTTCTGGATACCGACTACGAGGCAAAGGCCCGGTACGCGGTCGAGGCCCTCGACCGCCTCGACTTTATCTACATGCATGTCGAGGCCCCTGACGAAGCAGGGCATATGGGGAGCGTGGAGGAGAAGGTGCGGGCAATCGAGCGGCTCGATGAAGCTATAGGGATCATCCTGGACCGGCCGAAGACGACCGTTGCGGTTCTCCCCGATCACCCGACTCCGATCCGGTACAAGACCCACACATCTGATCCGGTGCCGTTTGCTATACTCGGGAAGGGAAAAGACAACGTAACAGCGTTCTCCGAGCGCGATGCAGCCCGTGGATCATACGGACTCGTGCGGGCTCCAGATCTCCTCTCCCTCCTTTTTTCGAGCTGAGCGCGGCCTGGCCCCGGCTTCCTGCGCCACATTTTTGTAGTCCGGGCGTACCAGTTACACATATTCTGGTATGGAACCCCTGACAGCAGATAAGATCGGCGAGAAGATCCGCGAGATTGAGCAGCATGTCGGGCGGCTCTCCCCGATGCAGAAGGTTATCATCGGGACCGACGGATCGGTGACGAATCTCCTTGAGATGGCAACCGGCCACCCTGTCACAGTCACCACACGCGTCCAGGAGATCGTCGCCGCAGACCCCGCGATGGCGGCAGCACTCGATATTGAGCCCGGGGACGAGGTCAACCACCGCGTCGTGGAGCTAAAAGATAGCGTTACGGGCAAGGTCCTCATATATGCGGTCTCCCGCACACCGCTGCGCCGGCTTGCCCCGGAGTTCAGGCAGGACCTCATGCGGGCCGATATCCCCATAGGGAGGATCCTCGGCCGCCACCGTATAGAGTCGCGCCGGGAGATCATCGATGCGCGCGTCGTCCGGGCCGGGATGGATCTCGCCCGGACGTTCAACATCCACCGGTGCGAGTCGGTGCTCTCGCGGGAGTACCGGATCATCCATCGCGAAGAACCCCTGATCGCTATCGAGGAGATCTTCCCCTGCACAGCGTTTGCAGATAATGTCAGGGTGCTGGTCGACGCTCCATCACGGATCCATATAACACTGCTCGACATGAACGGCGCATCGGGCAGGGTGGACGGCGGGGTCGGTATCGCCCTCGATGAGCCCGGATGTGTCATCGATGCATGCATAGGCCCGGCGATCGACGTGCATGGCGGCGATGAGGCTGCCCGCCGCCGGATCACCGAGGCAGCGCGTGCGGTGACGGAGGGGCTCAGGCTCCCCGGCGGCGCGGAGATCACGCTGCATGCCGTGGCCCGCCAGCATGCCGGGCTCGGGAGCGGGACGCAGATCGCGCTCGCGACGGCCGTCGCCCTCTGCCGGCTATATGATCGGAACGTTCCGATACCCGATCTCGCGCGGATCGTCGGCCGCGGCGGGACCTCCGGCATCGGCACGGCAGCGTTCGAGCAGGGCGGGTTCATACTGGATGGAGGGCACCGGTTTGGCTCCCCGGAAGGCAAGCAGGACTTCCGCCCCTCAGCGGCCTCAAGGGGCATCGCGCCGCCGCCGATCCTTGCCCGGCACCGGTTCCCGGAGGATTGGCGCATCCTGCTGGTTACGCCCGATGCCGGCACAGGAGCGCACGGGAGGAAGGAGGTCGATATCTTCCGTACGCACTGCCCGGTGCCCATAGAAGAGGTGCGCGAGCTCTGTCACGAAGTGCTCATGCGGATGATCCCCGGGCTGGTCGAACACGATCTCGACCTCTTCGGTTCGGCGATCAACCGGACGCAGGCCCTCGGATTCAAGAAGGTCGAGGTGGCGATGCAGCACCCGGTCGTTTCGGTGCTCCTTGATACGCTGGTAGAGGCCGGCGCCGCCGGGGCGGGTTTGAGCTCCTTTGGGCCGACTGTGTATGCCATAGGCGATACGGATATGCGGGGTGCGGCCCGGGCGGCGAGGGAGGTGCTCGGCAGTCAGGGCTCGGTGCTTCTGACGCTGGCGAGGAACGGCGGGGCGGGCGTGCGGGCGGGGTGAGAGAAAATATGGTCCGAATCCGGCGAGAAGCCACATCAGCAATCTAATGACAGATATCACTCATCCTCTGAGCATTCGTGCGAGGGTGCCCTGAAGGATCCAGATCCGAACACTGAATGTTCACGGAGCGACCCTGGATCGTATGAAAGGGGCAAAAGCAGTTGTGCCTCCTGCCTTCTTCAACAGAGGTTCAGCAATGCGTCCTATCGCACTGTCGGCGGTTTTCGGATCAGGAAGGCATCAGACCCCTGCTTCATCATGGATCAGTGGGGGTAACTCTCATCATCTGCCATCAGATCATAAGCGTAAGGCCTGTTAATGGTTCGGCATCCCGGTGGTATAATACCAGAGCCGTTCTCTGTACCACATGGAACCCGGTGACCTACAGAACCGCCGGGAGCGACCCGCGCAGAGCCGTAACCGGGGCAAAGGTATATAATGCTGTATTGCCTGTCTGGAACTCAACACCTCATGAGGGGGAAGAGAGTATTTTGGTGGATCTCTGCACGATGGCCCTGCCCGGGGAGAACCGGAACCCGCAGGCGGCGATGATGGGTCATGGGCTCAGACCTTCCTTTGCCGGGGAAGAAGTATGATGCCGGTGCGGCTAAAGGCTGTCGGTGATGTGCTGCTCTGTACCCGGAACGGGAAGAGACCGTTTGACCGGATACACCATGAGCTCCAGAAGAAGGATCTGCTCTTTGGAAACCTGGAGACGGCCCTCTCCGAGAGCGGCAACCCGAGCCGAAAACGCTGGGTCAATACGACCCGGCCGGAGGCGGGCAAGGATCTCAAAGAGGCCGGGTTCGATATCATGAGCGTGGCAAACAACCACACGCTCGACATGGGGGCAGAGGGGTTTAAGAAGACTCTCGGTGTGCTTGAGGGCCATGGTATCGCCTACATCGGCGGCACACGGGGCGATGAGTCGCCGCAAGGCCTGATCATCGAGAGAGGCGGGATCCGGATCGGGTTTTTAGCATACACGAGCGGTATGTTCCGGTCGCCACCGGGCGTCACCGTATCCAGGCTGAAGAGGAAGGCGGCTATCGACGATACCAGAAGACTGAAGGACCGCTGCGATCATGTCGTCGTCTCCCTGCATTGGGGAGTCGAGAACGTCTACTACCCCTCTCCGGCCCAGGTCAGGCTTGCCCACGACCTCGTCGATAATGGGGCAACCCTGATCCTGGGGCACCACTCGCACACCATCCAGGGGCTGGAGCGGTATGGGGGCGGCCTGATCGCCTACTCCCTCGGAAACTTCCAGTTCGATACCGAGCTCTTCAGAGAGAAGATCAAGAGCACCATGATCCTCTCGGTAGACCTTGACCGTGACGGCATCCGGGATTATAGGGTCATCCCCTGTCTCATCAACGACGACTTTCAACCTGAGGTGGCACAGGGGCGGATCGGAGAGATGGTGCAGCGCTGGATCGCGATGTGTTCAAAACGTGTTCAGAACGGTGGGGTTACCCGGAAGTGGTGGTTTGAGGAGATCGGTGAGGAGTATCTCGCCTACAACCTGGAGAGCTACCGTTACCGCATCCAGCGGCACGGACTCGCCCCCCTGATCGAGTGCGGGGTCTGGCTTGTGACCCCGTTCTGCCTGAACTGTTACGCGGGCGCGATCCGGAGGAGGTGGAAAGAACGCTATGTGGGAGGAGATGCATGAATATATTACAGGTTACGCCGTTTTTTAAGCCGCTCTGGGAGTCAGGGGGAGTAGCGCGGGTTGCATATGATATATCGCGGAATCTTCACGAGAACGGACACTCTGTCACGATCTACACGACGAACCGGAGCATTTACCCAAACGATCTGCCGACAGACAGGGCAACCTGCGTCGATGGTATGAACGTCTACTACTTCGAGAACCTGCGTAAGTATATCCCCGGTGTGACGACCCCGCCTGTGGTGCCCTACCGCATGCCGGTGGTCGCAAGGAGAGAGATGGCGCAGTTTGATCTCGTCCACATCCACGACCACCGTACCCTTCTCACCGTCATCGCCTCGTACTATGCGCGGAAGCACGGTGTGCCTTATGTGCTCCAGGCGCACGGGGCGCTTCCCGATGACACCGGTTCTGCACGGATGAAACGATTATTCGACACTCTCTGGGCGAAGAAGGTGATCCTTGGCGCTGCAGGGGTGATCGCGCTCAACGAGACAGAGGCGGAGCGCTACCGCAACCTCGGCGTCGATGATGAGCGGATCGCCGTAATACCAAACGGCATCGATCTCGCCGGGTACCCCGACCTCCCCCCCCGCGGCAGGTTCCGTGCCGTGTGGGGCATCAGCGATACCACGAAGGTTGTACTCTACCTCGGGCGACTTGATCCTACAAAGGGGATCGAACTCTTGATCCGATCATTTGGAGAAGTTTTGCGAGAGTTCGACGACGCCGTCCTCATGCTGGTGGGCGGGGATATGGGCCACAACGAGGAGTTCCAGCAGCAGGTCCGGTCGCTTGGCCTCGATGACCGGGTGATCTTCACCGGGTTCGTGAGCACAGAGGAGAAGATGGCCGCGTACACCGATGCCGACGTCTTTGTGACGCCGAGTTTCACCGGCTTTCCCGTCACGTTCCTTGAGTCGTGCCTCTGTGGAACACCCATCGTGACGACGGGACACGGAGATACCCTCGGATGGATCGATAACACCGTCGGGTTCAACATCGCTTACGCGCCAGAGGCGCTTGCCGGCGCCATCGTGCGCCTGCTTGCTGATGACGCCCTACGGGGCAGGTTCGGCAAACAGGCAAAAGACCTCGTCCGGATGCGCTACAACTGGCAGGCGATCGTCCATGAGATCGAGGCCCTGTACACGGCCGTGACCAACGGCGACCAGGCTTTCGGAGATCGCGGGGCGGGTGAGCGCTCACCGACGGGGATCTGACTGCCTTGCGGCTCCATGGTGGCCCAAAAACCGGATCATCCGCAGGCGCAGAACGAACCCTCTCAAAACCAGAAAAAATTGAGGTTGGACCCATCCGGGTCTGTTATATCCACCTCACTCGCCGGCAGGCGTAACCTTCATGCCAGTGGTCTCTACGTTCACACCGCCCTCGACCAGGAATGCCCTGGCGGAGTCAGAGGCGATCTTGCCCGAGTACCTGACGTTCTGGTTGCTCTTTGCCCAGACAAGCGTAGCGACCCGGTCGCCGGAGGCGACGATGTCAACAGACGAGTCGCTGAACTGGCCGTTCGTGCCGCCGAAGCTTGAACCCTTGCCGTTGATCCCGGCCGGGTTCTCCAGATGGAAGTTCTTGATCTGGACATTCTTTGCGAGGTCGGCCTGGAGGCCGTAGCCGTTTGCGTTGATGCTTGTGCAGTTCTCCATCACGAGGGAGGGGTTCGCTGAGCGGGTCGGGATGCTGTAGTAGCCGGCCGGCGCCCGGTAGGAGAAGTCAGTCCTCCCGATGCCGGTCTCCCTCTCGGTGCAGTTGTAA
The DNA here is from genome assembly GCA_964413225.1 of uncultured Methanoculleus sp. Lineage (GTDB taxonomy): Archaea > Halobacteriota > Methanomicrobia > Methanomicrobiales > Methanoculleaceae > Methanoculleus. The sequence goes on along the minus strand of CAYPRO010000029.1, from coordinate 16 downwards.
AGTTTCCCGCCGTTTG
>CAYPRO010000028.1:0-32337 GCA_964413225.1 uncultured Methanoculleus sp. | reverse complement strand
GGTTGACCGGGATGTTACGGAGCGCGTAGCCGAGGCCTTCGTTGTTCTGGGGGATCGACAGGATGGACGTGACGTTGGCGCCGGTCAGATCCATGGTGTGCGGGTAGGAACCCCAGACCGCTGCCTTGACCATCGCTGCGTCGAACGCTCCGATGTTGAACTGCTCGACGATGGCGTAGGTGGCTGCGGATGCGACTGCCGTGATCGCGGCGTCGTAGGTGGATGCGGCCTCCAGACGGGCGCTGGGCGCCTCGACGAGGATGAGTTTGCCGCCGCTGAACTCGCGGATATTGGTGTTGTCACCCTCATCGACCTGGACCATATCCTTGATCTTGGCGATGATCGCGTCCTTGTTGCCGATGATGTCGAGGTTCATCTCGCGGCCAAGAACCTGGCCCTTCGCTACCTTTCCGGTCTTCAGGCTCTCCTGGATACCGCCAAGGTTAACGGCAACCGTCCTCTTGGTGAGGTCGATGATCTTCCTGACCGCGGGGTTGACCAGCGGGCTGATCTTCTCAAGCGGCACACCGCTCTTCAACTGCTTGCCTGCATCATCATACAGGTCAATAGTTTCCTTGTATTTTGCCATAATCTTTCTCCATTACCCTCTTTTAAGTGCATGCAATCTGTAACTGTGTATTGAACGCTAAAAGCATCGCTGACTGTAACTGTCGATAACTACTGCACGTCCTCGTGGGACAGAAAGATAATAACCTCCTCTGATGATATAAGCGTTGCTATTTACTTCTATGACCGGATATATATCTCGTGCGCGATATTAAATATCTGCTGAATATAAGCCGATCGCACGAGATATCAAATGGTTCATACCGTTTGGTAGCGATATGGTATAACTAAAATAGTATTATTTCGTGGTACTTTATGTTACAATCTGTTCTGATATCATATCAAGTCTCAGAAGATTGGCATACTTTTGTATGCGCGGCGAAAAAAAGGGAGATCAGGCCTCGACCCGCTGGTAGAGTTTAGCGTAGATTGCCTGCCCCTTCCGTTTTCGGTGGCGCTCCCCGAGATCGCCCTCATAGAGAGCGAATCGACCTTTGGTGCCGTCCACCTCGATATCGACATCTTCCCGGTATGCAAACCCGGGCATCATGACATCGATCTTGCCAAAGACGTATATCTCGCCTTCAACCATCTGGCCGCCGAGACGGCTCTTAGCGTTGCCCTTGATGACGATCTTGCCACCCTCGGCGTGCGTTGCAACGTGGACATCGACATCGCCGCCGACGACGATCTCGCCACCGTTCATGAAGGTGCCAAGATCGCTCCCGGCGTTGCCAGAGACGACGATCTTGCCGCCCTGCATGCCGCGCCAGTCTCCACGGTATGCCGCGCCGAGATAGTTGCCGGCGTTGCCCTTGATTAGGAGCTCGCCGCCCTTCATCCCGGTCCCGGCAAAGGCGTCAACGTTCCCGTTCACCGTGATCCTGCCGCCCTGCATCCACGCTCCGACATACATGTCGGCGCTGCTGTTCACGATGACCTCCCCTGCGGTCATCTTCATGCCGATGTATTTAACCCGTGAGAGATCTCCGTTGACGACGACCTTTGTATCGGCCGCGGTCGCCCCGGCCTTGCCGGAGACCTCAAAGAAATCTCCGAGCCGGTGCTCTTCCCTTCCCACATGGACGGGAAGGGCGGCGATCTCCTCCGCGTTCTTCCCGGCAAACGCATCGGGGGTGATAGTGTCAGCTTCGAGGAACAGCCCGGGCTGACTCTTTATGGTGAGTGTAACGGTCTCCATTCTCCTCTCACCTCACTCTGTGGCGTCCACCTCAATCACGTACGGATTCGGGACGTAGTGGTGCCCTGAAACCTCGTAGTTGTTCAGGGTGACGGTGTAGTAGCGGAGGAACTTCTCCTTGACGTCACGCATCACCTGCGGGTTCTCATTCACTTTGGCGTTCACCCAGAGCGTCCGCTTGTTGCCGTTTGAGGCGATCTCATGGTCGCTGATGACCTGGACACCGGTCTTGAAGAGATGGGCTACGTTCCCAAACGCCGTCTCGATATCATCGGGCGCATAGGGTTTGTTCGGGTTGAAGTCAACGACAGCCACATCCGCCTCCATGCCGGGAGCAAGTCCGCCGTACATGTGTGAAAGGCCGAGCGATTTCGCCGGTCCTGCGCGGGTCATCTGTGCGATCTCGTAGAGGTCGAGCTCGCGGTCGATGCCGGCCAGGTTTGTCGCCTCGATGACCTTGTCCTTGTGCTTGAAGGCGTTGAACTGTTGCTCGCGTGCTTCAGTGCTCATCAGCCACTTCATGATCCGCGGGTAGCGGATGAACGGCCCGGCGTTCGGGTGGTCGGTGGTCATGAAGACCCGCATGGGATCCTTTGCAAGCAGAGCAAGCTCAAGGCCGATGCACCACTGTATGGCGCAGACCTTGATCCCGGCACTGTAGACGTAAGGTACGACACCCGCGGCGGTCTCGAGCTCGACGTCGGCGTTTGCCCACTTCAGGTGGTTCAGTTCGGTAAGGTGGTGCTCAAACGGTCCGTCGGCGGTCATGGTCGTGGTCTCGTCAAGCGTCACCTGACCCATGTCGATGGTGATGTTGTCGTGCGAGTTCACGTAATCCATGATCTCCTTTGCCTTTGAGTCCATGTTCCCCCAGTTGTCGCCACCGTAGGAGTGGAACTGGACGTGCGTGTGGTGCATCACCTGGTCGCGGCCGAATTTGCTCTTCGGCTTGATGCCCTCGGAGAGCTTGAACGTATCGAGAGTAGTCGTGTAGTTGCCGGGGTTCCCGAGGTTGTTTGCATGCACATGCATCGAGTGCGGGAGACCCAGGTACTCGTTTGCCTCGATAAGGCCCTTTACGATCTGAGCCGGCGTGATGTCGAAGTAGGGGACCGGGTCGTGAATATTCTCGCAGTTTAAGCCCCAACCCCAGGCCTCGGTGCCGCCGGGGTTGACGACCTTGACCGCGTAGCCTTTCGTGGCCCGGAGAAGCCAGGCGATGTAGGCGGCGGTGTTCTCGATCTCGTGGTTCTTGAGGTACTCGAGCACGAACCAGTTGTTCCCAAAGACCGGGTACGCCCCCTGGTCGAGGATCGGCGTATCCCGCATCTCTTCATGGGTGTGCCGGGCATACAGCGGCGGCATGGCCGCTTCCATCACGGTGGTGTAGCCCATGCGGGCGTAGTTATAGCCGGTTCGGATGGTGGTCGGGACCGAGAATCCGCCCTGCATCCGCTCGATGCCGCTTCCGCGCTTGTAGGTGAAGAGTTTGTCCTCGGGACGGAAGTTGCGGCCGATGTTCACCTTCGGGCCGGCAACATGAGCGTGGACATCGACACCGCCGGCCATAACGGTTTTGCCCGCAGCATCGATGACCTTCGGGCTTGAGAGAGCCGTCGTCTCGACGATCTTGCCGTCCTTGATGGCGATATCGGTTACGTCGCCCTTGATCTTCTGGACCGGGTCGAAAACAAACCCGTTCTTGATGAGATATTCTGCCATCGCTTATACTCCCTTGATCTCTTTGACGCGCGCAAGGACGCGGTCGAGGAACTCTTCATCGGTCAGCATTCCCTCTGGAGGTTCGACGACCTTTCTCGTCTCAATCGGCACGTTGTCCATCCGATAGGCACATCCACCCACCTCGACGCCCACAAAGGCGACCGGAACGTGGACCTTGCAGACCTCGGTGGTCGGGGTCTCATGCGGTTCGACGGCAACTGAGGGCAGACCGTAGATCTTCTTCACCGAGCTGAAGGGGAAGTGTGCACCGGGATCGCTTCCGAGGACGAAGACGGCGTCCACCTCATCCCTGCGGAGGAGATCGTTTGAAGTCGTCTCGCCGGGGTTATAGCGGGCAAACCCACGGGAGAGGTCCACCGCATAGGGGAACCCGAACAGCCAGCCCCAGACCTGACCGGAGCCGGTGACGTTGTAGTGCCCGCGCATCGGCATGATGGCCGCTTTCGTGTACTCGTTTAAGTCGCGGGTGACCGCGATGGCCGCATCGATGTTGTGGTTCTTCCCAAGTGACTGCGTCACGCCCATACCGAAGAAGATGATCACGAACCGACCGCTCTTGAGAGTCTCGGCGGCCTCGTAGATCTTCTCCTTCGGTATGCCGGCGACGACATCAGGGAGTTTTTCGCCCTTGAACGCCACGCGGAACGCGTCGAAGAGTTCGTAGTCGCGCCCCTGCTCGACCTGCAGGTGAATATCCGCAAGGCTTGCGGTGTCGGTCGGGCGCGGGTCGACGACGACCACCTTCCGGCCGGTGTGGCCCTTGCCGGTGAAGAAACCGCGGGGGAAGATCGAGTACCGCGACATATGCCGCGGGTGAGCGTGTGCCGGGTTGCACCCCCAGAAGAGGATCCGGTCAGCACGGTTCTTGACCTCACCGAGCGTGCAGGTCGGTATACCGATATCCTGGACGGCGATGAGAGACGTACCGTGGCAGACGGTCGCTGTGTTATCCATGACCGCCCCGACGAGCTCGCCGAGCTCGGACCCGACCGCCTGGGCCTCACAGTTCGTGGAGCTCCAGCCATACATCAGGGGTTTCTTTGCGTCAGCAAGCATCTTTGCCGTGTACTCGATTGCCTCGTCGTAGGAGATCTCCTTCCAGGAGCCGTCGTCCTGCCGCATGCGGGGACGGGTGAGGCGGTCCTTTGCCTGGGAGTGGAGGAACTTCTCGGCGCCGATAGCACACGCGTTGTAGACCTCAAAGAGTTTCTTCCCGTCATCGCTGACGACGACCTCAAGGTCATCGCAGAGTGTCCCGCAGAACGGGCAGACCACATCGGTTACTGTCTTTGTCATGCTAGTTCACCTCTGCATCCCTTTCGCACCAGTTCCAGTGATCCAAGGACGGTCTCGGTTTTGGCGACCTCCACCGTGACGGGCGTACCCTTAAACGTTGGCATTCCGGTCGAGTAGGTGTTCGGGTTGATCACCATGTTTGCCCATGGGCCCATCGGTATATACGCTACACCGGGATGGGGGCCCTGGGTTGCCTCGACCGCCTTGACAACGACGCTGCCGTACTGACTGGTGACACGCACGTTCGTGTTGCGGAAAGCTCCTAGCTTCCTGAAGTCCGCCGGGTCGAGCTCTATGATCCCGCAGGCGGTGGTGTAGGCGGGTTTTTCTTTCCCCGCCTCCATTGACACCCCCTGCTGGATGGTGCGACCCGTGATCAAGTTTACTCTGATTGCCATTATTATTCATCCCCTGTCTGCTATTGTATTATCTGGCAAACTCTTTGAGCGGGCTTGGACCGAGCTCGTTGATGGTCCTGACGACATCACCTATGACCGTTCCCCATTTTGCACCCTCGGATGCGGAGACGAAGGTCATCCTGAGACGTTTGTCGTCAAGACCGATGTTCTTGAGGACACTCTTCAAGAGGAACATCCTCTTGGCTGCCTTGTAGTTGCCCTCAAGGTAGTGGCAGTCGCCGAAGTGACACCCGGAGACCAGCACCCCATCCGCTCCGTCCTGGAATGCTTTCAGGATGAAGAGGGGATCGACCCGGCCCGTGCACATCACGCGGACGGCACGGATGTCGGGCGGGTACTGGATACGGGCGCCGCCGGCAAGGTCTGCGCCTGCGTATGAACACCAGTTGCATATGATGGCGATGATCTTGGGCTTCCAGTTCTCGTCTGCCATTTACTGTTCACCTCCAAGGAGGAACGCATCGATCTGTGCGATGATCTGCGGGGTTGCGAAGTGTTGCATCCATATGGCACCGCCGGGGCAGAACCCGCCGCAGGTACCACAACCCTTGCACTTGGCCTCGGTGACCTGCATGACCGTGCGGCCATCCTTCTCGACAAGCGCGAGGGCCTGGTAGGGACAGAGGTTGACACAGAGTCCGCATCCGGCGCACTTATCCTCCATGCATACGGCGAAGTAAGGCTCAAGCTCCACCTCGCCGCGGTGGATCGGGATGGATGCCGCGGATGCCGCACCTTCGGCCTGGGCGACCGTGTCGGGGATATCTTTTGGTCCCTGGCAGACGCCGGCAAGGTAGACACCGGCGGTGGTCGTGCCGCAGGGGTTCAGTTTCGGGTGGGCCTCAAGGAGCCAGCCATCCTGCGAGCAGGAGACACCAAAGAGTCTCCGCGTCTTCTCGGTCTCGGCGGAGGGCTGGATGGCTGCCGCGAGCACGACCATATCGACCTCCATGTCGATCGGCCGGCCAAGGAGCGTATCCTCTGCGTTGACGTGGAGGTTCTTTGTAACCGGATCTTCGAGGATGTTTGCAACACGGCCGCGGATGAACTTTGCACCCTCATCCTGGATGCGGTAGTAGAACTCCTCGTACATCTTGCCAAAGGATCGTATGTCCATGTAGAAGATGTAGGGGACTGCGCCGGGGATCTTTTCGATGATCTGGTGAGCGTGCTTCAAAGAGTACATGCAGCAGAACCGCGAGCAGTAGGGTTTGCCAACGCCGGTGTTGTCACGGGATCCCGCACAGAGGACGAACGCGACCTTCTTTGGGGTTACGCCGTCGCTTGGGCGGATGAGGTGGCCGCCGGTCGGTCCGGACGCGCAGATCAGCCGCTCGAACTCAAGGCTCGTTATGACGTTGTCATAGTTCTTGTATCCCCACTCAAACTTCTTCTCGATCGGGAATATGTCGTATCCCGTAGCAAGGACGATGGTGCCGACCTTGACATCCATGAACTCGTCCTTCGCATCGAGGTCGATAGCCTTCCTCTCCTCACCGCACGCCTCGACACAGAGGCCGCACTTGACGCACGCGTCGAAGTCGACGGTGTATATCAGCGGGGAGACCTGCGGGTGGTTGATGTAGATAGCCTTCCTCGGCGCCATGCCGAGCTCAAAGACGTTCGGCTTGATGACCGGGCAGACTTCGCTACAGTCGCCGCACCCGGTACAGCCGCCGCCGATGATGCCACGGGCTGTGGCCTCATCTGGAGTGAGGACACCGCGTGCCTTCTTTCTGAGGGTCACATCGAAGTTGCCGATGTATCCCTCGACCGCCTCCACCTCGGTGTAGGTGAGGAGCTCGATGCCCTCGTGCCGGTAGACATCTACCATCTTCGGGGTGAGGATACACTGCGAGCAGTCCAGCGTCGGGAAGGTCTTGTCGAGCTGAGACATCCTGCCGCCGATGCTGGGTTCCTTCTCCACGAGGTAGGTCTTGATGCCGGCGCTCGCGAGATCGAGAGCCGCCTGCATGCCGCCGACGCCGCCGCCGACGACCATCGCCGCCTTCTCCACGGGGACGCTCTTTGGTATGAGGTCCTCAAGGAGGGAAGCCTTCGCAACAGCGATCTTGACTGCATCCTTTGCCTTTGCGGTGGCCTCTTCGGGCTGGTGCATATGCACCCACGAGTTCTGCTCGCGGATATTTGCCATTTCGAACCGGAAGGGGTTTAAGCCGCCCTCCTTGGTCGCGTTACGGAACGTGGGCTCGTGAAGACGGGGAGAACATGCCGCAACGACGATTCCGGTCAGTTTTTGCTCTCTGATAGCCTCCCCGATCTTGTTCTGGCCGGGGGTCGAGCACATATACTGGTAATCATCGGCGACGATGACGTTCGGGAGCGTTCTTGCGTACTCCTTTACCGCCTTGATATCGATCGAGCCCGCGATGTTGGTACCACAGTGGCACACAAAAACGCCAATCCTTGGCTCTTCGTATTTTTTGACTTCTGCCATGTATTGCACCTCACAGGATCTTCTTCAGGAACGGGTCGACGCTGATGGCGTGGAGGTCGAGCGCGAGGTCGTCGGGGCTCATACCCTGTGCCAGTCCCAGGAGTTCGTTGTAGTGCAGGACGGGGATGCCGTACTCGGCACCGAACTTCTCTTTGATCTCGATCTGGCCGCGGTCGAACTGGAGCTGGCAGAACGGACAGACTTCGGTGACCGCATCGACGCCGACTTCCCGCATGTTGATCATCTTCTCGTTCGTTATATCAAGCGCATGCGCGAGGTCGTATCCGCGGACACCGCCGCCGGCGCCGCAGCACTGCATCTTGTTGCGATACTGGACCGGTTCGGCGCCTAGGGCGGCGACGAGTTCCTCAATCCACATCGGGTTCTCGGTGTCCCCGAAGTGGCGCTCTTTGCTGGGCTTCATCAGGTGGCAGCCGTAGTGGACGGCAATCTTTGCACCGGTCAGGGGGCGTGTGACGCTATCAGCGAGCTTTTTGATGCCCACAATCTTCGGGTCGTAGTAGAGCTCGGCAAGGTGCCATACGTCGACGGTCCCCTTAAACTCCATATCGATCTCTTTGAGCACTTCGTTGACCCCGTCGCGGAGTTCATCGTTGTGCTTCAGTTTGTGGTTGACTTCCCAGATAGACTTGTAGCATCCGTTGCAGATCAGGGCGATGTCCATCTTCATCTGTTCGGCAAGGACGACGTTTCGGGCCGCCATCGCGTACCAGACATTCAGGTCGATCGAGCCGAAAGCGCCCGGCGCCGGGCAGCAGCTTGCACCCTTCAGGGGCAGAAGATCGATGCCGACGTTTGCGCTGGTCTTGATGGCTGCCGCCTCGATTCCCGGATACCGGTTCGGGGCGATGCATCCGAGGAAGAATGCGTACTGGCGATTGTTGGTGCTCATGGTCTCACGCTCCCTCCGAGAGGATCCGATCAGCGTTCTCTTTGAGCTTGTAGTGGTCAAGGATCGCTCTGATGCCAGGCAGGTACTCGGGGTATTTGTGCGTCGTCTCGGGTTCAGCGTCGAGTCCGAGTCTCTTCCGGGCGGCGCGGTTCGCGTCGTTGTTCGGGACGCCGTGACCCGTCTTGTAGATCAGCTGGACGGTCTGGAGGAAGTTGCGCGGCACGATGTCACGTTTGAACGCAAGGTTCCTCATAGCCATGATCGCATCGGTCGGCGCAAGGTTGCGGGGGCACCGGTCGGTGCAGCTGTAGCAGGTGGTGCAGAGCCAGAGGTCCGGATCGGTGAGGGCCTCTTCCTCAAGTCCGAGGACGGCTTTCCTCATGAACAACCGGATACGGTACGAGCTCCGGGGTGCCGAAGGGCACGAGCCGGTGCAGGTGCCGCACTGGTAGCACATGTGGGCGGCCGTCTGCCCGATCTTCTCAACTTCCTTGATGAACCCGGGGTTGCTGTCGGGAATGTAGTATTTTCTGTCCCGGAGTCTCTCAGCGAGTTTCTGATCCTTGTAGTCTTTCTTCACTGCCATTGACTATCCCTCACGCCTCTTCTGCTGTTCCGAGGACTTTGATCTCAACTTCTCCAGGGGTGGTTTCTTTCACCTTCGATGTCCTCGTGGTGAGCAGTTTCTCCTTGATGCCCCTGAAGAGTTCCGAATCTTTATCCTGCATCCTGATAGCGGTTCGCCGCAGGATGATCGCATCTTCGCTCGGGCAGGCGTTGACACAGGCGCCGCAGAAGATGCAGAAATCCTTGTTGACGGCAATGTTTGGCTCAATCTGGCCCTTCATCTCCTTTGCGGGGAGAGGGGGTGGCAGGTAGAGCGCGTTGCAGGGGCAGACCTCCACACAGGTCGAACAGCCGCCAGGACACTTCGCGGGGTTTATCTCGATATCTCCCTCGAAGATCTTCTCGACGGTTATCGCCTCGGTGGGGCAGGTCTCGACGCACCACTTGCAGGTGCAGCAGTCGTCCTGCTCGATCTCGACCTTGCCGGGCAGCCTGTCGCTCACGACAACGCGCTCGAGGGTGATTGCATCCTCAGGGCAGGCCTCGACGCAGATAGTGCATCCGTCGCAGGTGCTCTCCTCCCACAGGACGTCTCCCTCGATCTTGCCGGTCGCGGGGGTCGCGGGTTTGCGGACGACGGTGATGCTTGGGCAGAGATCGCCGCAGATGCCGCAGACGGTGCATTTCTCTTTGTCGACGGTGAACGTGGTCTTCGTCTGCAGGGCAGTCTCGCGCGATCTGCCAGCCACATCACCGCCCTCAAAGGCGGGGACATCGCGGTTGATGGCGTCTCTTGGGCAGACTTCCTCGCAGATGGTACACCGGTCGCACTTCTCCTCGTCGATCACGGTGACCATATCATATGTTGGGAATCCTTCTTTCTCAAGGATCGGCAGCCTCTCCTCTCCGTCTACCTTGAGTGTCATCGCATTGAAGGGACACATGATGACGCAGACGCCACAGTACGAACACTTCTCGGGGTTGACATCGACGGGTGCTGCCTCATCAACTGCCCCACGGCGTGCCGCACCGACAGGTCCGAGCACGATTGCCTCCTCGGGGCAGGCGTCGACACAGATGCCGCAGCCCGTGCAGGTCTCTGCGTTCAGGATCAGGTCATTGACCGCCTTGAGGAGCCTCTGCTCCATGATGACGTTCTGTCCTTCCCGCGTTTTGGAATACTTTGGAAACAGTGCCATATTTTAGTATCACTCCTAGGCTTCCACTCTTCGGGCCCTTGCCCGGTTCTCCCACGGTCCTGCAAGCTTGATAACATCGTAGGGGCAGGCCTCGACGCATACGCCGCAACCGGCGCAGAGCTCGGAGTTAAAGTCAAGGATGATGGCTTTGCCGTCCTTGACCTTGTAGATCTTCTCCTTGGTTACCGGTTCTTCGGTATGGAGCTCGAGAGCGTTGACCGGACATGCCACCACGCAGTTATTGCAGCCTGTACATCGTTCCATATTGATGTGCAATGCAAATGCCATGGTTATCACGCACCAGATCTGATCGATTAAAAATCGATATAAAAAGAATAGTCAAAGAATATACATAAACTTTCTGAAATTCGGCAGTCTTATATTCCAGAACTATGATTATCTGTCAAGTTTTATAAATTAAAATAGTTGTTATGTTAATCCGATGCCCCAAATCTCGCCGCTAAACAGATCCCGGGGCAGAAAAGCAAAACGAAAACCTTAAATTTCAAATCGAGCCAGCTGGTGAAAATTGGTGGCCAATCCCGGCCAGCACCGTTAATAGCTGGCTGAATCTTCCGGGAAACTGACGATAATTCCCACTCTCCTGCTGAAAAGAGCCTCCCACCCACTGCGCGGTTTGGGTGGCAACCGTTTTCGCATCCATTGGCTTTCCTCTCTTTGCGCAAGCGCATGCACCACCCTGTTATATCCATTACGATCCTGTGCCCGCAGTTCTCCGCCACATGTCGGAGAGGCCTATCCGGCGGGATTATGGGCCGGGATATGCGTGTGTCTCGCGCTCCGACGGCATAACCAGGGGACTTCACATATATTGCAACCCGGCCGCCGGGCGCGCGCGCAATCCCGGCCTTCACATTCCGGCGGCGCGGTGTACCACCGCCGGGAGAAAAAGAAACCTTATTCTGTCCGTATCGTGACACTGTAGCAAACGAGGTGTATTCTGTCCATGGAACTGAATGGCGTTACTATCGACGATACTTATGCAGAGGCGTTCCCGACCTGGGTGGCGCGGCCCATCATCACCGCCGTCACCGAGGAGTGGGCATACAAGGCGGCAGTGGAGGCCGTCGGTTTTGCCACATCCACCATAGGGTGTCCATGCGAGGCGGGCATCGACTGCTTCGTCCCCGCCGACGAGACCCCCGACGGCCGGCCCGGTTATGCCATCCTGATATGTGCAAGCAAGAAGAAACTCAAGGAGCGGGTCGTTGAGCGGCTCGGCGAGTGCATCCTCACCGCACCGACGACGGCGGTCTTTGATGGTCTATCCGATGTCGTAGCCGAGGTTGCAGAGAAACTCCCGGTCAAGCTTCACTTCTTCGGCGACGGCTACGAGCAGAAGCGCGAGGTCGGCGGCAGGACGGTCTGGGCCATACCGATCATGGAGGGCGAGTATATAGGCGAGGAGGAGTTTGGCGCCATCAAGGGTGTTGCCGGCGGTAACTTCTTCATCATGGGCGAAAACCAGATGGCAGCCCTTATGGCCGCGCAGGCGGCGGTCGATGCAATCAGCGGTGTCTGCGGTGTCATCACACCTTTCCCGGGCGGCATCGTCGCGAGCGGCTCAAAGATCGGGAGCAAGAAGTACAAGTTCATGAGCGCAAGCACGAACGAGGCCTACTGCCCGACCCTCCGCGATAAGGTCGAGGGGAGCAAGGTGCCCGAAGGCGTCAAAGCCATATACGAGATCGTCATCGACGGCGTCGATGAGGATTCGGTCAAGGCCGCTATGGCCGAGGGCATCCGGGCTGCAACGAAGGTTCCGGGCGTGAAGTTCATCAGCGCCGGGAACTTCGGCGGCAGCCTCGGTCCGTTTAAGTTCGACCTCAAGGATGTCCTTGCGGATTATCTCTAATCTTTTTTGTTACGGTTCTCCGGAACTGTCTTGCATATGGAGTTGCCGGTGCGGGCGGGTTTTTCCCTCCTCGTGGCGATGCTGCTCACCTGGAAAGACCGTCGCCCCCCCGCCGCTCCGGGCCCCCGGTATGCGTATTACACCTTCTGCTTCCGTCCACCTCTCCATCAGGCCCCGTTCTTCGCTCTCTTGATCCCCGCAATCGATCTCCTTAAATATCGTTATCACCGACAATCCTGTTAACGAAAATTCCGGTGACATCATGATTGCGCTTACACCCGATGACGTCAGGGCCCGGTTCGGGCCGCTCTTCTCTATGAAGTACCTCGCCATGGTCGACCAGAAAGCCGGCCTTGCGGAGATCCGCGAGCATTGCCGGGCCAGAGGGACGATCGAGTGGGATGCGGCAAACCGCATCCGGGCGGGCGGTGCAATCCGATCCTGCCACGTCGAGGGCACGACGATGACGATGCTTGCCCGCCTTGGGGTATCGCCGGCAAAGTTCGGGGCGGCGGGCAAAGAGATCGGCGGGCAGGCGCTCGAAGGGGTCGAGGTCGTCGGGGACGAGGTGGTGACGACGTGGTCGGGGATCGCAGGGGCTGGCGTCGGCGTCGCCGCCTGCCTCCCCCAGGCGCCGGGGGTGATCCGGGCCGAGTACCCGACGGAGGACGACCTCCGTATAGGCGGCGCCCGGGTCTGTCGGGTCCGCATCGTATCGCCGCTCTACGAGAAGGTGACGATCGGTATCGACGATACCGATACCCGCGAAGAGGGTGCCACGTGGGTCCTCGCTCTCAAGTGCGCCGAGGCCTGCACGATCCCGGGCGTCGAGTACCTGGACATGCGCCTTGTTCAGCTCAACCCCGCCGTCCCCAAAAAGACCACCAACTGCGTCGGTTCCGCCCTGAACTTCGCCGTCCGGCCGGGGAAGGTGGATGCCCTCCTCGAGTACGTCCGCGACTTCGTCGAGTCGGGAGCAGTCAGCAAGGATACCGGCATCGCCATCTATCGGGGGATAGCGTTTGCAGAGGAGTCGGCTTACGCGAAAAGGGTCAAGACCGAGATCCTGACGATCGACGATGCGGAGGCGGAGGCCGCCCGCATGGGCATCCGGTTCATCGACTCGAACGCACGGAAAGGAAGGATAGGAGCGCTCGGCGCTGTTCTCTGGGGGAACAAGGGCGTCGAGGCGGCAGGGCTCTATGGAGAGACTTTCTGATCCCTACACGATACGCTACCCTCAGATCGTAGCGGTAGCGGACGAGAGCGCCGACCAGGTGGAACTCATCGAGTTCTTCGACTGCACCGGCGGCGCCATGTGGGTGAAGCGCCACTACGCGCAGAGCCCGCTCGTCCGCTCCGTCCGCACCGTGGGCGCGACCAACCGCTACATCCTCTCGACCGGGACGGCCGACCTCGCTCTTGAGGGTTCGGTCTTCCCGGCGGGGATCGCCAGCGTCGCTGTCGATGATGAGGAGATCGCCATAACCTACCGGGGCCTTGGGGGCGGCGGCGTGGGGGCATCCATCTGCCGCGCATCGGCGGCGGGCGTTCTCCGTTACGAAAGCGATCCCGCCGGTGGCGGGCGGTTGGCGGGCTCGACGGTATGGCTCCCCCGCCGCGAGCGCGTGATCATAGGTATCGACGACACCGACACCCCCACGGAGGGCGCCACATGGACGCTCGCCCACAACATAGCGCGCGCCGTCGAGGACGATCGCTCCCGCTACATCTCCCACACCATCGTCCAGCTCTTCCCGGTCCCCTACCGGACCAAGAACTGCGTCGCCATAGCCTGCGAGTTTGGGTCGTCCGACCCCGACGGACTTGCCCGGCACTACCGCGACCTCCTCTGCGAGTACACCCTCTCCGAGGAGACCGGCATGGCGGTCTGGCGGGGGTTTGATACCGCACCACTCGAGGATTTCGGCGCAAGGGTGAAGCGGGGCGAGGTCTCGCTGCAGGATCTTGCCGCCATAAGCGATGAGAGGCTCTCCATCCGGATGGACGGCCGGGGTGTGATCGGGGCGGTGGCGGCCATACCGTTCTTCACGCGCTACGAGGAGGCGCTGGCGCTATGGAATGGGTCCGGCTGAAAGCCCGATTGCTCGAAGAAGGCTTCATCCGTCTCTCAGGCGAGCCCGCGGACCTATACGTATCCCGCTCTGCCGCCGGCCCCTCGGCAGGCTCGCCCGGCTCGCTCTTCTTCTCCGATGGTCGGGGTCGGCGGGTCCGAACCGGTATCGACGATGCAAGTTCGATCGAGATCATCCACCGGGGATGGGGCGAGGCAGACCTCCTCATCGACGGTGCTCTGATCCACGGCCAGCTCGAGCCCGCCGCTCTCCACTGCCCCCGCCAGGCCTACATCACCGTCAGCGGGGCGTGCATATTCTGCTGTCGCTACTGCACGGTGCCGGGTCTTTCTGGGCGGCGGAAGAGCGTAGCCGAGATCGTGGATCTGGTCGAGAGCGTGGCCGACCGTATCGACGCCATATCGCTCACGAGCGGCGTCGCCTCATCCATCGAGGAGGAGGAGGCCTACGTCCTTGATGTCGTCTCGGCGCTCGCACCGTTCAACCTCCCCATAGGTGTCTCAATATACCCGTGCCCCGGCACACCGGCCCGGCTCCGCGCCCTCGGCGTCGTCGAGGTGAAGTTCAACATCGAGGCGGCGACCAAAGCCCTCTTTCATGATATGTGCCCCGGCCTCTCGTGGGAGGCGGTCCACGAGGCGCTCCGGTCGTCCGTGGCGCTCTTTGGGCGGGGTCGGGTCTTTACAAACATCATCGTCGGCCTCGGTGAGACCGATGAGGATCTTGAGCGGGTCATGACCGACCTTGCTGCGGCCGGGGTCATACCGGTCCTTCGCCCGCTCACCCCGGCGGCATCCCTCGCCGACTGGGACCGGCCGTCCGCCGATCGTCTGCTCCGTCTCTGTGCCATCCACGAACGTATCCTGAAGAAGGCAGGGCTCGACCCGGGGGATGCGCTGACGATGTGCCCGGCGTGCACGGGGTGCGATATTGTGCCGGGGAGGGACACATGAGGGGCGAGGAGGCGCTTGCCGTCGCCCTCCGCCGGTCGGCCGACCGGTTCTACACCGTCCCGGGCTACCCTATATCGGGGCTTGCCGAACGGACGGGCGCCGCGATAACCGTAAACGAGAAGACGGCGCTTGAGTACGCCCTCGGCGACTCCCTCTCCGGGCGTCGGGCCGCCGTTATAGTCAAGCATGTCGGCCTCAACGCCTGTGTGGACCCTCTCGTGCATGCGACGGCTCAGGGCCTCCGATCCGGCGTCGTGGTCGTCGTCGGCGACGATATGCGTGCGGCCGGATCCGACGTCGTGCAGGACTCCCGCTACTACGGCGAGGTCGCCCGGGTGCCGGTCATCGAGCCCGACGAGGAGACGATCGCCCCGGCCGTCGAGGCGGCGTTCGAGGCCTCGGAGACCTTCTCCCGCGTTGCCATCGTCCGGGTCACGCCCGCCCTCCTCGATGCCGATGCCCGAGAGCCCGCCACTTGCCGTAACGATCGGGAAGGAAGCCTCGCAAAACCCGGCCTCACGATGGCCGGTCGGGCGCAGGCGGCCGAGAACCGGACGGCGGCCATGTTCGCCTGGTCGCGCTCGTCGCCACTCAACCGCCGTGACAGAGGAGCGTTCCATGCCGTCACCGTCTACCCGCCGCCGGCGGATCCGGATACGCTTGCCGCTCTTCCTCTCGCCGGCCGCTCCTTCCTTAGAGAGCACCGGCTGCTTGAGCCCCCCGACCCCGCCGGAGAGCCTGAACGCTACTCCACCCGCGGCTACTCCCGGACGTTCTGCCGGGACTGCCCGTTCCACCCCGCCCTTGCCATACTCTCCGAACGCGGTATGCAGGTCGCCTGCGACGCTGGATGCGCAATCCTTGCCATGAATCCGCCCTACCGGGTGGGGATTGCGACATACGGCCTTGGGTCATCGGTTGCCGTGGCCGCGACCGGCCCGGGTGTCGCTCTCATTGGCGACTACGCCCTCCTGCACTCGGGACAGAACGCCCTCATCGATGTCTATGAGCGGAGCCTCCCGCTCCTCTGTATCGTACTTGCGAACAACCGGATGGGGATGACCGGCGGTCACCCCGTCCCCGACATCCTTCGCTACATCGCCTGGGCGGAACCGATCGTCTGCGCCGCCGACGATACGGGTACGCTTTGCCGGGTCCTCACCCTCCCGGAGGAGGGGCCCCGGACGGTGGTGATCAAAGGAACCTGCCCTGAAGGTGCGCACCATGTTACCCTGGAATATAGAGATCTGTGATGTAACGCTACGAGACGGGGAGCAGACCCCCGGCGTCTCGTTTACCCGCGATGAGAAGATGGAGATCGCGCGAGCACTCGATGAGATCGGCGTGGAGGTGATCGAGGCCGGGTTCCCTGCGGTCTCTGCGGCGGAGAAGGAATGTGTCGCGGCCATTGCTCGCGCCAGCCTATCTGCCAGGGTCTGCTGCCTTGCCCGGGCGCTCAGGCCCGACGTCGAGGCGGCCCTCGACTGCGATGTGGATATGGTCAGCATATTCATAGCGACATCCGACCTCCACATACGGCACAAGTACAAAAAACCCCGCGCCGGGGTGCTTGAGGATGCCCTCAATATGGTGGAGTTTGCATCCGACCACGGCGTGCAGGTGCGGTTTGCGGCGGAAGACGCTTCCCGAACCGATCCGGCGTTCCTCATAGAGATGTACACCCGGGGCGCCGAGTGCGGCGCCGACCTCGTCAGTTTCGCCGATACGGTAGGATGCCTCACACCGCTTGAGACCCTCGCGGTCATATCCCGTATACTCGGCGACGTCTCCCACCCGCTCTGCATCCACTGCCACAACGATCTCGGGTTTGCGGCCGCAAACACCATCACGGCGGCTGCCGCCGGGGCGTTTCAGCTCCACACCACCGTCAACGGCATAGGGGAGCGTGCGGGAAACGCGGCGCTCGAGCAGGTGCTCGTCGCCCTGCGGATGAAGGGCGGCATCGACCGCTACGACCTCACCCGCCTGCAGGATATATCGCGTCTGGTCGCCCGGTGCTCGGGCGTGACTCCGGAACGCACCCGGCCGGTCGTAGGCGAGAACGCCTTTGCTCACGAGAGCGGGATCCATATCGCCGCCATACTTGAGGATCCGGCGACATACGAGTTCGTCCTCCCCGAGATGGTGGGCGGCGAACGGCGGTTCGTCCTCGGGAAGCATACGGGGAGGAAGGCGCTCGACCACATAGCACAGGCCTACGGGTTTGAACTCTCTGATAAGGAGGCGCGGTGGGTGCTTGAGCAGATCAAACAGAGGAGCGAGGGGAAGTGCAGCGTCACCCCCGAGGTTCTCTGCGGGTTCCTCAGGATGGCAAAGGCGGGGGTCCTCTCGTGAGCACGCTCTCAGAGAGGATACTCGGCGCCCCCGCCGGCACATATGTGGACCGCGATGTCGATATCGCCTTTGCCCACGACGGGACCGGCGTCCTTGCCCGCGAAGCGCTCCGGGATATGGGCGTGGAGAGCCTCCCTCACCCCGAGCGGCTGCGCCTCATATTCGACCACATCGTCCCGGCAAACACAGGGACGACGGCGACGCTCCAGGCGGAGCTCCGCGGGTATGCCCGGGCGTCGGGGATAGACCTCTCGGATGCCGGTGGGGGGATCTGCCACCAGGTGATGAGCGAGGGCGTCGTCCGGCCCGGCATGATCGTCCTCGGCGCCGACTCCCACACATGCACCCTCGGCGCCCTCGGTGCGTTTGCCACCGGCGTCGGCGCGACCGATATGGCGGCGATATGGGCGTCGGGGGCGACGTGGTTTCGGGTGCCGGAGACTATAGCGGTCAACCTCACGGGGGGGCTCAAAGGCCCCGCAGAGGCAAAGGATATCGCCCTTACCTATATCGCGAGACTCGGCATGGAAGGGGCGACTTATCGGGCGATTGAGTTTACGGGCGACGGAGCAGCGGGGATCTCCATGGACGGACGGCTGACCCTCTGCAACATGGCGGTCGAGACCGGGGCAAAGACCGGCATGTTCTACGCCGATGCGGTCACCCTCCGCCATCTTGCGGAGCACGATGTTCCGGCACAGCCCCAGATGCCGGAGGACTGCTTTTATGCGCGGGAAGTGGATATCGATCTCGGCGACATCGTGCCCCTCGTCGCCGTCCCGCACCGGGTGGATACCGTCCGGGAGGCGGCGGATCTCGCAGGCACGCCGCTCGACCAGGTCTTCGTCGGAACCTGCACGAACGGCCGTTACGAGGATCTTGCCCGGTTTGCCCGGGCCGTCCAGGGGAAGAAGGTGGCGGTTCGCACCATAGTCGTCCCCGCCTCGCGCGCGGTCCTCCTCCGGGCGATCGCCACCGGCGTCCTCGCCGATATCGTTGAGGCGGGGTGCATGGTGGGACCGCCCGGGTGCGGGCCCTGCCTTGGGGCGCACGAAGGCGTTATGGGGGAAGGCGAGATCTGCCTCTCGACAGCGAACAGAAACTTCAAGAACCGGATGGGCGTAGGCGCCGAGATATACCTCTCGTCGGTCGCCACCGCCGCCGCAAGCGCTCTTTCAGGCGTCATCACCGCACCGGAGGTGGCGTGATGCAGGGAGTTGGGCCGGCAGTCTGCCTTGGGAGCGACATAGACACCGACATCATCATAGCGGGCCGTTACCTCCGGACAAAGGATCGATCCGTCTGGGCGGAGCACGCCTTTGAGGATCTCGACCCCTCTCTTGCCGGGAGGATCCGCGGTGCCGTCATCGTCGCCGGGAGGAACATGGGGTGCGGATCATCAAGGGAGCAGGCGGTGGTCGCCCTCAAAGAGGCCGGCGTCGTCGGCGTCGTCGCGGAGTCGTTTGCCCGCATATTCTTCCGAAACGCCGTCAACGTGGGCCTCCCGGTTATCGAGGCGTCCGTCGCCTGTACCGACGGCGCCCGCGTCGCCTTCGACCTCGATGGCGGGTGGGTGGAGGTAGACGGGGTGCGCTATCCCGCCCGGGCGCTCTCGGAGAAGATGGTTGCCATCCTCCGGGCCGGCGGGCTGGTGCCCTACTGGAGGTCGGGCCGATGATATTTCCCCCGCACTGCAAGTATGTCGGGACCGTGACCGGGACACCGTGCGGAAGCCAGGTCTACTTCCTCTCGCGCTACATGATACGGGAGACACCGGAGGGCACGGAGGTGATCGAGGTCGATGTAGATCCGACCGGTACCGGCCTTATGCGGAAGCCCCTCTCCGCCCGGGTGCTTGCTGCCGGTGCCGATGTCTGCCGTTACCCCGACCCGGTGAACGTCCAGGACAGGACGGCTCTCGTCCGGGCAGCGCTCCAAACCGGACACCGGTGCACCGTCTTCTCCGGCCACGGCGGCCAGACCACGTTCGTGCTCGATCCTGATCTCTCAGGGTTCCTCAGGCTTCACGTCTACGACATCACACCGCCCCGCCCTCACCTCTCGGCCACGCTTATCGACCTTGAGAAGACGGGGCTCTTTGGCGACCTTGAGGTCATCTTCGAGCACCACGTTCGGGACATAAGAGAGATCGAGGCCGACGTCTATCCATGCCGTGCGGCCGGTTTTCCCCGCACGGTCGATTCGGACCCCATCCGCCCGGGCGACCGGGTCGCGGGATGCCTGACGGCAAAAGACCTTGCGCGGGAGTGCTACGGGGAGGATATAACGGTGGAGAGCATCTGCCCGCTCGGGGAGGTGGCGGCCGAACCGTTCATCGCCCGGTGCTGCCGGAGCGAGCGGAGCGGTCCTGGGCGCTGGAACGGTATGTTCGGCGCTGTGGTCCACTGGGGGGCGTCGTCATGGGAGATCGCCGAAGCGGTTCGGCACGTTGCGGCCGCGTGGAGGAAGCGAGATGGTGAAGAAGGTAGCGGTCGTTGAGGGCGATGGAATCGGGCATGAGGTCATCCCGGTCGCCCGCGCAATCCTCGCGGCCGTCCGCCCCGACATAGAGTTCTTCGATGTCGATGCGGGCTACGGTCTCTGGGAGCGTACCGGGTGCGCCTGCGGGGAGGAGACGGTTACCGATCTCGCATCGGCGGACGCCATCCTCTTTGGAGCCGTCACGACGCCTCCTGACCCGAACTATGGAAGCGTCGTCCTCCGGCTCCGCCACGCCCTCGACCTCTATGCAAACGTGCGCCCGATCAGGGGGGACGGGGTCGATGTCGTCATCGTGCGGGAGAACACCGAAGGGCTCTACTCCGGTATAGAGTGGGCGGAACCCGACCGCTCCTGCACCGTCCGCGTCGTCTCCCGCCGGGGGAGCGAGCGGATCGCCTGCTACGCCTGCACCCTCGCAAAATCCCGCCGGCACCTCACCGTGGGGAACAAGGCAAACGTCTTGAAGTCGGACTGCCTCTTCGTCGATGTCTGCACGACGACGGCCGCACGGGAGGGGATCCCCTGCACGGCCCGTTACATCGATGCGCTTGCGCTCGACCTCCTCATGCACCCCGACCGTTACGATGTCATCGTGACGACCAACATATTCGGGGATATACTCTCCGATGTCGCCGCATACCTCGTCGGAGGGCTCGGCATGCTCCCGAGCGCGAACATAGGGGAGCATGCCGCCCTCTTTGAGCCCGTGCACGGGAGCGCACCCGACATAGCGGGGAGAAACATAGCAAACCCCGTCGCAGCTATACGGAGCGGCGCGATGCTTCTTGCTCACATAGGCGACCCGGAATCTGCGGCGGCCGTCGAGGAGGCGGTCGAGCGGGTGCTCTGTGCTGGCATCCGGACCACCGATATCGGCGGGACCGCCGGCACAAGGGAGTTTGGAGCGGCGGTGCTCCGCGAGGTCGGGCGGGGGAAGCCCTAAACCCTCTCCCGCCAAGGTTTAGTGTATGGTGCTGGTGGGATGCCACGTCTCCATCGCGGGCTCGATCGACCTTGCGGTCGGGCGGGCCCTCGATGCGGGTTGCGATACGTTTCAGATATTTACCCGAAACCCCCGGGGCTGGAAGGCAAAAGATCTCGATTCGGATTCAATCGATGCGTTCCGGAGGGCATCGGACGCATCCGGCATCGGCCCGGTCGTCGATCACATGCCCTACCTCCCAAACCTGGCATCGCCCGACGACGAGATATACGAAAAGTCGGTTGCGGCGCTCACCTATGAGCTCCGGCGGTGCGAGGCCCTCGGTATACCCTACCTCGTGACCCACCTCGGCCACCACCGCGGCGCCGGGACAGGGGTGGGGCAGGAACGGGTCGTCGCCGCTATCGACCGGGCGTTCGATGACTCGAGTGCGGGCGGCGTGATGCTCCTCCTTGAGAACACCGCCGGTGAGAAGAACAGCGTCGGGTCGACGATCGAGGATATCGGCCGGATATTTGAGGGTATCGGTGCGGAGGGAAGGGTCGGCATATGTTTTGACACCTGCCACGCCTTTGCCGCCGGCTACGATCTCCGAACCGGAGAGGGGGTCGATGCGGTCCTCGGGGAGCTTGACGATCGGATCGGTCTCTCCCACCTCCGGGTCATACACCTCAACGACTGCAAGGGCAAGCTCGGGAGCGGGCTGGACCGGCACGAGCATATAGGGCTAGGGGCGATCGGTGAAGATGGATTTCGGCATATCCTCAGCCGCCCGGCCATAAGGAGATGCCCGCTCATATGCGAGACGCCGGTAGACGATCTGCGGGGCGACGATGGGAACATAACAAAAGTTCGCGAACTCGCCGGGGATTGAGCCTCCCGGCAGACATCTATCCGCACCATAAAACCTCGAAGACCCGGCCATCGACCGGCGGCGCTTCCTGTTCGGTAAACCCGACCTGGAATGCGCCCGCACAGACGATTGTCGCGACCACCCCTCCCCCTCGGCGAGACCGGTCTTGTGAGGACCCGGGCCTCTTTACCCTCATCATCGTGGGGGCGGGGGTGCTGATCTACCTGCGGCGGAAAAACCCCTGACGAGTGAGAGAAAGAGGGTTATTCCCTCCTCTTCCTCCCCGCAAAGAGGAGGACGAGGAGGGCCGCCCCGGCACCGATCGCACAAAATCCGGGTGCCGCCGGGCTTGATGCCGGGACCTCATCGAGGCCGGCAAGCCATGCGGCGCTTGCTACGGGCGGGATGAGCCGAATGCCCGCAAGGATGTAGCCATCCCGGGAGCTATCCGCCGCGTATGCCCTGGCGCCCGGGATCGTCGTGTTCCACTGGATTGCTCCATCCCCATCCGTCCCGATGGCAAAGGCCTCACCGCTCCTTATATCGGTGCCTGCGATCATGTACCCCCCGGCGGGGCGCAGGGCGACGGCGTAGCCGGCGCGCCCCTCCATGTTCCTGATCCAGACCTCGCCGCCCTTCGCATCGACACGGCCGTACCAGAAGTTCCCTGAGTAGATGATCCCATCATCAGCCGTCTCCTTCACATCGAATATGACCGGGACGGCGTAGTTCTTCTCCCAGAGCGTGTTGCCGCCGGCATCGAGGCGGACGAGGAACGCATCCCCGATATCGTAGGTGAAAGGCGACTTCGTGCCGCCGATGATGTAGCCGCCGTCGGCGGTCACAACCCCTGCGTTTGCTGCGGCCCCGGGGAACGTCCGGTTCCATAGAGGCATGCCGTTGCCGTCGGTCTTCGTTATGACCGAGGTTGTGTCATTTGACGAACCCGGAGGATCCCAGAGCCACCCGACGACGGCGTAGCCGCCGTCAGCCGTCGGCCGGATCGCCGAGACCTTCTCGCCCGAAATAACCTGCCGCCACACCTCTTTCCCGGCGGCATCGGTCCTGATCAGGAGCGAACTGCCCTGATAGGAGCTGTTCTGGTCGGGCGTGACGTTGTATCCGGCGGCGATATACCCGCCGTCAGAGGTCTCTGCGACAGATGCCGCCGCCATGCCGGGAAACCTTTCCATCCATACCTCGCCTCCCCGGCCGTCGGTCTTTATGAGCAGCAGGTCTTCGCCTGAGTCAGTGAGGGCTGAGCCGAGGACGATATAGCCGCCGTCCGCCGTGCCGGCAACGGCATCGAACTTGCAGTTCTCCTCCGGTGAGAATGTTTTATTCCAGGTGATCGATGGAGAAAAGCCGCCTGCAGCGACGACAGGGATTGCCATAGCCGCCGTTATGAGCAGAGCCGCCAAGATCAGCCCGGATCGCCGTAAGTATCGGTATATTTCCATCATGGAATCGATCATTGTTGCGGCCCATTAAGCCAAATATTTAGTGGTTTTCCCACCAGGGCCAGGGTAAGGGTGGGCCGGCAATCCCTTAAAGAAGGCAGACCCCCTATAGCTCTACCACGTGTTGGCGACATTCGACGGAACCTGGGTGCGCCTTGGCGGCGAAGGGCGCACGCTCTACGAGCAGGGTGGGTATGGGAGGCTTGAGGGCACCGATCTCCGGCTCTCTCCTGAGGAGGCGCTCTACCTCATGGAGAGGGGCAAGATCGCTGTGAAGGATTTCACTTTCGATGCCCTGCTCGGTCTCTTTGCCGGCCAGCCGAACTTCGTCCGCCGGTACCTCGTCTACCGCGATATCCGCGAGCGGGGATACGTTGTCCAGCCCGGCCCGCACGACTTCCGCGTCTTCCGTCGCGGCCACAAGCCCGGAGCCGGCCGGTCCCAGTACCTGATTCGCGTCCTCTCCGAGCGGGATCTCATAGTTTTCGAGCACCTGGACGAGGAAGTCCTCGCCGCGGCCAACATGAGAAAACAGTACCTCCTCGCGATCGTGGACGATGAGGACGAACTTACCTACTACGAGGTGCGGGTGCAGGATCTCCCCGGTGTCGGGGAGCCGGCAGGGTGCGATAGACCGGTCGAGGCCTCCCTCTTTGGCACATACGCTCTCGCCCACCTGCCCCCGGGGATGCCCATCGAGGAGAACTGGTACGGCAAACGGCTTGATCCCGAGAGGCTCCTCCTCCGCCCGGTCGAGTCGATCTACCTCATGCGCAAAGGGTGTCTCACCGTCGCGCGGGATGGGGAGCCGCTGGCCGCAGAAGAGTTCCTCACCCTTGCGGCTGAAAAAGACATCGAGATCCTCGAAAAAGAGCGGGTATTTTCCGATCTCCGGGAGAAAGGCTACATCCCCCGAACCGGGTACAAGTTTGGCCACCATTTCCGCGTCTATTCAGGAAAGAAAACCCACTCCGAGATGCTCGTCCACGCCGTCACCGCCGGGACATCCACGCCTATGAGCGCCGTCTCCCGGTCGGTCAGGCTTGCCCACAGTGTCAAAAAGAAGATGTTCTTTGCCTGCATATACAATAGCAATATAAGATACACCGAATTTGCCCGAATCAAACTGTGAGCGTCCTTCCATGCAATCCGGAATGAACCCGTGGTCGAGCAATCAGACCGTCGATGTAGATCGACTCTTTGCCGAGTTCGGCATCGAGCCTATCGGTGAGGTCGCAGAGAGGCTTCCCGAGGTACCGCCGTTTATACGCAGGGGTGTCGTCGTCGGAGGCCGGGATTACGGCCTGATCGCTGACGCCATCCGGAACCGCACGCCGTTTCACGTTCTGACCGGGTTCATGCCTTCAGGTCTCCCGCATCTGGGGCACCTGATGGTCATGAAGGAGGTGGTCTGGCACGTCCGGCAGGGCGGAAACGGCTACGTCGCCATAGCCGACCGGGAAGCGCACGCGGTTCGCGGCATATCGTGGGAGAAGTGCCGCGAGTATGGAAAGGAGTACCTCAAAGCCCTCTACGCTCTCGGATTTACCGGCACGACCTACTACCAGAGCGAAAACGAGCGTCTCAAGGATCTCGCGTTTGAGGCATCCACGAAGGTGAACTTCTCGGAGCTTGCGGCGATCTACGGGTTTGGGCCCGATACATCGCTCTCGCACGCTATGAGCGTCATCACCCAGGTGGCCGATATACTCTACCCGCAGCTCGACGCCGGCCCGGCCCCCACGATCGTCCCGGTCGGCCTTGACCAGGATCCGCACATACGGCTCACACGGGATGTGGCCTATAAGTTCAGGATGTTCACGGTCGAGGACCGGGGTGATCATATCAGCGTCCGATCTAAAAATGCCCCTCCCGAGGCGCTTGAAGCCGTGCACCGCACGTTCCCCGGTTCAAAGAAGTATGCGGGCCACGTGGATATCACCGGCGTGCCGCTCTCTTGGGTCGAGGATACCGTCCGCGGCATTGAGCGTGCTCACGGGGGGTTTGGGTTCTATCTTCCCTCATCGACCTACCACATATTCATGCCCGGCCTCATGGGCGGGAAGATGTCAAGCAGCGTGCCCGAGAGCCTGTTCGGGTTCTACGAGGACGAAAGATCGGTCAGGAAGAAGATCATGGGCGCTCTGACGGGTGGGCGAATGACGCTTGAGGAGCAGAGGCGTCTTGGGGGAGAGCCGGACGCCTGCCCCATCTACCTCTTAAACCTCTTCCATATGCTCGAAGACGATCTGGAACTTGCCGATCTGCGCCGCCGATGCGAGAGCGGCGAACTCACCTGCGGGCAGTGCAAAAAAGAGGTAAACGAGCGTGTGCAGGCGTTTCTTGTGGATCTGCGGGAGAAGATGGATGCGGTCGAGCACCTTGCAGAGGAGGTGTGACATGGAGCTGACGTTAAACGAAAAAAGACTCCTGGCTGCCCTGGGACCGGTAGGATCGGCTGACGCGGCCACCCTTGCCGACCTGATGGATGCCCGCCGGGAGGCGGTGGTGCAGTATGCAAACCTTGCCGGCGAGCGGGGGCTTGTGGATATCGAGAAGCACATCGTCCGGAGGTATGTCCCGACCGACGAGGGGCGGGCTTACCTTGCAAAGGGCCTTCCCGAGCGGCAGGTGCTTGAGAGTTTCGATGAGACCATCCCCATGCGGGACCTCCAGGCGCACCCGCTCGCGCGTATCGCTATCGGCTGGATGCGAAAGAAGGGCTGGATCGCTATAAGGGATGGGATCGTGCAAAAGGCCGGCAACGCCGCCATCGGACCCGATGAGGCCGCGTTTGATAGATTGAGCGAGAATGGTTCTATAACCGATGGTGAAGGGGTCGTCGATCTCCTCAGGCGCGGGCTTGTGCAGGAGGAGGAGACTACCACATACACCGTCTCGATCACGCCCCTTGGCCGCGAGGTCCTTGCCGGAGGGCTTGACCTCCGGGAAGAGGCCGGAACGCTCACCCGCGACCAGATCCTCTCCGGTTTGTGGAGGAACCTCTCCCTCCGGCGTTACGACATTGGAAAACTCCCAAGACGGGCCTACCCGGGAAAAATCCACCCCTACCAGCGCCTCATCGACGATATGCGTCGCATCCTCCTCGACATGGGATTTGAGGAGATGGCTGGCGGTATCGTCCAGAGCTCGTTCTGGAACTTCGATGCCCTCTTCCAGCCGCAGGACCACCCGGCGCGGGAGATGCAGGATACGTTCTTCCTCGGTGAGCGCTGGCCGCTCCCCGATGGGTATGAGCGTGTCCGCGATATGCACGAACATGGCGGCGAGACTTCATCCACCGGGTGGGGAGGCACCTGGAGCGCCGCAAAGGCGGAGCAATGCGTGCTCAGGACCCATACGACAAGCCTCTCCATCCAGTATCTTGCAGAGCACCCGGAGCCGCCGGTGAGGGCGTTCTGCATCGGCCGGGTATACCGCCGGGAGGCGATCGATCCCACCCACCTTGCGGAGTTTGAGCAGCTCGAGGGCATCGTCATGGATGAAGGTGTCAACTTCCGCCATCTCCTCGGGTTCTTAAAAGAGTTCTACGCCAAGATGGGCTTTGATAAGGTTCGGTTCCGCCCTGGCTATTTCCCCTACACCGAGCCCTCCGTGGAGCCGGAGGTCTACGTCGACGGCCTCGGCTGGGTGGAACTCGGCGGATCCGGCATCTTCCGGCAGGAGGTTACGGCGCCCTTCGGCATCGAGCACCCGGTTCTCGCGTGGGGCCTTGGCATCAGCCGGGTGGCGATGCTCCGGCTTGGCCTCCGGGATCTCCGCGAGCTCTACAAAAGCGATGTCGAGTGGATCCGCGAGACTCCCACATACGGCGGGAGGCGGTGAAGATGGCGATAATAACGTTACCCTACCGGTACATGGAACGGCTGACCGGGGCCAACCGGCAGACGATCATCGACCGTGTCCCGATGATCGGGGCCGACATCGAACGGATCGAGGAAGACCACGTGGACGTCGAGTTTTTCCCGAACCGGCCTGACCTCTACTCGCCTGAGGGCGTCGCCCGGGCAATGCGCGGGTTCCTCGGTATCGAAGAGGGGCTCCCGGCCTACTCCGTCCGGCCGTCAGGGATCACTTTCTCGATCGATCCGGGGCTTGCCTATATCCGGCCGTACCTCGCTTCAGCGGTCATACGGAACGTCAACCTCGATGGTGAGGCAATCGAGAGCCTTATGGCCCTCCAGGAGGCCCTCCACTGGGCGGTCGGGCGCGGGCGGGCCAAGGTGGCGATCGGTGTCCACGATCTCGATGCGGTGACGCCGCCGTTTCGCTACATCGCATCGCCACGGGACCGCTCATTCGCCCCGCTGGATTTTGAGCGGGATATGACGATGGATGAGATCCTCGCCGACCACCCGAAGGGCCGCGACTACGCTCGCCTTGTGGAGGGTTTTCCCCGGTTCCCCCTCATCGTCGATGCAAAGGACCGGGTGCTCTCCTTCCCGCCGATCATCAACGGCGAGCTGACAAGGGTCACGGCGGCGACGAAGAACATACTCCTCGACTGCACCGGCACCGACAGGAAGGCTGTGATGACGGCGGTAAACATCATATGCACCGCCCTTGCCGAGGCCGGGGCGGCGATAGAGTCAGTCACGGTCGAGGGAGAGGAGATGCCGACGCTTGCACCCAGAGAGAGGGTCGTCTCGGTCGATGAGTGCTCCCACCTCCTCGGCATTTCCCTTACACCGCAGGATATGGCGCGGCTTCTCTCTCGGATGCGGTTTGGGGCGGAGCCGGCCGGCGACTCAAGGGTCAGGGTTCTCGTCCCCTGTTACCGCTCGGATATCCTCCATGACTGGGATATATTTGAGGATGTGGCGATCGCCTACGGCATCGAGAACTTCGATGCCGCCCTCCCGGCGACCTCGACCGTGGCACAGGAACATCCGATCAGCGTCATTGCGGGAGCGATCCGATCGGTTATGACCGGCCTTGGGTACCTCGAGATGATGCCGTTCACCCTCTCAAACGAGCGGGTACTGTATCAGAATATGCAGCGCAAGCCCTCTCCCGGGACGCTCCGGCTGCTCCACCCGATCAGCGAGGAGCAGACCGTTGTCCGAACCGACCTTCTCCCCCTTCTCATGGAGATGCTCCAGGCAAACAAGCACCGCGAGCTCCCGCAGCGCCTCTTTGCTGTGGGCGATGTGGTCATGGATTGCGCCACCACCCAGATGGCCGCGGCGGTGAGCATCCACCCTTCGGCAGACTTCTCAGAGGCATACGCTGCGGCGGATGTCCTCTGCCGGGAGGTCTCGCTTGCCTATACGGTCAGGGAGTCGGAGGACCCGGCGTTCATCGATGGCCGCCGGGGGGATATTCTTGCCGGCGGGAGAATCGTGGGGGTGTTTGGGGAGATTCACCCGGCGGTTCTGAGCGCGTTCGACCTTGAACATCCGGTCGCGGCGTTTGCTCTCGACCTTACAGCCGTACCGGGATACCCCGCCCAGCCAGGTACTCCTTGACCTCGCGGACGGTGAGCTCGCCATAATGAAAGACGCTTGCCGCAAGGCAGGCGTCGGCCTTTCCTTCTGTAAACCCATTATAGAAATCTTCAAGCGTCCCGACACCGCCGCTTGCGACCACCGGTATGCCGACCGCTTCAGAGACTGCTCTTGTTATGGGTATATCAAACCCCTCTTTCGTCCCATCGGTCTCCATGCTGGTGAGGAGGATCTCGCCGGCCCCGCGCCTCTCGGCCTCCTTTGCCCAGGCGACGGCATCAAGCCCCGTGGGTTTGTTCCCGCCGTGGGTCACGACCTCATACCAGCACTCCCGGCCGCCAGAAAGGGCTATGGGTATCTTTCCCGGCGCCATTGCGTAGTTACGCCGGACATCGATAGCGACGACGATCGTGTGGGTGCCAAACCTTTCGGCACCCCTTGATATTAGTTCTGGGTTTTCTACGGCGCTTGAGTTGATGCTCACCTTATCCGCGCCCGCCCCGATGATCTGCTCTATATCCTCGATCGTCCGTATGCCGCCGCCGACGGTGAACGGGAGGGTGAGGTGCTCTCCTGCCCGCCGGATAACGTCGATGATGGTGCCCCGGTGTTCACTTGTGGCGGCGATATCCAGGAAGACCACCTCATCCGCACCCTGCTCATCGTAGCGCCGGGCAAGGTCCACAGGGTCGCCTGCATTGCGCAGACCGACAAAATGCGTTCCTTTGACGACCCGCCCGCCCTTGAGGTCCAGGCAGGGGATGATCCGCTTCGTCAGAACCATGCCTACGGGTGGGGGGCGATGGGAGATGAGGGTTTCGGGGGTGCGTTCCTCCCCTCACGTTTAAGTTATACGGGAGGATACCTTTACAGGC
The DNA here is from genome assembly GCA_964413225.1 of uncultured Methanoculleus sp. GTDB lineage: Archaea > Halobacteriota > Methanomicrobia > Methanomicrobiales > Methanoculleaceae > Methanoculleus. The sequence goes on along the minus strand of CAYPRO010000028.1, from coordinate 2,593 downwards.
AAATCGGGGAGTACCCGGTCAGAATAACCGGTCTGGTGGTTTGATGGAGTCTGGAGATCTTAAGATTACATGGGCGCGGCAGTACATGCCAGTACTCTCGTCCATTCGGGAACGGTTCGTCGAGGAGAAGCCTTTTGCCGGCATGACCGTCGGCATGGCCCTGCACGTCGAAGCAAAGACAGCGGTTTTAGTCGAGACGCTTGCGGCCGGCGGCGCAGAGGTCTACATAACGGGGTGCAACCCCCTCTCGACCCAGGACGACGTCTCGGCGGCGCTCAATACTAAGGAGAGGATTCACTCCTACGCCCGGCGGGGGGCTGATGTCGAGGAGTACTACGCGGCCATCGACCGGGTGCTCGACGCCCGGCCGGCGATCACCATCGACGACGGCATGGACCTGATCTACCGGATTCACACCGAGCGGCGTGATGTGCTCGATGCGGTCATCGGCGGGTGCGAGGAGACCACGACCGGCATCCACCGCCTCCGCGCCATGGCCCGGGACGGGGCGCTCAAATTCCCGGTCATAGCGGTCAACGATACGCCTATGAAGCACTTCTTCGACAATGTCCACGGCACCGGCGAGAGTTCCCTTGCGTCGATCATGATCACCACAAACGTCCTCATCGCCGGTAAGAGATTCGTCGTCGCCGGTTACGGCTACTGCGGCCGGGGGCTTGCCCAGAAGGCCCGGAGCCTCGGCGCCCGCGTCATCGTGACCGAGGTCGATCCCCGGCGCGCGCTTCAGGCGCACATGGATGGGTTCGACATCATGACGATGGATGAGGCGGCCCCCATCGGGGATATATTCGTCACCACCACCGGGAATACGAGCGTCATCACCGGACAGCACTTCCCGAACATGAAGGATGGAGCAATCCTCGCGAACGCCGGCCACTTTAACGTCGAAATCGACGTCGATTGGCTTGCAGCGCACGCGGACTCCGCTGTTCATCGGGATGGCATCGACACCTACATGCTCGATGGCAAAGCTGTCCACATCCTTGCCGAAGGGAGGCTCGTGAATCTCGCGACACCGAAGGCCATGGGCCACCCCGTCGAGGTCATGGATCTGAGTTTCGCTGTTCAGGCCCTATCCGCCGAGTTCATCGCGAAGCACGGCCGCGAGCTCTTCCCCGGTGTGCACGACGTCCCGTCCGCAATCGATGAGGCCGTGGCACGGTTGAAACTCGATGCGCTCGGCCTTTCGATCGATAGGCTGACGCCCGAACAGGAGACCTATATGAGCAGCTGGACGATCGGGACGTAGTTCGTCCTCTTTTACCCGGAAATAACGGTGTAAATCCACGGCGAGAGGGGTAGATCCGTTCGGACCAGGTGCGGCGTCACGACCTGAGAGTATCCCCGCCGCCGTTCATCCGCACCATGAACCCGTGGCTGCATTCGCAGCATCGGTACTGCGCGTAGAAGCCGAGTTCGACGGCATTAACGACCCCGATACACACTCCCGGAGACCCGCACCGGGGGCACGCCGGCTTTTTACCATTGAACCGGCGGCCGCATCGGAAGCACTGCTGAGGGGTATGTATCTCGGGATCGACGATAACGGCATCCTCGATGCGGCGTCGGCTCCCACAGAAGGGACAGGGAACGCACGCATCGGCCTCGTCGTCATTTGATGGGCATGCGGTCCTCGGCCTCCGATCCGATCCGCGCACACGGCAGCCCATCCTGCTTTGCATGAAGTCGATCTCATTTATAGGGGTGTTTTCTGACATTTCAACCTCTCACCTTGGATTTCCGGCAGATCGAAACCGGTCGACCTGCCCTGTTTCATACATCGGTGTTGTGCTACTTACGGCTTAATGATACCTATAGCTATCTCGTGGTATCTCGTTGGAAAAATAAAAACAATGTAATATAATCGTTCAAATGGAATCTCTGAATGGAATAATGGGTCTCTCCGACAGCATCTCAGGCAAGCAGGTGGGCGTACGGCTGCCGGGCCACCTCTATCGGTGGCTGAAAGATAAGGTCGATAACGGTGAGTACTCGAATATGGCCCAGTCCGTCATCGGGGAACTGACGAAGGTCAAGACGCTTGAGGAGACTCGATGCCGGGAGGCCCCTTCATATGACGTCTATGAGAACGAACCGCTCGTCCGTATGGTGAACGAGCGCATCGAGGGGGTCCGCCGCGAGCTTCTGGATGAAATGAAGCGGCGGCGCACCTGATTGGGTCACCATCGTTCTCCCTCTGTCCGACTGCCGCGGGTCGGGCCGTGCTCCGGCATGCAACCGATAAACCTGCACCCCGATTGTCGCTCGTCCGGGGCAGGACTCCTGATCCGATCTGTTCTCGCGCAAAACCCTCTTCCGCAAGCGTATCCTCATGCTGTGGATCGTGACGGCTCTTCGTCGCGGGAGTGGCGGCAGGGGCCTCCCCCTCCTCGATCTCTCTCCCAGAGTGGCATCGATATCCCCCCGCCCGCCCGTGCTTCGCGTTCCCTTCTCGCCTCAGAGGGCGAGAGCACCGCGTGGCGATACTCACACGAAAACCGGGCCGGTTCTTCACCAGCTTAAACAGCGCCATTTTGATCACTAGCTGCTTCATGCTCCAGTTTTGATCTCC